>NZ_WWHU01000001.1:3132168-3758601 GCF_009862785.1 Gordonia sp. SID5947 | reverse complement strand
GCAGCGCGGTCGTCTACCACTGCCAACCCTTGATGCCTCCCGAGTCGCTCGTGAGCAATATCCTCAAGGCACAGACTCCCGACGCAGACCATCCGGTCGTCGAAGCGATCGTGGATGCGGCGGGCAAGGTCGTGCGGCCCGGGGTCGCATTCGACGCCCAGGCATCGAACTGGGTATGGCACGGTGATCGGGTCTGGTACCTCGACCTGTCCACTCCCTTCCTACTAGATGAGGACGACAGGGTCCGATTCCCGGATGACGGCTTCTCGCAGGAGTACCCGCTCCTCGTCCGGCCGCTCCTCGATCGCGAGACCCGGAAATGGCTTCCGCGATACACCGAGCTCGAGTTCGTCTTGTACGATCTCGTCGCGCTGCTGCACCGCGAAGCGTTGGAGAATTGGTGCGAGCCTTTCGCAGCGGCGATCAGACGCCAGCACTCCATAGACATCGATATAGACCGCGCACGCGACAACTTCCGGAGTGACGCACGGTTCTATCCGGTCGCACACGCGCTTCGCAAGTTTCAGCGTCTCTGGCTCCAGCGGACAGGTCGCCGATACGAATCCTTACTCACCAACACTTCCAGCTATGGCGCCGACCGACGCGTGAAAGACGACCGATGACCGAACTGCTACTCATCAGACATGGACTGCCGACCCGCGTGAACGTCGACAACGGCTACGCGGATCCCGATCTCGATCCGCGCGGCCACGCGCAATCGGAACTGCTGGGGGAGTACCTCCGGTCCGAGCCGATCAGCACCATCTACGTGAGCTCCATGCGACGCGCACAACAGACCGCGGCCCCCCTCGCTCGAAAGCTCGGGATCACGCCCATCATCGAGCCCGCCGTGACGGAGAACGACACACGCGCGGCGCACTACATCCCTGCCGAAGAGCTGAAAGCCGCGGGCGATCCGCGGTGGCGCGACGGCCTTTCGGCCACGGACTGGCCCGAGTATTACGAGCCGCTGGAGACTTTTCACGAACGCGTCGTCACCGGTATCGACGCCATGATCGCCCGCCATCCGAAGGATGTCGTCGCAGTGTTCTGCCACAGCGGCGTCATCGCCAGGTACACGGCAGCGATGCTCAAACTCCCATGGGAACAGACCGGCTTCTTCTACCCGCTGTACACGTCGATCACCCGCGTCGTCGGCGGCGACACAGGACGAATGATCGTCACTGTCAACGAGACACCCCACCTCCGCGACACCGGACTGCCCACCGGGTCGCTCTTCTGAGAATCGCCCGGCTCCGACGTCGCAGGGCACTCGCTGGGGGAAACTCCATCCAAACTCCCGGTGGCTGACGCGTGATGCGCGACGACCACGGCATGCCTTACACTGCCTGATGAACATGTGAACGTTCGTTCCGTTTGTTTCGTTCGACATGTTCTGCCCGCTCCGGCGCGTCCATGCGCTTCCGTGAGCGGTTCAGAGTCACAGTGAAGGAGATGGTGACGTGGTCGAATCCCGACTCGAGTCACTCAGACTGCAACCGGATGCCTCGTCGGACCGACTCGACGAATGGGGTCACTTCTTCGCGAGCAGCTACCTCGGAGACCGAGTAGATCCCCTCCCCTACGAACGACCGTTCGGCGGGGACATGACCCGGCGCTGGGTCGACGACACACTGGTCGTGAGATTCAAGACGAGTCCATACCGGGCCCGGTATCGGCGCAATTCCGACGCCGGGGACTATGTCGGATTTCTGGCCTCCTGGCCGCCCACCGGGGAAGACGTGCAGTGGCGCGATGACACGCCAGTGATGAGTCTGCATGAATCGATGGGCATCTGGGATAACGCGGCCGTGGCAGAGCATTCCGTCCACATCGTCAAAGAGCAGACCGTCCTCTTCGTCCCCAAAGAGGCTCTGGCCGCCTCCGGCTACCGCTCTGGACAGACTTACGCTCACGCTGTGTCACCGCAGGCACGACCGACGGCCCGGGTGCTGGCGGACCTGCTCAGTTCGGTGCTCAGCCAGCCGGCCGCGATGTCGGCGGCCGATGCGCTGGCGATTCGGAACGCGGCGGTGGGTCTGCTGATCGGCGCGATCCGGCCTGAGGAGCTCGCCGACTCGAAGGCGGTCAGCGACACGATGCGTCAGCGCGTCGAGAACTGGGTCAACGGCCGCCTCCCTTTCGGGCCGATCAGCCCATCTGACGCGGCGGCCGCCCACGGAATCTCCGTACGGTCGCTCCACCGACTGTTCGACGGGCCGGGCAGGAGCTTCGGCAGCATGGTCCGTTCCGCTCGCCTCGAGTGCGCTCGCCAGGAACTCCTCACCAGCATGAGCACGGTTCAGCACATCGCTGCTCGCTGGGGCTACTCGGACATGAGCCACTTCGGTCGTGAGTTCAAACGAACGTACGGGATGACGACCACCGAGTTTCGCGCCTTGCACCACACCCATCCTCAAGCAGGCTGATTCCTGCTCGTCACGCGAGCGCCCGCTGCGTCTCTTCTGCCGGCCCTCGTGGGGCAGTGTCGCCACCTCCATCGGCCTCTCGTTGGCGCGGTGATCCGAAAGATTGGCGCGCAACTTCAATCCGACAGACATTCCGACGAGGTGAGATCTAGAGCACACGAGTGCCCGCGCTCGCGCTCGCTCACCGAGCGCGAGATGCCGGACACTCCCCACACAGTCCACTCGGAGGCAGCATGGTCCACTCGGGAGGTACGTCCACCGACTCGTCGGTGCCGTACGACGGCAACACTTCGGTGCCGCAGATCGGCGCGCCGAACGAGGTGAGCAAGTCGTTCATCTCTCTCTACACTTTGGCCGCGCTGGCAGCGGTGACTGCCGTCAACACCCCCATTTACATAACCCTTGCGCTGCGGGTCGGTGATGTCGCACCCGATGGGAAGACGACGACGTTCTCGTTGCTGTCTGGCCTCGGGATGCTCTGCGCGACCTTCTGCACGCCTCTGTTCGGCGCGCTCAGCGACCGCACACGCAGTCGTTTCGGGCGCCGCGCGCCGTGGATCGCACTCGGGCTCGTCGGCACCGTCATCGGCGCCGTGATCATGGGCGCAGCGGACTCGCTGTTCGGTTTGGTCGTCGGGTGGCTGTTGCTGTCGAGCTTCAGCCCTGCGACCGTGAGTCCGCTGTTCGCAGTCGTGACCGATCGGGTCCCCGAGCACCAGCAGGGACTTCTGAGCGGCTTTGCAGGTGCAAGCAACATGCTGGCGATGGTTGTCGGCAGCATCATCGTTGCGATGGTTCCGCACAGCGGATTTCTGCAGGTCGTCGCGCCCGCGATCTTCGCCGTGGTCGTCGTGACGGCATTCTTGCTCGCCTTCCCTGATCGCTCTGTGCCCAAACAGGCCACAGAGCCTGCGCGCTCGTGGAGTGTTCGCGGGGTGATCTCGAAGTTGTACTTCAATCCCAAGGACTCGCCCGACCTGTCGTGGCTGCTCCTCTGTCTCTTCATACTGACACTGGGCAACGCCTTCGGCTCGACGTACACCGTCTACTTCGCCGAGTTCCATCTGGGCGTCGGCCCCGACGACATCGCAACCGTGGTGGCCCTGTCCATGTCCGCGGCCTGTCTGCCATCGCTTCTCTTCAGCCCTCTGGCGGGTTGGCTCGCCGACAGGACCGGTCGCCATCGCCCGATCCTCATCTCGGGCATCATCATCAGTGCCATCGGGATGCTGTTGGTCGTTGCCACGCGCGATCTGAGTGTGTACTACCTCGGGTCGGTGGTGAACGGGATCGGGTTCTCGATCACGGCCGGTATCACCTTGGCGTACACCATCGCCACCATCAGCGATCGCGACAATGGCGGCCGAGACATCGGTTTCATGAACATCTCGTTGTCCCTACCGCTCACCCTCGCACCGTTCATCGCACCCCTGTTCCTCTACATGGGGTCGACCAGCGGCGAGAATTACGTCAATCTCTACATCGCCGGAGCGATTCTCACCCTCGCCGCGACGCCGATCACCTTCTTGATCCGACGGACCTGACCGGGAACCACCACCTCGAGGCGACCAGGTTCGTGGCGCGCCGTCGTCGCGCACTGGGGCGCGCGGCCTCCAAGTTCTACGGGCAATCGATTGGTGGTGTTGTTCGCCCGCTGTCCCATGCTGGCCGGCCCAGCTGGCTGCCGCGGACCACCTCGGACGGGTTGACGCCGTATCTCCGACGATGGGCGGCCGCGAAACGGCTCGGACTGCTGAATCCCCAGCGCGCAGCCACGTCTGCGACGGTGACGTCGCCGACGTCGAGGTCGTCGCGCGCACGGTCGAGGCGGATGTCGGCGAGGGCCCGGGTCGGGGTGGTCTCCACGAACTCGGCGAACGCCTCCTGCAATCTGCGCACACTCGTCCCACCGATCGCCGCCATCTCGGCGAGGGTCCAGGCGCGGCCCGGGTCGTCGTGCAGGGCGTCGAGGACCCGTTTCACCATCCCCGGTCGCATGTGCCCGTCTGATTCCGCCGCCTCAGGAGTGACCGCCAGGAGAAACGCGGTGGTCACGGCGCTGGCGAGCTGCGGGCCGACCAAGGGATTGGCGAGCAGGTCGACGGGATCCCGAGTCTGAGCGGAGAGGGCCGTCACCAGATTCAGCCACGACGCGCCGTCGGCGCCCGAGACGTCGAGCCGCTCCGGAAGCGAGAGGCGCCGGCGGATCGGAGACAGGTGGATGCGGTCGGCCTCACGCTCGAGGTGGTCGGCGTCGAACTTGACCCCGACCACGTGGCAATCGGCGGTCCAGCGGGTGATCAACGACGGCCGGTCCGCCGTGAAGATCGTTCCCTGTCCCGGCGTGGAGACCAACTCGTCCGACCCGCTGCGGGAGTGCAGGCGTCCCGTCAGCGGAACGTTGACCTCGTATGCGCCGGGATAGTCACACGCGATGGACACGGCGGTGCCCCAGGTGAGACGGCCGATGGTCACGCCACCGAGTTCGATCGTACGAAGATCGAGGTCGACCTCGTCACGCTCGTCGAGTGCGCGCAATTCGTGCGGGAAGTACGCATCGGCGACCGCCTGATGCGCTGTTTCCCAATCCCGGGTACCCACGAGCTGCTCGGTTGTGGACATGGTCTTTGTGTTCTACCGCATCCCGGCGAGGTCGTGCGATACAGATCACAGATTGCTCGCGTGATGTGTCTCGTCGTCGCGCAGGACGTATCGATCGACGCGTCGAGAACCCCTAGCGTCTGTCGGCACCTGGCCCGCAGCGGCCGACCTTCGACGAGGAGCACAGCCATGACCACGACCGTTTCCTGGCTCGACGACATCACCATGACCGAGCTCGAGCGCAATCCCTACCCGGTCTACGAACGACTCCGCGCCGAGGCACCGCTCGCCTACGTGCCGGTCCTCGGGTCGTACGTCGCGAGCACCGCCGAGATCTGCCGCGAGATCGCGACCAGCGACGACTTCGAGGCGATCATCACCAAGGCCGGCGGCCGCACATTCGGTCATCCCGCTGTCATCGGTGTGAACGGCGCCATCCACGAGGACCTGCGGTCCATGGTGGACCCTGCGCTGCAGCCGCAGGAGGTGGACCGATGGATCGATGACCTCGTCCGCCCGATCGCCCGCCGCTACCTCGAGGAGTTCGAGGACGTGGGTGAGGCCGAGCTCGTCGCGCAGTACTGCGAGCCGGTGTCGGTGCGCGCTCTCGGAGATCTCCTCGGACTGCGCGAGGTCAGTTCAGACCAGCTCCGCGACTGGTTCCACAAGCTGTCGCGCTCGTTCACCAACGCCGGTGTCGACGAGAACGGCGAGTTCACCAACCCGGAGGGTTTCGACGAGGGCGACCAGGCCAAGGAGGAGATCCGCGCCATCGTCGACCCCCTGATCGATCACTGGATCGACCACCCCGACGACAGCGCGATCAGCCACTGGCTGCACGACGGGATGCCCGAGGGCGAGACCCGCGATCGCGACTACATCTACCCGACGCTCTACGTGTATCTGCTCGGCGCGATGCAAGAACCCGGACACGCGATGGCCTCGACCCTTGTCGGTCTGTTCACGCGGCCGGATCAGTTGGAGCAGGTCGCCGATGAGCCCGGGCTCATCCCGCGGGCGATCTCGGAGGGCATGCGCTGGACGTCGCCGATCTGGTCGGCGACCGCGCGCATCAGCACGACCGACGTCGAGGTGGCCGGGGTCTCGCTGCCCGCCGGTTCCGTCGTGCTCATGTCGTACGGCTCGGCCAACCACGACCACACCGTCTACGAGGCGCCGTCGGCCTACGACATCACCCGGCCTCCGCTACCGCACCTTGCCTTCGGTGCCGGCAATCATGCTTGTGCGGGAATCTATTTCGCGAATCACGTGTGTCGGATCGGCTTGGAGGAGTTGTTCGACTCGATCCCCACGCTGGAGCGCGACACGGACAACGACGTCGAGTTCTGGGGCTGGGGCTTTCGCGGACCCACCTCGCTTCATGTCACGTGGGAGGTATGACGGCGATGTCGTACACGGTCGAGGTCACGGGGTCCGATCCGCGCACCGTCGAGTGCGCCGGAGACCAGCGCCTGTTGGACGCATTCCTGCGCAACGGCGTATACCTGCCCAATTCGTGCAACCAGGGCACGTGCGGCACATGCAAGGTGAAGGTGTTGTGCGGCAGCGTCGATCAACCTGCGGTATCCGAGACGGTGTTGTCGGCCGAGGAACAGGCCGCAGGTCATGTCCTGGCGTGCCAGTCGTCGCCGACGTCGGATACGCGCATCGAGGTACCGCTCGACGGCGCGACCGGCCCGCGACATGTTTTGCGGGACATGCGCGGAACGGTCCACGAGATCCGCACGCTCGCCGACGAGACGATCGCCCTCACGGTCGGCATCGACGAACCGCTCCAGTTCTCGGCCGGACAATACATCGAGTTCGTGGTACCCGGCACCGGTGCGGTGCGGCAGTACTCGATGGCCAATCCGCCCAGTCGCGCCGACCGCCTCGAGTTCCACATCCGGCGGGTACCCGGCGGGCTCGCGACGGACGGGTGGATCTTCGACGCGCTGACACACGGCCAGCCGGTCGAGATGCGCGGTCCGTGGGGCGATTTCGTCCATGACGTCGACGCCGACGGCCCGATGATCCTCCTTGCCGGCGGGACCGGCCTCGCGCCACTCACCTCGATCGCTCTCGACGCGCTCGAACGCGATCCCCGGCGCGAGATCCACCTGTATCACGGTGTGCGACACCAGCGGGACCTCTACGACGTCGAGCTCTGGGAGTCGTTGAGCCGTACGCATCCCGGCGTGCGGTATGAACCGTGCCTCAGCCGCGAGTCCTGGTCGGGACGGCAAGGGTACGTCGGCGAAGCGCTCGTCGAGGACTTCGACAGTCTGCGCGGCTACGTCGCGTACCTCTGCGGTCCGCCCGCGATGGTCGATGCCGGGGTGAAAGCATGCAAACGCCGCCGGATGCCGGGGCGCAGCATCAAGCGGGAGAAGTACACCCCGGCCACCCTGGCGGAATCGGTGCCGGCATGATTCGCCGCCCACCGGTCTGGGTACGCCGAGGGCATGGCCAATTACCGAGTGATCAACCCCGAAGGTGACGTCGTCGCGACCCGCGACATCGAGAGTGCCGAGGATGCGCACGCCTGGTTCGTCGACCAGAAGGCCGACAACACCGAGCTCGGCTGGCGCATGGAGGTCGAGCACGATGGCGAGTGGTCGTTCTTCGACGACACCGAGGGCAAGGGCAACACCTAGGTTCGTCCGCATACGCGGTAACCGCGTCGGCGCCGGCAGCGATAGACCGGGTAGGTCGGGAGATCGACCACCAGGGGCCAACCATGACGATCCTGCCGGCGCTTCGCGGCGCGCGCCTCGCCGCCGCCGTGCTGCTCGCAACGACGCTGCTCATCGGGGCGACGGCGTGCCGCACCGACGAGGCCCCACCCCCGGACGCGTCGCCGACGACATCGGTGCCGACCCCTGAGGTGCCGACTGCTGCGCTACCGACCACTGCGGCGCCGACGCACATGACCGCGCCCGGCACCGGCCCGCGACCGATGGCTCCGCCTGCCGGCAGCGGCCACGGGGTGTGCCTGGACGCGAACTCCGCGCTGGTCGACGATGCCGTCGCGTCGCTGGGCGCCGACCCCAACGGGGGTGAATGGCAGGTCGAGACGTCCTCCGACAACCGGCTCGCCGACGGCTGCCATCTCGATTTCGTGCTGGTCACCGGGTCGGGATACCACGATGCGACGGCCACCAGCCGCGTGCTGTTGTTCCACGGCGGTGAGTTCGTGGGGACCGTGGAGTCCACGCCGTACTCGTATACGAGCATCGCCGGGTATACCCACCGCTCGGTGAGCGTCCGGTACCGGTGGTGGCTCGACGATGACGCCTTCTGCTGCCCCACCGGCGGGCCGACCGTCGTGACCGCCACCTACGACGACGGTATCCAGCGCAAGGGCACCTTTCCGCCGAGCTGATGACCGCGGGACGCTATGCCTGCCCGCCTGCTTGATCGCGCAACTCGGCGAGCGACGTCAGGACCGTCAGCAGATCGTCGGCCAGAGACTCGTCGTCCCGAGCGACTTCTGCCAGCGCGAACTGTTTGACGTTTGCGAGATTGACGACGTAGACGTCGTGAGCCGCGTTCGTCGACAAACCGATGGGTTGGCGCTCCCGAATCACCTCGCGCACGAACGTCGCGACTTCGGACGCAGCTTCGGTGAAGAGGATCCGGATATCGAGCTCATCCGAGGTCAGAAGTGTCGGCATAACCCATGGTCACACACCTACAGCCGCGGAGAGCCCGAAAACGAGGAAGCCCTGGCCAGGTCTCCCTGGCCAGGGCCTCTACTACTTCTCAACCACAAGAAGGCTCTGGTCGGATTCGGACAAGTCCTCATCCTCCGAGTCGGGGTGGCGGGATTCGAACCCACGACCTCTTCGTCCCGAACGAAGCGCGCTACCAAGCTGCGCCACACCCCGTGTGCAACCTGCGATAGCTTACCCCCATGGCCCCCATGGGACTAAATCGGCTGGTCAGCGCCAAATACTGCTCGCATCATCCGCATGACGCCACATAACGTTTCGATCTGCACGTAGCGTTTCACGCCAATTCGTTTGCTTCAGCAACTTAATCTGACCGTGCACTATCGTCCGATTGCTGTTCGAACGAAGGGAGGCGACCATGACCGCCGAGAGAACCGACGTGACCACACCTGCCCGCGACGCCGACGACGAAGTCAAGACCGGCTTCGCGTTCGGGATCTCGATCGTCGCGGCCGCACTGATCTTCGTGAGCGGTCTGATCGCGGTGTTCCAGGGCATCTCCGCGGTCGCCAGGGACGATCTGTTCGTCCTCGGTGGCGACTACGTCTACAAGTTCGACCTCACGACGTGGGGTTGGATCCACATCGCCATCGGCACTCTGGCCATCATCGTAGCCGGCGGCCTGGCCGTCGGCAGCGACTGGGCACGCGTCGCGGCGATCGTCATCGCGTCGGTGTCGATCATCGCGGAGTTCCTGTGGCTTCCCTACTACCCGTTGTGGGCGCTCCTGATCATCGCGATCGACCTCGTCGTGATCTGGGCGGTCGCCACGTGGAAGCCCGCCGAGGAGTACTGACCCATCCACGCCGACGGCGGCTCCGAATCGCTGACCACACACAGCACACCGAACGGAGCCTCCATGCGCATCACCCGCACGACCCGCCCGCTGCTCACGCTGCTCGCGACTGCAGCCCTCGCGCTCGGCGCATTGTTCGCGACCAGCGCGTCGGCCTCGGCCGCTCCCCTACAGCCGATTCCGAAACTCGACACGCAGCGGTATCTGGGTTCGTGGTGGCAACTCGCCGCGGTGCCGGCGTTCTTCAACGTGAACTGCGCCAAGGACACCCAGGCCACATACACGCCGATCGATGCCAAGACGATCGGCGTCGAGAACACCTGCACGACCTTCACCGGCCAGAGCAATCGGGTGCAGGGTCGCGCCACCGTCGTCGACCCGGTCACCAAAGCCCAGCTGTCCGTGAAGTTCCCGCAGGTTCCGGTCAGCTTCGATCCGGGCAATGCACCCAACTACATCGTCGCGTGGGTCGCCGATGGCAAGAATCCCACCGACCCTTACCGATTCGCCGTCGTCGGCGACCCAACCAGGACATCCGGGTTCCTGCTCTCCCGCGACAAGGTCGTCCCGACCTCGACTCTGCGCATGCTACGCGGCGAGATCGAGAAGGTCGGTTTCAATTCGTGCACCTTCCTCGTGTCGCCGACCACAGGTGGACGGACCGACCATTCGCCGCTCTGCACGGTCTGACATCGCACTCTGACAGCGGACAACTCTGACAGCGCACCGTACTGACGTTCGCCACCTGACGGCCGGCCAGGATTTCATCGCGGGTAGGTGATGATGTCCTGGCCGGTGGTCGGGCTGTGCCAGGTGATGGTGCGGTCAGTGTGCACGGTGGGTGTCCAGAGTGCTTGGTGTTTGCGGTGGTGGTCGGGTGTGCACAGGGGTACGAGGTTGATGTCCACGGTCCAGCCGCCGGCCGGTGGGTGGGCGTGGTCGAACTTCACGAGATGGTCGAGTTCGCATTCGTGAGAAGATCTGCTGCACAGGGGGTATCGGCAGGTGTGGTCCGAATGCAGGATCTGATTGCGTAACCGTGCGGCGGGCTTATAGGTCCACGCTCCGGGTGGTGGATGCTGGTGGCCGCCGTGCCCGGTGGGATCGGCCGGTGGTGCGGGACCGCGGTTGGTGACGACGATCAGGCCAGACGGGCGACGGTGGCCATTGCCATTGCCGCTGCGATTGCCGTCGTCGGGAGCGGTGATGGGTGTGGAGTGCTCGCCCAGCGTGGTGGCCAGGGCAGGATCGATCGCACCGTAACCACGTAGTCGCGGCACGGTGGGGTCGGTGAGGTCGACGATCAGGTTCGGCGCCACATCCTTGCCCACCGGACTGTCTGAGCGACGGTCGACCGGAATCTCCTCGGCTGCACCGTCGTTCGAGACGTGGTCGCCGGTATCTTCGTGGCTGCTGTCGCCGCGGTGTGGGGCGGTCACCGGGTCGGTGGGTGGCTGGGTGGGGCAGTTGCCGTGGCCGCAGCCGCAGGTGAGCGTTTTGCCGGGGACGCCGATGATCTCGGCGAGGGCCATGACGCGGTGTTGTCCGATGCGGCGGGGGTCGCGGCGGCAGATGCGAGCGGCGATCAGCGCGGTGATCCGCTGGGTCAGGTGAACGCCGTCTTCGGCGGGTATACAGGCGTCGAGGTTCATGTGTCCGGCTGCGTCGGCGGTGACGGTGAGGTTCTGCCAGGCGTCGGCGAACTCGTGGCGGGCCTCGGTGGCGGCGTCGGGGTCGAGGCTGATGACGATGTCGGCGAGTTGGTCGGTGAACACTCGGTCGGTGGTCGGTCGCGACGACAATTCCAGGGCCAGGTCCTCGAAATCGAGGACCGGCACATCATCGGCATCAGCTTGCGACACCGCGCCGCGCGCACCCGAATCCGGCAGCTCACCAGAATCGCCGGGTTCCGGGTCGACAGCATCCGGGTGGGCAATGTCGGGGTTGGCAAGTTCGGGGCCGGCAGGTTCAGGACCGTCGGAGCCGCTGGGGTCGACCGGTGTCGGTTCGCCGGTGATGGTGTCGGGTGCGGTCTGGGCGGCGTAGACCATTGTCGACATGCGGTGGGTGCTGAGGTCGCCGGCCAGATAGGCCCGCCGGATCTTGGGCAGGCGTTGCAGGGCGTCACCGAGGTTGAACCAGGTACCGGCCTTGGTGCGCGAGATCCCCAACTGCAGCGAGATCTCACCGATGGCCGCTTTGTCGGCGCCGTGGCGCACCCGCATCTGTCCGGTGGCACTGAGCGACATCACCATGTCGTCATAGACGGCCTGACCCAGGCGGTGGGCCGCCAGCAACGAACGGGCCTCATGCCGGCGGCTCGATCGCAGGTGCGCACGCGCGGCCTCGCCGAGCTCACCCGGCGACGTCGACGCGATCGCCGCCACGGCAGCATCGGGATCAGAACAGGTGAACACGACAGTGGGCCTTCACAGATCGAAACCATCAGGACACCAACAACAACTGCCCGTCATCGGAAACGACAACCCACATCACCATCAACTGACCCCAACCATATCCCGGAGCACCGACAAGAATGAGCGGTTGGTGGCCGGAGATCGTCGTACGCTGACGAGGTGAGCACCGATCCCGAGAAGCGGCGCACCCGACTGCTCGAGGATGCCTACCGTCTGGCCGACGAGCTCCTCTTCCCGGCGGCCGCCGAGGTCGATCACACCGGCGTGATCCCGTCGAGCCACTGGCACGCACTCGCCGATGCCGGGATGTTCGGCATCGCGGCACCGGAGGGTTCCGGTGGTCCGGGACTGGATCTCGCGCACGTCGTCGAGATCATCGAAGTGATGGCCAGCGGCTGCCTCACGACTGCGTTCACCTGGCTGCAGCATCACGGCGTGGTGATCTCGCTGGCGGGCACCTCCAATGCGCCATTGCGGGATGAGCTGTTCGAGTCGACGACCACCGGGCGCCTGCGGGCCGGGGTGGCCTATGCGGGGGTGGTTCCCACCCCACCGCGGATGCGGGCAACGCGGGTAGACGGCGGATGGCGATTCGACGGGTACGCGCCATTCGTGAGCGGTTGGGGCGTCGTCGATCTGCTGCAGATCTCCGCGCGTGACGTGGCAACCGACGATGTGATCGCCGCGATCCTGCCGATCTCGGCGGTCCCGGAAGCCATCAGCGTCACCCCGCTGCACCTGGGTGCCGCGGACGGAACACGAACGGTTGCACTGAAAGTCGACGGTCTCGTCATACCGGATCATCGAGTGGTGAGCGAGGTGACACTCGACGACTTCTTCGCGACGCAGAACATGGGCGTCCGGCTCAACGGCACCCTCCCACTGGGTCTGCTCCGGCGATGCGCCGCACTCCTCGACATCTCGGGCCACACCGACGCCGCCCGCTCGCTGCGTGAACGCGGCAGCGTCGTACGCACCCGCCTCGACGAGGGAATCACCGATGCGGCGGTGCTGATCTCGGCGCGTGCCGAAGCTGCCCGGCTCGCTCTCGACGCCTCGGCCGCGCTAGTCACCGCCGACGGCGGACGCGGCCTGCTCCGCGGCAACCACCCCGAACGGCTCTCCCGCGAGGCGGTGTTCACCTTGGTGGCCGCGAGCCGTCCCCAATTGAAGGACCTACTGGTGGCACGATTCAGCTCCGGCTGAGTCGGGCGGGATAATCACGTAGGAACTTCGCCTCCACCACCGCCATGTTCTCGATCTCGGTGGGGTCCACGCTCTCGTTCGGTGCGTGGATGAGACAGAGCGGCTCCTCCACGCCGAGCAACATGATCTCCGCGTCCGGGAACGTCTCGGCGAACACATTGCACAGCGGGATCGATCCGCCCTGTCCTTGCAGCAGCACCTCGGTGCCGTAGGTGTTCTTCATGGCGTCGACCATGGTGTCGAAACCGGGTCCGGAGGTGGAACCGGTGAACGGCGACCCGTCGGCCTCCCGCTCGAACGACACCTTAACGTTCCAGGGCGCGGCGTCCTGCAGGTGTGCGATGAGCGCGTCCTGCGCGTGTCGGGCATTCATGCCGGGCGGCACACGGAGATTGATGCGCGCGCGGGCCTTCGCCTGGACGGCCGCCGACGACCCCACCACCGGCGGACAGTCGATACCCAGAACGGTCGCGGCCGGGCGCGCCCAGACCATGTCGGACACTCGTCCGGTACCGACGAGGTCCACGCCGTCGAGCACGGTGGCGTCACGCCGGAACGCGTCTGCCGGGTAGTCGACGCCATCCCACATCGCGTCCGACTGCAGGCCCGCTACCGTGGTGTTGCCGTCCGCGTCGCGGAGGCTTGCGAGCATGGCGATGAGCGCCGCCAGCGCATCGGGTGCCGCACCGCCGAACATGCCGGAGTGCATTGCCGACGAGAGTGTTTCGACCGTGACGACGATGTTCGCGATACCCCGGAGGCTGGTGGTGAGGCTCGGTCGTCCCACCGCGAAGTTCCCGGCGTCGCACACCAGGATCGCGTCGGCGCTCAGCAGTTCGGGATTCTTCGGCACAAAGTCCTCGAGCCCGCCGGTCCCCTGCTCCTCGGACCCCTCGCCGATGATCTTGATGTTCACCGGGATGTCGCCGTCGAGTGCCCGCAAAGCCGTCAGGTGCGTTGCGATGTTCCCCTTGCAGTCCGCCGCGCCGCGGCCGTACCAGCGGCCACTTCGCTCGGTCAGTGACCAGACCGGCGAATCCCACGCTGCATCGTCGAGAGGCGGCTGCACGTCATGGTGGAAATACAGCAAGACGGTCGGCGCGTCGTCGGGGCCGGAAAGACTGCCGGTGACCGCTTTGCTCCCGTCCGACGTCTCGTGGGCCGCGACGTCGGCGAGCCCGACCGAGCTGAATGCCTCCAGCAACCAGTCGACCATCTTGTCGCACTCCTCGGGCGGGGACTGTGCCGCATCGTGGACCGAGCGAAATCCCACCATCTCGGTCAGATCCGCCTGTGCCCTGGGCATCAGGTCGTGGACTCGGTCACGCAAGGCTTCGTCACTCATCGCCGTCCCTCGGTTCTCGACTGTGGATTCGTGTTCTCCGACGCTCGTCACCCATCATGCATAACGTTGATCTGCGATGAAATCGCGCACGGTGGCGATGTTCTCCGGGCAGTAGATCTCGACGATCAACCGCAACCCTTCGAACACGTTCTGCTTCACGATGATCGGCCGGACGTAGAACTCACCGCCCACCCCGATCTGAGTCTTGAGCTGACCCAACTGTGTTTCGCTCCCGGCGGCCGCACAGACCGTCCCGCCGTCGTCGCCGAGGACCTTGGCGACCTCATCGACCGAGAAGGGCGTCGCGAGCCCGTTCGCCTCATACGCTGCGATGAGGCTCGTCGCCTTGGCCCGCGCCTCGGGACTGTTGCGGTCGTAGTCGAAGCTGACCAGCATCACCACCAGCAACACCGCGAGCACCGCCCCGACCGTCCAATAGATCGCCTTGGGACTCATGGCTTCTCCTCCTCGACCTCGGCCGGGAGACGCCAGCTCGGTTTGCGGAACGCGATCAGCGCGGCAGGGATGATCAGCCCCAGGAGCAGGATGCCGCCGCCGACGATCCCGACGAACGCCCATGGACTCCCGTCGCCGAACTGGGATGGCGGCACGAAGCTGATGACAATCGCCGCGATCGACGAGATGAACCCCACCGCACAGAGCAGCGGGAGCGCCGGCGCCCGGTAGCCGCGGGGGTGGTCGGGGGCGATCTTGCGCAACCGGTACGCGGCGATGAACAACCACAGGTACACGAGGAGATAGACGGCGGTGGTGATGGTCATGAAGATCCAGTAGGCGTTCGACACCGCGGGGACGAGCGCGAACAGCAGCGCCAGCACCGTGGTCACCCATCCCTGGACCACCAGGATGTTCTGCTGAACACCGGCTTTGTTCGTCCTCTGCAGGTACGGGGGCAGATACCCACCGTCCTTGGCCACGAGCAGGAGACTCCGAGACGGGCCCGACAGCCACGTCATGAATCCGGCCAGTGAGGCGATGACGATGGCCAGCCCGATGAGCGGCACCAGCCATTGCAGACCGAAGTGGGCGAACACCACCTCCACCGCCTGCATCACGCCGGCGGTCAGACTGATCTGATCCGACGGCACCACCCATGAGATGGCCAGCGGCGGGAGGATCAGGATCACCAGGACCAGGGCCACCGCGAGGAACATCGCGCGGGGGAACTGCTTGCCCGGCTCCTTGAGTTCGTTGACGTGCACGGCATTCATCTCCATGCCCGAGTACGCGCCGAAATTGCTGACGATCAGCACGATGCTGGCGATACCGGTCCAGGCCGGCAGGAGATGACCGCCGGTCATCGGCGCCGCCGACGGATTGCCCTGAAGGAGGTAGATGATACCGAGCAGGACCAGCAGCGCACCCGGGATGATGGTGCCGATCAAGACGCCGCTCGACGCGAGTTTCGCGATCACGCCGATGCCGCCACGCAATGCGAGCAGCACACCGGCCCAGTAGACGACGATGATCACGATCGCCGTGAAAACCCCGTTCGACGCCAATCCAGGATCGATGACATACGCCAAGGTGCTCGCGACAAACGAGAGCAACGTCGGGTAGTAGAAGATCGTCATCGCGAACTGATGCCAGGCCGCGGCGAATCCCATGTTCGGCGAGATCCCCTCGGTGACCCAGCGATAGACACCACCCGGCCAGCCGGACGCGAGTTCCGCGGACACCAGCGATGTCGGGATCAGGAACAGGATGGCGGGAAGTACGTAGAGGAACACGCAGGCCAGCCCGTATACCGCCATGGTCGGGGCCGGCCGCAGACTCGCGACCGACGACACCGTCATCAGCGCGAGCGCAGTCCAGGTGATGTAGTTGACCGGCCGTGGGGCCACGCCCGCGCCCGCCCGCGCCTGAGTCGTGGGGCCTTCGTCCGTGGAATGCTCACCCATCCAGCACACTCCTACACCGAGAACCGCCGCTCGCGACGCTTCGTTGAGAGAGCTCAGCATTTCCGACACTCGCACCGACGCGTCGGCCGCGCTTCATCCGGCGCGGGTGAACTGTCCGGTGCGCTCCTCTGGTCTACGTGCGATCTCGTCCAGAACCCGCGTGGCCGTGATCCGACTGCGCGGCATACGCTTTCAGAAGAGATCTCAGTGAGGCCTGCGCACCGCCGAGAACCCGTCACTCACCTCATCCCCGGCGGATGATGCTCCCGCCGTCACCCGTGGAGGAGCATCGGACTGGGTGGATCAGGCCCCGACCATGCGGCAGGTGGACGTGAGCGCAGATGAATACGAGTTCGTCGTCGACGGCGCGTTGTCTGATCGCGCGATCGCCTGCTTTCCGGAGCTGACCGCCGACGTCGATCACCGCCACACCACCACCCGACTCACCGGCGCTCTCCCCGACACTGCGGCCGTCCGGGGAGTGATGGCCAGACTCGACACGCTCGGTCTCGTTCTCCTGGAGTTCCGAACCCGTTGATCGTCCCGTGACGACTCGATGTCAGATCAGGCCGGTGGAACGCGCCGCGATGACGGCATCGCGGCGGGAACCGACCCCCAGCTTTCGATACACACCCCTCATATGTGTCTTGACCGTGTTCACCGACACCGACAGGAGTTCGGCGATCTCTCCGGCCGTCTTGGCCGACGGGAGCATGCTCAGCACCCGCATCTCGGACGGGGTGAGATGTGCATGGTCGATCTGCGCGCGACTGTTCGCCGACTGCAGCACTCGTTCGGCGAGGCCGTCGAGGTGCCCGAACGTCCCGGCGTCACGCGCCAGGGCGTCGGTCAGCGTGGAGCCCGACTCCAGCAGCGGGGCGACCACACCGCTGCGATCGGCGACCTCGAGGGCGGCGTTCAGGGCCAGATGCACGGCACGGTTCTCCCCCAGCTCGCAAGCCACGAAAGCCTCGACCGCCCACGCCGCCGAAGCCGTGTGCGGATGTAGTCCTGCCGCGTCCCGCAGCACCGGCGCGAGTGTGCGCCGCGCGCTGTCACCTCGACCGTGGAAGACCTGGACCGCGGCGGTGGCGACCGCCGCCTCGGAGTGCGGGCCGTGCACGCGGTTCGCGATCCCGACGAGTTCGGTCACCCAGTCGGGCCGGCCGACCACCAGACACATGTGCGCCACACTGATCAGGAGCACACCGGACGGCAGGGGCGCCGGGTCGTGTGACAGCATCGCCGCGAGGGTTCGCCTCGCACGATCCGCCGATGGGTACCGCTCGGTGGTGTACTCGAAACCGGAGATCAGTTCGCACAGCGCGGTACGTGCACCGCCTGCGAGGGCCTGCCCGGACTCGACCACGGCCCCGCCGTGCGGCGCCAGATCGGCCGGGGTGGCCGAGCGGTCCGGATCGCCGAGGAGGTATGCGGCCATCGCCGCCACCGCGGCGCACCGGCCGAGACCGTGCGGCGAAGCGACACCACCGGCATATGACATCGCCTCCACCGCCAGCGATCTCATCGATCTCGCATCACCGCGACACCAGGCGACCGATGCGAGTTCGGTGCCGACCCGCGCACGCAGTGGCGGTCGCGCGGCTCCTTCTGCGAGAGCCATCGCGCGTCCGAGGTGGAACTCGGCCGAGTCGAGATCTCCGCCTGCGGTACATCCGATTCCGGCCGCGATCAGTCCGAGGACGAGGAGATCGTCGCGCGCATCGATCGGCAGGTCCCGAGAGTCGGGATCAGTTCGGAGATGTCGCGGCCACGCCGTCTGGCCCACACGTGCACCAGGAGCGCTCGGTACAGGTACACCACCGCATCGCTCTCGGCCCGGGGATCGTCGAGCGCCGGATCGAGGACGACCGCATGGTCGAGATGGGTGGCGGCCCGCTCGAGATCGTCGGTGTCATGTGCGACCAGCGCGTGCAGCAACGGCAACACGGGGCTCTGCGCCACCATCTGCTGGGCCGAATCCAGCAGAGCCAGAAGACTGTTCAGATAACCGTCGAGCGCCATGGGCACCCCGCAGGCGAGGAGCGTCCTCTCCAGGACATCGCCGTCGGCGAGTTCGAGTGCAAGCCGCACTGCGCCGTGGTGGCGGCGGTTGCGCACGGACCAAGTGATCGCCTCGGTGATGATCTGTTCCCGCGCCCCGGGCCGCCGCGTCCGCAGTTCACCTCGCAGATAGGCGCGGACGATACCCGGATAGGTGTAGGACCGGATTCCGGGCGCCGGTTCGGCCGCGACGACGGGAAAGCTGTGATCGGCCAGGCCACGCAGCGCGCGGGCCGCGTCGACCGAACAGATCGTGTCGGCGAGATCCACTTCGAATTCCGGCAGAGCCGCGGTGACGGAGGCGAATTCGAACAGATCTGCGGGCAGCGCCGTGATCAGGTCGCCGACCAGGTAATCCGAGACCGGCCTCGGCGACCGTTCCAGCTGCGCCAGCGCATCGGCGACGTCTGATCGACCGGCGAGATGGTTCGCCGCGACCCGGACCAGGGCCGCCCATCCACCGGTCAGGAAGAGCAGTCGATCGGCAGCGTCATCGGTCAACTCGGTGTGCTGCCGGGCCATCACGTCGCGGATCTCCGCTGCGGTCAACGACAGTGCGTCTTCACCGATCCGTGTGAAGCGACCCTCACGCGCATACCGATGCCATGACAGCGGGGGGTCGTGCCGTGCGATCAACACGACTGCGACATGAGCGGGCAAGACGGCGAGAAAGGTGTCGAGACTGTGCACCCCGACGGGATCGGCCAATTGGTCGACGTCGTCGAAGATCAGGACCACCGGCCGGTCCGACCGCGCGAGCCGCCGTTCGAGTCGCCGTGCGGTGTCGGCGAAGTCCGTCGCAGGCGCCGCCGCCGGCAGCAGCTCCGAAACGCGGGCGGGGCGTGCATCCGACGCGGCTTCCAACCTCTCATGACACCTTCGCCAGATGCGTTCCATGGTCTCGGCCGACGAGACATCGATCTCGATGATCAGAGCCTCCGGCACAGTCCGGATCCAGTCACCGACCGCGGCGGTCTTCCCGGTGTTGGCCGGCGCGCTCACCAGGACGACCGGCCCACCGCGGGATTCGGCATCCGGCGCCGTCGCGGGCGCGATCGCCCCGTCGAGAAGTGCGGTGATCCGTGGACGCTCGGCGACGAACGGGCCCGCCTCGGTACCGAGGACGTCGGACGGCACGTCCACGGTCCTGGTCGACATCCGCTCCACCGCACACCCTTCTACGCGACCCCGTACACCATCATGCCCCAGTTGCGTGGGCATTTCGTGGATTTGTCGCACTGTTCGACCGGAGTACACCGTCAGCCATCACCGCGTTCTGCCCACTGGCTCACCGCAGCTCATCCGATGCCACGTCGCCGCGATCGATCGCCGCGACGAACGCGGCGTGGTCGCCGTCGTTGAGATCCGCGTATGACGCCGCGAATTCGGAGATGGCCGAGGGAAAACCCTTCCCACTGCGTAGGTAGTCGATGATCGGCCAGCGGTCGGCCGTGCGCGCGTGCGCCTGCGCCAGGACGCGGCCGCAGAGGCGCGCATAGAGATTCATCTCGCCCGGGGTCAATGCCTCCACGACGACCGATCCCTTGCCGTCCCGGAGCTGCCGGACATAGAAGTCGCGCTTCTCGTCGTTCTCGTCGAATCCCGATGTCCACCCGAGGAACAGGTCGCTGGCCGCCTGTAACAACCGCTGGCCCTCCACCACTCGCTGACCCTGGTTCGGATATGGCTGCACCGGAACATGATCCATGAGCACCGACCGTTGCGCCTCTTTGAGCTGCAGGAAGAGTGGGTCGCCCTGAGGCCCCCGCATGAGCACGATCCAGGCACGGGTCCCCACACTCCCGACGCCGACAACTTTGCGCGCGCTGTCGACCACGGTGAACTGATCGAACAGTGCACGGACATAGTCCGGGAGCATCGACCGATACCCCTCGATCCGTACCGCGATGCGTTCGGCGACGACGTCGGCCTGGTGATCGGGGAAGAGTTCGTCGATGGGAACCAGGAGCGGTGGGTCGCTCCGGATCCTCATGTTGCCCTCGTCGTCGACCACGCAGAGCTTCGCCACGGCTTGCACGCTGTTGCGGTGCCGAGCCTTCCGCAAACCCTTGACGGTACGAGCCTCGGTCGAGGTGTCGAGCGTCGAGCCGACCTCGGCCAGCAGCTCGTCGGCATCGATCCGTGCGTACCAGCAATCCATGGTCGACAGGTCTGCGCTGGAGAACATCCATTTCCGATACGACTTCGCCACCTCGCGTGCGATCGCACGACCGGTCTTTGCGTCGAAACCGTTGGAGCGCGCGGCGACCACGAAACTGGCCGCCAACCGTTTCACGTCCCACTCGAAGGGGCCCGCACTGGTCTCGTCGAAGTCGTTGAGGTCGAAGATCATCCGACGCTCCGGCGTGTAGAACAAGCCGAAGTTGCTCAGGTGGGCGTCCCCACAGAGCTGAGTGTTGACCCCCGAGTCAGGTACCGCGGCAAGGTCGGCGGCCATCACGGCTGCGGCGCCGCGATAGAAGGTGAAGGGAGTGGCCGCCATCCGCGCATTGCGTACCGGGATCAACTCGGCGACCCGCGACGTCGCCTGCGCCGACAAGATCTGCACCGGATCGGCCCGCCCGGCCGGCTCCGGACAGATCGCCAACTCGGGAATCGTCGCGGGCATCTGCGCCTCCTCGTTTCCCCCGAACGAGAATTCTCCCACTCCGCCGCGGTGCGTGGCGCGGATTCACGCAGCGCAACTCCGGTTCATGCGCAATCTCGCCGCCGGAGGTTCAGCACCACCAGTTCGTCGTGGATACGTTCCGAGTCGGGACCGAATCCGAACGGCACACGGCTCAGATGTGAGGTCTGCCGGTCGGCCCGATAGACCAGTACCGCGGCGGGCACGACGATGACGGCGAGCAGGATGATCATCACGATGGCGTTCATGACTGAAAGTATTTCTCCACCAAGATTCCGCCACCAGTGGCTCGAATGACATTCCACACAAATTTTCTGCCATAATGGTGAGATGTTGAACAAGGTGGCCGTACTGCTTCACCAACGGGTCTCCCTGTTCGAGTTCGGTGTGGTCAACGAGGTGTTCGGGCTCGATCGCACCGACGACGGCGTGCCCCCGTTCGAGTTCCTGATCGCGTCTCCGAACCCCGGTGTGCCGTTGAGCATCGGAAACGGCGCCTCTGTGATCCCCCCTGCCTCACTCGAGGATTGTCTCGACGCCGACCTCGTGGCCATCCCCGGCGGTAGTTCCGGCCCCGACTTCGCACCGGAGATCCTCGACACCCTGCGTGGCGTGGTCAGCAACGGTGGCCGCGTGCTGACGGTGTGTACCGGCGCATTTGCGGCCGGCGCCGCGGGCCTGCTCGACGGGAGGCGCTGCACCACGCACTGGCGATATGGCGCCCAACTGGCGCAGACGTATCCGACGGCGATCGTCGACACCGATGTCCTGTTCGTCGACGACGGGCCGATCACCACGAGCGCCGGGACCGCCGCGGGCATCGACGCTTCGCTCCATCTGGTGCGCGAGGAGTTCGGCCCGGAGGTGGCCAACCGAATCGCGCGCCGAATGGTCGTGGCGCCGCACCGCGACGGTGGCCAACGTCAGTTCGTCGAGGCACCCGTACCGGAATGCGAGTCCGACGGCTTCGCCGGGGTTCTCGAGTGGATCATCGAGCACATCGACCGCGACATCTCGGTCGAGGTGTTGGCCGACCGGATGCACATGTCCACCCGTACGTTCGCCCGCCGATTCGTCGAGGAGGTCGGCGTCTCACCGCACAAGTGGCTGACCGAACAGCGCGTCCTCCATGCGCGGCGACTGCTGGAGTCGACCGACCTGCCCGTCGACGAGGTGGCCGGCTCGGTCGGTTTCGCCTCTGGCACCCTGCTCAGACATCACTTCAACGCCACTGTCGGCGTCACCCCGTCCACGTACCGGAAGCGGTTCGCGCGCTGACGAGCGGCTACTCGGCCCCCGTCGAATCCGCGTACGAATCCGCGAACGACACCCGCGGCGTGGTGGCGGTGTGGAAGACGGCCAGAGCGGCGAAGCCCACGGCCGCGACGCCGAAGCCGACGGCGGCGATGACGGCCACGATGTGGACGACCGTGTACACCAGGCCGTCGCCCGCTCCGGTCGCCAGCGCGGCAGCCGCCGACAGGGTCATCCCGAGCAGGGCCCAGGCGGCGCTCCGGATACGTGGCGCCACCACCGATGCATAGAAGAGGCGCTGGTAGATGGCCAACTCGAACTCGTCGACGGCGGCCACCCGAACGTCGTCCCCGCCCGCGAGGTCACGGAGTTCTCGCGCCAATGCGACGTCTCGCTGCAAGGTGGTCGTCTCTTGTGCGCGGTAGCGGACAAACGCGATCACGCTCACCGCTGCCGCGAGTAGTCCCAGCCCCGCAAATGCTCCCCAACTGTCCACGCTGACACGCTACATGCGACCCGATCGCCGGAGTGCGCCCGGTCACACCCGGACGATCGCCCCGGAAACGACAAAACGCGCGCCGCCCACTGCGCGTACATGGGTGTCCATGCACGTCGAAGCGGACGGCGCGCGCGTCGGCGACCGGACTGACGGCCGCCATCGGCCTGGGCCGGCGGCCGGGTGGTCAGGCCACCTGTGCCTGCCACATCCAGTGCAGTTGCTCCAGCTTGGACGCGATACCGATCAGCAGGTCCTGCGTCACGGGATCGGCCTTCTCCGTGACGTCGATCCGCTCACGCAATCCGCTGATCACCGACTTGAGGTTGTCGACGATGGCCGCAACCACGTCCGCATCCTGAGTCCAGCCTTCGCCGAATCCCTTGGTGTGCGCGTCCTTTGCCACCGTCTCGGCGCGTCCGTCGGGGCTGACCCCGATCGCCGTCGCACGTTCCGCTGCGGCATCGGTGAACTCGCGACTCACCGTCACCAGCTCGTCGAGTTCGAGATGGACAGAACGGAACTGACGGCCGACGACGTTCCAATGCGCCTGCTTGGCGATCAGCGAGAGATCGATCAGATCGACCAGGGTGTCCTGCAGTGCCCGGCCGGTGACGGTCTGCTGCTCTTCGGTCAATGTGCTGGTGATGGGCGTCTTGGTGGTCAACTCCACCACTCCTTTCGCGGCACGGCAGGAACCGTGCTCATCTGGGGGACTGAGGTCAAACCGTGGCGGTGACGGTTTGCGCGATGTTGCCGCGCGTGGCCTTGGAATACGGGCAGAACGCGTGCGCGCCGTCGGCCAGCTTCTGGGCGGTGGCCTGGTCGACGCCCGGGATGTGCACCTCGATTGCCGCGGTCAGCCCGAATCCGTTGTCGGCGGGATCTTTACCGATGCCGATCGTGACGGAGACCGTCGAATCGTCGGGCACCGGCGTGCCGGCCTGCTTCGACGTGGCTCGTAACGCGCCGAGGAAGCATGCCGCGTAACCGGCGGAGAACAGTTCCTCCGGGTTGCTCCCGTCGCCGCTGCCGCCCATCTCCTTTGGCGGACGGAGTTCGAGATCGATCTGGCCGGTCGCCGAGACGACCTCTCCGTCGCGGCCTCCGCCGGATGCCTTGGAAGAAATTGTGTACACCGGGTCGATTGCCATCGTTGACTCCTCCACGTGGGTCGATTTCATTTCGGTGAACTGCCTACTGCTTGAACAGCTCTCGGTCCGTATTCATTTCCGGCCGTCGTCGAGAGTCACAGAATCGGAACAGATTCTGCGACTTGGCAACTGGGGCACATACCCCAGAAGATGAGCTCCGCCTCGTCGACGCGGTATCCGTGGTCGCGGTCCGGGGCGAGGCAGGGCGCCTCGCCGACCACGCAGTCGATGTCGATGATCTCTCCGCATGCGCGACAGATCAGGTGGTGGTGGTTGTCCGCCGTCCGGGTCTCATACCGCACCGGCGACCCCGCGGGCTCGATCCGCCGCAGCAATCCCCGCGCCGTACAGGCACGCAGCACGTCGTAGACGGTCTGCGTGGACACCGCGCCGAGACTCTCTCGGACGCCGGCCGCCACGAAGTCCGCTGTCGAATGCGGATGCTCATGCAAGATCTCCAGCACCGCGAGCCGGGGCGCGGTGACGCGCAAACCGGCCTCTCGCAGTTGTCGATGAAGCATGTGCCGATCGGACATGGCCCCACACTACACTCGTTTCTGGAATAGCTCCAGAACTTGGAGGAACTCCAGAAAATGAGGCATGCCTCACCTCATCCACGCGTGGCCCCCGCCGTCGAGTCGCGCTCCCCGTCCTCGTGTCCTAATCTGCGTGGACGAGATCGTGTGTAGCAGCGGGCCGAGTTCCCACTGTTCGCGTCCGCGGGGCCCCCTCTCAGGCTTCGCGTCGAAAAGCGCACGCGGCTCACTCACACGAGAGAGACGTTTCATGTCCGACATCACCGCACTGTCCGACGGTCGCCGTCCCGAGGTGGCCGCGTCCCGAGATGGCCGGCCCTATGCGATGGCCGAACTCAATCGCGAAGCAACGATGGGTGGTCTGGGCACCGAGACCAGCGAACGCGAGGTCCGCCGCATCAGCCTCGCCGATCTCGAATCCCGTCGCGAGCAGATCACCGAGGAACTGTGGTCCGCGGCAACGGATATCGGATTCTTTCAGGTCGTCGACCACGGCATCGACCTCGGTGACGTGGCCCGCGCCTTCGACATGTCCGCCCGGTTCTTCGCGTTACCTGCCGACGTCAAGGCGCAGTACCCGCTGAAGAAGGGGCAGAACGCCGGGTGGGAGCACACTTCTCAGGTCCGCCCCTCGGTGGGCACACCGGATCAGAAGGAGTCCTATCAGCTGACACTGCCCAGGATGGCCGGGCTCTGGCCTTCCGAGACCGAACTCGCGGGCTTTCGGACGACGATCCTCGAGTTCGAACACAAGTGCTGGCGTCTCGCCATGGATCTGCTCGGATGTTTCGCCACCAGGCTCGGCTTCGACAGCGAGTTCTTCACCCGGGCACACGATCCCAGCGCCGAGACGTACCAGAGCACGCTTCGCCTGCTCCACTACTACGCCTTTCCGGAGGACTTGCTCGACACGGACACCGCGTGGCGTGCGGGTGCGCACACGGACTTCGACGTGCTCACCCTGTTGTTCCAGCGGACCGGCCAGGGCGGCCTGCAGGTCCTGCCCGGCGCCGAGGCGGAAGGCCAGGCCTGGACTCCGGTCGAACCGTCCGACGACGCGATCACCTGCAATATCGGCGACATGCTGATGCGGTGGTCCGACGACCGGCTCCCGTCCAACTTCCACCGCGTGCGACCACCGCGCCGCGGTGAGGACACCGGCCCGCGCTACTCGATCGCGTACTTCGCGCAGGCGAACACCGACGCGGTGATCGAGAGCGCGGAGGGCAAGTACCCGCCCGTCACCGGGGGCGATTACATCGCCCAGCGGATCGCCGCCAACTTCGCGAAGTAGGTCAGACGTGCTGACACCACCCGACTCTCCATCGTTCACCGACGTCACCGTCTACTCGGGCGGAGCGTGGCGCGCGCATCAGGATGTCCGTATCGCCGACGGCATGGTCGCCTCGATCACCGACACACCGGCGCCCGCAGACGGCGGGCACCGGTACCTGATCCCGGGATTCGTCAACACTCACACGCATCTCCAGCAGTCGTTGATGCGCGGGATCGCCGAATGCACCCCACTCCTCGAGTGGCTGCTGGCGGTGGGCGAGGAATCCGTCGCGATCACACCTGAGCGCGCCTACCTCGCCGCGGTGTCGGCCTGCCTGGAAGCGCTCCGGACGGGCACCACCACCGTCGTCGAGCACATGTGGCCGCATCCCTCGGACGAGGTGCACGGTGCGGTGCTCCAGGCCCTGCGCGACACCGGGATTCGTGCCGTCTTGGGGCGCGGTGTCGCCGATCGCGCAGACGCCTCGCGACGATGGGGCTTCGAGCCACGCCTGATGCAACCGCTCGATGACGTGCTCGATCACGTCGAACACCTGCGCGCTCAAGTCGATGACGCGCCGATCACGCTCGCGCTCGCGGTGCCCAACCCGCGGTCGATCACCGAGAGCGGCATGGTGACCCTTCGCGAGTTCGCGCAGGCGCGGGATCTGCCGGTGTCGATCCATCTGCTCGAGACACCGACCGATGACCGTATGTGCCTCGAGCACGTCGGGACGGGTGCAGTCGAGTATCTGGACCGCAACGGCTTCCTGTGGGACCGCGTGCTCGCCGTCCATTGCGTCGAACTCGACGACGCCGGCCGGCGCATTCTTGCCGAACGCGGCGTCGCGGTCTCCCACAACCCCATCTCGAACATGCGTCTCGGCAGCGGTGTCGCGCCGGTACCCGCGATGCTCGATCGCGGCATGATGGTGGGTTTGGGCGTCGACGGCGCTGCCAGCAACGACACCCAGGACATGCTCGAGACGTTCCGGATCGCGTCCTACCTCCAGCGAGCGGTACACCAGCGTGCAGATCTGCTCGGCTTTCCCGAGATGCTCGACATCGCTTGTGGTGGAGCCAACCTCGCCCTCGGTTTGCCCGCGGTAGTCGGCGGCGTGACGGTCGGTACGCCCGCGGATCTGACCCTGATCCGGTTCGACCGGGACCATGCGACGCTGCCCGTGCGGGACCCGGGTGCATCCCTGCTCACCACCGGGTCGCGCTCGATCGTCGACACCGTGATGGTCGACGGACAGATCGTCGTCGAGGACGGCCGCAGCACGCGGATCGACGAGGGGGAGTTCACCAAAGAACTGCTCGCGCTCGGCTGACCTACCGGGCTGCCGCCCCACCCCACCGACCGGGAAAGTCACCTATCGCGAGTAGCCCCCGCCCCCGAGCGACCGAAGAGTTCAACCGCCGATCGAGTAGCCCCGAGCGAAGCGAGGCGGCGTATCGAGATCACCGCGCCCGCAGCATCTTGGTCGGACGCATCCGGGTGGATTCCGGGAGCCATTGGTTGACGCTGCGGCGCAGCGTGAAGGCCGCCGCGACGATCAGCAACGCGAACTGCACCCACGAGATCACGACCATCGCCGACCACACCTCCGGGTACCGGAACAGGAGATCGATACCGATCGGGATGCACAGCAGATTGACCACCACGGCGGCGAGAAAGAAGTTCCGGCAGTTGCGGCTGCGATAGTGCGCCGCGGCGACGAGCAATGCGTACTCGACCACGAGGAACACCACGATCATGATCAGCATGAACGGCGGGAAGAAGCCGGCCAGGGGATCGACCTGATCTTGAGGGCTGGCGTTGCGCGGGTCGTCGACGACACCGTCGAGTAGTCGTTGCCGCAGGACATCGGTGATCAGCCCCAGGTTGACGAAGCCGTAGACGACGCTGACCAGCCCGGCGACGGCCGCGCCCCAGAACGCGACGCGCGCATGCAAGGCCAATGCCAGGGGTGCGGGTCCCGGATCGGCGTCTCGGGGCGGATAGAGATTCGCCTGGTCCCGGTCCCGCGAACTCCGCGCGATCTCCGCCAGGTCCTCCGCGTCGAGCTCGGCCTGAGACGGGATGCGATCGGGGTCGTCGGGTTGGGTCATGGGGCGATTGTCCCACGCACCGCATCCCGAGCCTGCGTCGTCATCGCTCGATCTTCAGCATCCGGCCGACCGTCGCCTGCCACATCGTCCCGTCCGGCGCGATGGTGCCCGTCAGCTCCAGCGGTTCGTCGACAGGCGCTGTCCCGACCTGGAGGGTCCGCACCCGGCGTCCGGTCGCGAAGTCGGTGGCCACGTAGTCGACGGGTCCGAGTTGCTGAATCGTTCCCGGCACGTACGGCCCGTATCCGAGCGCGTGGATGAGGCCGTCGGCACGTGAGAGTCGCGGCAGTGTCGCGAGCCGGTCGTTGTTCTCCCAGATCCGCCGGCATCCGTGCGACGAGACATCGATCCGGGTCGATCCCCCGACAAACGGCGCGTTCGCCGGCACGCTCGGTCCGGTGACCGCCATCGGCGGGTACTGGTACCCGTAGGTGCTCGGGATGACCAGCGAGTCGCCCCAGGCCATCGGCGAGTTCTCGGTTCCCTGCCCGGACCGGTCGAACGCGGGCATCCGGCAGACCGTCGAGCCGGTGTCACTGTCGTAGACGATCAGCTGTGGGCGACGCGCATTGTCGACGATGGCGACCCAGCCATCGCCACCCGGCCCGAAGTACGTCGGCGTGGTGCCGGATCCCCAGGTCAACTGGCCGGGCATACGGGCGGACCCGCGGTCGTAGGCGCGACGCCACACCACATGTGGGACGCCACTCGCGCCCGCACGCATCTCATAGAGCGCATGGGTGGTGAGAACGGAGGCGCCGTCCGCGCGGATCGACAACCCGTTGCCGAGTTCCTCACCCCGGGGAAGACGCATCGACCGCACGTTCTTCGCCGTGTCCACCGTCCCGACCACACCCCGGGTGGTCGCGAACCAGATCCGCCCGGAGAAGTCGGGCGCCAAACCGGTGATCGCATCGCCGGCCGGGATGTGCCGGGCAACGTCGATCCGGTCGTCGACATGGACCTGCCACCCCCGCGAGGTCTTCCGATGCGCGACACGGAGGATGGCGCCGGAACCGTCGGCCACCACCACTCGGTCGTGGTCGTCGAGGTAGCCGTAGACGCCACCGAGCAGCCCGCCCTTGGCGAGTTGCAGCCGCGCGAGCGGGGCCGCGGTCGCCGGATCGAACAATGTCACCGTCGGAACGACGACGTTCGGCGGTCCGGCGCCGGGAGCGGGCCGATTCGTCGCGGTCCCGACGAACTGGGTGCAGAGCGACACCGGCATCCCGTCGTGCCCGACGAACGTTGCGGCGCAGGCACCCCCCGGTACCGACGATGCCGCGAGCCGGGCATGCCGGCCCGGACCGGGGAACGGTGTCGAGTCGGTGGACCACAGATCCCCGTGCATGAGCGAGGTTCCGGTCGGACCGACACCCGTGGACGGCGACGGCGCCGAGGGCGCAGCCTGCGCCGACCCCCGAGCAGCCCCCACGTCAGCAGGACCGCGACGAGAACCGCAGACCACCGAGAACGACCACCGCGCAACGCTCTACACCCCCACGACACCGCGACAGCAAATCACATTTCGCTGGGCGCCGGAAGCATCTCGGTCATGATGCTCCCGGCACCCGTCAGATCCGATCAGCGGTTGAACTCTCCCAGAAGGAAGTTCGTCGCCGGCAACAGCGTGGTGACCATCGGCAGCGCGTGATTGACGACGAGACCCGGGAAGATCGGCGGGATGCCGTTGGTCACCATCCGCACATCCGCTCCCTGCGCACGCCAATCCCGCTCCAGTTGGGCCACCTGCCCGTACGGGATCACATCGTCGTTGATGCCGCCCTCGAGGAGCACCGGTGCATTCGGGCGCAAGGTGCCGATCCGCTGTTCGTCGACCACCTTCTTGGCTTCCGGGTTGCGGTCGATCACCCGGGAGAGCGGCTCACCGGTTCTGGTCCACTGGTTGGTGCGCTGGAAGCCGAAGGCCAGTCCGGTGTCACCGATGCACTGGGTGGCCACCTGGGACAGCACCCGACGGCCTGCCGGGGTGGTCTCCCGATCGAGGATGGGGCCCAGCGCCGGGTACCGCGCGGTCAGACCATTGATCGCATAGCCGATCCCGCCGACGATGAAGGTGCCGTCGATGCGATCGATCACCTTCGCCAGGTCGGCAGGCGGAGCGCCCGCATAGGTCCCCTTCACATCGAGGTCAGGCGCGTATGTAGCGGCCATCTCCGCCGCCGACGCCGCCGCGCCGCCGCCCTGCGAGTAACCGGAGAAACCGACCGGCGCGTCAGCCCCCGCCTTGGACAGGCGCAGCGCGGCACGGGCGCCGTCGAGCATGGCGGCACCCGACTCACGACGATTGACGTAGGTGTGGATGCCTGGGGTGCCCATCCCGATGTAGTCGGTGATGAACACCCGCACGCCGTTGATGAGCAACAGGTTGAGTTCGAGTGCGGTGTAGTTCACCGCGATACTCGGCTTGGCCGGGTCGATGGACAGCGGGAAGCTCATGAGTTTCGAGCCCGCACACTGGTCGCCCTGGCCCACCGTGCCCGGACCGAGCACGATCGTCGGGCGTTCACCCTTTCCACGCCATGCCGCGGTGGGCTCGACGAGCGTTCCGGTGACCGGCGCCGGCGTCCCGTCCTGGTAGCTGGAGGTGTACATGACGCGGGTGGCGGTCCCCGGCCACTGATTCTTCACACCGGGTATCTGCAGAAGCAGCGGGCTGGGCTGGCTGCGGATGACCGAACCGGGTTCGGCCGCGAAAGACGACGGCGGCGTGTAGAAGTCGCCGGCCGCCGATGCCGCAGGCGACGCGATCGTGATACCGGCCGCAGCGACCAGGCCGGTCGTCACGACGGCCGCCAATCGATGCGTCGACGTCGAACGACGTCCCGACCTACCGAACAGATTCCCCCAGGTTCTCCTCATGGAGAAGTAAGCTACCGCACAGTAACTTGGTCAGGTGACCCGGGCCATCGTTCGGGGCGATGATCGGAAGGCGCAGGTCAGCGCGTCAGCACCTCAGTCACGTCGCCGCAGTGTCTCGACGGCTGCGGCCACCAGGTCGTCGACGTCTCGGGCCACATCCGCCGTCAGGCCCTGTTCGTCGTCGCCGAGCGGTTGCAGGGTCGCGAACTGCGACGTCAGCAAGGAAGCCGGCATGAAGTGTCCGGGACGGTGGGCCTGGCGGCGGGCGATCAGGTCGGCGGATCCATCGAGGTGGAGGAACCAGACCGTCGGTTCATGCGCACGGAGCACATCCCGGTATGCGCGCCGCAGCGCCGAGCAACTCGCGACGCCACCGTCGGCATGGTCGGCAAGCCATGTCCCGACCTCGTCGAGCCATGGGAGACGGTCGGCGTCGTCGAGGGGGTGGCCGGCGGCCATCTTGGCGATGTTCGACTCCGGATGCAGGTCGTCGCCGTCCACGAACGGGACGTCGAGGCGGTCGGCCAGCGCTCGGCCGACGGTGGACTTCCCGCAACCGGAAACACCCATCACGACCACCGGGGGCGTGGCCCTTCGTGACGCTCGCAAGCTCGCTCCTCAGGGATCGGAGGGACCATCCGGCACACTCACCCACCCCGCTCCCTGAGGTGCGAGCGAAGCGAGCCACGAAGGGGCCGTCAGACCAGCAGCTCGGCGATCTGGATCGTGTTGAGCGCGGCACCCTTTCGCAGGTTGTCACCCGATACGAACAACGCCAGGCCTCGACCCTCGGGTGCGCCCTCATCCTGACGGATTCGACCCACCAGCGAGACGTCCTTGCCCGCGGCGTCGAGCGGTGTCGGCACGTCGACCACCTCCACACCGGCCGCGCCGGCCAGGATCTCCCGCGCCCGCTCGGGCGAGAGTGGCTCGGCGAACTCCGCGTTGATCGACAGCGAGTGACCGGTGAACACCGGCACGCGCACGCAGGTGCCGCTGACCAGCAACCCGGGGATGTCGAGGATCTTGCGTGACTCGTTCCGCAGCTTCTGGTCCTCGTCGGTCTCACCCGAGCCGTCGTCGACCAGTGAACCCGCCAGCGCGACCACGTTGTAAGCGATCGGCGCGACGTACTTGACCGGCTCCGGGAACGAAACCGCACCGCCGTCGAGCACCAGCTTCTCGGCATCGTCGGCACCGGCGCGGATCTGTCCCGCCAGTTCCTCGACGCCGGCCAACCCGCTGCCCGACACCGCCTGATACGACGAGACCACCAGGCGCTGCAGACCCGCGGCATCATGCAACGGCTTGAGTACCGGCATCGCCGCCATCGTGGTGCAGTTCGGGTTCGCGATGATGCCCTTCGGCGGATTCTTCGCGAGATCGCCGTTGACCTCGGCCACGATCAGCGGCACCTCGGGGTCCTTGCGCCAGGCCGACGAATTGTCGATGACGGTGACACCCGCCGCGGCAAACCGCGGCGCCTGTTCCTTCGACATCGTGCCGCCCGCAGAGAAGAGCGCGATGTCGAGGCCGGACGGATCCGCCGTCGCCGCATCCTCGACGACGATCTCGCCGTCGCCCCACGGCAGCTTCTTGCCCGCCGACCGCGACGATGCGAAGAATCGCACCTCGTCGGCCGGGAACTTGCGCTCCGCCAACAGGGTTCGCATCACCCCGCCGACCTGACCGGTGGCGCCGACGACGCCGATCCGAGCTCCCATGATCAGCGCCCCGTTCCCGCGTAGACGACGGCCTCTTCCTCGCCACCGAGATCGAAGGCCTGGTGCAGTGCGCGCACGGCGTCGTCGAGTTCGGTGTCACGGCAGAGAACCGAGATGCGGATCTCCGAGGTGGAGATCAGTTCGATGTTGATGCCCGCGTCCGAGAGCGCCTCACAGAAGGTCGCGGTCACACCGGGATGACTCTTCATCCCGGCACCGACGAGCGAGACCTTGCCGATGTGGTCGTCGAAGAGCAACTCGGTGAAGCCGATCTCTTTCTGCAGCTTGGTGAGCTTCTCGACCGCGGTCGGGCCGAGCTCACGCGGCAGCGTGAACGTGATGTCGGTCTTGCCGGTGTCCACCTTGGAGACGTTCTGCAACACCATGTCGATGTTGATGTCCGCCTCGGCGACGGCCCGGAACACCTTGGCGGCGTAGCCCGGCTTGTCGTCGAGCCCGACCACCGTCACCTTCGCCTCGCTGCGATCGTGTGCAACTCCGGTGAGAATCGCTTCTTCCACGGGAATGTCCTCCATCGAGCCGGCGACCATGGTGCCGGGTTTTGTCGAGTACGACGAGCGCACGTGAACGGGAACGTTGTATCGGCGTGCGTATTCCACACAGCGCAGCATCAGGACCTTCGCGCCACACGCCGCCATCTCGAGCATCTCCTCGAACGAGACGGTCTGCAGGTGGCGGGCGTTCGGCACGATGCGCGGGTCGGCGGTGTAGATGCCGTCGACGTCGGTGTAGATCTCACAGACGTCGGCCTTCAGTGCCGCGGCCAGCGCGACGGCGGTCGTGTCGGAGCCGCCGCGACCGAGTGTGGTGACGTCCTTGGTGTCCTGAGAGACACCCTGGAAGCCTGCGACCAGGACGATCTTGCCGTCGTCGAGTGCGCTGCGGACACGACCGGGGGTCACGTCGATGATCTTCGCGGCGCCGTGGGTGCCGGTCGTGATCACGCCGGCTTGCGAGCCGGTGAACGACTGCGCCTGCGCACCGAGGGAGCTGATGGCCATGGCGACCAGCGCGTTGGAGATTCGCTCGCCCGAGGTCAGCAGCATGTCCATCTCCCGCGCCGGCGGCGCGGGGCACACCTGGTTCGCGAGGTCGAGCAATTCGTCGGTGGTGTCGCCCATCGCGGACACCACCACGACCACGTCGTTGCCTTGTTTCTTGGTCTCGACGATGCGTTCGGCGACCCGACGGATGCGCTCGGCCGTCGCGACCGACGATCCGCCGTATTTCTGCACAACGAGTGCCACGTCGAACCACCTTCCGGGATTGTCGGATGCATCGGTTCGGATGCATCGCCCCTGCTCGGGATCGGTCTCCGATTGAGCTTTCGGGGCCTTCCTTGCGGGCATCACCTTACCGGCGGCGCCGTATGCGCCCGAATCGAGCGCTGTTCACGCAGGCCAGACACGACGTCGGCGTGAGCTCTGGACGTGCGAAGAGTCCGACTCGCCTCCGCAGCGGCGCGGGGTTGTGGTCGCCGACCGTCCATCGCCCTAACATCGCTCAGGTGGCCATTGGAACCGACGTCGGCACGACCCCCGCGGGTCGTCGCGAGCCAGATGACCGTCGATCGGGCCCACGAACCACAGCGAAGCGCTCCGACGACCGGCCGTCCCGACCGACATCACGCACTCGGACGCCGGTCCGGACCTGGCTCGAGCCGATCCTCCTGTTCCTCGCGATCCGGGCCGTCGGCATCCTGGTGCTCGCCCGTTTCGCCCAGCTACGCGACACCACGCTCGGGAACACCCTGTGGTTGTGGGACGGCAAGTGGATGGTGGCGATAGCCGAATACGGATACGCCGACGTCCCGTTCACCCAGACCGACGCCCGCGGGCTGCATACCGCCGACACCGCGTACGCCTTCTTCCCCGGTTATCCCATGTTGGTCGGCGGCGTGGCGAGATTGCCGCTGGTCACCCCCTTCGGGGCGGCGATCACGGTGAATCTGCTCCTGGGCTGTATCGCCGCAGTGGGCGCCGCGCGTCTCGGCGCGCTGTGCGCCCGCGCGATGGCCGCGAAGTCCCCGATCGGACCCGCGAGCCCCCGCCGCACCGGATTGTTCCTCGTCGCCCTCTTCGCCGCGACCCCGATGTCGGTCGTCTTGAACATGGCATACACGGAAGCGTTGTTCTGCGCGCTGGCCGTATGGGCCCTGATCGGCGTCCTGGAGCGGCACTGGCTGCTCGCCGGCATCTGCGCATGTCTGGCCGGCGCAAGCAGACCGACGGCGATGGTGTTGATCGGGGTGGTGATGCTGGCCGCCCTGCTGGCGCGCCGCGACGGTTGGCGGGCGTGGGCCGCGGTGGTGATCAGCCCTCTCGGGTACCTCGGCTATCTCGCCGTCGTCTGGGCCCACACCGGATCGCCGACGGGTTGGTTCCGGATCCAGACCGAAGGCTGGGGCACCGAATTCGACTGGGGTCATGCCACCTTCACCTTTGTGAACGACGCCCTCACGCACGCCGGGGAGGTGGCGCCGGTCGCATCCGCCTGGATCATCCTGTCGACGGTGGCGATGCTGGTGATCGCGGCGTGGTCGCGGCTGCCGTGGCCGGTCTTGCTGTACGGGGCGCTCGTGATCGCATCCATCGTGCTGTCGAGCGGATTGATGATGAGCCGCGCCCGCCTGCTCCTGCCCGCCTTTGTCCTGCTCGTACCGGTCGCGATGGTCCTTGCCCGCTGGCGACCCGCCGTCGGGATCGCGACGATGGTGCCGGTCGTCATCGGCAGCGCGTGGTTCGGAGCTCACATGCTGACGGTGTATCCGCACGCCATGTAGGAGCCTCGGTCCAGGACCGGCCGCTCAGCTCCTGGGCGGACGCAGGCCGTCGAGCACCACGCCGATCAATCTCCGGCGCGTCTCCTCGGTGTCCTCGGCCACGCATGTCATCGACAGACCGCCCATCAGACGCGTGATGTCGGCAGGTTCCACATCCTCGCGGAAGTCTCCACTACGACGTCCGGATTCGAGGATGGCGGTCATCAAGTCCCGCGAGTTGTTCCGCGTCTCCTCGAACACGGGTGCGTCGTTGCCGACCGCGACCATGATCGCTTCTCGCATCCCACGCTTGGTGCCCGCCGTCGCCATGTACGCGGCGAACATGCTCTCGAGAGCGGCCACGGCGGACTCGGTGTCCAGCAGACGGCGGCCATCGGCCACGATCTGTGCGGAATAGCTGCGAAAAGTCGCCTCGAGCAACGCCGTGCGGTTCGGGAAGTGGCGATAGAGCGTCCCGACCCCCACCCCGGCCTCGGCGGCGACCTTGTCCAACGCGACGTCGGTGCCCTCGGTGGCGAAGAGGTCTTGCGCGGCGGCCACCAGCTTGTCGTAGTTGCGCGCCGCATCGGCACGCGTGGGCCGCTTGGACGCCGGTGCCGGAGGGTTCGTCTCCTCATCGACGGCCTTCGCGGCAGGACGAGATCGGGCGCCCACGACATCCACTCCTCACGCTCTTCGCGTGCCCGGGACGTCGCGGTGACATCGGCGGACACGGATTCATCGGCACTGCTGTTGCTAAACGGAGGAATCCTCCGTATATTAATCGGAGGAAGCTTCCGTTTCACCGCTGAGTGTACTCCACAATCCCTACTCGAAAAGAGCTCATCAATGTCTCTTTCGCCCTCACTCGAACGCATCCGGATTCCCGGGCAGCCATCCCTGGCCCAGCGGGTGCGATCACGGATCAACACCGACGCACTGGTTCTCCTCGCGGTCCTCGGATGCCAGCTGATGGTGGTGGTGGACGCCACGATCGTCAACGTCGCACTGCCGGATATACAACGGTCCCTTGGCTTCTCGACGTCGAGCCTGTCCTGGGTACTGAACGCCTACACCCTGACCTTCGGCGGTCTACTACTCCTCGGGGCCCGACTCGGCGACATCCTGGGCCGTCGGGGCACCTTCCTCGGCGGGCTCAGCCTGTTCGTCTCGGCATCGGTGTTCGGCGGCTTTGCCACCGACACGTCGATGTTGTTGGTGGCCCGGGCATTTCAAGGTGTCGGCGCAGCCTTGGCCGCACCCGCCGCGCTGGCCCTGCTCATGACCCGCTTCCCGGAGGGGAATCAACGAACTCGTGCGCTGGCCCTGTTCACCGCGGTGTCCATCGGCGGATTCTCCCTCGGCCTCGTGCTCGGCGGCGCACTCGTCCAGTGGCTGGACTGGCGCTGGGTGTTCTTCGTCAACGTCCCCATCGGAGCGGTCGTGATCGTCGCGGGCCTCCTGTCGCTTCCCCGGACCGCGGCCCAGCCCGGAGCTTTCGACCTCCAGGGTGCGCTGTATTCCACCGCAGGCATCGGTGCCGTCGTCTACGGCCTGGTGAACGCAGCCGAACACGGGTGGTCGACGCCGGTCACGATCGTCGCGCTGATCCTCGGATCGGCCTTCCTGCTCGGCTTTGTGTACACCGAAAGCCGTGCACCGCAACCGATCACACCGCTACGGCTGTTCGCCAGCGTGTCTCGCAGCTCGGCTCACCTCGGCCGCCTGGTGATGGTCGCCGGATTCATGGGCATCATGTTCTTCCTGACCCAGTATCTCCAGGAGGTCCTGCATTACGGCCCACTGGCGACGGGCGTCGCCTATCTCCCGATGACGGTGGCCACCTTCGGCGCGTCCCAGCTCACCGCGCGCGTCCTGGTCGGCCGGCTCAGCACCCGCACCCTGCTGATCACCGCGTTCTCGGTGGCGGCGGCCGGCCTCTACTGGCTGACCACCCTCGATGCCCAGACGCCCTACCTCGCCCTGCTGGGTCCGTTCGTGCTGATCGGTGCCGGCGGCGGGATGGCCTTTCTGGCATTGACCACCGCGGCGCTCCGCGGTGTGCACCCGGACGACGCAGGCGCGGCATCCGGATTGGTCAACACCGCACAGCAATTGGGCGGCACCGTCGGCCTCGCGATCATGGTCGCCGTGTTCGGCGCCGCGACACGGGGTCTGACACCCTCGAGCACCACCTTCGCGCACGGCATGACCGTCACGGTGCTCACGGCCGCCGTCCTGCTCACCGCGGGCGCGGTGCTGATGGCGATCACCCAGGGGGAGCGCCGGGCGACGGCAACGGTACCCGCCCCTGTGCGGTGAATCCCGCACACAGATAGGCGATCCCGTCGTCGAGGCGCGATCGAGGGTCGAGAAGCCGTGGCGCCGTGTCACATCCGGACAGTTCGGACAGATGCGGCGCCGCGGCCTTGCTCCGCCCGCCGATCAGATCCTCGAGTCCGTCCGGGCGCTCGGAAGGCTTCTCGGTGCGCAGTAGGTCGTCGCTGACGGCGACCAGTGCCACCCCGTGCACATGCGTCCAGACCGCCAGTGCCATCCCGGTGGCCTCGACGAGGTCGACACCGAGATCGACGAAGCCGGCGGCGAACCAGTCGAGACAGCGCAGCGACTCGTCGCCGAAGCTGTGCCGCGGGGACGAATACGCAAGCACCACCCACGGATGACGCCGATACAACTCCCAGTCGATCTCGACGACGATCCGCACGCGCTCCTGCCACGACGGCGCCGTGTTCACCGGATACGGGAAACGCCGGCCGATCTCCTCGGACATCTGCTGGAGCAGCGCATCCTTGTCGTCCACGTGCCGGTACAACGACATCGCGCCGACACCCAGTTCGTCGGCGATCCTGCGCATCGACAGCGCGCCGATGCCGTCGCGGTCGGCGACGTCGATCGCGGCGTCGACGATCGCCGCAAGGGTCAGCTTCGATCCGACCGCGGATCTGTCGGCGGCCGATCTCTCCTCAGGCGGCAAACCTCGGTTCCTCTCCCTGGTCGCGTCCGCAAGGCACACCTGCGGGAACAAATCACTTGCGTACAGCGTACTCATACTCGTACCCTTCGAGGCGTACGGCGTACGCGGCCCCTGAGCAGCGTGCGCCGTCGCCACTGTTTACGAGTTCCAGGAGAGTTCGAGATGTCCACCCTCATCCCATCGTCAGATCAGCGCCGACGGAATCCCTCCGGCGCCGACCGACGCATGTGGTGGGGACTGGGTGTCCTCACCCTGCCGGTGTTGTTGGTGTCGATGGACTTCTCGGTGCTCTACCTGGCCATTCCGGCGATCACCGAGGCACTCGACCCGTCCGCGGCCCAGCAGCTCTGGATTCTGGACATCTACGGATTCCTGATCGCCGGCCTGCTCATCACGATGGGCAACGTGGGCGATCGACTCGGTCGTCGCCGGATCCTGCTGGCCGGTGCCGCACTGTTCGGCGTCGCCTCGGTGATCGCCGCGTTCGCGCCCACCGCAGGGGTGCTCATCGCCGCACGCGCCCTGATGGGCGTCGGCGGCGCGACCCTGATGCCGTCGAGCCTCTCGCTGATCGCCAACATGTTCCCCGACGCACGCGACCGGGCCAGGGCGATCGGCGTGTGGACGGCCGCATTCGCCGGCGGCAGCGCGCTCGGCCCGGTGATCGGCGGCGTGCTCCTGCACCACTTCTGGTGGGGCGTGGTGTTCCTCATCAACGTGCCGGTGCTGGCTGTGCTGTTCGTCGCCGCCCCACGCCTGGTGCCCGAATACCGCGCACCCAACACCGCCCGGTTCGACGTCGTCGGTGTGGCGCTCTCGATGCTCGGCATCCTGCCGCTGGTCTATGCCGTCAAGACGATGGCTGCCGACGGGGTGAACGGGACGGTTGTCGCGATCGGCGTGTTCGGCGTGGTGATGCTCGCGCTGTTCCTGGCCCATCAGCGCCGGGTGGCCGCGCCGCTGCTCGATCTCGCCCTGTTCCGGAATCCGCAGTTCAGCGCGGCCGTCTCGGTCGCGTTGGTCGGCATGATGGCACTCGGCGGGATGTCGTACCTCACGGGCGTCTATCTGCAATCGGTGCGCGGTTTCGACGTCCTCACCGCGGCGCTGGCGGGGTTGCCGATGGCGGTCGCGGTGGCCGTCTTCTCGATCGGCGCGTCCCGGGTGGTCGCGGCGCTCGGATTGCGCGCGGCGTTTGTCGGGTCGGTGTTGCTGGCCGCGGTCGGCAATCTCGGTCTCCTCGCCCTGTCGATGTCCAGCCCGCTGTGGATCTACCTCGTGTGCACGTCGGTGGCGGGCATCGGCTACGGCATCCAGTTCAGTCTGGTCTCCGACGTGGTCGTCGGGTCGGTCCCGGTGGAGCGGTCCGGTGCGGCGTCGGGAATCTCCGAGACCAGCTTCGAACTCGGCACGGCACTCGGCCTCGCATTGCTCGGTTCGCTGGCAACCCTGGTGTTCCGGGAGAACTCCGACGGCTGGGACTTCGGTGACACGCTCGGCGACACCCTGCACCGCGCGGTCGAGATGGGCGACAACGGAACAGGATTGGCGGGCGCCGCGCAGACGGCGTTCGTGGACGGAATGCATGCCGCGTCGCTGGCCAGCGTCATCACCCTCGGTGTGCTCGCGGTGGTGCTGACGGTTGTCATGCGCGAGCGCACCGCGGAGGATCCGGCGACGCCGGAACACGCCCACGCGGGCGATCGCCGCTAGCCTGGGCTGCGTGCACGAGCTGATCGAAGGCCGCTGGAGCGCGCGCGGCTACGACCCGACTGCGACCATCACCACCAGCGACGTCGTCACCATCCTCGAGGCCGGCCGCTGGGCGCCGACGTGGGGACGGGTGCAACCCATCCGGTTCATCGTCGGCATCCGCGGCGATCACACCTTCTCGGCGATCACCGACGTCCTCTCGCGGGGCAACGCCGGATGGGCACCGGCATCGGCCGCACTCATCCTGGTCTGCACCGCGGCCGAACCCGACGACGAGAAGGCCCGCACCTATGCCGCGGTCGACACCGGCCTGGCGGTGTCCCAGATGATCCTGCAGGCGGCCGACCTCGGTTACAACGGCCACCCGATGGCGGGATTCGTTCCCGACCGCGCTCGGGAACGATTCGCCATCCCCGACGATCGCCGGCCGCTGGTGCTGCTGGGCGTCGGCAAGATCGCCGACCCGGCGGCGGTCGCGCCGGAGATCCGGGAACGTGACGAGAAGCCGCGGACCCGTCTCCCGCTCGGCGAGGTGGCGTTCAGCGAGACCTGGGGTCACGCGTTCGACACCCCGTAGCACGCCGAACCCGCCGATCGGGCACAGGATCGCGCCGATCGGCGAGGGGCGAGGCGCGCGAGGGATCAGTACTGACCACAGGTCGCCTTGGCCTTCTTGATGGCCTCGTGGTTCTTCTTCATCTCCGCGCGCATCGGCGGCATGACGTGGTGATCCTTCAGGAACTGTCGGATCGACGCACGGGTCGGGTGATTCTTGCGGAACTCGGAGCGCTTGGCCTGCTTCTGCTCCTTCGTCATCGTCATCGCCGATTCGAAGTGCTTCTTCAGCTTCGGGTTGCTGTCGATCCGCTTCCACAGGGCCGGGTCCTGCTTCGACAAGGCGTTCTCGACCTGCGACACCGTGCACTTGGTGCCCGGCACGCTCGTGTGCGGCGCAGGCGATGCCGGTGCTGCGGTCGCGACACCGCCGACCGCGATGGCCGATGCGATGCCGGCGCCTGCGACGCTGCAGGCGACACCGCGGGCAAACCGCTTACCGGGGCGAGTGGAATGAGTCATGTACACATCCTTCGTTGTCGGTCGAACGGCAGAGCCGTCGCGTGGCATGCACGGCCGCGACGGACCGGGCATGCGTGGAAAACTAGCGGCGGCGTATGAGACAGGACTGAGAATCACCCAACAGTCCGCGCAGAGGATCTGCTGGTCAGCGCGCTTTTGCCCGGTTTGCACCGGCATGCCGGAATCGGTAGCCGCCGGTTGTGCCCGGGCGGCGCGGGTTCCGGCATCATTTGATCGGCGCGCCCGGTGAGGAGTACAGTGCCAGGCATGCAGCGCGCGCTCCTTCTCGGTTGCCGCGGCGGGGTCTGAATGACCGGCCCTCCGTCGCGGGCCTACTCATGCGCCGGTCATCTTCCCCAATTCGATTCACGGAGATTGACCACCAATGGCAGCAGCAGACTCTTTCACATCCGGTAGCAGCCGTATCGTCGAGCCGTCCGGCCCGATCCCGGCAGGCCAACCTGTCTGGAACACCCAACGCAGTTCGGCGATGCCCGTTCATCGCTACCGCCAGTTCGCCAATGAGGTGGAGAACGTCGCGGTCCCCGACCGCACCTGGCCCGACAAGACCATCACCACCGCGCCGATGTGGTGCGCGGTGGACCTGCGCGACGGCAATCAGGCTCTGATCGACCCGATGAGCCCGGCGCGCAAGCGGCGCATGTTCGATCTGCTGGTCCGTATGGGCTACAAGGAGATCGAGGTCGGCTTCCCGGCGGCGAGCCAGACCGATTACGACTTCGTCAGGGAGATCATCGAGGAGAACGCGATCCCCGACGACGTCACCATCCAGGTGCTGACCCAGTGCCGCGACGAGCTGATCGAGCGCACCTTCGACGCATGCCGTGGTGCCGCGAACGTGATCGTCCACTTCTACAACTCGACGTCGGTGCTGCAACGCCGTGTGGTGTTCCGCGCCGACAAGGCGGCCATCAAGAAGATCGCCACCGACGCCGCCCACAAGGTGCTCGATGAGCAGAAGAAGTACCCGGACACCAATTGGCGCTACGAGTATTCGCCCGAGTCGTACACCGGCACCGAGCTCACCTTCGCCAAGGACGTCTGCGACGCGGTCACCGAGATCATCGCGCCGACCCCGGAACGTCCGATGATCCTCAACCTCCCCGCCACCGTCGAGATGGCGACGCCGAACGTCTACGCCGACTCCATCGAATGGATGCACCGCAATCTGGCCCGCCGCGACTCGGTCATCCTGAGTCTGCACCCGCACAACGACCGCGGAACCGCCGTCGGCGCAGCAGAACTCGGCTACCAGGCCGGTGCCGACCGTATCGAGGGCTGCCTGTTCGGCAACGGCGAGCGCACCGGCAACGTCTGCCTGGTGACGCTGGGCATGAATCTGTTCAGCCGCGGCGTGGATCCGCAGATCAGCTTTTCTGACATCGACGAGATCCGGCGCACGGTCGAATACTGCAACCAGCTCAACGTGCCCGAACGTCACCCGTATGGCGGCGACCTCGTCTACACCGCGTTCTCCGGCAGCCACCAGGACGCCATCAACAAGGGCCTCGACCAGATGAAAGTCGATGCCGACGAAGCGGATTCGGATGTCGACGACATTCTCTGGCAGGTTCCCTACCTGCCGATCGATCCCAAGGACGTCGGCCGCAACTACGAGGCCGTGATCCGGGTCAACAGCCAGTCCGGCAAGGGTGGCGTCGCCTACATCATGAAGGCCGACCACGGCATGAACCTGCCGCGGCGCCTCCAGATCGAATTCAGCCGCGAGATCCAGAAGATCACCGACGGCGAGGGTGGCGAGGTCAACCCGAAGGCCATGTGGGACGTATTCGCCGACGAGTACCTCTTCCCGATCCGACCGCTCGAGCGCATGCGCCAGAAGGTGGAAGCGGCCGAGGTCGACGGCGGTGAGGACAGCATCACCGCGGTGGTCAAGGTGGACGGCGTCGAGCGTGAGATCAGCGGCAGCGGCAACGGGCCTCTCGCGGCGTTCGTGGATGCGTTGTCCACCGTCGGCTTCGACGTGCGCGTGCTCGACTACAGCGAACATGCCCTCACAGCCGGTGGCGACGCCAGCGCAGCGGCGTATGTCGAGACCGAGGTGAACGGCGAGACGGTCTGGGGCGTCGGGATCGCCTCATCCATCACGACAGCCAGCCTGCGAGCGGTGGTCTCCGCGGTCAATCGCGCGAGCCAGGTGGCCGCACCGGCCGACGAGGCGGATGCCGCACCACGCACCTGGGCACCCTGACCGACGCCTGACACTTCCGTACGCAAAGAGCGCCACGGATTCGTTTCGTTGCGCGCCAACACCTTACGGAGTTGCCGCGTCGCCACTCCGTCAGACCCACGGCGGTCGGGTCCGATCCCCGAGCCGACGTGTCGAGGCGTGGGCCGGGACCCATCGATCAGCGGGTGATCCTCGCTGTCCGGGTCCCGGCCCACCCCTGTCTCACGGTCCGTCTGATCCCAGTTCTGCTGTGGCGGGGCCCGTCTCCGCTGTCGCCGTCTCCGCCGTCGCCGTCTCCGCCGTCGCTGTGTCCGCAGCGACCCCGTCGCGGCGAGCGGGCTGCATGAGCACCTCGACGACCGCCAGGACCAGGCACCCGATCACGACGGTCCAGATCACCACCAGCCCTGTCGGGTACGGCCAGAACATCAACACCAGCGCCGCCACCGCGACCACACCGATCCGCACCGGGATGCGTGCCTGCCACAGAACACGTTCGAAGGTGTTCGGCGGTCGCGCCGACCGACGGGAATCGATTGCGCCGACACCCTTGGTGAATCCGTGGCGGACCGCCAGAGCCGCCCGCGACCGACCTGCGAGGAAGGCGACCACGGCGACCACGAGACCCACCACCGCGACTGCTCGCAACGCGAGGCGCAGCGGTGCCACCACGGTGTCGAAGATGACCCGCGCAGCGTCCGGCGAGAGCACGTCGGGCGGGACCTGTCCGAGGTAGATCGCCCGTCCGACGAGGAGCCCGATCGCCAGGACGAGCATGCTGAGCACGATCGCCATCCCGATGATCGCGACCATGCGGAGTCGTCGTCCGGTCCCGATCACCAGCACGGCACCAAGGGCCGCCAGGATCGCCAGCCACGGCAAGATCGACGCGATCTTGTCCAGTGCCCGCACCCACCGCTGCGCCTTGGCAAGATCCGGCGACTGGAACACGACGAACTGCTTGTCGACCTGCGGGATACTGCCGGCGAAGGCGAAGCCGCGGTCTTGGAGCCGCTGCTTCACCTGTTCGATGATGGGCCCCAGCTCGATGCTGATCGTGCCGTCCGACCCGATCTCCACGGCATCACGCTGGGTTTCACCGGTGACAGCGGCCACCACCGACCGATGCGCCGCGCGATTGGCCGCCACCCAGAGATCTTTGAAGGCCGCGGACCGGACGAAGTCGTCGACCGTCTTGTGGACGAACGACTCGGCCTGCGAGGCGAGTACCGGGGCAAGGCCGACGAGCGCCTGGTCGACCCGGGGCGGTCTGCGGGGGTGAGATCCACGATCTGCTGTAGCGCTTGCTCGGTCATCTGCCGGATGTCGATGCGCGAATCGATCTGGTCGGATACCGCCGTCGAAACCTGCGCCTGCACCGCGGGATCGGAGGCCAGCGGGGTCACGGTCGTCAGGTAGTGCTCGGTGTCGAGCAGTTCGCTGCGCACATAGCGGGTCGTCACCGAGGTGAGTGCGAGAAGCGCACACAACACCACCAGCACCGTCGCACCGACTCGGCGCCAGATCGATGGCCCTCGCGGTCGGCGGTCGGCACGGCGCGCCACCTCGGCCCTCAGACGCTCGAGTTCTGCGCGTTCATCAGCATCGAGGGGACGAGCATTGTCGGAACCGGCTTCCGCCACGTCCGTTCCTCCTAGTAATCGGCGATCGCTGCGATCGCACCACGGTCGATGGCCGCCACGAAGGCGGCGTGATCGCGGGCATTGCGCTCCGCGTACCTGACTGCGAATCGTCCCATGGCGCGATCGAATTCGTCGGACGACCCGAGGAATTCCGAGATGGCGATCGGATCGCCGGAGCGCGCGTGGCCGTAGGCGAGAACCCGACCACACACCTGTCCGTACGCGCGCAGGGCATTGGGGTCGAGCGTCTCGATCACCACTGAACCCTTGGCATCCCTCAACTGCCGGAGGTAGAAATCCCGGTGCACACCGTCGAACCCGCGACCGGAATCCCAGCCGAGGAACACGTCACCGACCGCCTGGATAAGGCGCTGACCGGTGACGACCCGTTCGCCCTGGTTGTCGTAGGCCGGACCGTCGAGGTAGCGCGCCAGCACCGACTCCTGCGCTTCCTTGGCCTGCAGCAGCAACGGGTCACCATCGTCCTTGCCGCGGAACAACAGCACCCATGCACGCGTCCCGACACTGCCCACCCCGACCACCTTGCGCGCCATGGAGACGAACTCGAACTTGTCCAACAGGACGCGGTGGTGCGGCGACATCGTTTCGCGGAAGTCGTGCAGACGTTCGCGGAGTTCGGCGTACGCGCCCGGCAGGTCACGCTCGGGCAGGAGCTCCTCGACGGGCACGAGCAGTGGCGGTGAACTGACAAACGTGACCTTCCCGTCGACGACGGTGGTCAGCTTGGAGAGCGCCTGAAGGCTGTTGCGCCGCCACGCCTTCTTGATCTGCTTGGCCAGGTCCTTGGCGGTCCCGGCATCGATCATCTGGCGGATCCCGGCCAGGTTCGGGGCCGGCTCGGCGTGGCTGTACCAGCTGTCCAGGGTGCCCAGGTTCGCCTGGGTCGCCATCGACTCGCGGTACTCGCGGGCACAGGCCCGTGCGGTGGCCTTTGCCTCTTTTCGCCCGAAGCCATTGTCGAGCGCAGCCACCACCAGGCTCGCCGCCAACCGCTTCACATCCCATTCGAAGGGCCCCGGATACGTCTCGTCGAAATCGTTGACATCGAAGGCCAGTCGTCGCTCCGGGGTGGCGAAGAAGCCGAAATTGCTCAGATGGGCGTCACCACAGAGTTGTACGGTCAGCCCGCTGTGTGGGGTCCGCGACAGGTCGTCGGCCATCAGGAGCGCCGCTCCCCGATAGAACGTGAACGGTGTTCGCGCCATCCGGCCGTGACGAATCGGTACGAGTTCGGGCACTCGTGACTCTGCTTGTCGCAGAAGCAATCCCGTCGGGTCACGGGGTTCCGCGCCGGCTCCCCGGTCGTCAGATCGCCGAGATCGCACGGCGCCACTCGCTGCCGCGCTGCCCTGCCGTACTCCGATCGCTCCGCGAACGTGCGGTACCGGGGCGCGGACTCCTCCGATGACTGCCCCAGGATGAGGTCGGTGTCGATCATCAATCGACGATGACAGCCCTTCGGTCGCTCGGCATCATCCGAGCGGCATGAACAACCGGAGGCGGCGGCCGAACTCATCCGGTCCGGATGATCCGCCGACGCTCCGGTACACCGGATGATGAGGTGAGCCCGAGCTCAGAGGTAATCGGGTGCCTCGGCGTCGAAGGAGACGATCATGTGGGATTCATTCTGGGACTTCATCTGGTACACGCTGGTCGTGTTCGGATTCCTGGCCTACCTGATGATCTTGTTCTGGATCATCTCCGACCTCTTCCGTGACCGGGCGCTGTCGGGCTGGTGGAAGGCGGTCTGGGTGGTGTTCCTGATCGTGGTGCCGTGGTTGACGGCGTTGGTCTACCTCATCGCCCGTGGGCGCGGCATGTCGCACCGCGCTGCCGAGTCCCAGGCCGAGGCTCGCCGGCAGGGTGATGATTACATCCGCTCGGTCAGCGGACGGTCGTCGGCCGAGCAGATCACCGAAGCCAAGGCCCTGCTCGATGCGGGGACCATCGACGAGAAGGAGTTCGCACAGCTGAAGGCCAAGGCTCTCGGCTGATCGCGACAGTGCTATCGTTCTGCCAGTGCGTGACGGCCATCGAGGGTCGCACGTCACATTCGCGCGCCTGTTGTGAATCTCCGGACTATCCGGTCCGATCACGTGCCGACCAGGCTGTTCACGCGGACAATGGACTCATATGGATACCACTGTCATCTTCGCTCTGCTCTCTGTTCTCATCGTGACCACCGCCGGCGTCGGCGCGATGATCGGTCTCCTCGCGCACGCGGGTACCCGTCCGGCTCCGGTCCGGGTCGACGATCGCCTGCCGGCGCCCACTCCGTCCCGCTGACCGGCGTCTGCGTCTCAGACGCGACGAATCGACATCCGCTTGATCCCGTGCACGAAATCGCTACGCACGTACTCGGGGTCGTCGAGCTCCACCTCGGGCAGCCTCGTCAGCAGCTCGGTGAAGAGATGCTTCAGCTCCATCACTGCGAGCTGCTTGCCCAGGCAGAAGTGCGGGCCCCGCCGCCGAATCCGACATGCGGGTTGGGGAAACGGTCGAGTTCGAAGCGGTACGGGTCGTCGAACGCCGCACCGTCGAAATTGCCTGAACAGTAGAAGAGGACGAGTTTCTCACCCGCGGTGATCGGTGTACCGGCGATCTCGGTGTCCACCACCGCGTGCCGGGCAAAACTCATCACCGGCGTCGCCCACCGGATGAATTCGTCGACGGCCCCGCCGATCCGTCCGTCGATATCCTCCAGCAGCCATCGGCGCTGTTCGGGATTGTCAACCAGCGCCTTGAAGGCGTGCGATGTCGTCTGCTTGGTGGTGTCGTTGCCCGCCGACGCGAGCAGCACCATCAGGGAACCGATCTCGTCATCGGTGAGCCGATGACCGTCCACCTCGGCAGTGACGATGTTCGTCATCAGATCGTCGCGCGGCTGCGCTCGACGCTCTTTCGCCAGTTGCACGCCGACACCGGTCAAGACGCCGAGCTGTGCCATCAGAAAGGTCGCCCGCTCCTCGAGACCGGCGGCGAACTCGTCGTCGCTGGCGCTGAACAGGCTCTCGGCGGCGAACGCGACCGCCTCGTGCTCGTCGGGATGGATGCCGATCATCTCGGAGATCGTCAGCATCGGGAGCTTCTTCGACACCGCTGCCACGAAATCCACGGCCGATCCGGAATCGAGTTCGCTCAGCAACTCGCCGACGATCCGTTTCGCATTCGCCTGGATCTGGGATTCGATGCGGCGCACCTGTTTGGGCGTGAACGCCATCGAGATCAGTCGCCGATACCGGGTGTGCTCGGGTGGATCCATCGTGAGAAAGAAGGACATGCTCCGCTGGATCTCCGCGGGCATCGGATCCATGCTGATCCCGTTGCCCGAGCAGAAGAGCTCGGGATGCTGGCTCACATGCCGGATGTCGACGTTGCGGGTCACGGCCCAGTAGCCGGTCTCTTCGTGCGGGAACATGGACTCGGTCGGGGGATGCCACGTGAGCCCATCGACTGCGCGCAGCGCGGCGAACGTGTGGTCGCGTTCACGAAAGTGCTTCTCCCAGAACTCGATCGCCGAGATGTCGAGCGGATGAAACGCGTGTGCGGAGGTCAGTTCGCCGATCTCGGGCATGGTTCCTCCAAGGAGTTTTGGCTGCCCGGCCGTGTTTACCGTATGGCATCCAGTACTGTCAATCAGCCGGACTCCCCTCTCGTACCCGCGCCCCGCGGGCGCCCCGCGGGCGGCCCACGGGCGGCAGCGGGTGGCGGGTAATCTCGAACACACCGGCCGGGAATCGCCCCCGGCCGCCACATCCGAGACACGAGACGGAGCACCGAGGTGAAGACCATGAAAACGCGACTGACCTGCCCGTGTGGCGAGATGATGAAGGGCGCCGACGAAGACGAGTTGGTGACGCTGGTCCAGCAGCACCTGGCCGAGAACCATCCGGATCACGACTACAGCCGCGACGAGATCCTGTTCATGGCGTACTGACAGACCGCTCCCCCGGCACGTCGACAAGACTGACCGGACCGATCGGGAAACCCTCCGCGACTCCTGGGTGGCGCGGACCTCGACGACACCGCACAGCCTCCCGTATGCACTACAGTGACGGCGATACGGGCTGTCAGAGAGGCTGGTCGAGGATGGCGCGCAAGGAGAATGCCCCCAAGCGTGAACGGCGGGAGCGTGGATCCATCGATCCCGAGGAAATCATCAGTGGCGCTTTCGAACTCGCCGAGGAGATCGGGGTCGACAACCTGAGCATGCCGATACTCGGCAAACATCTCGAGGTCGGCGTGACGAGCATCTACTGGTACTTCCGCAAGAAGAACGACCTCCTCAATGCGATGACCGACCGCGCGCTCGAACGGTACGGCCTCGCCGCCGCCCTCAAACATACGAGCGACGACTGGCGGACGCGTCTGCATGATCACGCACATGCCATGCGGGACGTGTTCTTGAAGAACCCGATTCTGTGCGATCTGATCCTCATCAGGTCGTCGCTCGGACCGCGCAATGCACAACTGGGTGCCCTGGAGATCGAGCGAACGGTGGCGAACCTGATGCGCGAGGGACTCTCGCTGGAGGACGCCTACGACAGCTACTCGGCGGTGCAACTGCACGTGCGCGGGTCGGTGGTGCTCGAGCGTCTACACGAGAAGAACAAGGCCGAGGACTCCGCCGCACAGGCGTACTACGAGAATCTGATCATCACGCCGGATCAGACCCCGCTGCTCGCCGAGGCCGCCGCCAAAGGCCGCGTCGGTGGTGCTCCTGACGCGCAGAACTTCGAGTACGGACTCAACTGCATCCTCGACCACACCGAGCGACTGATCGACGAACGCAAGAACGCGCCGAAAACGGCTGCCAAACGCTCCCGGGCCACCACTGCTCCGGCCAAGAAGGCGACAAGCCGCGCAAAGGCCACGTCGCGTTCCTGAACTGCGCGATCCCCGCCCGCACGATCGGGTAGTCCACTACCCGTGCGCGGGCGAGCAACCCGGACGATCCTGATATCACCAGGGGTGCCGGGACCGTCCGGCATCGTCGACCCGACGGTCCGGAGGTGGTGGTCATGGCGTCGCTGTTCGCCGAACCCGACCAGGAACGGCTGCGACGCAGGCTCGCCGCGGTCACGAATGGCGACCTCACCGGTTCGGAGATCAAGAAACTGGTCGCCGGGGACGTCTCGATGATCGAGGACCTCGCACCGACCGCCAAGCAGAAGGTGGCCGCGCTCGTCGCGCCCGACCATGGTCTCGAGGCACTCGTCGGCGGTTCGACGCCCGATTTCGTGCCCATCGCCTACCTGGATCTGGCCCGCATGTCGGCAGCCGCGGTCGCCAGGGTCATCGACGGTCGGCGGAGGCCACGCGGCACCGGTGTGATGGTCTCGCCCAAACTGTTCCTGACCAACCATCACGTCATCGAGGACGAGTCGGCCGCCGCGGAGTTCAGCATTCAATTCGACTATCAGCTCGGCCTCGACGACCTGCCCGAACCGGTCAGCGAATTCCGGCTCGCCCCTTCGTCGTTCTTCTGGAGCAGCCGGGTCGACGAGCTCGACGTCAGCCTCGTCGCCGTCGGCAATCGGATAACCGGCGATCGCGACCTCGATCGGTTCGGGTGGACTGCGTTGTCGTCGGCCGGTGACAAACACGCCGAGGGCGACTTCGTCACCGTGGTGCAGCATCCCGAGGGAGACTTCAAACAGATTGCCTTGCGGGAGAATCGTGTCATCGGCCGCGGACGCAAGGGAACGACCCTGTACTACGCCACCGACACGCTGCACGGTTCGAGCGGGAGCCCGGTGTTCAACGACGAATTCGACCTCGTCGCATTGCATCACTCGGGCGGGTCACACAACGACACCGAACTCGACGACGGACGGCCGCTGCCGCCCGAATGCAACGAGGGTATCCGGATCAGCGCCGTGGTCGACACCCTTCGTGGGGTCCACGACTCCCTACCCGCCGCGTGCCGAGATCTGTTGGCGGAAGCTCTGAATCCGCCGCGAGCCGCCGCCGCTCCGGACTCGCGCGCACCCGATCTCAGCGCCGAACCACCTGTCACGGGGAGCGGGCCGACGATCCTGACCGGCGACCTCCGCCTGCCGCAACTGGTCATCACGCACGACCGTGCGCCGACCGTCGGTTCACTTCCCCCGACGGCTCTGACCATGCCGGCTCTGACCGTGCCCGCGCCGGCCATCACCACTCTCGGCAGGGCGTCTCTGTCCACCGCCCCGCCGGCCGCGGACCGCCAGGCGCCCCTCGAACGCAACGATGCCCCCGATGGTCGCTACTCCGCCCGGCGCGGTCACGACGACGACTTCCTGTCGGTACCGGTTCTCCCACCGAGGATTCCGGCCGCCCTGGTGAAGGAGTGCGCGATCCCCGACGGTAGACGCCGATCTGCTGCCAACGTCCTGCTGCGCTACCACCATTTCTCGCTCGCGGTCCACGCCCGCCGCCGCATGCCGGTGTTCACCATCGTCGACATCGACGGGCGCAGACTCCGGTCGATCAACCGACGCACCGGCGAGGTGGAATCCGCCGAGGTCTGGTATGCCGATCCGCGGATCGCACCGGACGAACAACTCGACCAAAGTCACTTCGCCGCCCAACATCCGCGCCTGTTCGACCGCGGGCACATGGTCCGCCGGCTCGATCCCGCCTGGGGCAGTCCGCAGACGGCGAAACGTTCGGCCGACGACACATTCCATTTCACCAACTGCTGTCCACAGATCTCGGCCTTCAACCAGCATCTCTGGCAAGGGATCGAGAACTACGCACTGACCAACGCCGCGGCCGACAAGACACGCATCGTCGTGATCACCGGACCGGTGCTCGGGGTGGATGATCCGCAGTATCGCGACGTCGCGGTGCCGCGGGAGTTCTGGAAGATCGTGGTCCGCACGCAGGACACGCGACTGCGTGCCACCGCATTTCTCGCCGACCAGGGCGATGCGCTCGACCGCGCGCTCGCCTCCGGCCCGGAATCATTCGACGATCTCGGCGCGGTGGACGTGTTCCAGACGACGGTCGCCGACCTCGAGAAGCGCTCGGGTCTGGTGTTCGGCCCGCTCCGCACCGCCGACACCATGCCTACCGCACTGGAATCCTCTGCGGCACTGGATACCCTGGAGGAAGCCACCTGGTGATCCGGAGGCCCGCGGCAGAACACCATCGGGCCGGACGGACGACGTCACGGAAGGGTGCCCGCCCCCCGCATCGACCACCAGGCCACCAACCCGGCCATACCGACGATGCCGAGCGCCTCGGGCGACCGACCGGCCCGTTGATGTGGGTTCGGTCCCGGTCTGCGCTCCGACATCAACATCGCGGTCAACCCGACCATCACGATCAGGCTGTGGGTCACAGCCATCGCCAGCATCGCGACGCCGCACGTGAGCACGCATCGGCGCGCCCGCACGGCGCCGTGTGACGCACAGTCCCGGATCGCCTGCCAACCGTCGATCGCAACGAACGGGCCGCCGCCACAGCGGATCAGCATCCGACGCCGAAAGGGGCTGAGCTGCCACACCGCAGCGCCCAGCAACACCGCTACCGCAACGGATGTCGGCGTGCCCGTCGGCCACCACCACCCCACAACGCCCACCAACGGGAGTCCGACGGCCGCCCACACCGTCAGGTAACCGAGGAGAAAGGCCGCTGCCGATCGCAGGCGACGGCTCCGCAAGCCCGCGTTCGCGGTCCGGACCACGTCGTCGGCCACCAGGGGGAACATCATCACGATGACCATCACGAGCCACCAGGCCCAGCCGGTCGCGGCCGCGGACGGCCAGCCGGCGGCATCCGGCACCCGATGACCATGCCCCGCACCGACTGCGTGATGGATCAGCACCGCGACACCCGCGCACAACGCCAGCACGAACGGCACGATCCCCACGCCGGGTCGTCGGGGCGCCGGCACGAGTGGCAGGGTCATGCCCGCACCACCACCACCCGGGCGGCCCGCAGGTCGGCAGTTCGCGATGGCGGCCGTCGGCCCGGATCGCCCAACACGGCAGGAGCCTCGGGACCAACCGCTTCGAATCGAACCGAGACGGCTTGCGCGTCCCACGCACCGGCAGCCGCGAGCCGGCCCTGCAAGTCGGTGATGTCGAGGACCTTGGTGACTCCCGTGCCCTCTTGTTCTCGCCCCCGGACCGACGACTCGGCGACACCGAACGTCGAGATCGTGCCGGCCAACCGATCCGGGAAATCGGCAGGTACCGCATTCTCGGGCAGATTGAGGTAGACGTTGTAGACCGGCGCGCAGACCGAGCCGGTGATGCCTTCGAGCCGCAGTAGCACCCGTCGTGGTTCGTCCAGTGATTCCAGGCCGCGCGCCGGTCGCGCTGAGAGGCCGATCGTGGTGGTCGCGTCGGACGCCATCGCGACGCCGGTCGCCGCGCCGACCACTTCCGGCGGGCGGCGTGCCTGCGCGCGGCCCGGTTGCAGGCTCTCCAGTCCGCCGCGACCCGCAGACCGCAGCGCCGACGGTGGTTTCACGCTGTCGTACCGGTAACCGAGCGCTTCGGTGTCGACGACCTCCGCGATCGTCCACGACACCGTTCCGCCGTCGAAGGCCGGGAAGCTGAAGCGCGTGTCACGCCAGGCCATCTCCTCGACCGGGTTGGTTCGCGTCGCGTCGGCCTCGAGCCAGACCTGCCACAACCGGTCGATGTTGGCGTGATGCAGCCAGAACACCGGATCGAGTGCGGCCGTGTCGAACTGCCCCATCCATCCACGACGGAGCGGAGTACCCGCATCGTCGGTGATCACACCGCCGACCAGGACGTGCACGCTACCGTGCGGCGCATCTTCGAGCGATCCCTGCTCGCCGCCGCTGTAGGCGGGCCGATCCCGTCGGCCCCCTCCGAACGAGCCCGTCCCGTCATCGGTGGTGTACGTGTCGTCGGCGAGCGAGGCCACCAGAGCCGGACCGAGGAAATCCAGACCTTCCAGCGGCTGCCCGGCATTCATCTCCGGCGACCGCTCGCCGGTGAACAGTGTGTTGGTTGTGGTCGCGTCCCGGAAGGCCGGTGGCAGGACCGCTTTCGCGGGGTCGTCGGGGTCGATCGCATACCAGTACGGCAGAGACCACTCGTCGTCGTCGAGGAATCGTTGGACGAGCATCTCGAAAGCCAGCAGGTACATGCGGTGCCACGCGAGGAAGAACCAGCTGCCGTGTTGGCATGCGCTCCAGCCGTTCTGGGTATCGGGGAGCCCGTCGGGCCGGTTCCGGCCGTGCAACGCGGCCTGGTACCGCCACGAACGTGGTTCCACCGGCGGGCCGCCGCCCGGCGGGTCCAGCTCACGCATCGCCCGTACGGCGCTGCGATAGGCGACCAGGACCTGCGGCCAGTCCCCGTGATCACGGGTCAGTTGCCAGACATCACTGCGGATCCTCATGGCGATCCTCTCCGGAGAAGTCCCTGCTAGGACGACAGTAGAGAGAATCACCCGCCGCCACACGAGTAGTGCGCTACTCGACGACGTCGTCTGGGCGCCTGCTCCGCATGGTCATCGGTTGCGGGCACGCTCCGCCGACTCGACGAGGTGACCGACCACAGTGCCGACAGCGGCGCGAGGCGCCGGCCGCCGTAGTGCCTCATAGACACGGGCTGCACGAACACCCTTGAGCGTCAGCCGTTTCACACCGGGGTGGCGCACCGCATACCGCGGTATCAGGGCGATCCCGTGATCGGCGGCGACGATCGATTCGATGGTGGCGAAGTCCAGCATTCGCTGTGTGACCCTCGGCGCCACGCCGGTGACCGCCGAGATGGACAGCAACACGTCGTCGACAGGGAATCCGCCCTCTACGCTTATCCAGTCGTGATCGGCCAGCTCGGCGACCTCCACTTCGTCACGATGACCGAACGTGGAGTCCGCGGCCACCACGACATCCACGGGTTCGCGCATCAACTCGGTGACCTGGACCCGCGGGAGCCGTGCCGACGCGGTGCGCTCGTCACGATGGGTGACGACGATGTCGAAGTCGGCGAGCGCCGGTGCCGCATCGGCATAGCCGACATCGAGTTCGGACGCATGCACGTCGATGCCGGTCCCCGCGACCCGATCGAGGACCCCGGGCAGCAACAATGCGGCGCCGGACGGGAACATCGCCAGGCGGACCGTGGCCGTACCGGATCGGTACCCATCCATCTCCTCCTGGGCCCGATCGACCGCGGAGATACTTCGTCGGCACGCAGCACAAGTGCGCGCCCTGCCTCGGTGAGGCGAATCCGACGGCCGTCCTGCTCGAGCAGATCCACGCCGGCCTCCTTCGTCAGCACCTTGAGCTGTTGGGAGACCGCCGACGGCGTCATGTGCATCGCGTCCGCAACTGCACCGACCGAGCCGCGGTCGGCGAACTCACGCAGCACTCGGAGGCGCCTGACATCCATGCGGGGATGCTACAACGATTTGGATCATCACTTCAGTCTGTCTACATCGAGCTGCGTCTGGACACTGCGCCGGGAATGAAACGGACCGCGGTTTCAGTTGCTGACAGCATGAAGAAGATCGGCTTCCTGTCCTTCGGACATTGGTCCGACGCCCCCGGCTCACAGGTCCGGTCGGGCGCCGACGCCTTGTTGCAGTCCATCGATCTGGCGGTGGCCGCCGAGGAACTCGGCGCCGACGGCGCATACTTCCGGGTCCACCATTTCGCGCGGCAGCTCGCCTCGCCGTTCCCACTCCTGTCTGCGGCGGGCGCCAAGACGAGCAGGATCGAACTCGGCACCGGCGTCATCGACATGCGCTACGAGAACCCGCTGTACATGGCCGAGGATGCGGGCGCGGCCGATCTCATCTCCGGCGGCCGGCTGCAGCTCGGCATCAGTCGAGGGTCCCCGGAGCAGGTCGTCGAGGGATACAAGTACTTCGGCTATGTGCCGCCGGCGGATTCGAGCGACGCAGAGATGGCCCGTCAGCACGCGGACGTGTTCTTGAAGGTCATCGACGGTGGCGGGTTCGCCCAGCCCAACCCGCGCCCGATGTTCCCGAATCCCCCCGGCCCACTCCCCATCGAGCCGCAATCCCCCGGCCTGCGCGACCGGATCTGGTGGGGCGCGGGAACCCGCGCGACCGCGGAATGGACGGCCCGACAGGGTATGAACCTGATGAGCTCCACCTTGCTCACCGAGGACACCGGCGTCCCGTTCCACCAGCTGCAGGCCGAGCAGATCCAGCGCTTCCGCGACGCCTGGGACGCGGCGGGACATTCCCGTGAGCCGCGGGTCTCGGTGAGCCGCAGCATCTTCGCGCTCGTCGACGACCGCGACCGCGCCTATTTCGGCCGCGGCGCCGATGAGCAGGATCAGGTCGGTGTCATCGACGACACGGTCGCGCGATTCGGCCGCAGCTACGCGGACGAACCGGACGAGCTCATCGAGCAACTACGCGAGGACGAGGCGATCGCTGCCGCGGACACGCTGTTGCTGACAGTGCCGAATCAGCTCGGCGTCGACTACAACGCCCACGTCATCGAGTCGATTCTCACGCACGTGGCGCCCGCCCTCGGCTGCCGCTGAGGCACGGTCCCCGGGCCGGCAGGCGGCAGGCGGCCGTCGTCAGAAGATGGCGATCGGGTTCACCGGTGTCCCGGCGCCGCCGGTGACGTTGAGCGGGGACGCGGTCAGAAAGAACTCCTGTCGCCCTTCCGCCTCGCACGCCGCCGCGAGATCCTCGAGCCACCAGACCTCACCCAGGGTCAGCCCGAGGTCCCGGATCAGCCTGGCGTGCAACGGATAGACTCCGCCCGGCTTCTCCGACGGCTCGACCTCCACGGCGATGTTGTCGACGGCGAGGGCAGCGATCTCCTTCTCGTGAATCCAATCGACCGTGTCCATCGCGAGGCCCGGAGCGCCGGCGGCCCAGAACTGGCTCTTGTCGGCAAGGCTGTAGAACCACGGCACATGGCCGGTCCGCAGGACAAGGATGTCCCCGGACCGGATCTCCACCTGCTGATCCTGCGCACATTGCTCGAGCTGTTCACCCGTGATCGGCACACCCGGAGTGCACCGGTCAACGCCCAGGAACCGCGGGATATCCAGCAGCACACCGCGACTCGTGAGAGATGTCTTCAGGTTGCTGATGGCACACTTCTTCGCCCCGGCGAAGCCCTCGACATTGCCCATCCAGAAGCCGTTGTACATCGCGTCATCGCTGTAGACGTGTGCGAGCCCGTCCCACTGGGTGCTGCCTTGCAACGGCATGAAGATGTAGTCGTCGGCGCCCTGGAACCCGGGTGCGACGCGGCCCAGTTCGGTCCCGGCCGCGTAGTCGGCTCCGCTGTATCCGAACAGGTGGACGACGTTGGGCCGGGACGGATGCACGGGTCCGGTGGCATCGAGAGGGATGGCGAGGCTCACCGTCGTGCCCGATCGGATCAGCGACGCGGCCGCCGCGACGACGTCGGGGGTGATGAAGTTCGCGGTACCGCGCTGATCGTCGGTGCCCCAGCGTCCCCAGTTGTTGGGCGTGTTGGTGTTCTCGTAGCCGATGATCTTGCCGTTGCGGTCGACGCTGAACACCGGAGGCTCCCAAGCCCCTTCGGCGTATTCACCCTGTGCGTTCCTACCCATCTGTTCTCCTTCGTCGGTGACTGTGTCTGCTGTGCGGTTTCAATGCGCGACAACGGAGTCGCGCAGTACGAACTTCTGGATCTTGCCCGTCGCCGTCCGGGGCAGCTGGTCGACGACGATCACGCCGGTCGGCTTCTTGTACGACGCCAATCGCTCGCGACAGAACGTGATGATCTCGTCCTCGGTCGGCGGATCGGACGGATCGGTGGGCACGATGACCGCGATGGGGGTCTCCACCCACCGCGGGTGAGGCGCGCCGACAAGGGCGATCTCGGCCACCTTCGGGTGCTGATCGATGACGGCCTCGACCTCGGCGCAATAGATGTTCTCGCCACCGGAGATGATCATGTCCTTCGCGCGGTCGACGACCCTGATGAATCCTTCGTCGTCCATCACGCACAGGTCCCCCGAGTGAAACCAGCCGCCCGCAAACGCTTCCGCGGTCGCCGTCGGATTGTTCCAGTACTCCTTCATCACGGTCGGACCTCGATAGACGATCTCTCCGACCTCCCCGACCGGGACGGGGACACCGTGATCGTCGACGAGTCGGGCCTCGACGTTGACGATGGGCTTCCCGACCGAACCCATCTTCCGGATCGCATCCTCACCCCGGAGAACGCAGGTCACCGAACTCATCTCGGTCTGGCCGAACATGTTGAAGGTCGGCAGGTTCGGGAACGTGTCGGCCATCGCCTGTAGCACCGACGGCGGTGCGACCGACGCACCCCACGAGATACGGCGCAGCGCGAGGTTGCGATCGGCAACCCCCGGCACCGCGCAGATCTCCTTCCACTGGGTGGGGACGAAGTAGCACGACGTCACCTTCTCCCGCTCGATGATGTCGATGGTCGCCGAGGCATCGAAGTTCCCCGACGGCGCGATGATCGACCGGCCACCGACCGTCAGGTACATGAGGATGCCGTTCAGGCCGCCGATATGGAACAACGGCAGACCCGAATACCACACCTCCCCTTCGGTTCTGATCCCTTGTGCAAGCACACAGTTCACCGAGTTCATCGTCAGGTTCTGGTGCGTCAGCACCGCCCCCTTCGGCCGTCCGGTGGTCCCCGAGGTGTACATGAGGAAGGCCGGATCCGCGTCGGCGACCACGACCTCGACGGGCGAATCGTCCGAATCCAGCGAGTTCTCGTAGTCGAGAGCATGCTCACCGACGGTGGCCGCGGCGCCGCCGGTGACCAGCACGGCATCCAATGTCATGTCCGACAGCTCGTTCGCGACAGGTGCCATGGGAGCGTCGACGAGCAGGACCTTCGCGCCGCTGTTCTCGAGGATGTAGCGGACCTCGGGCGCGACGAGCCGGAAGTTGACCGGGACCGCGATCGCGCCCAGACGTACCGCGGCGAAATAGGATTCGATCACCTCGGTCCGGTTGTACATCAGCACCGCGACCCGGTCTCCGCGTGATACGCCGCATCGTTGCAGCGTTCGCGCCAGCCTGTTGACACGCCGGTCGAGTTCGACGTAGGTCAGGTCGACACCCTCGAAGCTGAGCGCGACCTGGTCAGGATCTCGTCTCGCCTGCCGCGCGAGTTGCTCGCCGTGGGCGATCGAACGGTGCTGGGCGATGTCGGTACTCATGTCAGTTCTTCGCCTTCCCCGTGGAGCCGAGCAGACGACCCGCGACCCCGCGGATCTGGCCGGTACGCCACTAACGATCGTTCAGTCGGCCGACCGGATCCCAGAGTAGGGATGAATGCCGACCGCGGGGCCGAACTGAGGACATTGGTGTTGATTGCCCTTCGTATGCACCATATTTGAGCGATCGTTGCGGAAATGACAGATGCGCCCACCCATTGGACGATGAAGTATTTCTACATCATTTGTGTCAATTAATTCGATTGTGTTACTTCGTTCGGCCCGCCAGCATCGACGTCATGACACATCGCGATCGATTGCTCGGTCTCGGCGTGGTGGTGCTGTGGGGACTGAACTTCATCGCGATCCGCCTCAGCCTCGACCACTTCCCGCCGTTCTTCTGTGCCGCGCTGCGCTTCGCGGTGATGGCCGTACCGGTGGTGTTGTTCGTCCGGTTCCCAAAGGTCCGGGTGCCGTGGTTCCTCCTGTACGCGGTCGGGTTCGGCGTCCTCCAGTTCGCCTTCTTGTTCCTCGCGATGCACCTCGGGATGCCGACCGGCCTGGCGTCGCTGGTCCTACAGACCTCCGCGCCCTTCACGGTGCTGCTGGGGGTCCTGTTCCTCCGGGAACGGATGAGTGTTCTCCAGGTGATCGGTATCGGCGTGGCCGTGGTCGGGATGATCATCATCGGCATCGACCGTGCCACTCACAGCTCGCTCGGGGCGGCCGCTGTGGTCCCGATGATCCTGACCGTGCTGGGTGGCCTCGGCTGGGCATTCGGCAACATCGGCAGCCGGCAGGCGACGCGACGCGGCGCGGGGCCCGACGACCCGCTCCGGATGACGCTGTGGATGTCGGTCGTGCCGCCGATCCCGTTCCTCCTGATGAGCCTGGCGTTCGACGGTCCGACCGCCGGGATCCGATCGATGACGACACTCGGTTCACACGACGGATTCCTGGCGCTGGCCGGACTCGCCTACACGGTGGTCCTCGGCACCGTGGTGGGCTCGGGACTGTGGACTCACCTCATGGCGAGGTATCCGGCGAGTCGCGTCGCTCCGCTGTCGCTCCTGGTACCGGTCGTCGGCATCACGGCAGCCTGGCTGTTCCTGGGCGAGACACCCACCGTCGTCGAACTCATCGGCGCGGTGACCGTGATCGGCGGATGTGCCGCGGGCATCCTGGCGTCGCCGATGTCGAATCCGAAGGCGGTCGCGCCCGAGACGTCAGCCGAGCGCCTCGACCAGGGCGGCGCCGATCCGGTCGACGGCCGAGCGGGCGTCGGGGCTGATCAGCGTCATGTTCGCGAAGCCGTGGATCAGACTGCCGGCACGGTCGAGGGTGACGGGGACTCCCGCGCTCTCGAGCCGCTCGGCGTAGGCGATGCCCTCGTCGCGCAGCGGGTCGAAGCCCGCGACGATCACATAGGCCGGCGCGAGGCCGGACAGGTCGTCGGCCAGTAGCGGTGACACCCGGGGATCGGTGCGCTGGTCGACATCGGGCACATAGTGGTCGAGGAACCAGTCCATGTGCGCATCGGTGAGATACAACCGAGTGGCGAACTCACGTCGAGACGCGCGCTTCGTCGATGCGTCGGTGACCGGGTAGATCAGCATCTGGAGACACGGCGTGACGTCGTCGTCACGGACCTGCTGCGCGACGACCGCGGCGAGGTTGCCGCCTGCGCTGTCGCCGGCCACAGCGATGTGCGCGGTCGACACACCCCACTCCGGCGCCTTGCCCACCGCGAACCGCCAGGCCGCGACGGCATCGTCGACGGCGGCCGGGAAGCGGTGCTCGGGGGCCAGCCGATAGTCGACCGAGAGGACGTCGGCCCCGCTCGACAGAGCGAGCCGCCGGACGAGATTGTCGTGACTGATCCGGTCGCCGACGACGAATCCGCCACCGTGGAAGAACACGACGATCCCTGACGACTCCGGTCGGGCCCGATATCGCGTGGCCGGGATCGGTCCGGCCGGTCCCGGGATGATCAGATCCTCCTCGACCGCCATCGGCGGCAGGGTCTCCGCCATGGCGGACGCGTTGTCGCGCAGATCGGCCCGCGACCGCGCCACGGGTTTGCCCGCGATCTCGAACGAAGGAACCTTGTCGGCGATGAGACCGGTCAGCGCCATCTCCGGCGCCAGCCGGTCGCCGTCGGCGTTCACCCGCCCGCGCCTGCCGACGAAGCGCAGCACCGCGGGCGGGATGGCACCCGCACCTCGCATGAGGACATGCTGGATCCGAGCGGGAAACGAGGGCGACGTCGCTGTGGCCTGACTCACGGTCGTGAGGGTACCCCGCGCACCGTCGTACCGGTCGGGGCCGCTTGTGTCAGACTCGAACCCATGCCCGACCGCGTGAGAACTCCGATGCGCACCAACGTCGCCCTGGCCGCTGCATCCGCGGCTCGGTGGGCGTCGCGGACCGCAGGCCGCGGCAAGGGTTCGATGATCGGCGGTCTGGTGGCCGCCAAGATCGACCCGAACATCATGGGACGGCTCGCCGCAGGCAAACGCACCGCACTCGTCACCGGCACCAACGGGAAGTCGACCACCACGAGGATGACCGCGGCCGCGCTGTCGGAACTCGGCGAGGTCGCCACGCAGGCCGACGGCGCCAACATGGATGCCGGGATCATCGCCACTCTCACGCTGCATCAGTCCGCACCGATCTGCGCTCTCGAGGTCGACGAACTGCACGTGCCCCACGTCAGCGACGCCGTAGATCCGGAAGTGCTTGTGATGCTGAATCTCTCGCGTGACCAGCTCGACCGCGTGGGCGAGATCAACATGATCGAGCGCCGCCTCCGCGAAGGCATCGCCCGCCACCCGGGTACGACGATCGTCGCCAACTGTGACGACGTCCTGGTGACGTCGGCGGCCTTCGACGCGACAGAAGTCGTGTGGGTGGCCGCCGGCGCCGGCTGGGTCGGCGACTCGGTGAGCTGTCCGCGCACCGGCGAGCCGATCGTCCGCTCCGGCGACGACTGGCATTCGAGCGGGGACGAGACCTTCCGCCGGCCTGCACCCGAGTGGTGGTTCGACGACGAGAACATCTATGGGCCACACGGTTTCGTCGCTCCGATGACGTTGTCGGTGCCCGGGCGGGCGAACCGCGGCAACGCCACGCAGGCCGTCGCGGCCGCCGTCGCGATGGGTGCCGATCCGGCCAAGGCGGTGGCGGCGGTGGGGACCGTCGGCGAGGTCGCGGGCCGCTATGGGATCCACCAGGTGGGCAACCACTCGGTCCGCACCCTGCTCGCCAAGAATCCGGCGGGGTGGCAGGAAGCGCTGTCGATGATCGATCAGGACGCCGACGGCCTGGTCATCGCGGTCAACGGTCAGGTGCCCGACGGCGAGGACCTCTCCTGGCTCTGGGATGTGCGGTTCGAGGCCTTCGAGACCATGCAGGTGGTCGCGGCCGGTGAGCGTGCAGCCGATCTGTCCGTCCGGCTGCTGTACGCCGGGGCCGAGCACACCACGATCCCGGATCCGATGAAGGCGATCGCCTCGTGTCCGCCCGGCCGCGTCGAGGTGCTCGCGAACTACACCGCCTTCCGCGATCTCGGCACCGCCCTCGAGCGGGCCGAACGGGCTCGCGGCGGCGATCTCCGAGGAGCCGGTCAGTGAGCGAGTCGACCCTGCGGATCGGTCTGGTCCTGCCCGACGTGATGGGCACCTACGGCGATGGCGGCAATGCCCTGGTGCTGCGACAACGTGCCAGGATGCGCGGGATCGATGCCGAGATCGTCCAGATCACCCTCGACGACGAGGTGCCGGAATCCCTGGATGTGTACACGCTCGGCGGCGCCGAGGATTACGCCCAGCGCCTGGCGACACGCCACCTCACCCGGTATCCGGGACTGCAGCGGGCCGCTGCCGCGGGGCGACCGGTCCTCGCGATCTGCGCCGCCATCCAGGTGCTGGGGCATTGGTACGAGACGTCGGCGGGGGAACGCGTCGACGGGATCTCGCTGTTCGACCTGACCACCACGCCGCAGCAGGACCGTAGCATCGGCGAGCTGGTCACCGACCCCACTCTCGAGGGCCTCTCGGCAGCGTTGACCGGTTTCGAAAACCACCGCGGCGGTACGGCTCTCGGCTCCGATGCGCGGCCGCTCGGCCGGGTACGCCATGGCGTCGGCAACGGGGTCGGCGACGGCACCGAGGGCGTCGTCCAGGGTTCTGTGCTCGGCACCTACATGCACGGGCCGGCACTCGCCCGTAATCCCGAGCTCGCGGACTTCTTGCTGTCTCGCGCGATCGGCACCGACTCGCTTGCGCCACTTGAGCTTCCACAGGTCGACCGACTCCGGAAAGAGAGGTTGGCGGCCGGCCGGCGAGGCTGACCACGCCCCCCAACCGGGTCCGATGATCAGCCGCTCGGTTTTGTTCCCGGCAGCAGGCCGGCATGCGTGGCCGCGGCCGTGAGCACCTGCTCGAGCATCGTCGGCGTCAGTCGACCGGTGAACGTATTGTGCTGGCTCACATGATAACTCGCGAAGACACGCAGCTCTCGATCACCGAGACGGATCGCCGTCTGGGCACCGTGACCGAATCGGGGACGGGGCCGCTCGACGCTCCATCCGAGGTCGGCGAACGCCCGGAGCCCGGCCTGCCAGCCGAAGGCCCCCAGTACGACGACCGAGCGCACCGTGGGCAACAGCAGATTCACCTCGGCGTCGAGCCAGTGCGCGCATCGGTCACGTTCCTCGACTGTCGGCTTGTTCTGGGGCGGCGCGCAGTGGACGGGCGCGGTCATCCGGACCCCGAACAGTTCCATCCCGTCGTCGAGCGACACCGCGTGCGGTTGGTTGGCGAGCCCGACCTCGTACAGCGCGCGGAACAGGACGTCCCCGCTCTGGTCGCCGGTGAACATCCGTCCCGTGCGATTTCCGCCGTGGGCGGCCGGCGCGAGGCCGAGGATCAGCATCCGGGCGTCGGCCGGGCCGAAACCGGGCACCGGACGGCCCCAGTAGTCCTGGTCGGCGAAGGCTGCGCGCTTGTCCCGCGCAACCTGTTCCCGCCACGCGACCAGGCGCGGACAAGCGCGACACTCGGCGACTCGGGCGTCGAGTTCGGCGATGCTGCGAAGATCCACACCTCACGGTAGCCCGCAGACCGGCCGGTCAATCCAGTACGCGGCACCGTTCCCGGGTGCCGTCGACCGCGAACCAGCCACGTTCGAACTGCTGCCAGCGCGCGAGTTGTTGCCGCGACGCCTCCCCGTCACGGGCCACCGCGCGCTCCAGCCGTTCCGGTGCGGGTCCGCCGTCCAGCCAGAGCGACAAGGTGAGCCGTTCGGCGATCTTGCGCCGCGCCGACGACACGCCTTCGATGATCAGCAGTGGTTCCCAGCGCACCCAGACCCGCCGGCCGGGCTCCGGGACACCGCCCCGCCACACTCGCGGACGGTAGTGGTAATCGTGCCGCCGGATGAACGCGTGCAGCACGTCGGTCTCGAGTTCCGGCCACCACGCGACGGGGTTGTCCCACGTCGCGAAGTCGTCGGTGCGGATCAGCGTCACCCCGGTGCCGCGCGCACGCAACCGCGCGACAAGTGCATCGGCCACCGTCGACTTCCCGGCACCGGACGGTCCGTCGATGGCGACGATGCCGGTCATCAACTCGCCGGCGAGCTCGTCGAGCTGCGCCTCGACGGTGGGATCGATCATCTAGGCGAGCGCCCGGCGGCCCGAGAGCGCCCGACCCAGCGTGAGTTCGTCGGCGAACTCCAGGTCACCACCCATCGGCAAGCCGGAGGCGAGCCGGGTGACCGACAGCCCCGGAAAGTCCTTGAGCATGCGCAGGAGGTAGGTGGCGGTGGCCTCGCCCTCGGTGTTGGGGTCGGTCGCGACGATCACCTCGCTGACGTCGACGCCGTCTTCCTGATTGGCCAGCCGACGCAGGAGTTCACGGATACGCAGCTGGTCGGGACCGATACCCGACAACGGGTCCAGCGCTCCGCCGAGAACGTGATACCGCCCGTTGAACTCCTTGGTGCGTTCGATGGCGTGGACGTCCTTGGGTTCTTCGACGACGCAGATCTTCGTCGCGTCACGACGCGCATCCGAACAGATCCGACACAGCCGGTTCGCGGAGACGTTGCCGCACTCGGCGCAGAAGGTGACGTCATCGCGTACCCGACCGAGCGCCGCGATCAACCGGTCGATGTCCTTGTTGTCCACGCCCAACAGATGGAAGGCGATTCGCTGGGCACCCTTGGGGCCGAGTCCTGGTTGTTTGGCCAGCTCGTCGATCAGGTCCTGAATGGGTCCCTCGTACATCGCGGCCTAGCCGAGACCGGGCAGACCGCCGCCGAGCCCGCCGGCGAGTGGTCCCATCTTCTCCTGCGTCAGCGCGTCGCGCTTGGACGCGAGGTCGGCGAGCGCACCGAGGACCAGATCCTGGAGGGTCTCGACGTCATCGGGGTCGACCACCTTGGGGTCGATGGTCACCCCGGTGACCTCACCGGTACCGCTGCCGGTCACCGTGACCAGGCCGTTGCCGGCCGAACCGGTGACCTCGGCGGCCGCGATCTCGTTCTGCGCGGCCAGCAGCTGCTCCTGCATCTGCTGCGCTTGCGCGAGCAGCCCGGCCATCGGGTTGTCGCCGCCGGCACTGTCGCCGCCGCCGAAGAGTGCGCTGGGGTCGAATGGTTGAGTCACGGACTCCAGAGTAATCGTCGGGTCAGCGCAGGAGCCGATCGACATGCTCGGCGAGCTCGTCGACGGTCATACCGTCGCCGGGGGTGACGACGAACGAGATGACGTCGTCACCGAACAGTCTCCCTGCCCGCCTGGTCAGAGCGAATTCGAAACGGTCGCCGACCCGCCGCCACTCGGTGATCCCACCGTAGATCGGGGCGCTGGCGCCCGTGGTCACGCAATACTCGTCAGCCCTCGGTCCGCCCACCAGATCGCGCTGGATCTGGAAGCATGCCATGGACTCGTCGTCGATGAAGACGACCGCCTCGCACCCCAGATCGGGGTGCCGCTCGTATGTCGTCTGAATCGCCATGGGGTCAGGGTAGCCACCGGACCATCAGTCGAACGGGTCGGTGACCGTCCGCTGCGAAACGAAATGCCGGTTCTCTCCCGTCAGGGGATCGACAAAACGCAAGGTGTGCGCGATCAACCGCAACGGTTCGGAGAAGTCGCCGTGATCGGGACGCTCGGCGAGCTCCGGACGAACGTCGGGATACAGCGGATCACCGACGATCCCGACACCGAGTTGCGCCATGTGCAACCGGAGCTGATGTGTGCGCCCGGTGAACGGGCGCAGGTCGTAGACGCCACCCGCCGCGTTCTGTTCGACCAGGGTGATGTCGCTGATCGCGTTGACCTCGCCGGGCGTCACGCGGGCTCGCAGGTCGCCTGCGGTCTTCTCGATCCGGTTGGCGACGGTCGTCGTGATCTCCAGATCGGCGCGGACGGGCGCCAACGCCCGATACTCCTTGATGGCGAGGCGTTCGGCGAACAATGCCTGGTAGGCCGCTCTCACCTCGGGTCGCAGCGTGAACAGGAGCACGCCTGCGGTCAGCCGGTCGAGGCGATGCGCGGGGCCACCAGATCGGTGCCGAGCTGTCGCCGCAATCTCACGAGCGCGGTCTGGGTGACATGGCGTCCGCGGGGCATGGTGGCCAGGAAGTGCGGCTTGTCGACGACGACGATGTGGTCGTCGGCGTACAGCACGGGCAGGTCGAACGGGATGTGCGGCTCGTCGGGGAGATCGCGGTACAGGTAGACCGACGTGTTGAGCCGAGCAGGTGTGTCGAGCCCGATCGGATGACCGTCGGCGTCGACGATCTCGCCCAGCGCCGCCCTGGCCGCGAGATCGTCGAGGGTGATCCCGGCCAGCGATGATGTCGCGAGGAGACAGTCTCCGACGGTCCGCTCCGGACCCGCCCGGAGCACCACGCGTGTGGCATCGACCCCGTCGCGCGGCGGCAGCGGCGTGACGGATCCTCGACGTCGCCTGCGGCTCAGCTCTCCAGACGCTTCTTGAGGTTGCCCAGCAACTCCGCCTGGATGCGGTTGAGGCCCTTGGGCGCGAATGTCTTCTCGAAGAACCCGCCGATGCCGCCGGCACCCGTCCAGGTGGTCGTGGTGGTCACGGTGCTGCCCGAACCGGACTTCGCGACTGTGTAGGTGGTCACCATCGACGAGTTCTCGTCGTTCTCCGTGACGGTGTCCGGCACCACCGAGACGGTTGCCTTGACGTCACGCTGACGCTTCTCGGTGGCCTGCAGAATCCAGTGCACCACCGTGCCCTCCCCGTTGCCGCCGCTGATCACGGCATAGTCGCGGTACTGCGAGGGCAGGATCGCGGGGCGCACCTCGTTGTAGTCGGCCAGCGCGGCGACCACGGCATCCGGGGTGGCGGCGATGTCGATCGTCTGGGTTGCGGAAACCTGGCCCACGATTGGCACTCCTTAGAACAGATTGGCGGGGGCAAACTCACGACCTAGGCTATCCAAGTGAACTCTGACCGGTTGGAGATGGGGGCGCAGGGATTCGACCAGGGTGTCGCAACCCTCCTGACGAGCTACCGTGCCATTCCCCCCGGTGCGACCGTCCGGTTGGCGAAGAAGACCTCGAATCTGTTCCGCAAGCGCGCCGAGAACCCGCATCCCGGTCTCGACGTCTCCGGCCTCGCCCGGGTGATCTCGGTCGATCCGGACGCGAAGACCGCCGACGTCGCGGGCATGTGCACGTACGAAGATCTCGTCGCCGCCACGCTGCCCTACGGTCTGGCACCGAAAGTCGTCCCGCAGTTGAAGACCATCACGCTCGGCGGTGCCGTGACCGGCCTCGGGATCGAGAGCACGTCGTTCCGAAACGGTCTGCCACACGAATCGGTCCTCGAGATCGACATCTTGACCGGCGATGGTGAGATCATCACCGCCACCCCCACCAACGAACATGCCGACCTCTTCTTCGGTTTTCCCAATTCCTATGGGACGCTGGGGTATTCGGTCCGGCTGAAGATCGAGCTGGAAGCCGTGCAGCCATTCGTGGCGCTGCGGCACGTCCGCTTCGACCGGATCGAGGAACTCCAGGAGACGATGGCCGCGATCGTCGCCGACAATTCCTACGACGGCGAACGCGTGGACTACCTCGACGGCGTGGTGTTCACCGCCGACGAGTCGTATCTGACCCTGGGACGTCAGACCGACGAGTCCGGACCCGTGAGTGACTACACCGGGATGGACATCTTCTATCGGTCCATCCAGGAACGCACGGCCGCCGGGAGCGCAGTGAGCGGGGCCCGTGCAATCGGCACCGACCGGCTGACCATCCACGACTACCTGTGGCGTTGGGACACCGACTGGTTCTGGTGCTCACGCGCCTTCGGCGCCCAGAACCCGCGCATCCGCAGGTTCTGGCCCAAGAAACTGCTGCGCAGCAGTTTCTACTGGAAGCTCATCGCGCTGGACCACCGGTACAACATCGGCGACAAGCTCAGCGCCCGCAAGGGCGAGCCGCCGAACGAGCGTGTCGTCCAGGACATCGAGGTGCCGATCGAGAACACCACCGCGTACGTCGAGTGGTTCCTCGACAACATCCCGATCGAGCCGATCTGGTTGTGCCCGTTGCGTCTTCGAGAACCCGCCCTCAGCGGGTCCGACCCGGTCCGGCCCTGGCCGCTCTATCCGCTCGAACCACGACGAACGTATGTGAACGTCGGTTTCTGGTCGGCGGTGCCCATCACCCCGGGCGACCCGGGATATACCAACAAACTCATCGAACGCAAGGTGGCCGAGCTCGACGGCCACAAGTCCCTCTATTCGGAATCCTTCTACTCCCCCGACGAGTTCGACGATCTCTACGGGGGCGAGAATTATCGTCTGCTCAAGAAGCGGTACGACCCGCGAGGCCGTCTGCTGGACATGTATGCGAAAGCGGTGAAACGACAATGACGACATTCAAGGACAGCCCCTTGCACGCCGGGGGCGACGCGGTGGCCACCGGCAGGATGACGTTGGCCCAGATCTTCGAATCATTGATGGGCGGCGACCTCACGATTCGCATCACCGCCTACGACGGCAGTTCTGCCGGGCCCGAGGACGCGGAATTCGGGCTCAACCTCAAGACCCCCCGTGGCACCACATATCTGGTGACCGCCCCCGGCGACCTCGGGTTGGCGCGCGCGTACATCGCCGGCGATCTCGAACTGGTCGGCGCGCACCCGGGTGACCCGTATGGCGCGCTGCGGGCCCTCGCGGCCGATCTCCATTTCAACCGCCCGTCTCCGCTCGTCCTCGCGAACATCGCCCGCTCGCTGGGCATCGAGCACTTCAAGCCGATCGCGCCACCGCCGCAGGAGGCCCTGCCGCGCTGGCGGCGTTTCGCCGAAGGCCTGCGGCACAGCAAGGCTCGTGACGCCGAGGTCATCCATCACCACTACGACGTCTCGAACACCTTCTACGAGTGGGTACTCGGGCCGTCGATGACCTACACGTGTGCGGTGTACCCGGAGCTCGAGGCGTCGCTCGAGGCCGCGCAGGAGAACAAGTACCGGCTCATCTTCGACAAGCTCCGACTCAAGCCCGGTGACCGCCTTCTCGACATCGGTTGCGGCTGGGGCGGAATGGTCCGCTACGCCGCCCACCGCGGGGTCAAGGTCATCGGTGCGACCCTGTCCGCCGAGCAGGCGCAGTGGGCGCAGCAGGCCATCATCGACGAGGGGCTGTCGGACCTCGCCGAGGTCCGACACAGCGACTACCGCGACGTCACCGAGACCGGCTTCGACGCCGTGTCGTCGATCGGACTCACCGAGCACATCGGTGTCGCCAACTACCCCGCGTACTTCAAGTTCATCCGGGACCGCCTCCGGGTGGGCGGCATGCTGTTGAATCACTGCATCACCCGCCCCGACAATCTCAAGAACAGCCGCGCGGGTTCGTTCATCGACCGCTACGTGTTCCCCGACGGTGAGCTCACCGGTTCCGGCAAGATCATCTCCAAGCTGCAGGACATCGGCGGTATGGAGGTGGTGCACGAGGAGAACTTCCGTGACCACTACGCGCTGACCCTGCGCGACTGGAACAAGAACCTGCTCGAGCACTGGGACGAGGCCGTGGAGGAGGTCGGCGAGGGAACCGCCCGCCTGTGGGGGCTCTACATGGCAGGCTGCCGGATCGGCTTCGAGCGCGACATCATCCAGCTCCACCACGTGCTCGCGACCAAGCTGGACGACCAGGGCGGCAACGACCTTCCGTTGCGCCCCTGGTGGAACGCCTGAGCGCCGGCAGTTCCCCGGACACAGCCCCCCGCGCACTCCCGCCCCGCTGACAGCAACCGAGATCCCGCCGACAGCAACCCGTTTTACGCCGACAGCAACCCGGCGACGTCAATTCCAGGTTGCTGTCGGCGGGATTCAGGTTGCTGTCGGCGGCGGGCGAGCGCAGCGAGCACGCCACTACTCGAGACCCGCCAGCTGCTACTCCAGCGGGCGCGCCCCCAGCTCCGACTTGAGCAGTTCCAGCGCCACCTGGTCAGGGTCGAGCCTGCGCTCCGGTGGCCCCGAGTGAGCGTCGGCGACCATCTCGTCACGCTCGGCGTCGGTGATCTCCTCGTCCGGCCGTGGCGGCTCAGGCTCCTCGGGTTCGGGAGTGTGTTCCGGTGGCGGAGAAGCGGACTGCGTCTGGTCGCGCCCGCGACTCGGCCGCGAGTAGGCGGGGCGTTTGGGCGCAGGCCGCGACGGCTCCCGGTCGCCGGCACCGCGCTGAGGCGACGCCTGGACTGCGGGCCCCGACCCGTGGACGCATCGTGCATCCGTCCCCGGCCCGAACACCCGTTGTACGGCGGCCCGGAGATTGCCCGCATGTTCGTTGCTCAATCGCCCGACCAGCATCTCGGTGGTGTGCCCGAACACGATGGTCTGGCCGTCCACCCCTTGAATGAACGCGCCGGAGAGCATGACCTCGAGCACCGGGGTGATACCGCGAGCAGCTTCGCGGATCTCCGGCCACCGGGCCTCGACGTCAGCGGCGGCGAGCCCCGGAGTCGTTTGCGGCTCTTCGGCTTCCGGCTCCTCGACGGTCGCGGCCGGCGAGGGGCCGTCGTCGTACGGCGGGGCGTCGTCATCGGTCGGCTCGTCGGGCAGCGGGATGTCGTCGTCGGCCGATGATGTGGGCGGCTGTACGGCATCCCGCGGTTGCGGGGCGGTCGGTTCTTGGGCGTGCGGTTGCGGGGCGGTCGGTGTCGGCGGCGAAGGAGTCGGAGGTGTCGACTCCGGAACCGACTGGGCGGGCGCCGATTCCTCCTCGACGATGGGCTCGGATTCCCGTTCGGCCGGCATCCGTGCCGGTGGTTGGGGCGACGTCGGGTTCCCGCCACCGCGAGGCGCCCTCGGCTGGGGCACCGGCGGCGAATCCGCAGGCACCGGCTCCGGCGGCTCGGCCGGGCGTGGTTGCGCTGTTCGCGAGATCTGCTCCGCCACAGGTTGTTCGGCCGGCGCCTCAGCCGCGACCCGCGATTCCTCGACGGCCTTGCGTTGCGACGGACGCACGTACTTGGGTTCGGGCTCGGGTTCCGACGGGACGTTGGATGGCCGCTGCGCGCCCGAGGAGGTCTCTCGGGCACCCGACGCGGTCGAGGTCACCACCCCGGACTCGAGACGTTCGAGACGGTGCAGAAGCGCTGCGTCTTCCGTCGAGGCCGCGGGGAGCAGCATCCTCGCGCACATCACCTCCAGCAACAGCCGGGGGAGGTGGTGCCGCGCATCTCACCGAGAGCCGCGTGCACGATCTCGGCGAATCGGGTCAGCGCCGCAGGGCCGAGGATCTCGATCTGAGACTGCATGCGCTGCAATTGGTCTCCGGGCGCCTCGACGAGCCCGCGGTCGGCGGCATCCGGAACCGCCTGGAGCAGAATGAGATCTCGCAGTCGTTCGAGGAGGTCGACGGCGAATCGTCGCGGGTCGTGGCCGGCATCGACCACCTTCTCCACCGCACCGAACAAGCGTGAGCCGTCGGCGTCCGCGAGTGCATCGATCGCCTCGTCGATCAGCGCGATGTCGGTGACCCCCAGCAACGCGAGCGCACGATCGTACGTGACGCCCTCGTCGCCTGCCCCCGCGAGGAGCTGATCGAGGATGCTCAACGAATCGCGCGGCGAGCCACCCCCGGCGCGGATGGCCAGGGGGTAGACGTCGGGCGCGACGGTCACATTCTCGTTCGCGCAGATCTTCTCCAGCAGCCCGCGCATGACGGGCGGTGCGAGCAGGCGGAACGGATAATGGTGCGTCCGTGAACGAATCGTGGGGAGCACCTTCTCCGGCTCGGTGGTCGCGAACACGAAGATGAGATGCTCAGGCGGCTCCTCGACGATCTTGAGCAACGCGTTGAAACCCGCGTTGGTGACCATGTGGGCCTCGTCCACGATGAACACCCGGTACCGCGATTCCGACGGTGCGTAGAAGGCGCGATCGCGCAGTTCCCGGGTGTCGTCGACGCCGCCGTGGCTGGCCGCGTCGAGTTCGATCACGTCGAGATTGCCGGGACCGCCGGGTGCCAGCGCCTGACACGAGTCGCACACCCCGCACGGCTTCGACGTCGGCCCCTGGACACAGTTCAGGGACCGAGCCAGAATGCGGGCCGACGATGTCTTGCCGCAGCCGCGTGGGCCGGAGAAGAGGTAGGCGTGGTTGATACGGCCCGAGTCCAGCGCATGACTCAGCGGATCGGTGACGTGCTCCTGGCCCACGACGTCGGCGAAGCTAGCCGGGCGATAGGTGCGATACAGAGCCACGTGACGAGACTACCGGCGATCGCCGACAGCGGAACCTGCTGCCCCACCCTGTCCACACCCCGCGTCCACGCCGCCGATTCAGAACGTCGCGGCAGGCGACGTTGGCAGGTCATACGGCCGTCAGGCTTGCGGGTGCGATCGTTCGACGGCGTACTCGTCCACCACCGGCGCCTGCGGGGGTCGACTCTCCCTGACCGGTATGTCCTCTGTCGCGGTCGCGTCATCACGCATGGGACGAGGCGCGACCAGCGCTGGATCGGCGTCGGACGACATCGCCCGCTCGCGTCGTCGGAACACCACGATCGTCGCGACGGCCGTCACGAGGAACACCGCGTTGTACGGGTAATAGGTGAACCACCGCAGCCACCCGATGCCCGTCTTGAAGAACAGCCCTATCAGGTACGCGTCTGGGACGGTCCTGTTCACGAACCAGATCGGATGGGCAAGGTAGGTGCGCCAGGAGAACGTGACCAGGATCAGTGCGATGAGCCCCGCCACGACCAGGCCGTAGGTCGTCGGGCGGCGGCCGGGCTTCATCAGCATGTCGAACCCGATCACCACCAGCGGGACGAACCACACCCAATGATGTCCCCAGGACATGGGCGAGATCGCGCAACCACTCATCCCGACGATGGTGATCGCGAGCAGTTCTTTTCCGTTCCGGTGCGCCAGCACCGCCGCATACATGCCGAGCGCCAGCGCGGCGACGACCACGGCGAGCCAGAGAAATCCGTTCGGGTCGTCACTGTGCAGCAGATTCGCGAGCAGACCACGGATCGACTGATTGCCCGGCGTCTGCGGAGCTCCCACCCGATCCGAATCGAACAGTTTGCCCGTCCAGTACGACCACGATTCGCGCGGCAACGCGACGAAGCCGAGCATGGCGGTCCCGACGAATCCGGCAAGCACACCGGCCACCGCGCGCCACTGACGCAGCAGGGCCAGATAGAAGACGAAGATCAGTGGGGTGAGCTTGATCCCGGCGGCGATACCCGTCCCGACGCCGTAGAGGCGACTGCGCTCCGGACGGGCCAGATCGGCGACGATCATCAACAACAGGAAGACGTTGATCTGCCCGTACCAGATCGTCGTGCGGACCGGCTCCAACAGCAGCACCACCGCCACCAGCGACAACCCGATACAGCGCAGAGGCCACGTCGCCTGACGCCCAAGGCTTTTGAAGCTGAGCATGATGATCAGGTAGAGCGCGACGAAGATCCCCGTGGTCCAGATGATCCGCGCCGCCTCGAACGACACCCAGGTGAACGGGGCGAACAAGAAGATCGAGATGGGCGTGTAGGTGTAGTCCATCTGCCCGAGGAACTTGGCGTCGTAGAGGTGGCCGCCGGTGAGTACGGTCCGTGCCCCGTCGAGGTAGACGCGGAGGTCGAGCTGGTTGTCGAACAGTCCCCAGAACGGGGTGTTCAGGGGCACCACCACGTCCTGTAGCCACAGAGCGAACAGCCCGACGAGCACAAAGCCGACGGCGACCAGCGCCGATCGGTGAGTCCTCACGCTCTGCGGGCTGTCACGGGCACGGGTCCGGTCAGGATTCGCGCGACGCCAAGAGGGTCTCCGAAGCGGCCAGCAGCACGCAGGTGGCGACGCCGTCCATGGCGGTTCGGAGATCGTCTGTGGAGGGGAAGGTCGGTGCCAGGCGGATGTTGCGGTCGAACGGATCTTCCTTGTAGGGATACGTCGACCCGGCGGCCGTCAACGCGATACCCGCCTGCTTGGCGAGTTCGATGGTGCGGCGAGCGGTCCCGTCGATGACGTCGAGGCTGATGAAGTAGCCACCCTCGGGCTCCGACCATGCGGCGACCTTCGAGTCGGCCAGCCGGTCGGCGAGGATGTCGAGCACCAGCCGGAACTTCGGGGCCAGCAGTTCCCGGTGTCGGGCCATATGCGCCCGGACGCCGTCGGCGTCGCCGAAGAACTTCGCGTGCCGCAGCTGGTTGACCTTGTCCGGACCGATCGTCTTGAACGACAGATGCCGACTGAACCAGTCCACATTCGCCTTCGACGAGCCGAAGAACGAGACACCGGCACCGGCGAAGGTGATCTTCGACGTCGAGCCGAGCACGTACACCCGGTTGGGGTTGCCGGCCGCGGCGGCCATCTCGATCACCGGCAGCGGTGTCGGGGGCGCCTCGACGAGAGTGTGCACCGCGTACGCGTTGTCCCAGTAGATCCGGAAGTCGTCGGCGGCGGGCATCTCCAGCAGGCCGCGCGTCACGTCCTCGGTGAACGTCACCCCGGTCGGGTTGGAGTAGGTCGGCACCGCCCACAGCCCCTTGATGCTGGGATCGGCGGCGGTGAGCGCGGCACACGCGTCGACGTCGGGACCGTTCGGCAGCATCGGCACCGGGATCATCTCGATGCCGTAGCTCTCGGTGATCGCGAAGTGCCGGTCGTAGCCGGGCGCCGGGCAGAGGAACTTGATGGGCGCCGATCCCCACGGCTGCGCGGAGTCGGGGTTGCCGTTCAAGAGTGAGAAGACCGTGAGGTCATGCATCAGCTCGAGGCTGGAATTGCCGAATGCGATCAGGTTCGCCGGATCCACGGCCAGCAGTTCGCCGAAGATCTCGCGGAGTTCGGGCAGACCGGCGAGACCGCCGTAATTGCGGGTGTCGGTGCCTGCGGCGTCGCGATACTCGGTGCCGGGCAACGCCAGGAGTTCGTTCGAGAGGTCGAGCTGCTCGGGAGCGGGCTTGCCGCGGGTGAGGTCCAGTGACAGACCTGCGGCGCACAGCGCGTCGTAGAGGTTCTGGAGTTCGGACTTGGTTTCGCGGAGCTGGTCGGCACTCAACGAGTGGTAGTTCAACGCGGGGACCTCTCCAGTGACACCGGCGTGGGTTGGCGGTGACGCTCCAAGCGGATGATTGTGTTTATGGGGACCCCGCGCACCCGAGAGAGCCCGTTGACCCTTGCTGCCTTCCGGCCCTGGGGGAGTTCACAGGATGCACGCCGCGCGGGATCCGCCGTCAAGTGTAGCGGGCAGGACACCTCGATCGACAATCCGGTGGTCGACGCCACGCTCGGCGGCCCCGAGATGCCCAGACCGCATCTGTGGTCAGCGACCTTTCGCGTGCGGAAGGTCGCTGACGAGAAGTGAGGTCTCGACCCTTCCCAGCAGGGTGTCACGCCCGGTTTTGGGGTAGCCGCCCCTCGGCCGCTATCATCCCCGGTGGAGGATTCGCCTAGTGGCCTATGGCGCTCGCCTGGAACGCGGGTTGGGTTAACAGCCCTCAGGGGTTCGAATCCCCTATCCTCCGCCACACGAGATCCGCAGCCGTTCTCTCGCTCGTCGATGAGAATGGCTGCGGATCTTTCGTGTGTGCGGCCCCCTGGACCACCGCGTCGGGCTGGTTAGGGTGGAGCCATGACCTATGTAGTACTCGGAGCAACCGGTGGTCAGGGTGGTGCCGTGGTCACCGCATTGCTCGAGGCGGACCTGCCGGTGCGCGGCGTCGTCCGCGACCCGGCATCGAAGCGCGCCGAGGAACTCCGCACCCGCGGCGTGGAGCTGGCGGTCGCCGACATGGTCAGCGGCGACGGTCTCACGGACGCCTTCACCGACAGCACGGCGGTGTTCGCCTTCACCACCCCTTTCGAGAGCGGCGTCGAGGCGGAGATCACCCAGGGCGCCACGATCATCGCCGCCGCGACCGAGGCGCATGTTCCGTATCCCGTCTTCTCGTCGGTGGCCAGCGCGGATCGTGACACCGGCGTGCCGCATTTCCAGAGCAAGTATCGGGTCGAGCAGTTGCTGGCGGACTCCGACATCCCGCACACGGTCGTGGGCCCGACGTATTTCTACGACAACCTCCTGGGCGACCCCGATGCGTTGACGGCCGGCGTGATGCCGATCGCCATGCCTGCGGACAAGCCACTTCAGCAGGTGTCGCGGCGCGATCTCGGCCGATTCGTGGTGGGACTGCTCACCCACCCGGAAGCGCACGCGGGTGAGCGCATCGACATCGCCTCCGACTCCGTGACCCCCGAACAGATGGCGACAGCACTGTCGCCGGTGCTCGGCCATGAGGTCCACGCCGAGTCCTATGACCCCGAGCGGATCGCATCACCGGACATGCGCGCGATGTTCGAGTTCTTGGGCGACAAGGGATATCAGGTCGACATCGTCGCGCTGCAGGAGCGTTTCCCGGAGGTGGGGTGGCAATCCTTCGCCGACTGGGCCGCGGTGCGATTCGCCGGCTGAGGCCGGCAGACGCACTCGGCGGTACCGCGAGAAGCGGTGGAAGTTTGGACAAGACCGGGGGTTTCTGTAATCACCCCGGCCTCTGGTTCAACAAGCGAGTTACAGCATCGCGTGAACGTGAGCCCACCATAGCAGCCCCGCGCACGCATCGACGAATCGTCCGGGTGGGAAGCTGATGGGGTGCTGCTGCCGACACTGACCCCCGACGCACCAGACCTCGCCGACGCGATCACCGTCGGCGACGACCGCCTCTCCCGCGAAGACCTCGTGGGCGCGGCGACCGCCGTCGCCGAGCGCATCGCCGGCGCCCGCGTCCTGGCTGTCCATGCCAGGCCGACGACCGACACCGTGCTCGCCATCGTCGGCTGCCTGATCGCCGGAGTCGCCGCGGTGCCCGTGCCGCCCGACTCGGGCGCCCGCGAGATCGAGCACATCCTCACCGATTCCGGCGCACAGGCCTGGCTGGGCTCGGCTCCCGACGACCCGACGCTCCCGGTCATCCCGGTGCGGCGGTATGCCCGATCCTGGCATCGACACCCCGAGCCGCCCGGTGCCGCCACCGCACTCGTCCTGTACACCTCGGGCACCACCGGACTGCCCAAGGGCGTCCCGATCACCCGCTCCGCCATCGCCGCCGGTGTGGACGCACTGGGCGACGCCTGGCAGTGGACCGCCGATGACGTACTCGCCCACGGCCTTCCGCTCTTCCACGTCCACGGACTGATCCTCGGCATGCTCGGACCGCTGCGTCGCGGCGGCCGACTCATCCACACGGTCAGGCCGACGGGAGAGAGCTACGCCGCCGCCATCGACCGTGGCGCCACGATGTACTTCGGTGTCCCGACCGTCTGGACCCGCGTCGGGACCGACCCATCCGCAGCGCGACGGCTCGCGTCGGCTCGGCTCCTTGTGTCCGGAAGTGCCCCGTTACCGGTCCCGGTGTTCGACACCATCCGCGAGCTCACCGGACACCAGATCGTCGAACGGTATGGCATGACCGAGACGATGATCACAGTCAGTACACGCGTCGACGGGGAACGCCGCCCGGGCTGGGTCGGTGTCCCCCTCGCCGGCGTGGAGACCAGGCTGCGCGAGGGTGACGCCGACCTCCCGCACGACGGCGAGTCGGTCGGTGATCTGCACGTGCGTGGCCCGATGATGTCGTCTGGCTACCTGAACCAGCCGGAGAAGACGGCCGAATCCTGGCTCGCCGACGGCTTTTTCGCCACCGGTGACGTCGCAGTCATCGACCGGGACGGCATGCACCGCATCGTCGGCCGGCGTGCGACCGACCTGATCAAATCGGGGGGCTTCCGGATCGGGGCCGGTGAGATCGAGACCGTACTGCTCGGGCATCCCGCCGTCGACGAGGTCGCGGTGATCGGCCTGCCCGACGACGACCTCGGGCAGCGGATCGTCGCCTACGTGGTCGGTGAGCGCGTCCCCGACGCCGAACTCGTGGATCATGTGACGACACAGTTGTCGCATCACAAGCGGCCCAGGGAGATCCGCCATGTCGACGCGCTCCCCCGCAACGCGATGGGCAAGGTGCAGAAGAAGCTCCTCGACTGAGCTCGCCGTCACGAACCCGGGATGAGCGCTCTGTGCGGTTTCGGACCCGACCGATTAGATTTGGCCGCATGAAGCCTGTTGGTCTGTCCGCGGTACCGTCACGCCGTCGGATCGGCATCGTCGTGTTCGACGGCGTCAAGATGCTCGACTTCTCCGGTCCCGCTGAGGTCTTCGTGGAGGCGAACCAGCACGCCGGAGACTACGATGTGGTGGTCCTCTCACCCGCTGGTGGCGATGTGACGACGTCGGTTCATGCTCGACTGAGTACCGATCCGGTGGCGGGCTCGGGTCAGTTCGACACGGTCCTGGTCGCCGGCAGCGAACTCGCACCGCCCAAGTTCCTGACCCCGGAACTCATCGAGGCAGTTCTCGACCTCTCGACGCGGACCCGGCGCCTGGCATCGGTCTGCACCGGCTCTTTCGTCCTCGCCGCGGCAGGACTCCTGGACGGCCGCGCCGCGACCACCCACTGGAAGTTCACCGCCGACCTCGCGCATCGCCATCCCGAGATCCGGGTCGACGAGGACGCGATCTTCGTGCGCGACGGCGACGTCTACAGTTCGGCCGGTGTGGTCGCCGGCATCGATCTGAGCCTTGCCCTGGTGGAGGACGACCACGGCGCCGAGGTAGCGCGTCGGACGGCGCAGGGACTTCTCGTGTACATGCAGCGCGGCGGGGGGCAATCGCAGTTCTCCGCCTCGTTGCGTGGCCCGATCCCGCGCAGCAGCCTGGTACGCACCGTGACCGACCACATCCGCGGCAATCCTCGACTCCCGCACACGGTCAGTAGTCTCGCGGCACACGTGAACGTGAGCGCTCGGCAACTCACTCGACTCTTCCGCGACGAACTGTCCACCACACCGGCCGGGTACGTCGCCGCGGCGCGTTTCGACGTGGCTCGCGAGAGTCTGCACGCCGGCTTCAGCGTGTCCCAGGCCGCCCAGGCTGCCGGCTACAGCAGCGGCGAAGTGATGCGACGCGCCTTCATCGCGCGCATCGGCATCTCGCCCCGCAAGTACCAGCAGCGTTTCGCAACCACCACACCTCCGGCCCCGACCCCGATCGCGGTCTGACCTGGCGACGTCGGTGCGGGCCGATGTCGCAAATGGGGGTGTTTCTGGCGCGTGAAGTGGGACCGTGGGCGCTGTGATCACGGCAAACTGAGATGGCCGGTCACGACCGGATATCTCATCGCGCGGCAGGCGACATCACAGCACTGTCGTACCCATTTCGAAGGAGCACCCCCATGCCCACCATCACCACCTCCGACGGCGTCGAGATCTTCTACAAGGACTGGGGCAGCGGCCAGCCTGTCGTCTTCAGCCATGGGTGGCCGCTCTCGTCCGACGACTGGGACACCCAGATGATGTTCTTCCTCGGGGAGGGCTACCGGGTGATCGCCCACGATCGTCGCGGACACGGACGGTCGACACAGGTCGCCGACGGACACGACATGGATCATTACGCCGCCGACCTGGCCGCCGTCGTCGAGCATCTCGACCTGTCCGACGCGATCCACGTCGGCCATTCGACCGGTGGCGGCGAGGTGGCACACTACCTGGCACAGCACGGTCAGGACCGCGCGGCCAAAGCCGTTCTGATCAGTTCCGTTCCCCCGATCATGGTCAAGACCGACACCAATCCGGACGGGATCCCGAAGGACGTCTTCGACGACATCCAGGTTCAGGTCGCCACGCGCCGCACCGACTTCTTCCGGACCTTTGCCGAGGGCCCGTTCTACGGCTATAACCGGGACGGCGCCGAACCGTCCGAAGGTGTCATCGCCAACTGGTGGCGGCAGGGGATGATGGGCGGCGCCAAGGCTCACTACGACGGCGTCGTCGCGTTCTCTCAGACCGACTTCACCGACGACCTGAAGAAGATCACCATCCCGACGCTCGTCATGCACGGTGAGGACGACCAGGTGGTGCCGTATCAGAACACCGGCGTGCTCTCTGCGGAGTTGCTCCCCAACAGCACCCTCAAGACCTACCCCGGGTTCCCGCACGGCATGCCGACCACCGAGGCGGCGACGATCAACGCGGATCTTCTCGAGTTCTTCCGCTCCTGACGACACGACAGTGACAACACGAGCGTGACGACTTGACGGGCCCCCGATCGCTTGCCGATCGGGGGCCTGTCGACCATCGTTGATCGCATGGTTATCGAGGTGCGCCCGGCGACCACGTTCGCCGATGTCCGCACGATGGTCGGGCCGAAACGCCCGGATGCCAACGTGTGCTGGTGCCTGAGCTACCGGATTCCGAACAAGAGCAATCAGCAACTCGTGCGCGAGGCACGCGGCGAGTACGTCCGTGAGCTGTGCAGGCAGAAGCCGCCGCCCGGAGTCCTCGCCTACGACGGCGACGATGTGGTCGGCTGGGCGGCGGTCGCGCCGCGCGCCGACTCCACTTTCGCCGGCAACCGCAAGATTCCGCACGTCGACGATCTCGACGTGTGGTCGGTGTGGTGTATCCGCATCCGTCCCGGCCATCGCAAGCAGGGCATCTCCCATCCCCTGCTCGCGGGTGCAGTCGACTTCGCCCGCGACCATGGCGCACCCGCCGTCGAGGGCTACCCGGTGGACAACGGCGGAGAGAAGGTCGACCTGACGATGGCCTATGTCGGGACGCGAAAACTGTTCGAGGATGCAGGATTCAGCAAGGCGGCCGACACGACGTCGGTGCTGAACGGGTTCCCGCGGGTGCTGATGCGGTTGGCTCTGTGATCTCCACCCCTCCCGCTCCCCCGTTTCGGTCCCGCACCTTCGATCGAGTGCGCGGGACCGAAAGGGGGGAGCGGGAGGCTCGATCCACCATCAAGACCACGTCCAGTCCCGGATCTCTGGCAGATCCTCGAAGTACTCACGGACGTGATCGTGGTGGCGGGCCAGTTGCCGATGACAGAACTCGACGAGCTCGTCGGATCGTTCGGGCACCCGCCTCGACCGCCGGAGCGCTTCCATCACCAGGTGGTAGCGGCTCATCTTGTTGAGGACGACCATGTCGAACGGTGTGGTGGTGGTGCCCTGCTCCGAGAAACCACGCACGTGGAACCGGCCGGCGTCGGGCTGGCCGTGCAGGAGTTGGTGGACGGCCCGCGGGTAACCGTGAAACGCGAACACCACATGTCCGTCCCGGGTGAACAGGTCGGCGAACTCGTCCTCGGACAACCCGTGCGGGTGGTCGGCCTGCGGTAGCAGCGACATCAGATCCATCACGTTGACCACGCGGACACGCAGGTACGGCACCCATTCGCGCAGGATCTGCGCCGCGGCGAGGATCTCCTGGGTGGGTACATCGCCCGCGCCGGCCAGCACGATGTCGGGGGCGTCGTCGGTGTCGCCCTCGGTCCCGGCCCACGGCCAGATCGAGATCCCGGCCGCGGCCTGATCGTTCGCCTCGTCGAGCGACAGGTACTGCAGGTGTGGCTGCTTGTCGACGACGAGGAGGTTCACATGGTTGCGGCTGCGGAAGCAGTGTTCGGCGACCGACAGCAATGAGTTGGAATCCGGCGGCAGCCAGATCCGTACCACGTCGGGGGCGAGCGGCAGCACCGCGTCGATCAGCCCCGGCCCCTGGTGGGAGAAACCGTTGTGGTCGTTGCGCCAGCAGGTGGAGGTCAACAGGATGTTCAACGACGCGACGGGTTCACGCCAGTCCAGGGTCGCCGCGTGTTGCAGCCACTTGGTGTGCTGGATGACCATCGATGCGCTCACCATCGCAAATGCCTCGTACGTGGCGAAGAGCCCGTGCCGACCGCTGAGCAGGTACCCCTCCAGCCATCCCTGACAGAGGTGTTCGCTCAGCACCTCCATCACCCGCCCCGACTGCGACAGATTGTCGTCGTGTTCGGTGGTGGGGAGCTGCCAGCAGCGGTCGGTCGCCTCGAACACCGCGGCCAGGCGATTGCTCGCGGTCTCGTCGGGAGAGAACAGCCGGAAGGCGCCGCCGCCGTCGTCTGCGGCCGTGTTCTCCGAGTAGATGTCGCGCATGTACTCGCCGAGCACCCGCGTGGTCTCGTGGATCGTGGCACCCGGCTTGTCGACCTCCAGCGCGTAGCGGGCGATCGGCGGCAGTTTCAGCGGGGTCAGCAACCGACCGCCGTTGGCGTAGGGGGTCGCGCCCATCCGCCGGTCGCCCTCGGGCGCAAGCCCCGCGACCTCGTCGACGACCGCTCCCGACGCATCGAAGACCTCGTCTGGCCGGTAGGACCGCAACCAGTTCTCGAGGATTCCCAGGTGGTCGGGATTCTCACGGACGCCGGAGAGCGGCACCTGATGTGCCCGATGCGTGCCCTCGACGAGTTCGCCGTCCACCTCGTGCGGGCCGGTCCACCCCTTGGGCGTGCGCAGCACGATCGCAGGCCATCGGGTACCGACCGACGGTCCGCCCGCACGTGCCTGCACCTGAAGGTCACGAATGATCCGGTGGGACTGGTCGATTGCCGACTTCAGATCACGGAACACCGCCCTCGGGTCGTCACCCTCGACGAACATCGGAGTCCACCCCTGGCCGCCGAGATAGTCGGCGATCTCGCTGTCGGTGCTGCGGCCGAGGACCGTCGGTCCGGCGATCTTCGCACCGTTGAGATGCAGGATCGGTAGCACCGCACCGTCGCGGGCGGCATTGAGGAACGCCGGGATCTTCCACGACCCCGACAACGGGCCGGTCTCCGCCTCGCCGTCGCCGACCACGCACACCACCGTGAGGTCGGGATGGTCGAAGGCCGCACCCGCGGCATGGACGAGGGCGTAACCGAGCTCGCCGCCCTCGTGGATGCTGCCCGGCGTCTGCACGCTGACGTGGCTGGGGATGCCACCCGGGGTGGAGAACTGGCGGCACAGCTTGCGCACACCCCGCGCATCCCGCGACACATGCGGATAGATCTCGGTGTACGTGCCCTCGAGGTAGACGTTGGCCACCAGGGCAGGTCCTCCGTGGCCCGGCCCGGTGATGTAGAGCCACTCCGAATCCGTTTCGCGGATCACTCGATTGAGCACCGTGTAGATCGCCGACAGTCCGGGACTGGTGCCCCAGTGGCCCAGCAGTCGCGGCTTGATGTGGTCGGCGGTCAGCGGTTCGCGCAGTAAGACGTTGTCCTGCAGATAGATCTGCGCGACGGTCAGGTAGTTGGCGGCGGCCCACCATCGCAGGTCCGCGTCGAGCTCGTCATCGGTGTAGGCGGCGTGATCGGTGCGGGGCTCGGTCAACGAAGGCTCCTTCGGTGTGTTCCGGACGTCGGACACTCCCCCTCCACTGTTCTAGCCCGGCGAACAGATGTGGTCCAGCGACGCCGGCGAGTTCCGCCCGAACAGCGAGACCGATGTCGCGCTCAGTCGACGCCGTTGGACAACGCGAGGGACTCGCCCGACCGGCACCTTCCCTGATCGGAGACCAGGTAGAGCACGGCATTCGCAACATCGGCGGGTTCCAGCAATCCCGGCCGCGGACGCCCCCGCGCGAACATCTCCTCGACGTCGTCGAGTCCGGGATTCTCCAGATCCGGCCGGATCAGCCGGTAGGTGGCCGGGTTGTGGATCATCGCGGTGTTCACCCCGGACGGCAAGACCGCATTGACGGTGATCCCGTACTCGGCCACCTCGAACGCCACCGACTGCACCAACGCGAGGACGCCTGCCTTGGCGGCCGCATAATGACCCGAATCGGTCGCGCCGGTCTTCGCGACGCTCGACGACGTCGCGACGATGCGCCCGGACCGGCGCTCGATCATGTGGGGCAACACGGCCCGGAAGGTGTTGAACACCCCGGTGAGGTTGACGTCGATCATCGTCTGCCATCGTTCCACCGACATCGAGGCGATCGGACCGCTGCTCGCGATGCCGGCATTGGCGATCAGGACGTCGATCCTGCCGTGGACCTCGAGCGCCCGGCCCACCACTGCCTCGACCGCCGTCAGATCGCGCACGTCCGCGGTCACGGCGAGACAGCGCCGGTCATACGACTCGACGGCGCGCACCGTCTGCTCGACGTCGTCGGGCGTGGCCGTCGCGTAGTCGATCTCCGAGACGGGTGCCGCGATGTCACAGAACACGATGTCGGCGCCTTCGCGGGCCAATGCCAGCGCGTGCGCTCGACCCTGTCCACGGGCACCGCCGGTGATCAGCGCGACCTTGCCGTCGAGCAGTCCCATGAGAAGCACCTTCCATTCGACGTGTGTCAGACCTCGATGGTGCAGACCCGCCGGACCGCCCCATCTCATCGCGGAGCCGCAGGCCCGCGACCGTCACCCCGGCAGCCGGTACTCCTGTCGGGGACGTCCGGTACTCCCGTACTGCAGCGACATCCGGAGCCTGCCGGCCGACACCAGATGCGCGAGATGCCGGCGGGCGGTGGCGGGCGAGACGCCGACGGCTTCGGACACCTGGTCGGCGAACAGCGGGCCGTCGGTGGATACGAAGAGTTCGAGGATCCGCTGTTCGGTATGTGAGCCGCCGTCGGGCCGATCCGAGCCACGGGTCCCGAATCGCAATGCCGAGAGCGCGGAGTCCACGGCATGCTGGTCGACGTGGTCGGCGTCCAGGACGCGCCGGTACTGGGCATATCCGGCCAGTCGTCTGGCCAGTTCGGTGTCGTCGAATGGTTTGATCAAGTACGCGAGAGCACCGGCCCGCATCGCCGTGCGAACCGCAGCCGCATCCGTTTCCGCACCGACGATGAATGCGTCGCAGGGCAATTCGGCGACGAGGTCGATACCCGATCCGTCGGGCAGGTACACGTCGAGCAGCGCCAGGTCGACGCCGGGATGCTCGGCGACCGCCGTTCGGGCCGCGCCGATGCTGCCCGCCCGCGCGACGACACGGAAACCGCGCACCGCATCGACGATGGTGGCGTGCAGTGCGGCGACGCGGAAATCGTCGTCGACGATGAGCACCTCGAGGTCGTCGGTCATGGGATGTCATCTCCGTTGATCTCGTCCGCGGTGATCTCGTCGGCGTTGATCTCGTCGGCGTTGATCTTGTCGGCGTTGATCTTGTCGGCGTTGATAACTGACGGCAGCCGGGCCACCAGCACCGCACCGGTGTCTTCGGCATCGGGCCCACCGGGCTCGGCCACCCAGATGTCACCACCGATGCGTCGCGCGATCTGCCGCGACAACGCCAGTCCCATACCCCGTCCTCCCGGGACGCCCGGGTCGGCCTTGGTGGTCACGCCCTCGTCGAAGATCACCTCCGGATCGTCGACGTCGATCCCGGGTCCGGAATCGGTGACCGTGATGAACATGTCGTCGGCGTCGGTGAGCACCTCCACCTCGACGACGGCCTGCCGGTCGGGCGGGTCGGCGGTTGCCGAGTCAGGTGCGCTCGCGTCGATCGCGTTGTCCACCAGGTTGCCCAGCACCGTCGTCACCACCACCGGATCTTGCAGGACACCCTGCACCCACGTCTGGTCACCGAGCCGCAACATCACTCCGCGCTCTCGGGCGTGCGCGGCCTTGGCGTCGAGGAACGCCTGCAGATGCGGTTCGTCGATGTTGTCGAGTCCCTCGAGCCGCGAGCTCCGCGGCCCGGCGCCGGTCAGTTCGTCGAGGTAGGCGATTGCCTCGGCTGTGTGATCGTGGCGCAACAGCCCGGCGAGCACGTGCATACGGTTCGCGGTCTCGTGACGATGTGCGCGCAGAGCGGTACTCATCGCCCTGATCGAGTCCACCTCACGGGTCAGGCGTTCCACGTCGGTTCGGTCGATCACCGACATCACCATGCCGAGGTCTCGGCCGTCGGCTTCCACCGGGTGCGAACTGACCAGCACCACCCGATCCCCGACCGTGGCCGCGATCGGCTCGCGTATCGGCTGATCGAGCACACTGCGGACCCGCGGTGTGAGCCCCAGCTCGTCGACCTTCCGCCCGACCGGATCGGTGATGTCGAGCAGACGCCGGGCCGTGTCGTTGACCACCCGGACGACGCCGGTGCTGTCGACGGCGAGGACACCATCGGCCATCGAATGCAGTACGGCGCCCTGCTCGCGGACGAGTTCGGTGAGCTCGTCCGGTTCCAGTCCGAGCGTCAGTCTCCGCCAGCGCCGCGCCAGCAGCGCCGAGCCGACCGCACCGACGCCCAACGCGGCGAGTGCGATGAGGATGGTGGCGATCGTGTCTCGCCGGGTTTCGGTGGCCAGCTTCGCGGTCGACACACCGACACTGACGAAGCCGACAACGCGGTCGCCGTCATAGACCGGCACCTTGGCGCGAACCGACTCCCCGAGGGTGCCGCGGTCGGTGCTCACCTCCTCGTTGCCGGCGAGTGCATTCGACGGGTCGGTGGAGACCCGCCGACCGATCTCGCCGGGCTCCGGATGTGCCAGCCGGAGTCCGAGGTCGTTGCCGATCACCACGAACAACGCGCCGGTCCGTTGCGCCACCGCGGTCGCCTCGGTCTGCAGCGGACCGGATGCCAGTTCGGCGCTGTCGACCGCCGCACCCTGATGGCTCGCGACCTGACTCTGGACATCGGAATCGGCGGCAACCGATTGTGCGATCGCGAGGGCCCGTTGCGCGTACTCATCCCGCACGCGATCGTCCGAACCGGAGATCACCAGCCCGAAACCGACACCCAGGCTGACCGCGATGACGGCGAGTTGCAGGAGGAGTACCTGCGTTCGCAATCGCATACGGTCAGCCTAGGCATTCGGGGGAGCGATCAGGTCAGAACGGAATCGCACCGACGAGGCATCCGACGACGAGCATCACGATCGACACCGCCGCGGCCCTCCACAGGACCTTCTTGTGATGATCGGCCAGGCCCACCCCGGCCAGCGCGACGAGCAGCAGGATGGCCGGGACCAACGGGCTCTGCATGTGGAAGGGTTGACCGGTGATGGATGCCCGGGCCATCTCCGCAGGGTCGATGCCATAGCGGGTCGCAGTCTCCGACATCACCGGCAGCACCCCGTAGTAGAAGGCGTCGTTGCTCATCAAGAACGTCAACGGGATGGAGAGAACGCCGATGACCACAGCCATGTGCGGGCCCAGCCAGTCGGGGATTCCGGACGCGAGCCAGTGGGCGATCGCGTCGACCATGCCGGTCCCGCTGAACACTCCGGTCAGGACGGCCGCCGCGAGCACCATCGCCACCACCGAGACGATGCTCGACGAATGCCGGGTGATCGCCTCCTGCTGATCCTTCACATGCGGGAAGTTGATGGCCAGGGCGAGTCCCGACGCGATCATGAACAGCACCGGAATGGCGAGGATGTCGAGGCCGAGCACCGCCAGCAGCGCGACGGTGAGACCGGCGTTGACCCAGAACAGCCTCGGCCGCAGTGTCTTACGGTTCGGATCGAGAATTCCGGTGAAGCTCGAGCCACCGTCGTCGTCCGCGGCGTTCTGGTCGTGCGCACCAACCGGGAGGTCACGGGTCGATGTGTCGTCGCCCGAACCGGTTGCCGCGGAGCCTGTGCGGCGGGCCCGGGGTGTGGTCGGCGGGACGTCGGTGCCGGCGCCTCCGCCGGCCGCCACCAGGACCTCCTCGCGTGGCATCAGCATCGATTCCCTGATCTCGATCCGGCCGATGCGGCGCCGCTCCAGGACGCCCAGGTGGTACGAGAACAACAGCACCACAACGAGACCGGCGACGAGCGCGGGGACCATCGGGAGAAAGACCGCGTTGGTGTCGATCTTCAGCGCGCTCGCCGAGCGCGCCGTCGGTCCGCCCCACGGCAGGATGTTCATCGTCCCGTTGGCCAGACCGGCGGCCACGGTCAGAACCACCGGACTCACGCCCAACTTCAGATACAGCGGGAGCAGGGCGGCCGTGGTGATGATGAACGTCGTCGAGCCGTCACCGTCGAGGGAGACGACCATCGCCAGCACCGCCGTGCCGACCACCAGTCGTGCGGGGTCGTTGCGGACCATCCGCACCACCAGCCGGACCACCGGATCGAAGAGCCCGACGTCGATCATGATGCCGAAGAAGATGATCGCGAAGAACAGCATCGCCGCCGTCGGGGCGAGTTCTTTGATGCCGTCGGTGATCATGTCGCTGATGTCGAGTCCGGCGCCGGCGAACAGACCGAACGCCACCGGTACCAGGATCAGCGCGACCACCGGGGTCGCGCGTTTGGTGATGATCAGGAACATGAAGGTGGCCACCATTCCGAGGCCGAGTGCTACCAACATTTGTCATGCTCTTTCTGCGTGTGGGGAACGGCCGCTCTGTCGCCGAATTTCCATGCAGGCCGTTACAGACGCAGTCTTCGGGTAATCCACGTCACAGTCACGCTTTGGCTCATTAGTCGTCTTTTGCGCGTTTTGCGCGTGCCTTCAGTCGGGCAGCATCGGCGCATCGTCGCCGTGATGGCGCCCGACGAGTACCGCCCTCGTCACCGCGTCCCGGCCGAACCGGTTGCGCAGGAGGTCCATCGCGATGTCGAGTTCGACGCCACGGTCGGAGTCGAACGGAAGTGCGAGTTGCACGCTGTCGTGATCGTCGAGATTGGTCAGCGACAATCCGATCAAGGTGCAGCCCCGCTCGCGGATCAACGGCATCGCATCGATGAGGAGTCCGCGGGCCACCGCCATGATGATGTCCGTGCGGTCGGTCGACTCGAGGAACGACCGCGATCGCGTCGCGCGCGCGAAATCGTCGAATCGAAGTCGCAGAACAACTGTGCGGCAGACACGTTCGGCGCCACGAAGCCGTTTCCCCAGCCGTTCGACGATCGCGACGACGGTCGCCTCGATGTCGGCTTCGCTCTTCGGCCTGCGCCCGAGCGCGCGTTGGGAGCCGATCGATCGCCGACGACGGCCCGTCTCCACCCGCCGTGGATCCCGCGCCATCGACAACGCGTGGAGATGCCGTCCCGTGCCGGGTCCGAGCAGTCCGCAGAGGCCGTGCTCCCGAACGCCGCGAGGTCGCCGACGGAGGTGATACCGGCGTCGGCGAGTTTCGCCTCGGTGATCGCTCCGACGCCCCAGAGCCGTCGCACCGGAAGGGGATGGAGAAAGTCGAGTTCGGTGCCGGGTGCCACCTCCAGCAGACCGTCGGGTTTGCCGACCGCACTCGCGACCTTCGACAGGAACTTCGTCCGGGCGATCCCGACCGTGATCGGCAGGCCCACCTCGGTCGCGACCCGTGCACGCAGCCGCGTGGCGATCTCGACCGGCGAGCCGCTCACCCTCCGAAGGCCCCCGACGTCGAGAAACGCCTCGTCGACGGAGATCCCCTCGACCACGGGCGTGGTGTCGTGGAAGATCTCGAAGACCGCGCGGCTGGCCTCCATGTATGCGTCGAAACGCGGGCTCACCACGATCGCCCGGGGACAGAGCGCCCGCGCCTCCCGCCCGGGCATCGGGGTCCGGACACCGCACGCCTTTGCCTCGTAGCTGGCGGCGAGGACGACCCCGCCGCCGACGATCACCGGTCGGCCGCGCAGCTCCGGATCGTCACGCTGCTCGACCGATGCATAGAAGGAGTCCAGGTCAGCGTGCAATATCGTCGCCTCCGGCCGCTCCTTCCGCTCGATTCGCATAGAACATATGTTCGCATGTCACTCCGACAGGTACGGTCGGATCATGACCGAGAACACGGGCGATTTCGACGGCGCAGCCGAATGGGATGACCGGTACCGCAGCGCGGACCGACTGTGGACCTCAGACGTCAATCCCGCGCTCATCGCCGAGGCATCCGACATCACCCCGGGCACAGCTCTCGACGTCGGATCCGGCGAGGGCGCCGATGCCCGCTGGCTCGCCGACCGGGGCTGGCAGGTGACCGCCGTCGACATCTCCCAGGTCGCCGTTGATCGCGCCCGCGAGACAGATGCCCGCGAGTCGATCTCCTGGCTACAGGCCGACCTCACCGAGGACGAGATCCCCGGGGTCGAGTTCGGTCTTGTGTCTCTTCAGTACTTCCCGGTCGCCCGTTCCGATGACCGCACCATGCGCAAGATCCTCGACGCCGTCGGTCCGGACGGTCACCTACTGGTGGTGTCCCACGAAGCCGAAGGTATTCGCGCTCACGGGCGCAACCCGGACGACTATTTCCAGCCCGATGACGTCGCGGCCCTCCTCGGCGACGGGTGGACGACGGTCACCCACGAGACACGGGAACGCGGTGTCGCCGCAGGCGGCGGTGCACACACCCACGACGTCGTCCTGCACGCCCGGCGCGTATCCTGACCCGACGCGCGGATTCAGACGCCGTATCGCTTGTCCAGCAAGCGAATTCGTCCTCCTGCGAGAACCCTGTTCGGATGCCCGGGCGCCAAGCGGTGCTCGAGACGCCGCCACGCCTGCAGGTCGTCGCGACCGTGCACCGACGACGTCCACTTCTGCAGGACACCCACATCACCCTCGGCGATCACGCGTGACCGCACGTCTTCCCTGATCTCCTCGAACAACCCGACGATCCCGGGAGCCGACGACTCGGCCAGCAGCCCACCGCGGCCCAGGTCGTCGATCACCGCCCCGAGTTCGCCACCGCGCGCGACACGATCACGGATCTCGGACACATCGGAGACCAGGTCGGCGGTCAGCCGGTAAGGCCGCGACGCGACCACATCGTTACCCAGATCCCTACGCAGCCGGGAGATCTCGGCGCGTACCGTCACCGGGTCGAGCGCATCCTCCGCGAGCAACGTCGCGAGCTGTTCGGTGCTGAGACCTTCGGGGTAGGCCTGTAGGAGCAACAGGATCTCCGCGTGCCGCGGAGACAGCGTACGTTCGCCCGTCCCGTCTCCCCGACGACGCCAACGATGGGTGCTGCCCGCCAACACCGTCATACGCACTTCACCGGGTGCATCGAATGACGCCGGGTCCGCGAGATCGACTGCCCTCGACTGCATTTCCCGCTCCACCGCGGCCACCACCGACCGCACCGCGGCCAGCGCGAACGGCGCCGCGACCTCGCGGCCACCGGTCACGTCGATCACCCCGAGGACATGACCGGTGATCGGGTCGTGCACCGGCGCAGCCGCACAACTCCACTCCTGGACCGGTCCGGCGAAGTGCTCGGGCCCACTACCTGCACCCCACGGTCGACGGCCAGCGCCAGTCCCGGCGCATTGGTGCCGGCGACCTCTTCGCTCCACAACGACCCCTCGATGAAGTTGATGTCGGCCGCCTTGTCCCGGGCATCGGTCGCACCTTCCACCCAGAGCAGACGGCCGGCCTGATCGGTCAGTGCCACCACCACACCCGAATCGGCGATGTCGTCGAGCATGAGCGACTGCACGAGCGGGCGGACTGCGGTGATCGGGTGAGCGTCGCGGTATTCGGCGAACTCCGCCGCCGTCATCGATGTCGTGCCGGTCCCGGGCGCCGACGCGCTCGGATTGACACCTTTCGTGACCGAACGGACCCATGAATCACGGACCACCGACCGGACGGAGTCCGCGGGCGGCGTGATCCCCGTGAGGAAGTCCTCGTACGCTCGGCGGACACGTGCGGACGCCGAGGCAGAATCGCTCATACGTCCTCCGTCGATCACCTGACCTGGTCGTGTTGTGTGCTGCACCTGTGTCCGGGCAACACGACCTGTGTGCTGTCAGACTAGCGCGCGACCGGAACCGTCGAGGCCGACACTCACTCGCACGCAGGTCGTCACCTGCGCCGACGTCAGTCGAACCGCGCCGCAAACTGCCCGGGTGTCATTCCGGTGACGGTGCGGAAGTCGCGCACCAGGTGAGCCTCGTCGGCATAGCCGAGTTCGGCCGCGATCGTCGCCAGCGTGGTCCCCGATTCGCGGAGCCGTTCCGCCGCCTCCTGCAGCCGGCGGCGCTGGATCAGCCATTTCGGCGTCAGTCCCAACCGACGCTGCGTGAGTCGCTGCAGGCTGCGTTCGGTGAGGTGGAAGCGCTCGCAGATCTGGGTCACCGAGGTCACCGCGGAATCGTTCTCGACGAATTCGACGATCGCATTGACGAGCAGACCGTCGTCGTCGACCGGTAGCAGTGGACGGATCCACGCCTCGACCAGATCGGTGGCGTCATGCTGACGCGCGGAGTCATTCGGGTCGTCGGTCATCACCGACCGGATGTTCGCGGTGAGCTCGGCACCGGCGTCGCCGGCCACCTCGGTGAGGTCGGCGGACCGGTCGGTCCAGTCGGCCACCGCTCCGCCGGTGACGAGGGCGCCGGCGGCCGGTGCGAACATCGTCCCGATCGCCCACCCCCGACCGGTCAGCTCGGTCTCCGACAACCCGGTGTTGACCCCGTAGAAGCGCGCGTAGTCGGCGGTCACCACCGCCAGGCACACCGGATACTGCAGTACACGCTGGGGTGCCGACCGCCCCGCGGGCACCGACCATATCGGCACCCAGAATCGCCTGATGAGATCCGTGACGTCCGGCGACGGCGCCCAGCGGCCGATCTCGAACGACGTGTCGCCGGGGTCGACGAGATGCGCGCGCTCCACGTCGTCGATACGTGTCGCAGAGTCACCTGATCTGTCGGATTTCATCAAGCCCCACTCCGGTTGTTCTCCGTACGGTTCCATCATGACCACTTCATCCGACATCACCCAGACACTGGCCCTCGAGTACGTACGGCTCGCGACCGGCTTCGGCGACGTCCTCGACGCCGTCGCACCCGAGCAGTGGGCCGCTCCGTCACCCTGCGATGGCTGGACCGCACGCGACGTCGTCGGCCACGTCATCGAGACCCAGCGCGACTTCTTGGCGCGCCACGACGTCGACCTCGGCGAGAGTCCCTCCCTCGACGACCCGGCCGCCGCGTGGCGGGCACACCGCACCGTCGTCGGCGACCGTCTCACCGACCCCGCCGTCGGGGCCAAACCCTTCGACGGCCACTTCGGCCCGACGACCGTCGGCGAGACGCTGCTGCGCTTCTACGGATTCGACATGGTGGCCCATCGATGGGACGTGGCCTCGGCGGCGGGGCGGGACCTGCGATTCACCGATGCCGAACTGGAGATGATGGAGACCGCGGCCGCCGGCTTCGGACCCGCGCTCTACGGCGACGGAGTGTGCAAGTCCGGTGTCGAGGTGCCCGCCGATGCCGATCGTCAGACCCGGGTGCTCGCCATGCTCGGCCGCTCCGCCTGACCTCCGCCGCCCGCCGCCCTCACGGGATCCAGCCGTTGCGACGGGGGTAGCGGGCGCGCAGGAAGCTGTAGAGATAGGTGCTGAGCAACAGCACGCCCGCGGTGATCACCGTCGGCCACAGATAGTCGTTGCGCAACGATCCGCGCACGGCCACCACCACCCAGCCGATCGCCAGCAACACCAGGGCGATGGTCGCGAGCAGCCGGACCACCAGCACGATCGTGGTGATCACCGCCCACACGGCTTCGCGTCCCCGATCGCCCATGGGGTCAGGGTAACCGCGAGAGCAGCCCCGCACCCGTCGTGACGAGCGGTGCCCGCACAGACCCGCGGTCGAGTTTCCCGACACCACGGCCGACGGTGGCGGACAATGGTCACATGAAGACCGTTCTCAACGTGATCTGGCTCCTGCTGTGTGGCGTGTGGATGGCCATCGGCTACGTGGTGGCGGGGATCATCTGCTGCATCCTCATCATCACCATCCCGTTCGGTATCGCATCGTTCCGGATGGCGAACTATGCGCTGTGGCCGTTCGGCCGGACCGTCGTCCGTAAACCGTCCGCCGGCGCGATGTCGCTGATCGGCAACATCATCTGGCTGCTGGTGGCCGGGATCTGGCTGGCGATCGGTCACATCGCGACGGGAATCGCCATGTGCCTGACCATCATCGGCATCCCCCTGGGTATCGCCAGCTTCAAGATGGTGCCGGTGTCGCTACTGCCGCTCGGTGCGCGGATCGTCTCCAAGGACGAATACATGCCCGCCGGACCACCACCTGTGCAGCGCCCCGCCTACTGACGAGACGTCTCTCACACGCAGCGGGCGCGCCACGGGCCGGTCCGACCCATCCGAACTGCCGGTAGTTCCGAACAACGGGCATGAGTCAATCACCGTCCCGGTCCGTCGCGGTCGTCGGTGGCGGCGTGTCCGGGCTGACCGCCGCCCATCTGCTGGCCGGACAGCACCGGGTCACCCTGTTCGAGTCCGACCACCGACTCGGCGGACACGCCCACACGCACGACGTCACCATGCCCGACGGTGAGGTGCTCTCGGTCGACACCGGCTTCATCGTGCACAACGACCGCACATATCCCACTCTGCTGCGCATGTTCGACGAACTCGGCGTGGCCACCCAGGCCACCGACATGTCGATGTCGGTGCGATCGGAGAGCACCGGCCTCGAGTACGCCGGCGCACTCGGGGTGCGGGGCCTTGTCCCCACCGCGCGCACGCTGACCCGCGGACGCTACCTGCTGATGCTCGGCGAAGTGATCCGGTTCCATCGCGCGGCGCGACGGCTCCTCGACGGCACCGACTCCGATGAACCGCTGGGCGAGTTCGTCACCCGCGAGGGCTTCTCCGACTACTTCCTCGAGAACTTCCTGCTGCCGCTGGTCGCCGCGGTCTGGTCGTGCGACGACGAGGTCGCCGCTGAGTACCCGGCCCGCTATCTCTTCACGTTCCTCGACCATCACGGGATGTTGTCGGTGTTCGGGTCGCCCACGTGGCGAACGGCGGTGGGCGGCTCTGCCCGCTACGTCGAGAAGATCGCCGACGGCGTGCTCGGCCGCGGAGGAACCATCCACACCGGGTCACCGGTCGAATCAGTGACGCCCGTCGACGGCGGCGTCGAGATCACCGCCGGGCCGACGGGTACCGAACTCTTCGACGCCGTCGTCATCGCCACCCACCCACACCAGGCGTTGACGATGCTGAGCGACCCGACGCCGGCACAGCGTCGCGCGCTCTCCGCGATCCGATACTCCGCGAAACATGCTGTGCTGCACACCGACACCTCGCTCCTCCCCCGCGCCCAGCGGGCCCGCGCCTCGTGGAACTACCAGATCCGTGACGACCGGCCGATCAACCGCGACGTCAGGACCGCGGCGACGCCGGCCGGGCTCGACGGTTCCGGGATCGCGGTGACCTACGACATGACCCGACTCATGCGCCTCCCGACGACGCAACCCCGGATGCTTGTCACGCTCGGTCGAACCGACCTCGTTGACGAGTCGTCGGTGCTTGCCGAGATGACCTACGAGCATCCTGTCTACACCACCGAATCTGTTGCCGCCCAAGCGCTGATGCCCGAAGCGGAGACCGATGTCATCCGTTTCGCGGGTGCGTACCACGGGTGGGGATTCCACGAGGACGGCGCTCTCTCCGGTGCCCGCGCCGCCGAGCTAATCGGGGCGAGCCGGCGGGCAGTCACGACTCGGGTGACGCCCACCGCCCCGGTGACGTCATGACGCCAGAACTCGCCTGTCGGGCACAGTTTCTCGCCCACCGTGCGCAGGATTCGGTCGGCCGGATGATCGAGCGACGACCTTCGCCCGGTCTGCGGAATTCTGCACCCGATCGACGCGAAACGGCGCACGAGCGCGGGGTCGGCAATCCCTATCCCACCCCCTCGGTGGTGGCCACCCGCATCTCGCACACCCGTACCACTCCGATCCGGCATTCGTTCGTCCACCGCAGCGCGTCATGGCTGATCGACATCGACGACCTACCGTCGCCACCTCCGGCACTGCGTCCGTTTGCCCGCTTCGAACCCGCCGACCACTTCCCCGAGCAGCCGATTGCCGGCCAAACCCTGCGCGACCGGCTGACCGCCCACCTGATCGCCGCCGACGTCACGCCGCCGAGTGGGCAGATCATCGCCCTCCTGTCGCCTCGGGTGGCCGGCTACGTCTTCAACCCGCTGAGCGTGTTCTGGTGTCATCACACCGACGGCACGCCGGCGTGTGTCGTCGCAGAGGTGCACAACACCTACGGCGAGCGGCACACCTACGTCGTCACACCCGACGACACCGGGCATGCCCAGGTGGACAAGGAGTTCTACGTGTCCCCGTTCAACGATGTGAGCGGCACGTACCGGCTCCGCCTCCCACCACCGTCGCCGGACGGCCGGGTAGCGGTGTCGGTTACCCTCGATCGCCCCGGGCACGGACCGTTCGTCGCCGCGCTGACGGGCCGCGCCCGCCCCGCCCGGGCGAGCTCCATCCTGGTCACCCAACTGCGCACCCCGCTCGCGCCCCTGGTCGTGGCGGCCCGCATCCGCTGGCACGGAATCCGGCTGTGGCTCAGGCGTCTACCCGTTGCCACCCGTCCCGACCATGAGAAGACAACCACCATCTCCACTGCCGCGACCTGCCGGAAGGAACGACGATGAACGCTCCGATTCGCAACTTCCCCAACGACTTTCCGCCCGATGAAGCTGCCCGGTGGCCCGACGTCGCGCGGGTGCCCGACGGCCCGACCGCGGCTCTGCGCAGTTCGGCGGCCGCGTGGTTGTTCCGGTCCGCGTCACGACGTGTAGACGTACGGATCGAATACCCTGACGGCGCGTTGTCGGGGATACGCCGCGCCGGCGTCCAACCGCGGATGATCATCCGGCGCCCGGACGCGTTCATGCGCCGCGTGGGTGCCGACGGTCTCATCGGGTTCGGCGAGGCCTTCATGGCCGGGGACTGGACCACCGACGACCTCGTCGGTGTCCTCACACCGTTCGCCGCCCGGATGGCCGACCTCATCCCGCGTCCGCTGCAGATCTTGCGGTCCGCGGTGCTGCCGAGTCAGCCCCCTTCCGAGGAGAACACGACAGCCAACACGCGCACCAACATCGCGCGGCACTACGACCTCTCCAACGATCTGTTCGCCACCTTTCTCGACGACACGATGACCTACTCGAGCGCGCTCTTCGACGATCTGACACCGGGCACCCGACCACCGTGGTCGAGACTCGCCGACGGGCAGCGGCGCAAGATCGACCGGCTGCTCGACCTCGCCGGCGTCGGCCCGGGAAGCCGGGTCCTCGAGGTCGGGACGGGTTGGGGTGAACTGTGCCTGCGGGCCGCGGCCCGTGGCGCCGTCGTCCGTTCGGTCACGTTGTCGGTGGAGCAGCAGGAATTGGCCCGGCAACGGATCGCCGACGCCGGCTTCGCCGACCGCGTCACCGTCGACCTCCTCGACTACCGCCAGGTCGACGGCGAGTTCGATGCCGTGGTGTCGGTGGAGATGATCGAAGCGGTCGGCGAGAAGTACTGGCCCACCTACTTCGACACCATCGATCGCGTCCTGGCGCCCGGCGGGCGGGTGGCGATCCAGGCGATCACCATGCCCCATGACCGGATGTCGGCGTCGCGCAACACCTACACCTGGGTGCACAAGTACATCTTCCCGGGCGGCCAGTTGCCGTCGTTGCGCGCGCTCGACGGCGTGACACAACAGCACACCGACCTCCGTCTGGTCGACGTACTGGCCATGGGCGACCACTACGCGGAGACCCTCCGGCTGTGGCGCGAGCGGTTTGTCGCCCGGCATGACGACGTCGCCGAGCTCGATTTCGACGGCATCTTCATGCGGATGTGGGAGTTCTACCTCGCGTATTCGGAGGCCGGATTCCGATCGGGTTACCTCGACGTGCATCAGCTGGTGTTCGCCCGCGACCGCGAGCGGCGGAACACGCGATGATCTCCGGGCTGCACGGCTGGGCCGCGTTCGGTGTGATCGCCGGCGCCTCCCTCATCTTCCTCGTCGTCCTGCACGGCGTGACGATGGCGATCGGGCATCGCATCGGTCGCTACAACGTCGTCGACGTCGCATGGGGCCTCGGATTCGTGGGGATCGCGGTGTTGTCGCTGATCCTCGGTCCCGGCGACCCGCTGCGCCGATGGCTGCTGGCCGCGTTGGTCGCCATCTGGGGTTTGCGACTGGCCTGGCACATGCACATGAAGTCGGCCGGGAAGGGTGAGGACCCGCGCTACATCGACCTGCTGGAGCGCGCCGGCGGCACCGGCCTCGTTGTGGTGGCCCGCAAGATCTTTGCCACCCAGGGCATCTCCCAGTGGTTCGTCTCGCTGCCGATCCAGGTGTCCGCGGTGACCGGTCCCACCGACGGGATCTGGGTCGTGGTCCTGGCCGCGGGGTGCGGCCTGTGGCTACTCGGCCTTGTCTTCGAGGCCGTCGGTGATGCCCAGCTTCGACGCTTCAAGGCCGACCCGGCCAACAAGGTCCGCATCATGGACCGCGGACTGTGGTCGTGGACCCGGCATCCGAACTACTTCGGCGACGCGAGCGTGTGGTGGGGTCTGTGGCTCATCTCCGCGAGTGCGTGGCCCGGAGTGCTCACCGTTCTCTCCCCGGTCGCCATGACCTACTTCCTCGTGTACGCCACCGGGGCGCGCCTGCTGGAGAAGTCGATGAGTCGGCGTCCCGGGTACCGGGCCTATCAGGAACGCACCTCGTACTTCCTGCCCCGGCCGCCACAGCGGACCACGCCATGACACCCCTCGGATCGTTGAGCACCCGGCACCGGCCGGATAGGCTGTTCGACGATGACCACGGAGCGCGCACGGTGACTGCCGATTCCTCATCCGATGTCGCTGCGCTGGCCGCGCTGCTCGACCGGATCGGATCGGGTGATGCCGACGCCTTCGCCCGGTTCTACGACCTAACGTGCGACCGTGTGTACGGCATGGTGCTGCGCGTGCTCCGCGATCCCGGCTACAGCGAGGAGACCACGCAGGAGGTCTTCCTCCAGGTGTGGCGATCGGCGAGTTCGTTCGATCCGCAGGCCGGCTCGGCGCTCTCCTGGTTGATCACGCTGGCGCATCGCCGGGCCGTCGACCGGGTGCGATCGGAATCCGCGGCCACCCGCCGCGACGTCGCCTACGGACTCGAGGACACGCGCGCGAGTTTCGATCAGGTCATCGATACCGTCGCCACGCGGGAGACCACCCGCGAGGTGGTCGGCTGCCTGGAGACCCTGACCGACGTCCAACGGCAATCGGTGGATCTCGCCTACTATCACGGCCTCTCGTACCGAGAGGTCGCCGAGCGCCTCACGGTCGCGCTACCGACCGTGAAATCGAGAATTCGCGACGGGATGAAACGTCTGCGCCGGTGTCTGGGGGACCGTGATGCCTGACGACGAACTGCTCGACCTCGCACCCGTGGTCGGATTGAACGCGATGCACGGCCCTGAACTCGACGCGGTGACGCGGGAAGCGGACGAAGCTGCGCCGGAGATCCGGGACGAGTTCCACCGGCAGGTCCGAGCGACCCGCGAGGCGATGGCCCGCGTGAGCGAGGCTACCGCGGCCGCACCGCCCGACACGCTACGGGAGCGCGTCCTTGCCGCTGCCCGCGCCGAGTCCGCCGACGCAGACGGGGCCACCGGCGCACCGCAGGCCGAGGGCCGCACGGCCACCGTCACAGCGCTGCACCGCCGCCGCCGTGTCGCCTACCTCGCGGCGGCTGCCGTCGTGGCGGTCGCGATCGGGGCGGTCGGGTGGGTGATCGGTGCTTCGTCGAGTTCGGACGAGCCACAACCGCCCACCGCCGAGCAGGTCTTCTCCGCCAAGGACGTCCGCACATCGTCCGGAGCAGTCGCCACGGGACATGCCACGGTCACGTACTCACCGTCGACCGGGTCCGGCGTGCTCGTGATGAACGATGTGCCGCCGCCACAGCCGGGAACCGTCTATCAGATGTGGCTGTACGGCCCCGACGGTGAGACCTCGGCGGGCACGATGACCGACAAGGACGTCGCGCCGTCGACGACAGCGGTGATCAACGGGATCGGCGACGCCACGTCGCTGGCGTTCACCGTCGAACCCCCCGGCGGCTCGACGCAACCGACCGGCCCGGTGGTCGCACAGCTGCCGCTGACCTGACCCTTCGAGACGCTCGCAGGCTCGCTCCTCAGGGAACAAGCAGCGCGAGCGAAACGACCACCCCGTTCCCTCAAGTGCGAGCGAAACGACCACCCCGTTCCCTCAAGTGCGAGCGAAACGACCACCCCGTTCCCTCAAGTGCGAGCGAAGCGAGCCTCGAAGGTCACGGCAACTTCGCACGGATGGCGTCGATGGTGTCCGCCTCGGCAGGCGTCTTGTCGGGCCGGTACCGCACCACGCGCGCGAACCGCAGGGCCACGCCACCTGGATATCGCGAACTTCGTTGCACGCCGTCGAGTTCGATCTCGACGACGAGCTCGGGCGTAGGTACACGGTGTAGGAGTCACGTCGGATCTCGTGGCGCGGGAACTCGTCGGTCTGCCACTGCAGCAGCGCGTCGCTGAGCCCTTTGAACGTCTTGCCGACCATCACCGGCGGCCCACCGTCCGGATCACGCGCGCCCAGATGGAGATTGGACAGGAATCCGGTTCGCCGCCCGGAACCCCATTCGGCCGCGAGCACCACGAGATCGAAGGTGTGCACGGGTTTGACCTTCTGCCAACCCTTTCCGCGCCGTCCGGCCGCGTACGGGCCGGTGAGCGATTTGACCATCACACCCTCGTGGCCGGCGTCGAGCGCGGCGTCGAAGTGTTGTTGCGCCTCCTCGACGCTCGGATCGATCACCGACGGGATCCGCAACCCCGGCGCGACGGACGTCAGTGCATCGAGCCGCTCACTCAGCGGACGGTCGATGAGATCGACACCGTCGAGGTGCAGGCAGTCGAAGAAGAACGGACGTAGGACTCCGGCCGGATCGTCGGTGAGCTCGCCCGCCGAACCGAATCTGCTCATGGTGTCCTGGAAGGGCCTCGGTCGCCCGTCGGCGTCGAGCGTCAGTGTCTCACCGTCGAGGATCACTGTCTCACAGGGTAATCCGCGCACCACCGCGACGAGGTCGGGCACCGCTGCGGTGATGTCGCGCAGGGTGCGTGTGTACACCCAGACGTCATCACCGCGACGGTGCACCTGGACACGCGCACCGTCGAGTTTGAAGTCCACCACCAGCTCCGGGCCGAGCGCCGTCACCGCATCGCCGAGCGAGTCCGCCGGAGTCGCGAGCATCGGCGCGACGCCCCGCCCCACCTGCAGACCGACGTCGGACAGCGCCTGCGCGCCACCGTGGACCGCGAGCGCGGCGGTCTCCGACAGCGAGCCGGTCAGCATGTGGGCTCGCCGGACCATGTCGACGGGCTGTCCGGACGCCGACGCGATCGCATCCACCATCACCCCGGCGAGGGCTCCCTGCCGGAGTTCGCCGGTCATCAACCGGCGCAACAGATCCTGTTCGGCTTCGGTTGCCGATCCGAACAATTCCTCCAACAGCGCGCGCCGGCGGGCGACCGATCCCGACCCGGTCGCGGTGGACAGACGCGTGAGCAGGTCATCGACGCCTGCCACGGTCAGAGTCGGCTCGGTCGCGGGCGCGAGCGCCATCCCCGTCAGGGACCGCCAGCCCACGCCGAGACGCCCTTGCGGGATCACCCCCGACAGCCACGCGACGACGGTCGGGATCTCGTCGGCCGACGCGTCGTCGAGCAGCGCGCCGAGTTCCTCGGTCTTCTTCTTCCGAGACCGGGTGGCGGTGACCGCGCTCGACGCCTCGACGACACGGGAGAGCTTCATCTGCGATGACGTTACCCGCACCGACGACCTCGCCGAGCCCCATCAGCGCAGCGGCGGTCAGCTTCCCCGCTTGATCCACTCCTCGAGGTGCGGCGACTCCGCGCCGACCGTGGTGCCGTCGCCGTGTCCGGTGTGGACCCTGGTCTCGGGGTCGAGGGTGAAGATCTTCTCCTGGATGGACGCGATGATCGTCGGGAAACTCGAGTAGCTGCGCCCCGTTGCGCCCGGTCCACCCTGGAACAGGGTGTCTCCGGAGAACAGCACACCAGCCTCGGGCGCATGGATCACCGAGGAGCCGGGCGAGTGGCCCGGGGTGTTGATCACCGTCAACGAGGTGCCTGCGATCTCGATCCGCTGACCGTCCTCGAGATCCTCGTGCGTCACGTCCGGGTGGGTTTCGTTCCACAGCATGTCGTCGCCCGGGTGCAACAGGATCGGGGCGCCGGTGGCCTCCGAGAGTTCGGGCGCCACGGTGATGTGGTCGTTGTGGCCATGCGTCAGCACGATCGCTTTCACCGTGCGATCACCGACCGCCTCGAGAATCGGTGCGGCACTGTGAGCGGCGTCGATGACGATCACCTCGTCGTCGTTGCCGACCACCCAGATGTTGTTGTCGACGTCCCAGCTGCCGCCGTCGAGGGAGAACTGACCGGACGTGACGACGTTGTCGATCCGCAGACCACCGGTGCCGGCCATCAGAGCTCCACCACCGAACGCAGCACCTTGCCGGCCTCCATCGCCGAGAACGCGGCCTCCACGTCGCCGAGCCCGACCCGCTCGGTGACGAACTTGTCGAGTGGCAACCGGCCCTGCTCGTAGAGGTCGATCAGCATCGGGAAGTCGCGCTCGGGCAAACAGTCGCCGTACCACGAGGACTTCAATGCCCCACCGCGCGAGAAGAAGTCGATCAGCGGCAGATCCAGCGTCATCTCCGGCGTCGGCACTCCGACCAACACCACGGTGCCCGCCAGATCACGTGCGTAGAACGCCTGCTTGTAGGTCTCCGGACGACCGACCGCGTCGACGACCAGGTCCACGCCGTTCCCGTCGGTCAGATCTTGCACCGCGGTGATCACGTCGTCGACCTCGGCACCGTTGATGGTGTGGGTCGCGCCGAGATCCTCGGCCCACTCCAACTTGGCGGGATCCCGGTCGATCGCGATGATCGTCGTCGCACCGGCCAGCCGCGCACCGGCAATCGCCGCGTCACCGACGCCGCCGCAACCGATCACCGCGACCGAGTCGCCACGCTCGACGTTGCCGGTGTTCATGGCCGCGCCGAGGCCGGCCATCACCCCACATCCGAGCAGGCCCGCCACGGCCGGATCGGTCTCGGGATTGACCTTGGTGCACTGCAATTCGTGCACCAGTGTCTTGTCGGCGAAGGCGCCGATCCCCAGGGCCGGGGTCAGCTCGGTACCGTCGGTCAACGTCATCGGGATGCTGGCGTTGAAGGTGTCGAAGCAGTACCAGGGCCGGCCGCGCTTACATGCCCGGCACTGCCCGCAGACCGCTCGCCAGTTGAGGACCACGAAGTCGCCGACCTCGACGTGGGTGACATCCGAGCCCACCGACTCGACCACACCCGCGGCCTCGTGACCGAGCAGGAAGGGGTACTCGTCGTTGATGCCGCCCTGTTTGTACGCGAGGTCCGTGTGACAGACCCCGCACGCCTTGATCGCCACGACCACATCCCGCGCGCCGGGGTCGGGGATCACCACATCGACCAGTTCGGTCGGCGCCCCCTTGCTGCGTGAGATGACTCCCTTGACCGTCTGCGACATATCGGCTTCTCAATCCTCTCGGTGACAACTCCGGACAACGCGATGGCAGTCCGCTACGACTCCCAGTCTCACGGCGCCAGACAATACATGCAGCCATCCGAATGGATGGTTATACCTAGACGAAAGTACAGGGCCACGACGGGAGGTTTCCGCACGCGGCAGGTTCACTCGGCGGAGATCCCGGCCCTGGCCCCGAGCAGTCCCGCCTCGCCCCGGTTCGATACCCGCAACTTCTGGAGGATCGCGGTGACGTGGAACTTGACCGTGCTCTCGCTGACGCCGAGGGCGGCGGCGATCGACTTGTTCCGGCGCCCCAGCGCCAGGTGACCGAGCACGTCGAGCTCACGCGGGTTGAGCGCCGACAGGCGGTCCTCGTCGGGGCGTGCGGCGGGCGTCTCGAGCGGGATCGACGCGGTGACCCGATTCCCCCATCCTGCGATGGTCTCCACCTCGAGGGTCCCCTCGAGCGTCTGAAGCCGACCGGACAGTTGGCGCGCCAACGCGTCTGCGTCCAGATCACCGTCACATTGGTCCCGGATGTCGACGACGAGATCATGGCCGCGGCATTCCCACGCGATCCGCAGACGGGTGACGCCCGGCTGCGTACCGAGGGCGACTGCGACGGCGCGGGCGATCGCGCGTGCCGCATGGGCGATCTCGCCCGGCAGGGATCGACCGTCGGAGGCCGGCCGCACGTACTCGACGTCGGCATCCAGATGTCGCAACACGGGTTCGAGTTCGGCCTGCAACCGTGCGAACGCGGTCGCGACAGCCTCGGTCGCAAGTCTGCGGTCGGTGTCTCCGACCGATCGCAACGCGATCAGCGCCGACGACGCCGTTTCGGCCGCCGACGCGCGCGCGGTCCGATCGTCGAGGTCGTGGGACCGCAGCGTGCCCAGAATCGATCCGAGCGTGTCCTCGTGGGTTTCGGTGAGCTGTGCGATGGTCCGGGCCCGTTCGCTCGATGCTGCTCGCGACTCGGCAAGGTAATCCGGGCTGGCCTGCGCGACCTGCTGTCTGATCGAGGTCGCCACGATGGCGAACCAGCACCGGAGCAGATCCTCCGGCACAGTCACACGTCCCCCGCGGGCAGGCTTTCGCGGCACCACGACAAGCAGGGTGTCGGACCCGTCGCGGACGACCCGGATGGTGCGCGACGTCCCGCCGAGCACGGCTCGACAATCCACCACGCCGCCTCGCACGACCGACTCCTTGATGGCGTCGAGTTCGTCGATGGTCACCCGGTCGACGATCTCCGGCGCCCCCGCGACCTTACGCGGACGTCCGGTGCACTCCCGCGTGAAGATGATCAGTGCGTCGTGCGGGCTGTCGGGCGCCAAGAACTTCGAGAAGCGTTTCGCGATCTCGGGTAGCGGTCCGTCGATGACGGCATGGAGCTGCTGCCAGGGTTCCGGGTCGGTCGTCACGTGCTCATTGTCCCCGACCGACCTCCCGGTCTGTCCGGACGTGATACACCACAGGACGGCCGAACGCGTCTCGTCTGCGCCGACCGGTCAGCCGAGCGCTTTGAGCAGTTGCGCCTTGGTCATCGTCGAATACCCCTTGATGCCCTTGTCCTTTGCCTCCGACCGCAGCTGTGCCACGGTCGGAGCACCGGACGCCCTCGATCCGGACGCCTTCGATCCGGACGTCTTCTTCACGGGCGTCTTCTTCGCGGGCGTCTTGGACTGGCTCTTTGCCGAGGCCGCCGGCTTCGGCGTGGACGTCGCGGCCGGCTTCGGTGCAGCTTTCGCGTCCGGCAGGCCCGGCACCGTGGCGGGGGTCGGGTCCGCGTCAGCAGACGGTTTCAGCGGTTTCGGCGCTGCGACAGCAGGCTTCGCGGCAGCGCCGCCCGAGCCGGCGCTCTTGCCCTGTCCGATCAGTTTCAGGACTTCGGCCCGTAACGCGGTAGCGTCCTGCTCCGCCTTCTTGAGTCGCTTCTTCGCTTCCTTGTCGACGCGGGCGAGCTCCTGCTTCAACCGCTCGACCTCGGTCTCGAGCCGACCGATCAACTTGCGCTTCTTGGTCATGGGAATCCCCTCGTCATCGTGGGTCTCGTCATCGGTGGGTCTCGTCGTCGTGGTCTCGTTGCCGTCGGTCAGGATGTGGCTATCGCCACCATAGAGCGGATCCGACGCATCCGACGTCGACCCGCAGGTGTCGTTTCGATTCCGCAACGAACGGGAACGCTGTCCCGGACCGATCGCATCAGCATCGGAAACGGAAGTGGTCCCGTCACGCGGGAACAGACCATGAGGAGGTCGAGCCATGCCGGGTCAGAAGAAGCCTGGACCATCGGTCAAGGACGACGAGCTGTACGAGAAGCTGCGCGACGAGGGCAACTCCAAGGAGAAGTCGGCCCGCATCGCCAATGCGGCGAACAACGAGTCCCGATCGTCGGTCGGCGAGCGGGGCGGATCCTCCGGCTCGTACGAGGACTGGACCGTCGACGAACTGAAGGACCGCGCGAAAGAACTTGATCTGTCCGGCTATTCGGATCTGAATAAAGACGAGCTCATCAAGAAGCTGCGCAATCACTGATCGCCGGACGGTGTCGAATCGCTCAGCCGGGTAGCAACCCGGCCCGGCGAGCGAGGACAACGGCCTCGATGCGAGTGGATGCGCCGAGCTTGTTCATCGCGTCCTTCATGTAGCCCTTGGCGGTGTGGACGCCGATTCCGAGGTCCTCGGCGATCCGTGCGTTGCTCAGCCCGACTGCGGCGAGCGCGAGGACGTCGCCTTCGCGGCGGGTCAGCGCGGGCGCCGGGCCCGACACCGTGCCACGATCCACAAGTGCCTCGGTGATGCGCGTGATCTCCGCGGCGAGTACTCCGTCCTCGACGGAGCGGCTGAGCACTCGCAGATTGCCGTATGCCTCGGTGAGCCGGTCACGCAATTCGTCGGCTTCGGCCGTGGTGTCTGACCGGCCGATCAGTCGCGCCGCGACGATCTCCTGTTCGAGCGCACGCGCCTCGCCGGAGAGGACATCGAAGGTTCGGGCGCCGATCGGGGCATCGGTGTGCAGCGCCCCATAGAGCACTGCGACTGGCCGCCGGTCGACGATCACCGGAACCGCAGCCATCGCGCGCAGCCCTTCGGTCGCGATGATGGTGTTGTACCGATGGGTGATGTTCGGGGTGCGCAGATAATCGTCGACGGCGACCGGACGCCGCACACTGATGACCTTGCCGCCGAGTCCGTGACCCGCATCGACGGCCACCCCGGCCAATGCACCCGCCGTGTTCCCGACGAAATGCTCGAGCCGCACGCTCTGCCGTCTCGAGGTCGTCGCGGACGAGACCATGCCGGCGAAGGCCAGCGAGACGCCACTCGATCGGCGTATCCGCCGCAGCGCATCCATCACCAGCGATGTCTCGCTCATGTCACCTCCGGTCCCTCATCTCGACCCCTCTTCGGGGGTGTCGGCGGCGCCGCCGGTCGCGCAGAATGTGACTCAGCTTACCCGGACCGGTATCGACCTGGCCCGATCGAATCCTTCCCCGGCACCCAGAGGTTCACCATGACGCAGACCTTTCCCATCCCCGCCGACCACCCATCGGTTGCCGCGACCATCGACAGTCTTCTCGCCACCTTCGGCGCGGATGACGCCAACGCAGCCGAACTCCTGGTGGACCGGCACGATCCCGCTGCCGTCGCGTTCACCACCATCGAGGTCGCGGACGACGAGCTGGTCACCGTCGATCTCACCTACGGCGAGCTCGCCGAATCCTCCCGCCGATTTGCCACCGCGCTCGCCGACGCGGGTATCGGTCGGGGCGACACGGTCGGCGTGCTGATGGGCAAACGCGCCGAACTCGTCGTCGCGCTGCTCGCCATCGCACGACTCGGCGCCGTCTACATCCCCTTGTTCACCGCGTTCGCTCCACCGGCCATCGAGATGCGACTGACCGCCGGAAAGGCGCGCGTGGTGATCACCGAGCCGAGCCAGGCCTCGAAGCTCGAGGGTGTGGACGGCATCACCACCATCGTCGCGGGCGAGCAGTTCGACGATCTCGTCGCGACCAGTCAGCCCATCGCAAAATCGGTGGCCGTCGGCGGAGACGCCGCGCTCATCCTGTTGTTCACCAGCGGCACCACCGGGGCGCCGAAGGGTGTACCGGTGTCGGTGCGCGCACTCGCGTCGTTCTGCTGCTACATGCACTACGGCCTCGACGTGGCCGCCGACGACGTGTTCTGGAATGCCGCCGATCCCGGCTGGGCGTACGGCCTGTACTACGGGGTGCTCGGTCCGTTGGCGCTCGGTCGTCGAAACCTGTTGCTGCACGCCGGTTTCTCCCCCGATCTGACTGCACGGATCATCCGGGAACTCGGCGTGACCAACTTCGCCGCCGCACCGACGGTGTACCGGTCGCTCTCCAAGGACCCGTCGTTCGCGGGTTTCGACCTCCGCCGCGCGTCGTCGGCGGGCGAGCCGCTCACGCCGGACGTGATCGAGTGGGCGAAGTCCGCCTTGAACACCGAGGTACGCGACCATTATGGGCAGACCGAACACGGCATGTTCATCAACAATCACTGGCACCCCGACGTCGCCGAGCCGCTGGTGCCGGGCTCGATGGGCAAGCCGATGCCGGGCTTCGCCGCAGGAATAGTCGACGGGCAGATTGCCATCGATGTCGCACAGAGCCCGCTCCTCTGGTTCACCGGCTACCTCGACGCCCCGGACAAGACCGCCGCGCGCTTCACCGACGACCACAAGTGGTATCTCACCGGCGACACCGGCCGGGTTGACGAGAACGGTCGGTACTTCTTCACCGCCCGCGACGACGACGTGATCATCATGGCGGGCTACCGGATCGGCCCGTTCGACGTCGAGAGCGTGCTGATCACACATCCCGACGTGGTGGACGTCGCCGTCGTCGGGCGCCCTGACGAACTGCGCGGTGAGGTCCTCGAGGCCTTCGTGGTGCTCGCGGACGGAGTCGCCGGGTCCGATGACCTGGAGAAGGATCTGCAACAGCTGGTGAAGACCGGATTCGCGGCGCACGCCTACCCGCGCACCGTGCACTTCGTCGATGCGCTGCCCAAGACCCCGAGCGGCAAGATCCAGCGGTTCATCCTCCGCAAGCAGGACTGAGCGAGGTCTCGATACGTCGACCGGCGAATCGCGCCACCCTTTTCGCGACCCCAACTCGCCGATCGGGTAGCTCCCGAGCGCAGCGAAGGGTGCGTAACGAGATCATCGCCCCGTTCGGTCAACGAGGACCGAACCTGTCCGCAATCCCCCATAATGTTGCCCTCAGCACCACAGAACGCAACCGCTACCGAGAGGCAACATCATGGCCGGCACCTACACCCCCGTCGCATTGCCGTTCACCGTCACCGGTGAGAAAGAGGATCTGCTGACCCTGCTCGCCGATCAGCGGGCCCTGTTCAAGGTGACCGTGCGGGGCATCACCGAGGAGCAGGCACGCAAGCGGACCACCGTGAGCGAGCTGACCCTGGGCGGGCTCGTCAAACACCTGGCGATGGGCGAGCAGAGCACGCTCGAGGAGTTGCGGGAGCGCGATGAGACCGCCGAATTCGACATGACGAAGGCCGGCGACGCCTACGATCTCACCGACGACGAGACGCTCGCGGGCTGGCTCGACGAGTACGATCGCGCGGCCGCCGAACTCGACGAGTATGTCGCGGAGGTCGGCAGCCTCGACGAACTGATCCCCCAGATGACCGCCCCGTGGCAGCCGGAGCGTGAATGGTGGACGATCCGGAAGATGATGCTGCACAAGCTCCGTGAGACCGCCCACCACTCCGGCCACGCCGACATCATCCGCGAGGCCCTCGACGGTCAGACGACGATGGCCGCCATCTACACCGGTCCTGAGTTCTCCTAGCCGGCGGCCTGACGCGGCACGATGGCGTTGCCGAAGGTGACCTGCGCCTGCGCGCGTGCGTCATCGAGCGTCATCGCGCCGCGTTGCACCAGCCCGATCGCACCGATCACCAGCATCGCGAGCTGTCCGGCGGCGAACACCGGGTCGAGCCGCCGGTCGATCTCCCCCTGCTGCTGTGCGCGCCGGATCGCCCGGACCACCGGCGCGGTCGCCTTCGCCTCCGCGTCGAAGAGCCCCGGATCGGTACGGCGGTACATCAGGATGAATCGGTAGCGCTCACCGATGGTGACGGCCTCGTCGAGGTAGGCGCGCAGGGCGGGAACGACCGGCCCCTCGGTCGGCAACTGCGCCGACAACGCCGCCGTATCGGCAAGCACCGCCTCGTGCAACGCGGCGTGTAGCTGCTCTCGGTTCGTGAAGTGGCGGTAGAGGGTCGCGCGGTTGACGCCGGCCGTCTCCGCGATCTGCTGCATCGACGCGTTCGGGGACTGGCCGAGCAGCGCAATCGCCGCAGCGACGATGGCCGAGCGATTCCGTTCGACATCCGCTCGTACTTGCGCAGCGACAGTCACCGGCCTAGCGTACATGCAACACCGATGTCGCATTTCATGTCGACGCGGTGGCAGTCCAATCGCTTTCCTGCAGGGGTCGGGGCCGCATGACAGCAACACAGCACACCACGCGCAGAGTCGATTCCGGACTCTTCGACCCGGTGATCGTCGTCGGAGGTGGGCTGGCCGGACTCGCCACCGCGGTGTGGCTCGCGCGCGACGGCGTGCCGGTGACCCTGGTCGAGAAGCGCGGACGACTCGGCGGCCGCACCATGTCGTTCGAGCTGCCGGGCGGCGACGAGCTCGTCGACAACGGACCACATCTCTTCGCCGGCTTCTACGATGCGCTGTTGGCCTACGTGGACACGGTGGGTACGCGCGACGAGTTGCTCTGGGATGCGCCCCCGTTCGCGATCCGGACCGGCCCCGACCGCCTCCTCGGTTTCGACGGCGGACCGTCGTGGCTGCCCCTGCCACTGCGCCGGGCTCTCGGCGCGTTGTGGATGGCACGTCTCCCGATACCGACCCTCGACCGACCCGCCGCCCTGCTCGCCCTGACCCGGATCGCCCGTGCCGCCGCATCGCCGCCTCCCGGCCTCGATCATCTGACGACCGCTGCCTGGTTCCGCCAGATCGGCGCGCCACGCTCCCTGCGGAAGCTGCAACTCGATCAGCTCGTGATCGGTCTGCTCAACGAGACGCCCGATCGGGTGTCGGCGTACAGCTTCGTCCAGACGCTTCATGTCGGTCTGCAGCGCGCCCTCGACGGCAACCCCCGCAGCATGGACGCGATCTGGCCGCGAGTCCCGCTCTACGACCTCTTCGTCGCACCTGCCGTCGAGTACCTGCTGGATCGCGACGCCACCATCATCACCGGTACCGCGGTTGTCGACGTCGAACTCACCGACGACGGCGACGCCACGGGAGTCCAGCTCGCCGACGGCCGAATCCTGCCGGCGTCCGCACTGGTGCTCGCCGTGCCGCCGTGGGCGCTGAGCACCTTGCTCCACCGAGGGACGCTCGGCGCCTTCGAGCATTTCAGCCCGGTTCACGAGATCGAGGCTGCGCCCATCTCCTCGGTGTACATCTGGCTCGATCGCCCTTTGGGAAACCTCCGCCTGGCCGAGAATCTCCGGGATTGTGCGATCGAGTGGGTGTTCGACGTCGGGCAGATGCAGGGACGGACCGACCACGTCTACGCCCTCGCCGTCAGTGCGTCACGGGACGTGTTGCACCTACCGCACGACGAGTTCGTCGACGTGGCGCTCGGCTCGCTGCGCAAGCACTACCCGGCGTTCGCCGACGCCGACGTCTTGCGCACACATGTCATCCACCAGCCGCAAGCCACATTCTCCGCACAACCGGGCTTCGAAGAACTACGGTTACCTCAACGGACCCCCGTCGGCGGACTGTTCCTCGCCGGCGACTGGACTGACACCGGCCTGCCGTCGACGATGGAGGCCGCAGCCGACAGCGCGCAACGGGCGGTCACGAACGTGCTTGCCCACGTTCGTGATCGACACGGTCCGTGATTGTTCCGCCGTGTGTGCGGAACTCGACGAGGAGGTCCCGGTGAACGAGCTCGACACAACCAACGATGGATCCGGCGCCCAGCGCACCGAACTCCACGACGTCATCATCATCGGCGCCGGGCTGTCCGGCATCGATGCCGCCTATCGGTTGGCGGAGTCGGACCCGAGCACCCGATACCTGATCCTGGAGCGGCGCGAGCAGATCGGTGGCACCTGGGACTTGTTCCGCTATCCCGGGATTCGCTCGGACAGCGACATCTTCACCCTCAGCTTCCCGTTCGAGCCGTGGCGTCGACCGGAAGCCCTGGCCCAGGGCGCCGACATCCGTGAGTACGTCACCGCGACGGCGGCCAAGCACGGGATAGCCGAGCACATCCGGTTCGGGCAGCATGTCCGGTCCGCCGACTGGGACTCGAGCACCGACACCTGGACCATCTCCACCACAGTGAACGATGAGGCGACCGACGCTACGGCGGCGAGCGGCGCGGAGCAGATCTACCGATGCCGGTTCGTGTACTTCGCCACCGGGTACTACGACTACGACGACCCCTATCGACCACGGTTCGCCGGGCTCGACGACTTCGCCGGCACTGTCGTGCATCCTCAACACTGGCCGGAGGATCTGGATCATTCGGGCAAACGGATCGTCGTGATCGGCAGCGGCGCCACAGCGGTGAGCCTCATCCCGTCATTGGCGCGGGACGCCGAACACGTCACCATGTTGCAGCGGTCTCCGTCGTATATCGCGTCGATGTCACAGCAACAACGGATGAACCCGTTGATCCGGAAGCTCTTGCCCGCCAAGGCCGCACACCAGGTCATCCGCGCACGTTATGCCGCACAGACGGCAGCCATGGTGCACGGCATGCACCGGTTCCCGAAGATCGGCCGCAAGCTCCTGCGGTCGGGCGTCGCGAAGGAACTGCCCGACAACTATCCGGTCGACGTCCATTTCAATCCCCGGTACGACCCCTGGGACCAGCGGATGTGCATGGTGCCGGACGGGGATCTGTTCGCCGAGATCACCACGGGCCGGGTGGAGATGGTCACCGACCAGATCGACCGGTTCGACGCGAGCGGGGTCACCCTGAAGTCGGGGCGACATCTCGATGCCGACATGGTCGTCACCGCGACCGGTCTGCAGTTGCTCGCGTTCGGCGGTATCCGCATCCGCGTGGACCAGGCCGAGATCAAACCGCACGATCGCTTCGTCTTCAAGAGTCATCTGCTCGAGGACGTGCCCAACCTCGCGTGGTCGGTCGGCTATACCAACGCCTCCTGGACCCTGCGCGCGGACATGACCGCACGTGCGGTGGCAAAACTCCTGCGATACATGAACTCTCACGGCTACACACACGCCTACCCGCACCTGGGATCCGAATCGATGGGGTCAAAGCCTTTGTGGGACCTCAAGGCCGGGTATGTGGAGCGCGCACCCGACGCGCTGCCCAAGTCCGGGACCCGAGGCCACTGGGCGGTTCGCCACAACTACTACCGCGACGCCATCGATCATCATCTCGACGACATCGAGGACTCGATGGTGTTCGGGCGGGCCCCGGCTCCGGCCTGATCACCCTTCGATCCGGACGACCCGGCTGTGCCATCCCGTGGCGCCGTCGGGGATCGGGGCGACCCGCTGCTCCGGCTGGGTCCTTCCCGCCGCATCCGTCGCCCGACAGTGCAGCGTGTGCTGTCCGGGCGTCGCATCCCAGTCCCAGGTCCACTGGCGCCACGTGTCGACGGAGTATTCGGTCGACATGGTGGCCGGCTGCCAGGGCCCGTCGTCGACCCGAACCTCCACACCTCGGACGCCCCGGTGCTGCGCCCACGCGGTCCCCGCCACCACGATCCGGCCGGCCGGTTGCTTCGACAGCGGCGCGGGACGATCGATACGAGACGCGGTCTTGATCGGAGCTTGCACACCCCAACCCCGTTTCGTCCAGTACGCCTGTGCACGATCGAATCTGGTGATCTCCCAATCGACCACCCACTTGCAGGCCGAGACGAAACCGTAGAGTCCGGGGATCACCTGCCGGACCGGGTAACCGTGTTCGAGCGGCAGTGGCTCACCGTTCATACCGATGGCGAGCATGGCGTCACGGCCGTCCGTGATCGCCGCCAGCGGCGTCCCCGACGTCCACCCGTCGATGCTGGTGGACAGCAGCATGTCGGCGCCGGGTCGCACCCCGGCGCGGTCGAGGAGTTCCCGCATCGGGAAACCGAGCCATCGCGCGTTGCCCGCGAGATCTCCACCGACCTCGTTGGAGACGCAGGTGAGTGTGATGACGCGTTCCATCGTCGGCATCGACAACAGATCGTCCCACGACAGCGTCACCTCCCGGTCGACCATCCCGTGGATGCGCAACCGCCAGTCGCGGGTACTCAGCTGCGGTACCTGCAGTGCCGTGTCGATACGGTAGAACGCGTCGTTCCCGGTGACGAACGGGGTCACGCCGTCGACGTGCAGCTCGGCGCCGCCCGGTACCGGCGGGGCGGGCGAGGATGCCGTGGGCAGCATCGCCCGCGCCCGCTCCGCCATCACCCCGCCGGCGCGCGACACCTGCCGGGCCACGACCACGGATGCCACCGAGACCAGCACCAGCACTCCGGCCACACCGGTGAACCGGCGTCGGGACCAGCCGCCTCCCGGGACGACCCCGTCGCGACTTCCGACGTCGAGGGCGTGATCATCTGAGCGGGGGTTCGACCCGCGACAGAGCACCACCAGCACGACGCCCGACACGAGGCCGGCCACGACCGGCGGGACGATGTAGGACCAGTCGGCTGTCGGACGGGTCGCCGCGGCGATCATGCCGAACGCCGCGACCAACACGACCACGACGAGGCCGAGCGGCGGACGACGAGTCTGCAATGCCCCGGCCGACGTGGCGAGCAGCGCGATCACGCCCACCATGCCGATCATCAGCGCCGACTTGTCGTCTGTCCCGAAGGTGTCGATGGCGAACTGTCGGGCGAATGCGGGTGAGTGGTCGACGAGAAACGCGGCGACGGCTTGATATGGCGACGCGAACGGGGACACGGCCGGCGCCACGAGTTCTCCCGACGCCAGGCCACACCCGACAGCGACGAGTCCGGATATGCCCGCGCGCACATACCTTTCCGTACTGGTGCGCATGACATCCTCCTCGCACAACAGGCGGAGTCGGCACCCGTTGTCGTATGACGAGTGCTATTCGACTGCGGGGACCGCGTGGATTGGTCTGGCACGGGATTGGTCTGGCACGGGACTGGTCTGGCACGGGACGGGCCTCGTGGGCCGAGTTGCGACGCAATCGAAGATCACACCCATCCGGAATCACGACGCCAGCGAATGACTCGATGAGACCTGCCGGGCGGTGGGTCCACCACCGACAAGATTGGACCGATCATGGCGATCAAACGAATGCAGCGCGTAGTGCTGGCGGCGTCGGGTGCCGTTCTGGCAATCGGCCTCGTGGCGGGATGTTCGTCGGACGACAGCTCCTCGTCATCCGATTCGACCGCATCGAGCATGGCACCGATGAGCGGTATGGCCAGTGAAAGCGCCTCTGCCACACCGGCGGCGATGGTCGGATCCGGCTGCGCCGCTTACGCGGAACAGAATCCGACCGGCCCGGCCTCCGTCGACGGGATGGCGATGGCACCGGTTGCCACGGCGGCGGCTGCCAATCCGATGCTGAAGACCCTCACCCAGGCGGTGTCCGGACAGCTCAATCCCGATGTGAACCTGGTGGACACACTGAACAACGGACAGTACACCGTCTTCGCCCCCACCGATGACGCGTTCGCAAAGCTCCCACCGGCGACGCTCGACAAGCTCAAGACCGACTCCGCGATGCTGACGGATATCCTTACGTACCACGTTGTTCCGGGCCAGATGACCCCCGATCAGGTCGGTGGTGAACACAAGACCGTCGAAGGCAAGAGCCTCACCGTCTCCGGCTCGGGTGACGACATGAAGGTGAACGACTCGGCAGGCGTGGTGTGCGGCGGGGTCAAGACCGCCAACGCCACCGTCTACCTGATCGATACGGTACTCACCCCTCCCGCTGCCTGATCGCGGCCCGCCGGGCAGCACCGTGATCTCTCCGATCTCGGCGCCGCCCGGCGGATCGGGCCTCTCCACATTCACCACAACATCTCCGACCCAAGGCATCACGCGCCCATCATGCGACCGAGAGGAGTCGCCATGACTCTCAACGACTTCGACGGCGAGCTCGATGCGGCGTGGCGCCGGTACCGGATCGACCTGGCCGATCGTCTCGCCGGGTTGGTCCCCGGCGGTGCGATGGAGATCTCGACGATTCGGCTCGACAGCAGCGACGAGGGGCAACCGTTGATGACCCTCACCCTGACTGCGTCTCGAAGATTCCGCTGCCGTGTGCACGCCACACAACTGCCCGCCGACGATCGCCGCCCCGACCACGTGCGTCGACTACTGGATCTCGGCTTCCGCAAACTGCGGGGACGCGACGGAGATCATGTCGTCGACACCGGTAAACGCCAGGTCGACCGGATGGCATCGATCGTCGTGACAGCGCTGCGTGAGGTGTGGGCCGTGGTGCATCCCGAGTTCCTCCGAGCGCCGCACGGGGTGTCGATGCCGGCCGAACCCACCATCGAACTGGCCACTCTCGCCCACGACTCGACGCACCTGCTGAGCCTGGTCATGGAGACCCTGGAAGAGTTCACCGGCGTGCCTGTGCACGTCGACCGCCACGGTGAGATCCCGCTGCCGACCGATCCGGTCAAGTCATGGCTGCGCGCGAATCACGACACCGCCTCGATCGAGTGCTACACGATCCTCGCCGACCACGTGACGAGTTCCGGTGCAGCGGATTTCGTCGCCGCCAACGGCAGGCGATGGCCAGGGATCTGCCTGTCCATCGAGGACGGGCGCGTCCACGCGTCGCACCGTGTCGAGTGTTCGGCGTATCATCCGGCCAATTTCTTTGCCGGCCTGGAGATCTGGGACTCATTCATCCGCGAGTCCGCATCTGAGATCGAGGACCGCTGCCGCCGGGCGTGTCAACGGCCGGAGCCGGTGCACCGCGGTGAGATGCCCACCGGCCTCGACGGGGTGCTCGATCTGGTCGACGGCGACTCCGACGCGGACGGATTGACCGTCGCTGCACTGTGCCGCTACGACGAAGCGACCATCCGACGGTATCTGCGTCATTGCGCCCAGCAGTCGAGGCGATGCCGCGGTGACGAACGGGCGTGTCGACATGTCGGCGATGCAGCCCAGGCCGAGCGCCGGGCCGAGGAGGCCCGCGAGTGGCGCCACGTCATCAGATGCCTCGGGACGGCATTGCGCGCCCTCGACGACACACCCCACCGCGGGCATCCGGAGGAATCCGGTCACGAACACACCACCTGACCGCTGCGGTCGGGCGCCCCCCACGTCGTGATCGTGCCGACTCTCAGGGCCTCGGCAGCTTGCGATGCAATGGGTTTCGGCTACAGCCCGGAGCAGGCCCAGCTATTCCGACGCCATCTTCGAGTCCGGTCGCGCCTTCCAAAGGAGGGTCCGGTCACCATCGATCCAGGAATGGGCGCACCGACTGCCAGTTTCCGGTAGAGCCGCCCAGAGCGCGTGACTCATGTGACTCCTGTCCACTGGCGTCTACAACGGTCCACTGCTGTTCACTGGTGGTACCCGAAAAATGTTGCAGTAGCGCAATATTGGGCTTGACTCGAACACCCGTTCGAGTATTGTGGAGGCATGAGAACAGCCGGGGAACTCACCACCACCGTCACCGACGCCGTGGGCGAACTACGGTTCGACGCAGATCTCGGTGCGCGCGACGCCGTCGAGGCGATGCGAGAACTGCTCACCGCACGCAGCCAGATCGACCACCGCGCCGCCGTCCTCGCAGGCATCCTCGACCGGCTCGGGGTCGCGAGAGACCACGGACGGTCGACACGAGAACTGTTGATCGTCATGGGCTTGGCACCGTCGACGGCACAACGATTCATACGCGTAGCGGCCGGCCTCGAGCTGCTCCCGACGCTCGATGCCCACGCCGCCGACGGTGCCGTCTCCGGCGAGCACACCGACGCGATCGTGCGCGGCATCAACCACATCGCGACCCGCTCACCGGAACCGATCGACCCCACACTGCGTCATAACCATGTGACAGATCTCCTCGGACACCACTTCTCCGGCGCCACACCTGCCGAGATCATGGACCGCGCACGCACCCTGGGCAACCAGATCGCCGCCGCGACACCAGACGCTCTGCCCGCAGCCGAAGATCGAGTCCTCAACACTCTCGACCACGGCACAGCCGACGACGGCCGCCTCCGAGTACGCGCCGACCTCGACGCCGAAGTCGGCGAAAAGTTCCGGGCAGCCATCGAGGAACTGGCCACTCCCCGACCCGAACCCGATGGATCACCGGATGCCCGCTCCACCCCGCGTCGCCAAGCCGATGCACTCGAAGCGCTACTCGACATCGCAGCCCGCGGCGCGGGCGATGCGGCCTCCGCCCCCGCATCCAGATGCTGTTGACCGTGCCCGCCGACGCCCCCACCGACACGACGCTGGAGTTCATGGGTTCGATCACGGAGGCCACGATGCGCGCTCTGGCCTGCGACATGTCGGTCACCACCGTGGTCGTCGACGGCGAACGGGTACCACTCGACGTCAGCCGCGAAAAGCGGTTCTTCCCATCCCATCTCCGCAAAGCGCTCTACGTCCGCGACCACTGCTGCATCAAATGCGGTGCACCCGCCGGGCGCACCCACGCCCACCACATCCGACACTGGGCCGACGGCGGCCAGACGAGCCTGGAGAACGGCTGCCTGCTCTGCCCGTCCTGTCACGCCGATGTGCACCACAACGGCTGGGAGGTGTTCATCGGCGCCGACCACCACCCTTGGCTCATCCCACCACCGGCCGTCGATCCCAAGCGCACACCACTGCGCGCCTACAACCGACGCACCCTGACCGTCGACGACCTCGCGCTGGCCGGCTGACACCCACCGAACCAGAACACACCCCGATCCTTCGCACCCGGCACAACGGCTCGCCCGGCCGGGACCGCATCAGTTCCTTGACAACTCCACAGTGTGAACAGCAAGCGACACAGCTGGTCGAGTGACCGCCCATGATGGCGGGGCGGTTACTCGATCAGCTCGCTGCCCGCACCGGTGCGGACTTCAACTCCCGCAACGCCGTACGCAGTCCACGACGACGCCCGGTTTCCGGATCGACACCGAAATGTGTCTGCATCCCCTCACGGACCGCGAAACGCAACTCCGATGCGGTTTCCGGTGCGTCGTCCGAGCTGGCCTTCAGCAATGCGTTGGGCAGCGCGAGCTTCGCAATGGTCCGGAACGACTGGAAGTACTGGTGGAGAATGGATCCCGTTGTGTACGGAAGGTCGTACTTGTCACACAACTCGCGCACCCGCACCCCGATCTCCTCATACCGATTGCTCGGCAGATCAGGGAACAAGTGGTGCTCGATCTGATGACTCAGGTTTCCACTCATGAAGCGCATCAGTGGTCCGGCACGAAAGTTGGCCGACCCGAGCATCTGGCGCAGGTACCACCGCGGCTGATCCTCATTCTCGTATTCCTCGACGGTGAACTTCTCGGCTCCGTCCGGGAAGTGACCGCAGAAGATCACCATGTAGGCCCAGTAGTTGCGGATGATGTTCGCCGTGAAGTTGGCTGTGATGTTGGACTTCCAGTTGGGTCCGGCCAGCGCAGGGAAGATGAGGTAGTCCTTGGCCGCCTGCTTGCCGACCTTGCGACCGATGATCCGGAGATCCTTCAACGCCTGACGGTAGGACTTCTCCTTCTTGCGGAGCTTCTCCGTCTCCAGATGATGGAGCGCCACACCGTATTCGAAGAACGTTCCGAGTGTCAGGTTGTAGAGGGGATTCCCGACATTCCACCACTCCCATGGTTGGTCGCGGGTGACGCGCAGAATCCCGTAGCCCACATCGTCGTCCATGCCGACGATGTTGGTGTACTTGTGGTGAACGAAGTTGTGGGAGTGTTTCCACTGCACACTGGGACACGTGGTGTCCCACTCCCACGACGAGGAGTGCACCTCAGGATCATTCATCCAATCCCACTGCCCGTGCATCACGTTGTGCCCGAGCTCCATGTTCTCCACGATCTTCGCGAGACCGAGGATGGCGGTTCCCGCCACCCATGCCGGCTTTCGGTTGCTGAACATCAGAACCACACGTCCGGTGGCGGCGAGGCTGCGCTGGATGGTGATCGAGCGCCGGATGTAACGGGCGTCTCGTTCGCCGCGCTCTTCCTCGATGTCGCGGCGGATGGCGTCGAGCTCTGCGCCCAATGCCTCGACGTCGGCGTCGGTCAGATGGGCATATTGGTCGATATCGGTGATCGCCATTGCTCCCCCTTCACAGGTCGAGTGTGCATTCACCAGACACGGTGCTGATACATGTCTGGATTCGATCTCCTTCACGATGCTCATCGCCACTGCGCAGGTCGCGCACGTAGCCCCCGGCCAACGGAACAACGCAGGTCTGGCAGATGCCCATGCGGCATCCGAACGGCATCTGGATGCCCAGTCCCTCGCCGGCCTCCATGAGTGTTGTGGCGCCGTCGATCTCGGTGGACTTGCCGGACTTGGTGAAGGTGACGGTGCCGCCTTCACCGCCCACATCGGTCCGCGCGATGGCGAACCGCTCGATATGGAGTTGGTCGCGAAGACCTTCCGCGGCATAGCGCTCCTCGACGGTGTCGAGCATCGCAACCGGTCCGCACGCCCAGCATGAACGGTCTCGCCAATCCGGAACCTCGGCGTCGAGCTGATCGAGCTCGAATTTCCCTTGGTCGCGGGTGAGCTGCAGCTGCAAGCTGTACGACACCATGTCCGAGTTCATCTCCTCCAGTTCGTCGAGGAAGATGACGTCATCTCTGGTCGGCGCCGAGTGCACGTGCACGATGTCGGGTTGTTGCTCGCGCGAGCTCAGCGACCGGAGCATCGACATGACCGGGGTGATCCCGCTGCCCGCGGTGAGGAACAAGATGCTGTCGGGCAACGGCTCGGGCAGATGGAAGTCGCCCTTGGGCGCCGCGAGCCGGATGACCGTTCCCGGGCTCACGCCGTCGACGAGGTGCGTCGACAAGAAGCCGTCGGGATTCGCCTTGACCGTGATCGCGATCTTCCGATCGTCCGAGCTGCCGATCGATGTCAGCGAATATGACCGCCAATGCCAGCGGCCGCCGACCTGAAGACCGATACCCACATACTGGCCTGGTTTGTACGACTCAGGAAAGCCCCACCCCGTCCGGATGGTGACCGTCGCGGAATCCTCGGTTTCACGCTCGACGTCGACGACCCGACCACGCAGTTCCCGCGCACTCCACAGTGGGTTGAGGAGATGCAGATAGTCGTCGGGCAACAGCGGCGTCGTCGCACGCGCGATGAGGCCACGCACGATGTTGACCTCGGGTTTCTTCGCCTCGACGTCGGCGGCCGGGCGCTTGCTCCACTTCAAAAGGTCCATACGAGCTCCTCCCACCCCCTGGTGTACGACTGTACACAGATCTGGCGGTTCGGTCAGACGGTTGACGGCAACATCGGTGGCCCTCAGGTTCCGTCCAGGTCGCTCCCAGACTCGCCCTATAGCGTTGCTGACATGGCCGCGACTGTCACTGGGCGCACCCCCTCTCTCACACGCTCGGTGACGGTCGCGGTCGCGCTCGTCCTCACCGCCGCGGCAGTCTTCGTGATGGCGGTGCGGACATCAACCGGGCAGCGCATCGACCAGTGGCTCCTGGACTCCGGCCGGCGCCTCCCCGACGCCATCCCGAAGGCCGACGTACCCGCCATCGTCACCATCGACGTCGTTTCCAACCCATTGCTCTGGTTGGCGGTCGCGGCGGCCGTCGTGGTGCTGATCCAGCTCGGACGGTTCCGCTCGCGCGCCGATGCGCGGCACACAGTGATCGTCACTGCAGCGCTGCTCTCATTCCCGCCGCTTGCGGTCGTCAGCGCTCGGATACTGCGCGATCACGTTCTGACCCGCCCTCAGCTCCACGACTGGATAACCGAGACCGCCAACTCGGCGCCGAGCGGTCACGCCGCCGCCGTCACAGCCGTCGCCGTGGTCCTGATTCTCTCCACTCCCCCGGTGCTCCGTCCGCTGACGACGCTCGCACTCGGAGGCTGGGCCGCGGTGATCGGTGTCTCGCTCATCGCCGCCGGCTGGCATCGTCCGAGCGACGTGCTCATCTCCGTGTTGCTGGTGGCGGCCGCCGGGGTGCTGCTCCCCGATCCGTGGCGGGGCCCGCGTCGGGATCGCGACGACGAAACGAACTCAGCGCACCCGGCCGACCACCCGCTCGAGCGGGCGGCCTTCGATGAGCCGGACAATGTTGTCGGCGACGTCATGGACCCGCCCGAGAAAGGTGTCGCGCGTGACACCCGACGTGTGGGGCGTCATCAACACATTGGGCAGCTCGTGAAAGGACATGCCTGACGGTTCTGCGTGATCCCCACCCGCCGGATACGAGTACCAGACATCGATCGCAGCACCGGCGATCGCTCGGTCTCGCAGGGATTCGAAGAGATCCTGCTCCACCACCAGCGGTCCGCGTCCGACGTTGATCAGCACGCCGTCGGGCCCCAATTGGGCGAGTTCAGCAGACCCGATCATGCCCGCTGTGCGGTCGTTCAGGGGTGCGGACACCACCACCACATCGGATTCCTTCAACAGTCGTCCGAGCTCGGTGGTGTCGGCGTGCCAGTCGAGACCGGTGTCGTCGGCGACCCGGCCCGAGCCCGTGACCGCGCACCCTCGGGCACCCAACGCACCGAACAGATCCGCGGTGCGGCGACCGATATGACCGAAGCCCACATATCCGATCATCGCTCCCCGCATGGTGGGTGGTTGCGCCACGCCGTCCTGATAGACCGACGTCGCCCAGGTACCTGACCGCAGAGCGGAGTCCTGCGCAATCAGACCGCGACGCAGCATGACCGCGGTCGCGATGATGTACTCCGCGATCGAATCCTCGTGGTGAAAGGTGTTGGCCACCTGCGTGATGGCAGGCAGATCGTCGAACGCCACCTTGTCGGTACCGGCGCCGACGATGTGCACCAGTCGCAACCCCACACCGGCTCGCGCCATCGCCGGGGTCACACGGCCGCCGATGTAGACGTCGGCGTCGGCCAGATCGTCGACCAGGGCCTCCTCATCGAAGGTCCGATGCCAGGACAGTTCCACCGCCGACGGAAGCAACGACACCAGCAGGTCGCTGTGCGGCAGCACGTTCCGATCACCGACGACGACCTTCACCGATTCCCCCTGCGACGATTCGGGCAACGATTCACCTCCGCGCGAGCGCGGGACGCTTGCTGTCGAACGACCAGTTGGGGACCAGGTACTGCATGCCCACCGAGTCGTCGCGGGCACCGAGCCCCTCGGACCGATACAACCGGTGAGCGGCGTCGACCTGATCCATGTCGAGCTCGACGCCGAGACCCGGACGATCCGGCACGGTCAGATGACCGTCCACGATCTCGTAGGGCTCGGTGGTGAGCCGCTGTCCGTCCTGCCAGATCCAATGCGTGTCGATCGCGGTGATGTCACCGGGCGCGGCGGCGGCGACATGGGTGAACATCGCCAGCGACACGTCGAAGTGGTTGTTGGAGTGCGACCCCCACGTGAGACCCCAGGCGTCGCACAGTTGCGCCACCCGCACCGAGCCCGCCATCGTCCAGAAGTGGGGGTCGGCGAGCGGGATGTCGACGGCGTTCGTCCGGATCGTATGGCCGAGTTCGCGCCAGTCCGTCGCGATCATGTTGGTGGCGGTGGGAAGACCGGTGGCCCGCTTGAACTCGGCCATGATCTCCCGGCCCGAGTACCGCCCTTCGGGTCCGACCGGATCCTCTGCGTACGCGACCACATCGCGCAGTCGCCGGCCGATGCGGATCGCCTCCTCGAGCAGCCACCCACCATTCGGGTCCAGCGTGACCCGCGCCGTCGGAAAGCGGTCCGCCAGCGCGGTCACCACGTCGGCCTCCTCGTCCGGGGCCAGCACACCGCCCTTGAGCTTGAAATCGGCGAAACCATAGCGCTTCTGGGCTGCCTCGGCGAGTGCGACCACCCCGTCGGCGTCGAGGGCCTCCTGGTGGCGGAGGCGGAACCAGTCGTCGGTCTCGTCGGCGCCGTCCGCATAGTCGAGGTCGGTCTTGGTGCGGTCGCCGACAAAGAAGAGGTATCCGAGCGCCGGCACCCGATCGCGCTGCTTGCCCTCTCCCAGCAGCGCGGCCACCGAGACCTGCAGGTGCTGACCGAGCAGGTCGAGCAGCGCCGATTCCACCGCGGTCACCGCGTGGATGGTGACGCGCTGATCGAAGGTCTGGTCACCACGACCGCCCTTGTCACGATCGGCGAACGTACGGCGGAGGTCCTGCAGGACCGCATGGTGGTCGCCGATCTTCCGACCCTCCACGAGCGGTCGGCTGTCGTCGAGAGTGATCCGGATGGGCTCGCCGCCGGGGACCTCACCGACACCGGTGTTGCCCTCGGAATCGGTGAGAATGACCAGGTTTCGGGTGAAGTACGGGGCGTGCGCACCAGAGAGGTTGAGCAGCATGCTGTCGCGGCCCGCGACCGGGACCACTCGCATCTCGGTGACCACCGGGGTCGTTGTCGTCATTCTGGTCCTTTCAGAGAAACTGTTGTCCGATGAGCAACACCGCGCCGACCGTGGACACCACGATCGACACGATGCGCAGCCGGTTCTTGTCGAGGTGACGATTCACGTACCGCGAGGCCGCATAACCGAGGATCACCGCGGGGATGAGCGCGACGAACACGCCGGCGATGTCGCGGTGCAGATTGCCGGTCGCCGCCAGCGCACCCATCGACATCATGCTTCCCACCAGGAAGAATGCGCTCAGATTACTTCTCACCGCGGCATTCTCGGCTCCGGAGAGCACCAGTGCCATCGGTGGGCCCCCGATCGAGGTGGCCGTTCCCAGCAGACCGGATGCGGCTCCCGCGGTCGCGAGGTTGCGCCGGAGCGGAGCGGGCTGCCATCCGAGCGAGGCCAGCACCACACCGCCGAGGACCACCGCCGCGAGCAACAACGCCAGTCCACGTTCGGGCAGCCACACCAGGAGCAGGGCGCCTGCGATGGTGCCGGGCACCCGGCCGGCGAGCGCCCATCCGGTGCCCCGCAGGTCGAGCCCGTCGCGCTCGCGGATCACCACCATCAGCGTCACCACCGTGGCGGACATGATCAGGGTCCCGGGCAGCAGCGCCGGGTCCACCAGCGCCACGACCGGCGCGGCCAGCATGCCCATGCCGAAGCCGATCGACGCCTGCATGCACGAGGCCATGCAGACCGCGACGGCGATGACGGCGAAGGCCACGACGCTCACGCCACAGCGGGCATACCGAGCGCGACGCGTCCTCGCGGGTGGTAGCACTCGGCGACATGTCCCGGCTCACGGTGATCGGTGACCGTCGGCGGGAGGTCGGTCGCACAGATGTCGGTGGCGTGCGCGCAGCGGGTACGGAACCGGCATCCCGACGGCGGGTTGAGTGGCGAGGGCACCTCACCGCTGAGCAGGATGCGTTCGCGGCGGGTGGCCGGATCGAGGGTCGGCGCCGCCGACATCAGCGCCTCGGTGTACGGGTGCGCAGGATTGTCGAAAACTGCTTCCGTACTGCCGGTTTCGACGATCCTACCCAGGTACATCACCGCGACCCGGTCGGCCACGTGACGGACCACGGACAGATCGTGCGAGATGAAGATGTAGGAGATGTCGAGCTCTTGCTGCAGTTCGTTGAGGAGGTTGAGGACCTGCGCCTGCACCGACAGATCCAGGGCCGACACCGGCTCGTCGCAGATGATCACCTCCGGGTTCAACGCGAGCGCACGGGCGATCCCGAGCCGCTGGCGTTGGCCACCCGAGAACTCCTGCGGACTGCGGTGCTCATCGCTGGGGCGCAGGCCCACGAGGTGTAGCAACTCCCGCACCCGCGCCGCGCGGTCCCGCTTACGCGGGTACAGCTCCTTGTGGGTACGCCACGGCTCGGAGATGATCTCGGCGGCGGTCATGCGATTGTTCAGTGAGGCATAGGGATCCTGGAAGACCATCTGCACCTTGCGGCGCAGGGCGAGCAGTTCCTTGCCTTTGAGCCGGTACGGATCCGTGCCGTCCCAGCGGACGGTGCCGGTGTCGGGACGTTCGAGCATCATCAGAGTGCGTGCGAGAGTGGACTTCCCGCAGCCGGATTCGCCCACCAGGCCGAGCGTCTCACCGCGACGGAGGTCGAGGTCGATACCGTCGAGCGCCCGGAGTTCCTTGCGGCCGGACTTGCCCGAGACCGAGAACGTCTTGCCGACGTCGCGGACCTCGAGAACCTGGGCTTCGGTTGTGTCAGACATTGCTGGTCTCCTCGGAGAAGTGGCACGCTGCGGCCCGATTCTCACCGACGCCGGCGAGAGCGGGACGCTGCTGGACGCACAGACTGCGGGCAATGGGGCAGCGCGCCTGGTAGACGCAGCCCGACGGGATCGAATGCAGATCCGGCGGGGTTCCGCCGATGGACTTGAGGTCGGCACCCCGCTCGGCGCTGACCGGCACCGAATCCAGAAGTCCCTTGGTGTAGGGGTGTTTCGGATCGCCGAAGACCTCCGCGACCGGACCGGTCTCCACCACGTTGCCCGCGTACATGATCGCTACCCGATCGGCCTGCTCGGCAACCAGGGCCAGATCGTGGGTGATGAGCACAACGGCCATGTCGTGCTCCTCGCGCAGGCGCTGCAGCAATGCCATGATCTGCGCCTGCACGGTCACGTCGAGAGCCGTGGTCGGCTCGTCGGCCAGCAACACCTTGGGACTCAAAGCGACCGCCATCGCGATCAGCAGTCGCTGCCGCATGCCCCCGGAGAACTGATGGGGATAGGAGTCGATGCGCGACTCCGGTTCCGGGATACCGACGTGGCGCATCAGCTCGATGGCCTCCTGCCTGGCCTTCTTCCGCGACATCTTTCGATGGATGCGGAAGGGTTCGGCCAGTTGGGTGCCCACCGGATAGACGGGGTTGAGCGCGGTGAGCGCGTCCTGGAAGACGATGGCCAACTCGGTGCCTGCCATCTGACGTCGGACCGACTCCTTCGCGCTCACGAGATCGACATCGTCGATGACGATCGAGCCGTCGGCGACCTCGGCGATCGGATCGAGCAGGCCGACCAGCGCCTGCGCGGTCATCGACTTGCCGCAACCGGATTCGCCGAGCAGCGCGAGGGTCTCACCGCGACGGGCACGGAACGACACGTGGTCGACGGCGCGCACGGTCCCGGTGGGGGTCCGTAGGTCGACGGTCAGGTCCGTCACGTCGAGCGCGACCCGATCATCGGTCCCGACCTCGGGATGGTCCATGGTGGGGGCGCTCATCGCACTGCCTTTCGTGAGGAGAAGACGCGCTTGCGGGCCTTGGGTGTGGTCAGGCGCCACCGCTGTCCGGGATCGGTGGCGATCCGGGCCCACGCGGCGAGCAGGGTCGCCGACACCGTGGTGATCACGATCGCCAGGCCGGGGAAGAACGAGAGCCACCACGCGGTCTGCAGATAGGTCCGGCCCTGCGACACCATCAGACCCCAGCTGATGTCCGGCGGCTGGATGCCGATACCCAGGAAGCTCAGCGACGATTCGGCCAGCATGACGTAGCAGAAGTCGAGGGTGGCGACGGTGAGCAGGGTCGGGAGCAGGATCGGCAGCACGTGTCCGCGCAGGATCTGACCGCTGCCGGCGCCGAATGTGCGCGCGGCGTCGACGAACACACGGCTCTGCAGTTCTGCCGATTCCGCCCGGGCGGTACGGAGGTAGATCGGGATACGGGTGATGGCGAGCACCGCCACGATGTTCGCCGCGCTCGGCGAGAACACAAAGAGGACGACAACCGCCAGCAACAGCGACGGGAAGCTCATGATGACGTCGGCCACCCGCATCGCGGTGGTCTCCCGCCAACCGCGGTGGTAGCCGGCCCACATACCAACGGCGGAGCCGATCACGCAGGAGATCAGTACGGCCGGCAGCGACACCATCAACGTCGTCTGGCAGGCGACGATGAGTCGGGCGAGCATGCTGCGTCCGAGCGGATCGGTGCCGAGGACGTTCATCCACCCGGTGTCGAGATTGAACGGGGCCAGGTTGGATTCGTCGAGGTTCTGGTCGGTGGCCGCATCTCCGACCAGCCAGGGTCCGAAGATCGCGACGAGCAACACGAAGGTCAGGATGGCGGCGGCAACGGTGGCGAACTTGTCGCGCAACAACAATCGCCACATCGGTGCCTGGCCGGCCGGTGCCTTCTTGGTGGCGACGGAGTCGCCCATGGGATCGGTCGAGGCGACGGGGCTGGTCGTGTCGAGTGGATCGGTGACGATGGACATGTGGGCTCCTTGAGTTCCTTGCGCCTCTAGACCGTGGCCTTGTCGCGAACCCGCGGATCGAGGAGGGCAAGGCCCGCGTCGATCACGATGTTCAGGATGAAGATGCTGACGGCGGTCAGCAGCACGGCCGCCTGCAGGACTGCGAAGTCGCGCTGGAGGATCGAATCGATCATCAGCTTGCCGATACCTGGCCAGCCGAAGATGGCCTCCACCACGACCGCACCGTTGATCAGGCCGACGGCCAGGTCGCCGGCGACGGTGAGCGCCGGGGCGGCGGCGTTGCGCAGCGCATGGTGGCTGACCACCCGTAGGTCGCCTGCACCCTTGCTCCGAGCGACCTTCACATAGGGAGCGGAGAGTGCCGACACCATGGCGCCGCGCACCACCTGGGTGAGTACGCCGAGCGGTCTGATCATCAGGGTCGCGATCGGCAGCACCCACGCCAGCACGCCACCGGTGCCCGATGTCGGTAGCCAGCCGAGGACCACCGCGAAGACCCAGATCCCGGTGATGGCGAACCAGAAGTCGGGAACGCTGGCCGCGGTCATCGACAACAGGCTCGAGAACCGGTCCGCGAGCGAGTTCGGCCGGTACGCCGCCCAGCAACCGATGATCACCGATCCGATGATCGAGAGCAGCAGCGTCACGAACGCCAATTGGAGGGTCGCGGGAAAAGCTTTGAGCGCCATGCCCGCAGCTTCCTGACCGGTCTTGAGCGACTCACCGAAGTCGAGATGGATGACTCCGGAGAAGTAGTCGAACATCTGCTGCCAGATCGGCTTGTCCAGCCCGTGTGCGGCCGCGAACTCGGCTCGCTGGTCGGGCGTGGCCGACACCGGCAGATACAGGTTGGTGGGATCGCCGGTGAGACGAGCCATGAAGAACACGCCGAACAGGACGATGATCAGCGGGATAAGGCTGGTGTACATCCGGCGCCGGAGGAAGGTGAACATCGGTCATCGCCTCTATTTCAGTCGTTCTGGGAAGTCGCGTGGGTCATCTCGGCCAGCCGCATCTCATCGCCGGTCGCCGAGTTGGGCTGGTAGTCGACCTTGTTCGACTTGGCCAGCACGGCTTCCATGTGCGCGATGTAGGCGTACTGGCGGATCTTGGTCGGCTCGTCGGCGAGGACTTTCGCGAGGGCGTCCTGACGCGCCTCACCGGTCAGCGCCTCCGCGGCGACGATCTCCTTGTCGTATGCCGCTGTGCCGTAAGTGCTCTGATAACCGTCGCTGAGCATGTACTGGTCGAGGGTGAACTGGGTGTCACCGGCCTGGTTGCCGTGCATGATCATCAGCAGCACCGGTCCGGAACCGGGCACGAACGGGCGGGTCTGGTACTGCATCTGCCCGGAGGTGTCCATCATCTCGATCTTGACGTTCAGGCCGATCTTGCTGAGCGAGAACTGGATTGCCTCGATCGTCTCGTTGATCTTGGGAAACTGCCCGGTGCGGCCGATGAGGCGGATGGTGCGGTCGACCGGCACGCCGTCGGCGCGCGCCTCGTCGATCAGCTTCTTGGCATGACCGAGATCGTAGGGGGTCGGCGTCAACTGGTCGTTGTAACCGACGATGCCCTTGCCGACGAGTTCTGCGGCCGGCTTCCCGAGACCCTGGAAGAGCGCCTTCACCACGCCGTCGCGGTTGATCGAGTAGTCGATGGCCTCCCGGACCCGGATGTCGTCGAGCGGTGCATCCGTCGCCTGCATACGCAGCGCGGTGGTCTCGTTGTTGACGTATGCGGTGCCGAGGTCGCCGGCACCGTCCTCAGGTCCGAGCGAGGTGGCGAGGTCGGCCTCGTCGTTGGTGACCATGGCCGCTCGCACGCTGCCCTCGGCGCGCCACTGATAGATGGCGCGGCTGTATTGCGGTGCCGCGCCGTGGTAGTTCGGGTTGGCCTTGAGCGCGATCCGCTGGCCGGAGTCCCAGAAGTCGACCATGTACGGTCCGGTGCCGATCGGCTCACGCACCTTGGCGTCCGCATCGGTGGTGCGCGGCACCATTTCGATGAACGACAGTCGCAGCGGCAGGATCGGATCGGGCTTCTCGGTACGAACCTCGACAGTGTTGGGATCGACGACGTTCACGTCGGTCTTGCTGTCGTCGAAGACATAGCCGTTCACATCGCAACCGATCGCGCCGTTGAAGGTGCGCTTGATGGAGAACGCCGCGTCCTCCGCGTCGAAGGTGGCGCCGTTACTGAATTTGACGCCCGACACGGTGGTGAACCGCCAGACGTTCGGTTCCACCTGCTTCCAGGAACTCGCCAACTTCGGCTGCAGATCACCGCTGTTCGGATCGCGTTCGATGAGGGGCTCGGTGATGTTGGAACGGACCACCACACCGGTCGCGGTCAGCGATGCGTCGCAGGGCTCCAGAGTCGGCGGCTCCTGCGGCAAGACGATCCGCAGTGTGTCCGGGCTGGCGGATTCGCCCTGGGTGGTGTTGGCGACGCTGCAACCGCTGACGGCCAACATCGCGGCCGCCGACACGGCCAACGCGCCGCTGAGGCGGCGGCGCGGGGATCGCAGAGATGCGATCTGCATGGGAACCTCCGATGGAAGGGACTGCGAGTGACTCACCACGTGTGAATCCAGGGGGCTGGAACCATCGTTTGTGACGGTAGACACACGCTAAGAGCGGCCGATCGGCGGCGTCAACCGCACAAAAACGCCGTCAACTGCGATTTTGGCGTGTTTCACGGCCTCCCCAGACCGCGGCGTCAACACGATCACACCCCTCGAAACCACCCCTGACCTGTCTGTTCGCTCTCGGCACGGTGCGCCCTTCGAATCGTCGATGGGAGGTCCATACAGTTTGGGTATCGATCCATGTTATTTGCGTGTTGGACAGGTATTCAGAGGTCGACTTACCGTGGTCGTATCCATTGGAGGACATCTGTGTCCCGGACGGTCGAGGAGGACCGATGAGCAGCAGCCTCGCCAACACCTCGGAAGCACACGATGTCGTTGTCGGACAAGATCTTCCGAAATCTGTCGGTAAGGTGTTGCGGGTCGGCCCCCTGAAGCCGTCACTGGAGGAGCGCCTCGCCGACGACTTCGACGCCGACCGGCTCCCCGACGGCGATTCGCGTGCCTCGTTCCTTGCCGAGCACGGTGCGCAGGTGAGCGCGGTGGTCACCTCCGGACGGACCGGCGTGGACTCCGAACTGATGGCCGCATTGCCGAATCTCGGCGCGATCGTGCACTTCGGGGTCGGATACGACACCACCGACGTCGACCGCGCCGCCGAGCTGGGCATCGGCGTCAGCAACACCCCGGACGTGCTGACCGATTGCGTGGCCGACACCGCCGTCGGCCTGGTCATCGACACCATGCGTGGCTTTGCCGCGGCGGACCGGTTCGTGCGTGCGGGCCGCTGGCCGGTGGAGGGCAACGTCCCGTTGACGCGCAAGGTCTCCGGTGCCAAGGTCGGCATCCTCGGCCTCGGCCGGATCGGCTCGGCGATCGCCGACCGGTTGACCGCCTTCGGTTGCTCGATCGCCTACCACAACCGGCGGATCGTCGAGGGCTCCCCGTTCCGATACGAGACCTCGCCTGCGGAACTGGCCGCATCCGTCGACGTCCTCATCGTTGCTGCGGCCGGCGGTTCCGGCACCCGTCATCTCGTCGACCGTCAGGTTCTGGAAGCTCTGGGCCCCAACGGTTTCCTGATCAACGTCGCGCGCGGCAGTGTTGTCGACGAGGACGCGCTGGTGGAACTGCTCCAGCAGGGGCGCCTGGCCGGCGCCGGCCTCGACGTGTTCGCCCGCGAACCGCACGTACCGGCGGCGCTGATCAATCTCGACAACGTCGTCCTCCTTCCCCACCTCGCCAGCGGCACCGTCGAGACCCGGGCCGCCATGGAGGAACTGACATTGCGGAATCTCGACTCCTACCTGCGCAACGGCGATCTGGTCACATCCGTGGTCGCCCCGAACCCCGCCCTTCGCGGAAAGGACGCACGATGACCGTGGTCTTGAGTTATCTGCCCACACCCGAGGGTCGCGGCGCCCTGCCGTTCGGTTTCGCCGAGGCACGGATGCGGGGCGTGGAGGTGCTGGTGGTGGCCGACGGCGACAGCGCATCCCAGCCGGAGTTCCTCGTCGACGTCGAGAACGCTCGCCGGACCGCCGAGGCCGACGGCGTCAATTATCTTGTGGCAGAGAATGATCCCGGCCTCTCGCATGCCGATCAACTCATCGATGCCTCCTACGACGACGCCGTCGAACTGTTGGTGATCGGACAGAAGCGTCGCTCACCGGTCGGCAAGCTGCTCACCGGCAGTGTCGTCCAGCGGGTGCTGCTCGACGCCCAGTGCCCCGTGGTGGCCGTCAAACCCCCGGTCCGCGCCGCCGTCTAGCCCCGCCCCCCCCCCGATTTCGTAGCAACAATCCGCGCCAGGCGCGGGTTATTGCTACCAAATCAGATCCATTCCCGTTCGGGCAGAACATCTCTCATCAGCCGAGCGAGCGCCGGGTTCGGGTTGTCGTCGCGCCAGGCGACATTCATCTGCACCGGCCGATCGCGGATGGCCGTCACCTCTTTGAAGACGACGCCGTCCGGGTGCATCGTCATCGCCGATTCCGGCACCAGTGAGATCCCGAGTCCCGAATGCACCAGGACCAGCATCGTGTGCACCTGGGTGACGTACTGGACGTAGCGCGGTGAGGCGCCGACGGCGGTGAAGGTACTGATGAGCAGCTCGTTGAAATAGCGCGCATCCGTCGGCGAATACATGATCACTGCCTGACCGTCGAAATCCTCGATCGCGAGATGCTCGACCGAAGCCAGTTCGTGGTCGGCCGGCAGTGCCGCCACGAGGCGCTCATGATGCAGTGGGCGCGTGCTGATACCCGGCCGCGAGACGGGCGGACGGACGATGCCGAGGTCGAGGTCGCCGCCTGCGAGCGCCTCGACCTGGGCCGCGGTGACCATCTCACGCAACACCAGGCGGACGTCCGGCAACTTCTCGCGGGCATGCTGCATCAGACGGGGCAGCACGGCCCGGGCCGAGGCGCCGGTGAAGCCGATGTTGACGGTGCCGAGATCCCCGGCCGGCACACGCCGGACCGTGAGGGCGGCGCCTTCTGCCAACGCGACGATCCGACGGGCGTCGGGCAGGAACGCCGTGCCGGCCGCCGTCAGCGACACGGCCCGACTGCTGCGCTCGATCAACTGGACGCCGAGTTCGTGCTCGAGCTGCTGCATCTGCCGGCTCAGCGGCGGTTGGGTCATGTGCAGACGCTCGGCGGCGCGGCCGAAGTGGAGCTCTTCGGCGACCGCGATGAAGCAGGCGAGGCGTGACAGCGAGAACATCGATCCACTTTAAGCATCGCGGGGCGGTGATGTGTTGCGTTGTGTGGATCGCATCGGCGAAGCAGCACCGCGCCGAATCGGACACTCTCCGCTAGCGTGAGCGCGTGACCGGAGAACCGGAGTTGCGTCGGCGACTCGGCGTGGGCGACGCAGTGATGGTGGGGCTCGGTTCGATGATCGGCGCCGGCGTGTTCGCGGTGCTCGCGCCCGCAGCGGACGCGGCCGGCAGCGGGCTCCTCATCGGTCTGGCGATCGCCGCGATCGTCGCGTACTGCAACGCCACGTCTTCGGGACGGCTCGCCGCCCGATACCCGGTGTCCGGCGGCACCTACGTCTATGGCCGCGAACGTCTCGGCGAGTTCTGGGGCTATCTGGCAGGTTGGTGTTTTGTCATCGGCAAGATGGCTTCCTGCGCGGCGATGGCCCTGACCGTCGGCGTCTATGTCTGGCCCGAATACGCGCATGCGGTGGCCGTCGCGGCCGTCGTCGTGGTGACCGCGGTGAACTACCGCGGCATCGAGAAGTCCGCACTCGTCACCAGGCTGATCGTCGCCGTGGTGCTCGCGACTCTGGCTGCCGTCGTGGTGGTGGCGGCGACCTCGCCTCCCGGCGATGCGGGGACCAACCTCACGATCGCCGACGACGCAACCGTGTACGGCGTCCTCCAGGCCAGCGGACAGATCTTCTTCGCGTTCGCGGGCTACGCCCGAATCGCCACCCTCGGTGAAGAGGTCCGCGACCCCGCGCGCACCATCCGGCGTGCGATACCGCTGGCACTGGGCGTTGCACTCGTCGTGTACACCTCGGTGGCGCTCGCGACTCTCGCAGTACTCGGACCGGTCGACCTCGCAGCGGCGGCAGCTCCGCTCGTCGAGACCGTCCGGGTCGCCGGGGTGCCGGGCATGGCGCCCGTGGTGCAGATCGGCGCCGCGATCGCCGCACTCGGGTCGTTGCTCGCGTTGGTGCTGGGCGTGTCCCGAACGACCCTTGCAATGGCCCGCGACGGCCACCTCCCCCGATGGCTGGCCACCGTCCATCCCACCTATCGCGTACCGCACCACGCCGAACTGGCGGTCGGGGTGATCGTGGCGGTCGTGGCGGCGACCGCCGATGTGAGCGCCGCGATCGGCTTCTCGTCGTTCGGCGTGTTGATCTACTACGGCATCGCCAACGCGTCGGCGGCGACATTGAGCCGCGCGGAAGGCCGGCCTCCGCGCGTGCTGCCGATCGTCGGGATCGTCGGCTGCGCGATCCTTGCCGCCACCCTTCCGCTCGGCTCGGTCATCGCCGGTGTGGTCGTGGTGGCGGCCGGTGCGGCGGTCTACGCCCTGCGTCGGTGATCCGGCCCCGGTGTCACCACCGCGGGCAGGTGTTCTCGAAACCCGGATCGATCGACTGCATGTAGCCCGTGTCGTCGCGGTCTCGGATACCGCAGTCGAGATATTGCTGATGCAGGCGTTCGAGCGCGTCGTCGTCGATCTCGACGCCCAACCCGGGCCCGGTGGGCACCGGCACCGCACCGTCGACAAAGCTCAGGGCGCCGGGCTTGACGACATCCTCGGTCTTCCACGGCCAGTGCGTGTCGCAGGCATAGGTGAGGTTCGGGGTCGCCGCCGCGAGATGCACCATGGCGGCCAGGCTGATCCCCAGGTGCGAGTTGGAATGCATCGACAGGCCCAACCCGAAGGTGTCGCAGATTGCGGCGAGCTGACGTGAACGCTGGAGTCCGCCCCAGTAGTGATGGTCGGACAGCACCACCGACACCGAATCCTTCTGCACCGCAGGCTTGAGGTGGTCGAAGGCCACCACGCACATGTTGGTGGCCAGGGGCATCTTGGCCTCGGCGGCGACCTCGGCCATTCCGTCGAGCCCGGGCGTCGGGTCTTCGAGGTACTCGACGATGCCGGCCAGTTCGGCTGCCACCCGCACGGAGGTGTCGACCGTCCACGCCGCGTTCGGATCGAGCCGCAACGGAAGATCGGGGAACTCGGCGTGTAGCGCCTTGATGGCGGCGATCTCCTCGTCGGGCGGAAACACGCCACCCTTGAGTTTGATTGCGGTGAAACCGTACTCGTCGATCATCCGATGTGCCTGACCGATGAGTCCGGCGGGGTCGATCGCCTCTCCCCAGCTGTCATTCGCCGCGCCCGGGTGGCCTGCCCACTTGTAGAACAGGTACGCGCTGAACGGCACGCGGTCACGGACCGCGCCACCGAGCAGATCACTCACCGGACGCCCCACGACCTTGCCCTGGATGTCGAGACAGGCGACCTCGAACGGTGAGAACACCCGGTCGGTGGTACTGGCCGTGGTGATCATGCCCGCGACACCGTCGCCGCCGGTGACCGTGAGCGTGGCGATGCGCTCGTCGATGACGGTGCGAATCCGGTTGAGCGCGAACACGTCGAGACCGACGAGGGCCTCGGCAGCCGCTTCCATCCGGGTGATGTGCGCGGTGTCGGCATAGGTCTCACCAAGCCCGCGCAACCCGTCGCCGGTCTCGATCTGGATGATCGCGCGAAGGGCGTACGGCTGGTGGACGCCGACGGTGTTGAGCAGCGGCGGGTCGACGAAGGCCACCGGCGTGACGGTGACCCGCGTGATGGTCGACGACGCCATCAGGCCGTCGCGTTCGCCGCGAGGGAGCCGGCGAGCACGGCGCGACCGGCAGCGGTGATGCGCTCGAGTTCCACCTGATGCTCTGGGGTCAGTGGCACCAGCGGTGCGCGAACCGGCCCGGCGTCGAGCCCCTCCATGGTCACGCCGTGCTTCACCAGCGAGACGGCGTACCCCGGCACCTTGTTCCGCAACCGCACCAGCGGGTGGAAGAACTCACGGAGCAGGGCTTCGGTCAGCTCCGCGTTGTCGTTCTCCAGCGAGTTGTAGAACGCGAGCGCGAGTTCCGGAGCAAAGGCGAAGGTTGCCGACGAGTAGAGCGTGACACCGATCGACCGATAGGCCTGCTGGGTGATCTCTGCGGTCGGCAGGCCGTTGAAGAAGAGGAATTCCTTGCCGGAGCCGGCAAGTGCATCCTTCACCGCGATGACGATTCGCGCGACATTGTCGAGATCGCCTGTCCCGTCCTTGAATCCGATGACGGTGGGCAGCTGCGCGACCTCGACGGCCGACACCTCGTCGAACACCGCGTTGCCACGGTTGTAGACGATGAGGGGAAGATCGGTGGTCTGCGCAACCGTGCGCGCATACTCCACGAGCCCCGCCGGCGGCATCGTCACCAGATAGGGCGGCAGGAGCAGGATGCCGTTGGCACCATGCGCTTTCGCACTGGCGGCGAATTCTCGGGCCTGCACCAGGGAACCCCCTGCGCCGGCGAAGACCGGCACACGGCCGGCGACCGTGTCGACGGCACACTGGACGATCTTCCCGAACTCCTCGAGTCCCAGGGCATGGAACTCACCGGTGCCGCAGGCGACGAAGACCCCGCCGGGACCTGCCGCGACACCGCGGTCGATGTGCTCGGCGAGGCGCCGGTAATCGACCTCTCCGTTGCTGTCGAAGGGGGTGACAGGGAAGAACAAGACGCCGTTGAGCATTGGGACTCCTTGGAAAGGTATGTGCGGGAGCGACTGTCAGTCGCGGGTGAGTTCGCCGTCGACGCGGCGCCAGATCTGTTCGGGATTGCCATCGGCTATCGACGACGGCAGCAACGATTGCGGGACATCCTGATATGCGACCGGCCGCAGGAACCGCTCGATGGCGAGCGAACCCACCGAGGTGCTCCGGCTGTCCGAGGTGGCCGGGTACGGTCCGCCGTGCACCATCGCATGGCCCACCTCCACACCGGTCGGCCAGCCGTTGAAGAGGATGCGGCCGGCCTTGAGCTCCAGCAGCTCCAGAAGCGCACCGGCATCGTCGTGGTCGGATTCATCGGCATGAACGGTGGCCGTGAGCTGGCCTTCGAGCTTGGCCGTGACCTCGCGGACCTGCTGCTCGTCACGACACTTCACCACGAGGCTCGAGGCTCCGAAGATCTCCTGCTGCAGAGTTTCCGACGACAGGAACGTATCGGCCTCGGTGCTGAAGAGTGCAGCGCGGCACGCGTTGGGCGCCGAGGACTCCGTTCCTCTCGCCACCTCCGTCGCGACACCCTCGAACTCGTCGATGCCACGGGCATACGTGGTGGCGATGTTCGGGGTCAGCATCGGTGTCGGAGTGGATTCACCGACGGCGTCGGCGGCCGCACCGATGAACGTGTCGAGATCGGGGCCGTCGACTGCGATCACCAGACCTGGGTTGGTGCAGAACTGTCCGGAACCCATGGTCAGCGAGCCGACGAACGCTCGGCCGAGTTCGGTGCCCCGGTTCCGGAGAGCACCGGGCAACGGATAGACCGGGTTGATGGAACTCATCTCGGCGTAGACCGGGATCGGCTCGGGACGGGAGGCGGCTGCCCGCACCAGCGCGGTACCGCCGGAGCGGGAACCGGTGAAGCCGACCGCCTTGATCTGCGGGTCGGTGACCAGCGCGATGCCGAGCTCTCGGCCAGTGCCGTACAGCAGGGAGAAGGTTCCGGCGGGCATGCCGGTGGACGTGATCGCCTCGGTGATGGCACGTCCCACGAGTTCCGACGTCCCCGGATGGGCGTCGTGCGCCTTGACGATCACGGGACATCCGGCTGCGAGCGCGGATGCCGTGTCGCCACCCGCGACCGAGAAGGCGAGCGGGAAGTTGCTGGCGCCGAACACGGCGACCGGGCCGAGCGCCACCTTGCGCTGACGGATGTCCGCGCGCGGCGCAGGTGTGCGGTCGGGCTGTGCGGGATCGATGCGGGCGCCGTGCCAACTGCCCTCGCGCAGCACGCCTGCGAACATCCGGAGCTGACCGCTGGTCCGACCGACCTCGCCGGTGATGCGGGCTTCGGGCAGCCCGGATTCGGCCGTCGCCCGTGCGACCAGCGCGTCCTTGGCGGCATCGAGATTGTCGGCGATGGCCGTCAGGAAGTCGGCGCGATCGGCGGATGACGTGTTGCGGTAGACGACGAATGCCTCGGCAGCCGCAGCGCTCGCGCGGACGACGTCCTCGGCGGTGCCGTGGGCATAGGCCGGTTGTAGCCGCTCATCGGTTGCCGGGTTGATGGCGTGCACCGCACTGCCGGTGCCGGTGACGTGATCCCCGGCGATGATCATCTGTCCGGTCAGGGCCTGTGCGGTCGGCAACTCTGTCCGCTCTGCGGTGGTCATTGCATCCATGCTCCGACCGTAAGACCGTGCATCTATACATGTCCAAGTCAAATCTCCACAGTATCGATGCATATCGGGTATCGGACCAGTTGAGGGCATCGGGCCCCGCTGATCGAGTCGGTGACACCCGGGTCGACGCGTCCAACATCGCGTCCAACATCTCGGACGTGCGCGCTCCGGCGAGGCCGGCAAGACGAGCGACCAGATGCGGAACGGAAGTTCCCGGACGTCATGAAGTCGGTGGTGCGCTGGGATCGGGCCCTGTAGCCGACCCTCCCGCGCACCACAACGATCTCGCCGGATCGCAGGACCAAAACCGCACGTCAGAGGCACTCAAAGGTGCCACACTTGGTGGGTATGACCACCATGCCGCACCCTGTGGACCACACGGCGCTCGATCGGCAGATCGACGAGCTCGGCCGCGGGACACGCACGTGGGCATCCATGACCCTCCACGAACGCGCTGCCCTGCTCCTGCGCACCCGCGACACCGTGCGCGACACCGCCGCCGAGTGGGCCGAGACGGCAATCAAGATCAAACAGACCCCGCCGTCCGTGCACGGCGAGGAGTGGTTGGCCGGGCCCTACATCACCATGGCGACGCTGACGGCCACCGCGCAGACCCTGACCACTATGGCTGCCGGCGGCAATCCGCTTGACGGCATTCCGGTCGGTCAGGCGCCGGGCGGTCGCATCACTCTCGAGGTACTGCCTCATGGCACACAGGAAGCATTGCTGCTCAACGGTTTCTCTGGGGAGATCTGGATGCCGCCGGGTGTTGGGATCGACGAGGTGCGCGCGGCCGCTGGGCTGGCCGAGCGACGCCCCACCGAGAGCGGCGGCGTCGGACTGGTCCTGGGCGCCGGAAATGTCACGCTCATCGGCCCCCTCGACGGGCTCTATGAACTCGTCGCGCACAACCGGGTCAGCGTCCTGAAGCTGAATCCGACGTTTGCCGGGATGCTGCCCGTGTACGAGAAGGCGTTCACGCCGTTGATCCAACGCGACCTGCTGCGAATCATCAACGGCGAAGGCGATGTCGGCGAGTACCTCACCGGTCATCCGGAGATCGTCCACGTCCACATCACCGGCAGCGCCGCCACCCACGACGCCATCGTCTGGGGTCGGGGCCCGGAGGGCGAGCGGCGGCGCGCGGCGCGCACCCCGCTGATGACGAAACCCATCACCAGCGAATTGGGCGGCGTCTCCCCCATCATCGTCGTCCCCGGCAAGTGGTCCGCCGCCGATCTCGTCTACCAGGCGCAGAACGTCGCCACCCAGAAACTCCAGAACAGTGGCCACAACTGCATAGCCGGTCAAGCCATGATCATGAGTTCGTCCTGGCCGCAACGTGCACAGTTCCTCGACGCGATCCGCAAGGTCTTCGACAGTCTCCCCCGCGGAGCACGTGGTACCCGGGCAGCGAACGCGCCATGGCCCGGGCCCAGCACACCTATCCCCATGCCGAGCGTCATGGTGGCCGGATGCTGGTCGAGGTCAGTGAATCGACGTCGGACGAGCTGTATCACTCCGAATATTTCTCGCCGGTGTTGGGCCACACCACCATTCCCGGCGTGGGAATCGACTTCCTACGCAACGCGGTGCGCTTCGCCAACGACCGGCTGGCGGGAACCCTGGGCGCAGGCATCATCGTCGCACCTCGCGACCGCAAGGCGATGGGACCGGCCTTCACCGCGGCGATCGCCGATCTGCGCTACGGCACCATCGGGATCAACTGTTGGTCGGCCACGGGTTATCTCGCTCCGGCGATGCCGTGGGGCGCGTACCCGGGTAACACGATCGACGACGTGGGCAGCGGTATCGGCATCGTCCACAACAGCCGACTGATAGCCGATCCCGAGCGGGTGGTGGTGTACGGACCTTTCCGCCCCTTCCCGCGTTCGTGGCTGGGCGGTGAGGCGTCGGTGGCGCCCCCGATGCCCTGGCTCGTCACCTCCAAGGCCAACACCGCGGCGTCCAAGGCCCTCACCCATTACGCCGGCCACCCGGGCTGGGGGCGGCTGCCGGGCGTACTCAAGGCGATTCTGATGCCCTGAGGCGTTCGATCGATCGACACGCAAACTCCCCGCGTGGCGCGCCACGACGCTACTCTCACCACAACAATTGGTTGGGTTTGGGGCGAGGAGCTGGAACGCGATGTCGACACGCGTCGAGGCCGCGGAACCGACCGTGTCGGTGACGATGTCCGGAACCGTGCGCGTCGAGGTCGCCGGCCGGCCCGCCGAGGTCAAGTCCCGACGCGAGCGTGCCGTACTAGCACGCCTCGTCGCAGCGGACGGACACGTCGTGTCGACGGACCGCCTCATCGACGACCTCTGGAACGGCGAGCCACCACCCAAGGCGCTCGGCGGCCTCCAGGTGCACATTTCCAATCTCCGGCGCATCCTCGAACCGAACCGACCACCCCGCTCCCCCGCACGCATCCTGGTGAGCGAGCCGCCCGGCTATGCGTTGCGGATGCCGCGGGAATCGGTGGACCTCTGGCATTTCGCCGACCTCGTACACGCCGACGACGATGACCCGGCCGCTCGGTACGAGCGGCTCGACGCCGCGATCGCGCTCTGGCACGGCGAACCGTTCGGATCGCATGCCGGAGAGGACTGGGCGCGGACTTCGGTGGCGCGGTTCGACGAGCTGTATCTGACCGCCCGGGAACAACACGCCGGCGCAGCCCTGGAACTCGGTCGGCCCGCGGAGGTGGCGGCGCGGCTGCCGGAGCTGTGCGAACGCCATTCAACTCGCGAAGAACTGTTCCGACTCCTCGCGCTTGCCCAGTACCGTCTCGGGCGTCAGGCCGACGCGTTGCAGACCCTACGGTCGGTCCGCGACTATCTGGCCGACGAACTCGGCGTCGATCCGTCGCCGGCCATTCGTGGACTCGAAGCCGCGATCCTGCAACAGGATCCTGCCCTGCAGCTCGCTCCCCCACCGGATGATCCACGAACCGTCCCCGTTCCGGCAGTCCCGCCCCGCACGAAACCCGTCCGAACAGGCCACGAATTCGCGGGCCGCGAGGCCGAATTGGAGAAGCTCGCGACACATGCCAAGTCCGCGCTGCGCACTGGGCTGAGAGTCGTCTGGATCACGGCGGAGGCCGGAGGCGGCAAGTCCACGCTGGCACATCTACTCGTCGGCAGACTTCGTGATCATGGCTGGGCGACGGCGATCGGCCACTGCCCGGAGGTCGACGGTGCCCCGACCGCGTGGGCGTGGCGTGACGTGGTCGACGCGCTCGGCGCCGACAACGAGATCGAGGATCCGTTCCTCATCGCCCGGCAGGTTCGGGCCGCATGTGAGGCAGCACCCACGGCAGGCGGTGGCGTGGTGGTGGTGCTCGACGACGTGCATCGCGCCGACAGTGCGACCCTGCAGGTGTTGCGGCAGGTGGTGACCTGGTTGGCAGAGCAGCCGGTGCTGGTTGTCGCGACATACCGTCCGTCGGAGGCGGAGACGGAACTGCTCGCCACGGCCGCGTCACTGACATCGGTCACCGCCGATCATCTGACTCTCGCCGGCCTGTCCGAGGACGGGATTCGGGAACTGGCGGCCTCGGTGGGATTGGATCCGGTCGACGAGACGACCCTCGAGATGCTGCGCAGGCGAACCGACGGCAATCCCCTGTTCGCACGCGAATTGGCAAGGCTGGTCGCGTCCCGAGGCCCGCGGGATGCGAGCACCGCGGTGCCGAGCGGTGTCCGCGAGGTACTGCTGCATCGTGTCGAACGTTTGCCGCCCGAAGCGGTGTCGGTGATGCGGCTTGTCGCCATCTGTGGCCGCGACGCCGACATCGACACCGTCGTCGCATTGCACCCCGACGACGCGGGTGGTGAAGACGCCGTGCTGGACGCGATCGACACCGCAGTGGTGGCAGATCTGCTGAGCGCGTCGGTCGACCGGGTGCGCTTCAACCATGTCCTCACCCGCGACGCCGTATATGACAGCATTCCTGCGCTGCGCCGACGCAGGTTGCATTGGCGTGCCTTCATCTACCTGCGCGATCGTGCCGAGGTGCCGCTCGACGAACTCGCCCACCACGCTGCGCTCGGCGCCGGGCCGGGGACCGCTGTGGAAGCGCTCCTGGTCGTCGAAACTGCAGCACGACAACGATTTTCGCTGGAAGCCGATACTGCGCAGTTGTGGCGGTCGGCGGTGGACCTACACCTGATGGCCGGCCACGACAGGCCGAGTGCCGCCCGCGATGACCGCACGGCCCTCGTCCGCGCCCTCTGCGATCTGGTGACCGCGCTGGCACACCGTGGCGAGGTGAGCGAGGCCCGGGCTCGTCGCGAAGAGGCGTTGCTGCTGGCACGTTCGGTGGGTGACGACGATCTCGTGTTGTCGGCGTTGACCTCCTGGCGGACGCCGACGATCTGGACCACCCGGCCCAATCGGCTCCTCGACGACGTGATGAGTACCGCCGTGCGCGAAGCGTTGCCCGGCACCTCCGGTGCCGACCGGGTACGGCTCCTGGTGACCGCGGTGTTCGAATTCGAAGGGAACGAGCAGCAGTTCGCGGTCGAGTCTGCCCGTGAAGCGGTGGAGATCGCCCGCGACCTCGACGACATCGACCTCATGTGCGCCGCCCTCAACGCCCGGGTCTACACCTCGATGGGCCCGGACCAGCGCGTTGAACATCCCGCGATCGCCGCCGACTTCGTCTCCGCGGCAAAAGAATCCGGCAACCTCGACTATCAAGCGGTCGCACACTTCTTCCGATCGCTCGTCCGGTCCGGCGAGACCGACCTGCCCGGCGCGACGGCCGAGATGCAGTTGGCGATGCAGTCCGCGACGAGCAGCAAGGTCGGGGAACTGGTGGTGGTGCTGGCAACCTTCCGGGCCGTGCTCGACGTTCTGCGCGGCGACCTCGACCAGGCCGATCAGACCTACCAGGCGATCGGGATGCAATTGGCGGCCGCCGGTCTGCCGGCCGCCAACGAATTCACGTTGATCTCCCATCTCTGCGTCGGCTGGCACCGCGGATCGATCGGACACCTCGTCGATGGTGCGCGGCTGCTCTACGAGTCGGCACCGGAATCGATCGCGTGGGTCTATGTGGTGGCCTTGCTCGACGCGGGGCGCGACGACGAAGCGCGCGAGATCGCCGAGCAGGACATCCCGGTGGTCCGCGACTACTACTGGTCGGCGCTCGCCGCGTTCCATGCACGCGCCCTGGCCCGCCTCGGTATGGCGGAGAAAGCTGCTCGGTTGTACGAGGAGCTGAATGGCTGGTCGGGAGCGATAGCCGGACTCGATTCGGGCAGCGTGGTTTTCGGTCCCATCGACGTGGTTCTGGCCGAGCTGGCCGAGACCATGGGCGACCGCCAGGCAGCCGTACGGCACCGGCGGCTGGCAGCGGAGGTGGAGGAGAAGGTTCGGCGGGGTCTCGCGCAGCTGGGGTAGGGCGACCGCAGGCGATCCGACGGCGGGCAGGCCCGCGCTATCGTGGACGACACGACCGCAACCGAGATGAGATGACTCCGATGGCCGATGCCGACATCAACTTCTACTTCGACCCGGTGTGCCCTTTTGCCTGGATGACCAGTAAGTGGATCCGCAAGGTGCGTGCGCAACGCGACTACACCGTCGACTGGCGGTTCATCTCGTTACGGCAGCTCAACGAACACGTCGACTACGACGCGCACTTCCCGCCGGAGTACGAAGCGGGCCACACCGCGGGACTGCGTCTGCTGCGGGCCGCCGCCAGCATTCGACGCGAGCACGGACGCGAGGCGATGGATTCCCTCTATGCGGAGTTCGGCACACGCATCTTCGACACCCACACCGGCACGTACACCGTGGGCGACCGCGATCAGCGCGGCACCGCGGATTTCCTCGGACCCGTGCTCGCCGATCTCGGCCTCCCGAACCATCACGTTGGCGCGCTGGATGATTCGTCATTCGATGCCGAGATCCAAGCGGAGACCGATGAGGCGCTGAGTCTGACCGGTCGGGACGTCGGCACGCCCATCATCGCGTTCGAACCACCAGATGGCGTCGCGTTCTTCGGGCCGGTGATCAGCCGGTTGCCGAGCGACGAAGACGCAGTTGTGCTGTGGGATCACGTGATCGGCCTCGCTCGCTTCCCCGGATTCGCCGAACTGAAACGCAGCCTGCGCGAGAAGCCGCAGCTGACCGCATTCGGTGTGACCGACGCCGAGGTGGGTGTGCAGGAGGACTGGCACGGCGGCAGCCGACGGACGAAGAAGTGAAGCTCGATCAATGGTCAGTCGGCAGTACCGGTACAGCTCGCCGATGCGCCTGCACCGGATGACGTGTTCTCCGATATCACCGAATCGCCCTGCAGGATGCGGCACTTGATGGTGCCGGAGCCCTCCATGCCGTTACTCGCGAGCAGAGTGACGACTTTACCGAGGCCCGTGATCTGCACTTCCTTCGTCCAAGGAACCGGTACGTCGGTGTCCTGGGCCTGGTCCATGTTTCCCGTGCTGTAGGTCGCCGACGCAGTGGGTCCGTCGCCTGTGATCTCGTAGGTGACCGTGACAGTGCGCTCGGATTCTTTGTCGACTGAATCGATCGCGCCACCGACAATTGCCACGCAACCTCCGACCACGACGAGAAACACCACGACCAGCGCGAGCAGAACCCACGGCCATTTCTTGCGCTTCTTTGGCGGTGGTGGATATCCGGGCGGCGGATACTGGCCCGGATATGGCTGGCCCTGTGAATATGGCTGGCCCTGTGAATATGGTTGGCCCTGAGGGTATTGCTGGCCAGGGTATCCCTGCTGATGAGGCTGCTGATACGGCTGTCCCGGTTGCCCTTCATTCGGCCTTTCGCCGGGGTTATTCGGGTCCGACACGATTCTTCCCTTCATCGAAATGTGTCATGGTGGCCCACGCTTTGAAGGTCAGCGAGCTCACCGTAACAATGTTGAATGCGTCTTTTGGCCGAAATACCAGATCTCGAAACTTGTTCACCTTGCATCGATTCGGCATCTCCAAGCGTCTGCGTACCCGGCGGAACCGCGTCAACGTGGAGCGAATAGCGCTCTACCTGGCCAGATCGTGGTGTCGTTGGACTGAACAGATTCCACACGACATACGAAATTCTTGTCGGTGTCCCGTCATAGACTGTTCGCAGCAGGATCGAAGAGGATGAGAGCAGTACTCCAGAGTTGACGATGATGAGTGATTCTGCGGTCGTGTCCGCAACTGTGGAGGGTCCATCGTGTTCTCATCGTCGGCGTCGTGGCGGGATCTGCCTGCACGGTTTGTCGGCGGTATCGATCCCACCTACCCCGTCGAGGAACCGCTCAACGACCTGTTGATGGGGTTGGTCGAGGTCGATCACGGTCGTTCCTACCTGGCCTATTGCGAGTATGCGTCGGTTGCGGTGATGTTCGATCGGTTGGTCGCCGCGCGCGAGGATTCCGATGGTTTCGTCGTCGACGGCTTCGCTGACTGCGCGTCGCGGATCAGTAAGCTCCGCAACATCTCCCGCCACGGCGCCGAGGTGTTGTTGAACGAATCGATAGCGTTGCGCGACCGGCTGCCGGAGGTGTTCGACTGCTTGGGTGACGGACTGATCGCTCCGTGGCAGGCGAAACTGATCGTCTCACGTACCGATCTTCTCGACGACCGCTCCGTCACACCACTCATCGACGCCTCGATCGCCGATCTGCTGCGCCGCCGCCGCGGCACGTGGTCGAAGCGGCGCCTGCGTGACATGGTGGATCGGATCATCTTCCGCCACGACCCGAACAGTGTGCGCGAACGCCGCAAGGAAGCTCTCGACGCGCGCGGTGTGTGGACCGAATCTCGCGGCGACGGGGTCGCCGAGATCACCGCAGTGATGGCCGCCGAGAATGTTCGCATCGCTGCCGCCGCGGTCGCGGCCCTGGCCGATGCGGCGTGTGCACACGACGGCCGGACCAAGCCCCAGCGCATGTCCGATGCCATGTTCGCGTTGCTCTCGGGCACGGCGTTCGAGTGCCAATGCGGCCGTGATGATTGCCAGGCTCAGATTCCGGAATCCGGCACCCTGCCGCCCGTGGACGCCACGATCGTGCTGCACGTGGTGTGTGACGAGTCAACCCTCGCCGGCACCGCCGCCAACCCCGGCTTCATGGACGGTCATGGTGTCATCTCCGACGAGCACGTCCGCGACATCGCCACCCGCGGCGACACCGCCATCTCATTTCTGGTAGCACCCGGTACCGCCCCGGATGCCGAGGACAGTTTTACCCTGCCCGCCCACCAGCCGTCTGACCCGTACCGTCCGTCGACGGCGCTGGCCACCCATACGCGTCTGCGCGACGGTTACTGTGTCGAACCGGGCTGTGACACCTCGGCATTCGCCGCAGACCTCGACCATGTCAGCGAATACGACCACACCGACCCCACGGCCGGCGGAAAGACGACATCGATCAACCTGAATGCGAAGTGCCGGTCCGGACACCTGCTCAAAACCTTCGGCGACTGGCTCGACGACCAGTACCGTGACGACGACAGCCGCCTGGTCACCGAATTCATCACACCCGAGGGTTTGGTGATCGCCGGCGAGGCCGAAACCAACGAAGACCTCTTCCCCGGCCTGCGCCGCATCAGGTTCCACACCCCGCCGGCCACAGCCCCACCCCCACCATCACCACCCGGCGACCGCCCGGTCCGCGCAGGCACCCGGACGGCGGACAAACACGCGCGTAGACGGGCCGAACGTTCCCGAAATCGCAGACGCAACAACGCCGGACCCGCCCCGGACTACTGACGGAGTGGCGCCGCTACCGGCCTCTGATCACCTCAGGGTGGTCAGCGGGTGCTTGCGGAAGAAGTCCCAGATGATCGCGGTGGCGCTGATCGAGGAGGTGATCCGGCCGGTGATCGGTGTCGCGGCAAGCGTGGGATCACCTCCCGGCCAGTTGTGGCCGCCGCCGAGAATTGTGTAGAGCTCCACCGAACTGCCCGGCGCGCATGCATACGACGTCCGGGAAACGTCAGGAGTGACCTTCCGGGTGGCCGGGCGGGGAGCGCAGCCATTTCGTCGCGCCCACGCGGCCGTCTGCGCGGGGATGCTCTGCGTATTCGGCACCAGTCGCACACGGGCACCGTCCCCAGCCTGCTGACCGATGGTCCTCGGCGTTCCGTCGGTAGCCGGCAGAAGCCGACCGCGGGGCCCGACACCGCCTGAATAGGAGAGGATCTCGTCACCCGTTCCGTGGAATGCCACCACCGGAACGTGCCTGGCCGGACGGCACCACGAGAAGTTCTGGAGTCCCGAGACCGGTGCCACCGCCGCAACGCGGTCGGCGAGTTGGCAGGCGACCGACGAGACGGTGAAGCCACCCATCGACAGCCCGGTCATGTACACGCGACGCTTGTCCACGCACAGAGTTCGCTCGACATGGGTCAGCAGCGCAGAAAGGAACCGGATGTCGACACCACCATTGCCGTAGTCCCATTGTGGCGGCAGCGCATGCGTTTCGGGAGTGATCACGGCAAAGCCGTGGCGGGCACCGTAGGCCGCCATCCCACTCCATGCACTTTGCAAGGCACCGGGCTGAAGGTAACCGTGAACGTCGAACACCACCGGCACCGGGACGCCGGACGCGACCCGCGGAACCTCCCGCAGGTAATCACCGGACCGCCCACTGGCGGTGAAGGCGTGCAGAGATGACCCGGACGGAGGCGGCGACGTACGGCACCCGATCGATGGCACCGGCGCCGTGGCGTCGCCGGACCTGCCGGCCGGTGTCGCGGAGGCGGCGGAACAGGTGGTCACCGCCGCCACCACGGCCGCGATGAGTACGCCTGCCACTCTCACCCGCGCATATCTGAACAACTTCGTCCCCCCTATGATCATCGTGGGCGCCTCGCTGATTCGGCGAGGCCTCCGCTGAACAACTGCCCGGCCAACCCGAGAAGACGGTCGGCCATCGCTTCTGGGTCGAGGGGATCGTCTCCCTCATCCAGCCACCGAGTGAAGAGATCGAAGCATCCGCCGACGACGAACGTGACCGCGTCGTCTCCCGCGAACCCGCGGACCGCCTGCCCACCAACCTGGTTGTGCAGCGATGAGACCGCGCCGAGAACCGCTTGTTTCGCCGGATACGCGCACGGGCCGGTCCCCACCGCACGGTAGTAGGCGCGGTAATGCGCCAGGTGGCGTGCGGCCAGGAGCGTCATCTCGCCCCACGCTTCGTCGTCGCACTCGGTCAGCGCGGGAAACAGTTCACGCTCGATCAGGTCGATTCCCGCCGCCACGATCACCGAATCCCGATCGCGGAAATGCGAATACACGGCCTGCCGGCTGAGGTCGGCATCTTCGGCCAGCTCGGTGAGGGAGATCGCCGTCGTTCCACGTTCGGACACCAACCTCACCGCGGCGGCGAACAACGCGGCGCGCGATCGACGAACACGGCGATCGGCTCCTGCATCGATCGGGACCTGCCTCGGCATGGGAGTGACAGTAGAGGTGACTCACATGATGTGCAATGGTCAATTAATTGACAGTTGTCATATCAGCCACCGTTGCGCCGACCGTTTTGCACCTCGTGCCGCGACCGCAGCACGGTCTTCTGGATCTTGCCGGTCGACGTCTTGGGGAGCTCCGCGAACACGACCTCTTTCGGAACCTTGAACCGCGCCAACCGGTCCCGGACGAACTCGATGAGTTCGTCGGGGTCCAGGTCGGCACCGGTTCGAACGGTCACATAGGCGATCGGCACCTCGCCCCACCGCTCGTCGGCGCGGCCCACCACGGCCGACTCGACCACGTCAGGGTGGCTGTCGAGAACGCGCTCCACCTCGACGGAGGCGATGTTCTCCCCACCGGAGATGATCACATCCTTGCTGCGGTCACGTATTTCGGCGTATCCGTCCGGGTGCATGACCGCGATGTCGCCGGTACGCAGCCAGGCCTTCACCGTCGCCGCGGCGGTGGCCTCGGGGTCCCGGTAGTAACCCAACATCACGTTGTTGCCGCGCGCCACGAGTTCGCCCTCGGTGCTCCCGTCCGCAGGAACGTCGTCGCCGTCTGGTGTCACCACCCGAACCACACCGGCCGAGATGTTGCCGATACCTTGGCGCGCCTTGAGGTTTGCGCGTCCGTCCGGAGTCTCGAGGTCCCATTCGGGCTGCCACTGGTTGACCGCGATCGGACCGAAGGTCTCGGTGAGTCCGTAGAGGTGTGTCACCTCGATGCCGAGGTCTGCCATCCGGGTCAACAGCGCCGGCGAGGGCGGTGCGCCACCGGTGGTCGCCTCCACGATCCGTTCGAGCCGGGCGGCGGACGGGTTTTCGGCGATCATCGTCAACACCGTGGGCGCGGCACTGAAGTGGGTGATGCCGTCGTGGTGGAGGTGCCGCCAGATCTGGGCGGTGTCGATACCCCGCAGACACACATGTGTGGCGCCCGCAGCGGAGACCGCCCACGGGAAACACCAACCGTCACAATGGAACATCGGCAACGTCCACAGATAATTGGACGCCGGCCCGATACCGGTGTGATATGCCATCGCCAACGACTGCAGATACGCGCCCCGGTGGTGGTACATCACGCCCTTGGGACGCCCGGTGGTGCCAGATGTGTAGTTGATCGCGAGGAGGCCACGCTCATCGACGTCACGCCACACAGCTTCCCCGGCACCGTCGAGAAGCGTTTCGTACTCGTCGTCGGCATCTCCGGACACGAGCACACGGATACCGGCCGCGGCACCGACCGCCCGCGCACTCTCGGCGAACTCGACGGTCGCAACGAGCAGGCAGGCTCCGCTGTGCTCGACGATGTAGATCAGCTCCGCCTCCGACAGCCGGATGTTCAACGGCACCAACACCGCGCCGATCCCGGGTACCGCGTTGTGCAACTCCAGCATCTCGTGACTGTTGCTGCAGAGCGCGGCCACTCGATCGCCCGGCTGCACACCCAGCGCATCCAATACCGCCGTCAGCCGCCCCGCTCGCCGATGGAACTCGGCATAGCTGAACGTCCGGTCGCCGTCGATGATCGCCGTGCGGTCGGCGAACACCGAGGCAGCACGGCTGAGAAACGAGACCGGACTCAGCGTGTCGAACGTGAAGTCCGCGGGGGCCGGCGGTGCTGAGCGCTGCTCGTCTGACATCCCGGATCTCCTCGTCGCTGATGGTCGATGACTTCTTCGAGTGTGACCGATGAGCCACCTGGGCGGCACACCTAGTCTGGGTGGCATGCATTTCGTCATCTACGGTGCCGGCGCGGTCGGCGGTGTGATCGCCTCACATCTGGTTCGTTCCGGGAGTTCGACGACGGTGGTGGCGCGCGGCGCCCACCTGCAGGCGATCCGGGACCGAGGCCTCGTCCTCGACACCGCAGAAGGCAGCGAGAGCCAGATGGTCACGGCCGCCGCGAACGCCGCGGAGGTCGAGTGGACCGACAATTCTGTCGTGTTGCTCTGTGTGAAGTCGCAACAGACGGCGGCCGCTCTCGACGATCTCCAAGCCCACGCACCGCGGACCACACCGATGGTGTCCGCGCAAAACGGCGTCGCGAACGAGTCGGCGCTCCTGCGACGCTTCCCCGAGGTCTATTCGATCTGCGTCATGTTGCCGGCCACGCACCTCGAGCCGGGCGTGGTGGTTCAGGGTTCGGCCGCCACCGCGGGCATCCTCGACGTGGGTCGGTTCCCGACTGGGACAGACGGCGTCGCGGAGAACATCTCCCGACATCTCCGGGCTGCCTCGTTCGAGTCGCGGCCACGCGGCGACATCATGGCGTGGAAGTACCGCAAGCTGCTCCTGAACCTCGGGAACGGGGTCGACGCCACGTACCGTCGCGATGGTGATGCGCACGGCGAGTTGATGCGGCGCGCCCGCCGCGAAGGTGAAGCAGTGCTCGCGGCCGCCGGCATCGACGTGGTCAGCGAGGCCGACGACCGGGCACGCCGCGGCAACCACATCGTGCGGCGCGACACCGGCGAGGACAGCCTCGTCAGCTCCACCTGGCAGAGTGTGGCGCGCGGCGCCCACGACGTCGAGATCGATTATCTCTCAGGCGAAATCGTTCTCCTCGGCCGATTGCACGGCGTCGCCACTCCGGTCAACGAACTAGTGCAGTCCGAGACCACACGCCTCGTCACCGAAGGACTCGAGCCCAGCAGCCTCGATCCGCAGGCGGCGTTGGACCGGCTCGTCGGGTCCTGAGGCTTCCCTCGAGCCCTACTCGTCGAACGTCCCCGGCCGCACCACCGCATCGTCACCGAGAGGCCTGCGGATCGACCATCGCTCGGTCAGCGTGCTGGCCGACATCTTCCACTCCCCGTCTTCGACGACGTACTCGTCGTCGTACTCACCCGTCATGATCGTCTCCGTGCGGTCGAGCAGATTCACCTGGCGGAACTTCAGCGTCCACCGTCCGGTCGCGGTGGAATCGGAGGTCAGCGCGATGTCGGGATGCATGCCGTGGTGCATGTCGAAGATGACGTACTCACCGTCGACCTTGTGCAGTGCGACCTGCGCGAAGATCTCCGCCATCGGTTCCGCATCCTCGTAGGCGCCGAGCGGACCGTAGTCGATACGTGCTCCCGCTCGAATGAAGCACTCGCGGAACGCTTTCGGATCTTTGCCGTCGCACGCGCGCCAGTAGCGATGTTTGAGCGCTTTGATCGCCTCGATCCGATCGAGCTGGTCGAGGCGGCGGGTCAGGTCGTCGTCGTCGGGCGTCATCGTCTCACCATAGGTCGGGCCGAGTTGCCGAACCTGTCGGAATCATGGCCTAACGTCGAACGAAGGTAGCCGACAGATCGGATACATCATGGCAACGCACACCGTACGGCGGGAAGTCCTCGGACCCTGGTCGCTGGAGATCAGCCGCGAGTTCTGGGAGGGCTTCGCCCCGGCTGCGCTGAGTGGGCAGACCAGGGACGGCACGTTGACCACGGTGTTCCGAGTCGATGCGGACTGGTCGTCGGCGCGGTCGTCAGTGGTGCAGCGCGACCAGGTGGCCGAACTGTCGGTGACCGGCGACGGCGATCTCGACGCCGCGGCCGACCAGGTCGCTCGCTTCCTCGCCCTCGACATCGATGCCCGGAGCTGGCCGGACATCGGTGAACGCGACCCCGTCATCGGTCGAGCTCAGCAGCAGCTTCCCGGGCTCCGACCGTGCGGCTTTCATTCGGCATACGAGGCCGCGGCATGGTCGGTGCTCTCACAGCGGGTACGGGTTGTCGAGGCCGCCCGGATGCGCACCAACATCATCGACCGCTACGGCGACGATGGCGCGTTCCCGGCGCCCGACCGCCTGACGGGTCTCGACATCGACCTGCCGGGTCGCAAGACCGAATATCTCGCAGCCGTCGCCGAAGCGGCCCTCGACGGGCGGCTCGATACCGCCGCACTGCGCGCGATGGCCCCGGACGACGCGATGCAATCGGTTCAAGAGATCAAGGGGATCGGGCCGTTCGCAGCCGGACTCATCGTGCTCCGCGGTGCGAATGCGCCCGACGCGCTCCCACCGAATGAACGTCGACTCGAGTCGGAGGTCGCCACACAGTACGGCGACGATCGGTCCCTGCCCGACGTCGCCGAGTTGTGGCGTCCGTTCCGGACGTGGGCGGCGGTATATCTGCGGGCGTTGCGGGAGCGGCGAGGAGACTAGCTTCCTGCATTTGCGGTGGTGAGCTTCATGCTGTCACGTTGAGCGTCAGCGTTCGAAGGCGTCGTACCAACAGACTGCGCTCCCATTCGGGTTCGTCGTCGGCGAGGTCGAAGGTGGCAGTGGCGTCGAGGAGATGTTCGAGTGCAATGCGACTCTCGAGCCGAGCCAAGGCTGCCCCGATGCAGAGGTGGATCCCCTTCCCGAAGGCCATATGAGAGCGGCGATCGGTCGAGCCGAGATCGATGGCATTCGGGGCGTCGTAGCGTGCATCATCGCGATTCGCCGCTGCCCACGACAGGTAGAGGCGTGAACCTGCGGGCAGGGTCACCCCACCCAGGGTGGTGTCGGCGACGACGTGCCGATAGTGGCCACGGAAGGGCGACTCGAGTCGCAGCGCTTCTTCGATGAACCTCGGGAGAAGGGCGATGTCGGCGCGCACCTGCTGTTGGATGTCGGGGTGTCTTCCGAGAAGCCAGGCAGCGCTCCCGATCAGACTCACAGTGGATTCGGCGCCCGCGGCGACGAGTTGGAAGAGGATGATCACGGCCGTGTCCTGATCGAGGTCGCCGCCGTGGACCGTGCGGGCGAGGTCGCCCATCACGTTCTGACCGGGACGCTCCAAGGATGCGGCGAACGCATCCGACAGATAGGCGCTGAGTTCGCCGACGGCTTGCGTTGCCGCTTCGATCTGCCCGGTGGTGACCAACCCGTCGAGGAGAACGGTGCTGGCGAACGACCACCGCACGAGGTCGTCGATGTCGTAGGCCGGGAACCCCAGCAGTTCGGCGACCACACACATCGGTAAACGCTGCGCGACGGCGCCAACCCAATCGATGCGTCCGCGATGGAGGCCGGCAGTCCACAGCGAGTTCAGCGTCTCCGCAATGAACGTCTCAAGGCGGCTGACCCTTCGAGCGACCAGAGAGGGCATCACCAGCGCTCGGTGCGTCCTGTGGGTGGGGTCATCGGCGGTTGCCAGCGCATGTAGCGACGACCCGAGTTCGGCGATCGGAAATGCGGTGATGGTGCCGTCAGGGTGCCACACCATCGTCGCGGTGAGGTTCGACGAGAACTCGTCGTGTCGACTGACGACCTCTGAGATCAGCTCCCATGATGTGACGAGAAAGAACGACGAGTCACCGAGTCGGTGGACAGGTTCATCGTCTCGAAGCTGCGAGAAGTAGCCGTACGGCTCATCGAGATCATGCATACGTCAACGTTGTGGGCCGGAGGCGTCTGCTGACAACCGTCGAACAGAAGTCGATACACCCCGGATTCGTCGGCCGAGGTGCCCGTCTCATCGCATCGTTGTGACCTGCACCGATTTGCCGCCATAGATACTGCAGATGTCTCACACTGAGATTGTGAGTTCTGACTGGCTGATCGACGGGAACCGTCCCGACGTCGCCCGCGCACGTCTGATCGCCTGCGCCACGGATCTGATCGCGAGACGCGGCGTGACGAAGTTCGACATCAACGGTCTCGCTCGCCACGCACATTGCTCGCGAGCGACTGTGTACCGACATGCCGGCGGTCGCGCAGCCATCATCGAGGGTGTTCTGGCCGCCACATCGGCTCCCATCATCACCGCCGTCCGCACTGCCACCACCGGCCTGGGCGGTTCAGACCGGGCAAGGGTCGCGATCTCGGTGGCGCTACGGGAACTCCGAGAGGATCGGGTGTTCCGGCAGTTCCTTCGCTCGAGCCACTTGATCACGTTGGCACCCACTGCCGTCGCCTCGAATACCGTTGCCGCCCTTGCGGCCGAACTCATCGGGATAGACCCGTCCGAGACAACCTCGACCGAGTTCGCGATCAGATCGTTTCTGACACTGCTTCTCTGGCCGGCCGAACCAACCGAGGAAGACAGGCTCATCGGATCGATGATCGCCGGTATCAACCACCGCTGAGATCGCGATCGTCGACCGCCACGGCACTCGATCCGTCACCCTGTCCCCCAATCGGTGGACCTCACGTTCCACCGCCCGATCAGCCGGTCGGCGGAGTCCGACGGCGCCCTAAGCAGGGCAAAGTCATTGGTGTCGCCGGAACAACCACCCGGCCCTCACCCAAGGAGACACGATCATGAACACCAAGACCCGCCGCATCGCCGCCGGAATCGCCGCTGTCGCAGCCACCGCAGGGATCGGATTCGCCGTCGCCGGCACCGCCAACGCGGGCACGCTGCCCGTGACCCGTCCCGGCGAGCCGACCATCGCGATGACCATCACCAACCACACCGACAAGCCCGAGTACCTGATCGGAGCCACCGCGGGGCAGAACGGTCAGTGGGTAAACGCCCCGCAGCGAGTGCTGTACCCGGGTGCCACCGAGACGGTCACCGCCGTGTCGCCGTTCGGCAATTATCTGACGGCCAACGCCCAGTACAAGATCGGCGTCTTCGGCCCGACCGCCAACTACGAGATCGAGAACATGAAGGGCAACACCAACACTGCGATGAGCGGCATCTGGGGACCGCATGCCCAGAACTACTGGATGAACCACAACATCAGCAGCCGTTACCCGATGGTGAACGTCGGCTTCGATCAGTGGTGAGGGATGGGGCGGGCGGGGCTCACCGCGCCCCGCCCGTCAGATCATCTGACGATGAGAGAACTGGCATGATCGGTGATGCCGCGAACCTCGCGGAAGTCGATGCCCAGCAACTGCGCCGCGGCCCGGTAGTCACCGGATCGATGGCCGGTCGACAACGACCAGTGGTGTGCGACACCGGTTCCCGACCACTCGTCGACCCATTCACCCGGGTCGCGACCGAAGTCGACCCGGCTCGTCGTGTTTCCGATGGCCAGTAGCGGTCCCGGCACCACGTTTCCTTCAGAGGCGATCAGCGACAGCGAGCCGTCGGCGTCCTGCCCGAGACCGAGCACTGTGATCGGTCCGTGTTGGACGTCGAATTCGACGCTGACGCCCCACCCCCGCTTGCCGTGATAGACCCGAGTCCGCGCAACGTGGGCTCACGCGAGGCCACGCCGAGGTGCGCGGGCCCGTCGTGTCCCATCTCGACGACGTCGTCCTCGAAGTTCAGCGCCTGGATCTCGCAGAACGAGCCGCCCGCGCCCACCACCTGGGTGACCAACTGCGCCACCGACGTTCGCAGCTCGAACTCGCCGGTGGTGGGGATACCGCGTGCGGTCAACAGTGAGGCGCCCAGGATCATCCCGGCGCCGAGTCGCTCATGCTGTTCGCCGTCGAGACCTCGGTGGTAGTAGGCGAGACTGTCGAGCCCGAAATCGTCGACCAGCCGATCGAGTCCGACGGATACCTTGGCGCCCCAGAAGAAGTCGTCCTCGTCGACGGTCGAGTCGACCGCGAAGATCTCGCGTGCCTGCGCCATGCGTTCGGCGACCTCGGCGTCGGTGACCGCTGCGACGCGCACCCGCAGATCGTCGAACTCGAGCACCTCGACATGCGACCCGAACGTGGCCGGTAGGAGGGTCATGTCGGTCGACACGTCGAGCATGCCGGGGTAGACGTGTCCCATCAGACCGTGCCGCGCGTACCGCAGAGCGGCACGCACCTGAGCGGCGTTGATCCATTGCTCGATACGCCGCCAGGCGCTCGGCTGATTCAACCAGCCGGACACAGAGCGGAACGGCACACCGGCCCGCCGGAACACATTGCCGAGCTCCGGCACCGAGCACTGGCCGCAGTATGCGAGCCACGCACCGGTGTCGAATGTGGCGTGGTCCATCTTCTCGGTTGGCTGCAGGTCGATCACCAGGATCGGCGCGTTCGACCGTTTCGCTATCGGCATCACCATGGACGCGGTCAGGTAGGTGGTCAGGAAGAGGACGATGATGTCGCAGTCAGCACGTCGGAGAACCTCGGCTGCCTTGTCGCCGTCCCGGGCGTCGGAGATGAAGCCGACATCGACGACGTCGGCGTCGAACTCCCGGAAGCGTTCGGCGACGAACTGCGCAGACTGTTCCAACTGGGGCAGCAGATCGGGGAACTGCGGCCAGTAGGTGCCAAGCCCGCCCGCGACCAGGCCCACGCGCGCCTTCCGCCGGGCCTGTGCCGGGGGCAATGCGTTTCGAAAACTCTCCATGACCTCCGACATTCGCGGCACTCTCCTTCGATCGATCGGCATAACCGGCGGAATTTAATCGATTAAATCACCTGGTGTGCCGGGTCACAACCTCTACCGAGAGACGCCCGCGTCAGTTCGGCGTCGACTCCCTGACGACCAGCTCGGGCGAGAGGCGTCGGGCCACATGCGCGTGTTCGGTGCCGTCGGTTTCGGCGGCGAGCTCGGCGAGCAGCAGCGATACCGCCAGCTCTCCCAGTTCGTACTTCGGCTGTTTCACGGAGGTGAGGGGGACGAGCGACTCTCGCGCAAGCGGGAGGTCGCCGTAGCCGATCACCGCCACATCGTCGGGCACCGAGAGCCCGGCAGCGCGCAATCCGCGCACCACACCTACGGCCAGCTGATCGTTGGTGCAGAAGACGGCGCGCGGCCGATCCGCGCCGAGAACATCCGCGATGGCCTGTTGCCCGTTGTCGATGGTCATCTCGGCGACGTGCCGCATGATGACCGATCCCGCCGCGACCTTCTGGGCGGCCAGCGCCTGTCGGACACCCTCGTCGCGCTCGGCGCACTGAGGGATGCCGAGGTCCCCGTTCACCACCGCGAGCCGGCCTCCGAGTCGCAGCAGATACTCGGTCGCGAGACGACCGCCCAGCACGTCGTCGATGGCGACCGAGCACCCCTCCGAGATCGACGCACGCCGGTCGACGAGTACCAGGTGGCTGCCCACCAGCCGCAGACGTTCGAGCCTTTGGTGGTCAGCGCTCAAGGTCACCACTATCGCCCCGGCGGCCCGAAGCTCGGCCAGGGCCGCGAAATGGTCTCGCTCTCGTTCCGGATCGTCGGCGCTGACGCAGAGGGACACGGCGTACCCGGCACGCGAGGCCGCCGCGCATACCGCATCGGTGATCTCCGCATAGAACGGATTCACTATGTCGGGCACGACCAGTCCGATCAGGCGATTCGAACCGGTGCGCAACGCGCCGGCGGCACGATTGGGTACGAACTCGAGCTCCTCGATCGCGGCCATCACCCGGGCGCGGGTCGCGGGCGCAACGATCTCCGGCCGGTTGAGGGTGTTGGAAACGGTGGCAGTGGAGACCCCCGCCAATCGGGCGACCGCGGCGACGCCCAGATCTGGTCGGGCGCGGCGAGATTCCCTGCTCCGTCCCACCACTCACCTCTTTCGACAACGACCCGCCCGCGCGCCCATTATGCCTTCGGTGGTCGATCGTCGGGCCCCTACCGTGCGCGAACTATCGCCGGCACATCCCAGCCCGCACCGGTGCCGTCGACATGCTGCACATCGCGATGGCCGAGCCGGTAGATGTTGTTCTCGGCGCCCCACGTCCGCCTCGCCTCATCAGCGCGCACAGGCATCTACGTCTGTCGATTCGGTGCACCGAACGAGCCAGTGAACTCCGGATCTGAATGCTGCATCGACTGCGCATTGGTGCGCGCGCTACTCCGCTGGCGACTAGTGACACCAGGCCGTGGCCGGAACCCTAGCGGCCGCTCGCCGCCGCAACGCGTCGCCCAACGAACTCCGGCCGCCTCTCACCCTCGAACGGAAAGTGCCGTCGAAACTCAATGGCCGCGTCGCCCATGGTCACGAACTCCACACCGTCGAAGGATGCCCATCGGTCCAGTAACCGTTCGAGCATCAGCAACACCTGGGGGCGGCCGGAAACGTCCGGATGCAACGTCATCGGAATCACCGCGTAGTCGAGCTCCCGGTACACCCAATCGAACTGATCGTTCCAGAGCTGTTCGATATCACGCGGGTTGACGAAACCGTGAGAGTTGGGGTGTCCCTTGATGAACATCATCGGCGGAAGGTCGTCGACATACCAGTTACCACAGAACTCGACCAGGTCAATCTCGCGCCCGTGCTTGAGCGGGGTCATCCACTGCGCTGCAGGCTTGCTCGTGTCGATCGGGGTCCATTCGTCGCCCACTCGCGCATAGAACGGAACGAAGTCGTTGTAGTTCTGCGAATGGTCGTAGGCGAAGCCGTACTCGGCCAGGATCGAGGCCGTATGCTCGCTCATCTCCCACCACGGCGCGACATATCCTTGAGGTCGCTCGCCGCTGAGTTGCTCGATCAGCGTGACGCACTTTGCCATCACGTCGCGTTCTTGCTCGACTGTCAGCGAACGTGGATTCTCGTGGCTGTATCCGTGCGCGCCGATCTCATGTCCGGCGTCAACACACATCTGCGCCTGTTTCGGAAACGTCTCGATGGAATGGCCTGGCCAGAACCAGGTGGACACGATGTCTCGTCGCTCCAGCAACCGGAGCATCCGAGGCACCCCGACCTCACCGGCAAAGACGCCGCGCTGCATATCGTTTGGTGAGTCCTGGCCACCGTACGAGCCAAGCCAACCGGCACAGGAGTCGACGTCGACCCCGACAGTCACCTGGATCTTCTTGTCAGGCATCTGCCGCGGCCCCTTCCGTGGTGTAGCCGGCGATGCGCAATGACCACCACAGTGTCGCGGCAATGCTGTCGATGACCGGTCGCCCGAGCTTCTGTTCGACGTCATGCGCGACTACGGAACCGTCGACATTGGTGCAGATCAGCGCGACGGCCTGAGCGTCACCTTCTTCGGCGGCGTCGATCAGTAGGCTCGCAATCTCGTCTGATGACGCGGCAGCGAACGCGAAGTTGTCGCTGAGCTCCCATTCCGCATGAGATACAACAGCGATTCCGTGTTGTGCATACTCGGCAATGATGCGGTCGACGACGTCGATGGTGTAAGGCGTCGCGGCAGCGAGCGTGGTGATCCCGGAGTCTCGGCATGCCGCCAGTATCGCCAGCGTCGATGTGGTTGCCGGGATGCCGGTGGCGTCGGTTATCGCCGCGCAAATTGCTTGATCGTGATCCGTGCCGAGCCACGAGCCGGCCGTGCCGTTCCACACGATCACGTCGACCTTGGCGTCGGCCAGCAGGCGGGCGGACTCAACCATCGACGCGACATCAAACGCCGCGCCGTTGCCGTCGACACTGATGCTCTGGACACGGATGCGCGTCGATACGAACGTCACGTTGTCGTGGTCGTCGAGCAGGCGCGTCGTCGCATCCTCGACTGCGGTGTTCGATGAGGGGACGATCATTCCGATACGGATCATCGGTCAGCTCCTTGGTTCATGTGATCGGTGGAGACGGCATGCTCCGACTCGTGCGCCATCCACCAACGGGCAATATCGATTCGGCGTGCGAACCACACCTCCGGATGCGAGGTCGCATATTCGAGGAATCGGCGCACCGCGTGCGCCCTTGCCGGCCGGCCGGCGAGGCGCAGGTGGAGTCCGATGCTCATCATTCGAGGAGACTCGACGGGGTCGGCGAGCAGTTCATCGAGGGAGTCGATGAGCTCGTCACCGAACTGCCGACCCGTCGCCAGGCCGGGTGACGTGGCGAAGCGCATGTCGTTGGTGTCGAAGGCGTACGGCACCACCACGTGTGAAGTCCCGAAAGAATTTTCACCGTACGGTAATTCGTCGTCATAGGCGTCGCTGTCATAGACGAATCCGCCCTCCTCGATCACCAGCCGGCGAGTGTTCGGGCTGGTGCGACCCGTGTACCAGCCGAGTGGCCGATGTCCGGTGGCTGCAGTCATCGCGCTGACAGTCCGGGCGATGTGAGCGCGTTCGGTCGCCTCGTCGACGTCGTGGTAGTCGATCCACCGGTAGCCGTGGCCACACAGTTCGTGGCCCCGCCGCGTCATCGCGGCGGCGAGTTCCGGATACCGCTCGACGGCCATCCCGCAGGCGAATACCGTGGCGGGCACGTTATGCGCGTCGAGAATGTCGAGGAGCCGCCAAACGCCGACCCGCGTACCGAAGTTGTACATGGACTCGGTCCGCAGATCCCGCGAACGCTCCCTCGGCCGACCATCGCCAACATCGCATCCCGTGTTCTCCGAAACGTCGTCACCGTGCAGGATGTTGTGTTCTGCGCCTTCTTCCCAATTGATCACCACGCTGACTGCGATCCGCTTGCCCTCCGGCCAGCGCCATGCCGGACGATCGGCGGCGTACCCGCGCAGGTCTCGGGGATAGAGGTCAGTCATCGCGCGCCGCCTCGTGTGCCTGGCGATAGGTCAAGTTGGTGGCGTTGACCAGTCGTGCGGCCCACCACACCGTCGCGATCGACGAGTCGACAGCGTGATCGGCGGTGGTGGACACATTCGTGGAGATCACTGCCACCGGTCGGCCTGACGGTCCGGCCAGCGCCGCGATCGTCGCGTCCAGCTCGGGCTGTGGGATCTTTGCGAAGTCGATGTTGCGGACGATGCCGCCGGCCTTGTCGACTTCCACCGTGTATCCCTTGGCAGTGAGGTGATCGAGGACCCGGCGGTGCAGCGCATCAGCGTTGGGCGTGTAGAGCCCGATCCGATGTGTTCCGACGTCTGCCAGCGCGGTCAGTTGCGCCTGATGTGTCGTCGACGCCGGGACGCCGGTGCGCGCGTGGATGGCTGCGGCGATGTCGTCATCGGCCTTCTCGCTCAACCAGAAACCGGTGGTTCCCGCCCACATGATGGCGTCGCACTCGCAGTCGGCCAGCAGTTCTGCGGCATCAGCCATCGCGTCCGGTCGGAACTGATCTGCGACTGCCGTGTCATCGCCGACGGAACGCACCCGGACCCGTGTGCACACCGCTGAGATGCCAAGTGCCGACAGAAGACCGGTCGAGTTCAACAGCCGTTCCATGGTCGGGTTCGACGACGGCACGACGAAACCAATCCGTGGTGTCGTCACGAGACCCTCCCAGCGCCATGGAGGCCCGCGTTCGACAGCGCCGATTCTTGCTCCACCGCCAGTATCTCGGCAAGCGCACACAGGTCCGTCTCCGATCCGGGACCGCCGACGAGTTGCACTGACACGGGCCGGCCACCTGTCCCGGATCCGACCGGCATCGCCAAGGCCGGCAACGCGCTCAACGACACCGCTCGCAGGTGTGCCATCAGCTGATGTCCGCTCATCACGGTGCCGCCAACCTGTACCTGCTCGGCGAATCCGATGGCACCCACCGGGGCGCATGGCATTATCAGTGCGTCATACTCTGTCAGCCGCTGACGTAACCGCCGCCGGATCTCCGTGGCGGTTACCCAGGCATCGCGAACTTCGCTGTCTATCAGACAGTCTCGCGGAGCAGCGTTCAGCACCATCCGGGTCGCATCGCACAGCAGATCTTCGCGGCCGCGGACCAGCGCGCGAATGTCGTTGTGATCGTCGAGCTTCTCCCGCAACAGGCTGTACGTGGACCACGCGTCGCGGAACAGTCCGTCGGCGTCGTCCACGGTTAACCCGTGCGTCCGCGCGCGGTTGGCGACCGTCTCCACGGCCTCGCGGACTTCATCGGTGACCGGAGCGATCTCGGTGCCCAGGGTGACCAGGACACGCCCTCTTCTAGGGTTGATCGTGGTGCGATTCGACGTCGCGCGAAGCACCTCGGCGATCTTGGCAGGTGTGCGCGCCATCAGCCCGGCCACCTCGAGTTCGCCGGCGAGCTGCCAGGGCGCGCGGCACAGTCCTAGAGGATTGTCACGGTGGGCTCCGAGACCGCCGATACGCCCATCGCGCGGGATGACACCGAGACCGGGACGAAGGCCGTAGATGCTCAATGACTGTGCGGGCCAACGGATCGACCCGCCGTAGTCTCCAGCTATCGCGAAGTCGACGATGCCGGTCGCAACGGCGACTGCGTCTCCGCCACTTGATCCGCCAGGCGACAGGTCGGCTCGTTCGGGATGATGGACCCGCCCACCGAGCCGAGTGTCGGTGTCGATACCGAATCCGAACTCGGCGCAATTCGTCTTCCCGAAGAAGAGTGCACCAGAACGTCGGACCCGTCCGACAACGCCAGCGTCGATGGCTGGTCGGTAGTCGCCCAGCACGAGACTTCCCGCCCGGGACGGCACACCGGCCACCGCGAACAAGTCTTTGACGCTGAAGAGGTCGCCGTCGAGTGGTCCGCCACTGGCACCGTGGGCGTCATGACGAACGGCATCGGGATCGACATGCACGAACGCGTTGGTCCACGCGAATTCTTCCCACCGCGACAATGACTGCGCAACATCATGAGTCGACGTCACTGCATCCGCTCGCGTTCTGCACGTACACCAGCTTCGATGCGGTCAGCGATCGCCCGTCGCAGACTGTTGAACTCCTGGGTGGTCGCGTCGCGCGGATGTGGGGAGTCAACCTCGAAGATCTCGGTCACCTGTCCTGCCGCCATGGTCGCAACACGATCGCTGAGGATGAGTGCCTCCTCGATCGAATGAGTCACGAACAGCGTGGTCACCTGCCGTTCCTGCTGCAGCCGCACGGCGAGTTCCTGCATCTCCCTTCGAACGTAGGCGTCGAGTGCTGCAAACGGCTCATCCATCACAAGAACGTCGGGCTGCATGGCCAGAGCACGGGCGATTCCGACGCGCTGGGCCATACCACCGGACATCTGATGCGGGTGCCTGCCTGCAGCATGCTCCAATCCGACCTCGGATAGTTGTTGCAGCGCCATCTCTTTGCGTTCCGCACGCGACAGCTTCAGATGGCGCAGCCCCTCGGCGACGTTGCCGGCGGCCGTGAGCCACGGATAAAGAGTCGGCGCCTGGAACACTACGGCCCGGTCCGGACCGGGGCCACGGATTTCGCGCTCGCCGACCCGCACGCTACCTGAGTTCGGACGCTCGAATCCGGCCAGCAAGTTCAACAAGGTCGTCTTGCCGGTGCCGCTGGGCCCGAGGAGGGAGAAGAACTCGCCCGGCCTGATGTTGAGAGTGCAATCAGCCAACGCTGTGGTGCAGCGTCCCTTCTGCCAGTACTCCTTGGTGACGCCTTGCAGTGTCACCGACGCCGGCATTGTGTTCGCGAGGGCGCTCATGCGCGTACTCCTGTCGCAGTGTGCCAGCGCAGTGCCGAGTTGGTGACGGCGCGCAAGGCCATATCGGTTGCCAGCCCGCAGATTCCGAGCACAATCATCGCGGCGAACACACCGGGATAGTCGAGGTAGTTGTAGCAATTCCAGATCGTGTAGCCGAGACCCGAACGAACGGCGAGCATCTCGGAGGTGACAGCCATCATCCAGGCCAGTCCGAGCCCGATACGCAGCCCACCCACAACGCCGGGCAACGCAGCCGGGAGCACCACCGCGAAGGTTGTCGCCCACCGGCTGCGGCCCATCATGCGGGCAGCACGCACCAGGTCACGGGACACTCCGGCCACCGCCACCGTGCTGGAGGCGGCGATCGGGAAGACGGCGCCGAGGAACACGAGGAAGTAGTTCGTGACGGACCCGATCCCCAGGATCACGATGCACACCGGAATCCAGGTGGTCGGCGGAACAGGTCCCAGGATTCGCATGGTGGGCGTGAGAAGTTCGTCGGCCCACCGGGAGACGCCGATCAATAGACCGAGCAGAACGCCGACCACAGCTGCCGAGAGATAGCCGATGGCCACGCGCTCGAGTGTTGCGGCCACGTCGACCCACAACTTGCCGCTGTAGAACATGCCACCCTGTGAGCCGGTCGCCCAGTCGTTGAGGGTCGACAGCACCATCGAGGGTGACGGGATGAGCGCCTTCGGGAAGATTTCGGCGCGTACCACCACGTCCCAGCCCGCCAGGATGAGAATCGGAACTATCGCCCCGACAGCGACGCGGCGCATGATGGTCGATGTGAATCCGGTTCGGCGCCTGGTATTTCGGGGTGTCAACGTCGAAGCGGGTCCAGGACGGGTGTCTGCTGGTGGTTCAGTCAGCACCATTGCCTCGCTCATCGGGCGTCACCGAGCGCCTGCGACGGCTGGCCCGTGGCGGTGGCCAGCATGGTGTAGTCGATGTGCTCGCGAATCTGCTCGTCGGTGAGGGGCTGCGAGATCAACTTCTGCGCGTACATAGCGTCAGCGATGGCCTTGATCTGTTCGAACGGCATCTCGATGCTCGGTGACAGTTGCGGCATGGCTTGATTGATGGCGACGTCGGACACGTTGGTGTACTGCTTGATCGCTGCGATCCAGTCCTGTTGTCCTTGAGGTGTCTTCAGGTACGGGATGAGTTTGCTCATGCCCTGCGCCACCGCCTCGACCTTGTCGGGTTGTTTCGCGATGTAGTCCTTGCTGACAACCACCACGTTGGTGAGGTCCCCGGCCGCTTGGTCATAGGGGTAGGCGAAGTGCTGTCCAAACTTCTGGTCGATGATCTCGGCGGCGAACGGCTGCGCGGGGATTGCGGCGTCGATGGAGTGGTTGGCGAGTGCCTGACCCATGCCCTCGTAGGGCACGTTGGTCATCTCGACGTCGTTGTTCGGGTCGATGCCTTTCATGGGCAGTTCGAGGCGCAGTTCGATGTCTTGCACGGTGCCGAATTGGGAGCCGATCTTCAACGGGTGCCCATCGGCCTTGGCTTGCTTCGCTGCGCTGTTCAACGCCGCCCAATCACCCTGCTTCAGGCCGAGTCCCGGGTCGACGACGAAGTCCGAGCCGCCGTTGACCTGTCCACTGATCGCGACGATCGGCAAACCTTTGGAGATGAGACTGACCAGGGCGGTGTAGTCGATCTGCCCCACATTGATCCGGCCCGAGGCCAGGCCGGTGCTGAGGTCGGACAGTTTGGTGAAGTTCTGGTAGGTGACGTCCTCGTCGGGCATCTGATCGGGCAGCAGTGACATGGACAGACAATGTGCACATTGCGGTGAGGCCACCACAATCGCGTCGGCGGGGGCGTCGCTGCCACATGCCGCTACGAATGCCGTGGATGCGGCGATGGCAACTGTCGCCAACGTGGTGGTCAGGCGTCGGGTGAATCGTGTTCGGCGCATATCTGCGCTCCTCCATCTCGATGACGTGGGGTACGGCGTGAGCCGACGTCTAAGACGGTAGGGAGGCGCGTTTGCCCGACCGTAACGCGGAAATCAAGCTTGATTACATAAGTGGTCTTACCAATTTGGACGGTGTGCCACCGGCGCGAATCGCGCGACGCCTCATCCGCGGCGTCGCCGGACTCGTCCGATGCCTAAACGATCGCCCCCGAATAGGTCGCCGCCGATACGGCACAGGTGATCCTGCATCGCCTCGGCTGCCCGCTCCTCATCACCGAGCGCGATGGCGTCGAGGATCAGCCGGTGTTCGTCGGCCTGCACGTCCGGTTGATTGGTGGTGGCGCTCGACCCGTTGAGCAATGCCCACATCGGATGTGATGCGACGTCGACGAGTTGCCGGGTCATACCCGCGATCACCGTGTTGCCGCAGTAGCCGGCCAGCTCCGAGTGAAAGGCCTGGCTGAGCTGGAAATAGCTGCCGAATCCGCGATCGCGCAACGCGGCCGAATCACCGGCATCCGATGCGTCAATCAGAGCGTTGAGCCGACGGATCTGGTCAAGGTCCAGCCGTCCGGCGCACATTCTCGCCATCGTCGGCTCAAGTTGCAGGCGGGCCTCCAGCAGCTCCTGCGGGGTGGCGTCGAGGAGCCCGAGCGCCGGGTTCTGCATGTGATGGCCGCGTTCGGTGACGTAACAGCCGGAGCCACGACGGATCTCGACGATGCCAAACAGCTCCAACGCGAGCAGGCCGTCACGCACCGTAGGCCGCGAGGTGCCGCACTCGGCGGCAAGGTTCCGTTCGTTTGGTAGCCGATCCCCGGGCTCAGCCGGCCCGCGCTGATCGCCGTGAGCACCTGGTTGACAACCAGCATGTACTTGCGGCCACCGCCGGGCACCTGGGGGATGATCTCGGACACGGGTTGAGGATAGTTGGTCAGACCAGTGGTTGCTGGGCAAGCGATCGAGGGCTGGAGGCTTGGATCTCGCAACGCCTTCCGTGCGCCGGTTCAAGCGATACCGTCCGTCCTGACCTACAGCGCCGCTGTCACAGAGCGGTGTCGCGACCGGGAATGTCAGGCGGAGTAGGGGCATGTGCGTTAAGCGAGACCAAGTCAGTTGTGTACTCCACCTTTGCTTTTGTCAGCTTGAGGTTGCCCACGAGTGCATCAATTAGCCGGCCGTACTTTGCTTGAATCGACTGCAGTTCCTCTCCCGAGATGGTGTCCTCGTCGGCATTCATGAACAGCTCGTCCCATTCGGTCTGCCATTCACTGGTACCGCTCCAAGCCGCCCTCCTCCTATAGGCACCCGACCGAATGCGGGCATCCTTCCCCCACTCATTGAATGTCGAAAAGCAAGCACGAAGATACTCGTCATAGCATTGCTTGACCCTCGGGTCGAAAAGAGGCATAGCACAGAAGAATTCGTGATCCAACTCCCTCTTCAGCGCGACGATATCCGTCGGTGACTTCGCCGCCCATGTACCGATGAAGGTCATGTAGCACATCAAAGTGTTCAGTTTTGGCACCAGGGACCTGTAATAGTCCATCCTCGCCGCGAGCAGCTGATCGTTTCGTCCTTGCATGCGTGCTAATACGAACGCAAGGACCGCCACCACCACAGGAGTCGCGACTGACCCAACTCCCTGCAGCACTTCCAACCAGGTCGGGGAATTCATATGACAAGGCTAATCCTGTGTCCTAGGACTGCAGGGCATTGTGCTCAGTCGTCATCTCATTGCCTGACGGCCACCAGGGACGTGTGGCCGGTTGCGAACGCTGCCGTCGGTGCAACGAATGTGATGCCGCCATCCCGCGAAAGGGGAGGCCGATCAACTTAGCGGCATCGTGGAGATTCATGGCCAGGCGCTTACCGGCTGATGAAACGATGAATATGTAGTTCCGCACCAACTAAAGTCCGAATCTTGTACGGTCAGCCACGCCAGAGGTCGGGATGTACTCCAGAGGAGCACCTCATGTCGAGCCGTCGATCGAATGTCTCACGCCTTGTCATTGCTGCGGCCGCGGCGATGTTCACGATCAGCCTTGCCGCACCCGCGGCGTCAGCAGCACCCGCCGCCGACGGTCACCCGGTGGCCGGCACGGCAGGTCACGGCTTGTGTCTGGACCTGTCGTCGTCGGAGGTGCAGCGCGGCCTGCGTGCCATCGGACCGCCACTCGGACGTTCCGATTTGCGGTGGGTACCCCGGAACGGGCCGATGGTTCGGTCGACGGATCGCACTCCGAACTGTCCGCCACTCATGTGGGCAACCTTCGACACCTCAGGTGGAACCGTGTCGTCCCCGACGGCGGTGCTGCTCTTCCGGCCCGGCAAGTACCTCGGTGTCACCAACAGACCGACCGGCTACACCAAGGTCAGCGAGTTCACTCCGTTCAGCGTGACGGTCGCCTACCGCTGGCCACAGCGGAACGACGCCAACGCGAACCCGACCGGCGGTCCGGTGTCGTCGTTCTTCTTCCAGGTCTTCGACCGCGTGTACCGGTTCGGAGATCTGCCGCCCGGCGTCTGACCGGGTGTTCCCGTCGACACCGCACGAATCCGTCAGCCGATGCCCAACCTGGTGGCCACGTCCGGACCGCCGACCTCCCGCACGAACTCCGGGTCCCCACACACCACGAGCTGATCTCGCGCCCGCGAAAGCCCCACATACAAGCGCTCTTTCGACCGATTCCGCGGCTTTGACTCGTTGAGCGCCAGCACGACGACCCGTCGTTCAAGTCCCTTGAATCCGAGCACATGTCCGTAGAACACCTGCTCGTCGTCCCAGAAAGTGTTCCAGTACGACGTGTTGCCCTCGGCCTGGCGTTCGGTCTGCTCGGAATGGCGGCTGCCGGTGGTCAGCAACGCGATGTCCTCTGGCCGCCAGCCCTCGTCGAGAAGCACATCGATCTGGTCGTCGGCAGCGTCCAGCGCGTCTGCGGGATTGCAGGCGACAAACCGGACCTCGGGGCCGTCGCCACCACGAAGCTGCATGCGTTGGCCGACAAGCGGACTGAAGGCTGTCGCGATCTGGCGAGTGTTGCGCAGATTGTGATCGAGGACGAGCGGCACCAGCTGCACCGGCGGCGAGCCCTGGCGGTCGAACACGCGTTGCGCTTCGTCGCTGAAGACGTAGATCCCGCTGGTGTCCGAGTCACGTAGGCAGGCCAGCATGGGCTTCCACCACTCGTCGGCGAAGTCTTGGGCTTCGTCGACGACGATCGCGTCGAAACGCTGTCCAGGTGGCAGCTGTTCGGCGAGTTCGAGCATCTGGTTCGGTAAGTCGTGCTCCCAGAAATCCGAGGACTCCGGCGACCGTTCCAGTTCGCTGGGACCTTCCGCGGCACCCCATTGAACGCCGAGGGCGTGGAACTCGCCGACGTATGCCAGCTGGTCGCGTCGCTTCCACGCCGAGGTGAGGCGCGCGAGATACGAGGCGAGCCCGTGCGAGTAACAGACGAGCGCGACCCGCTGCCCGGCCCGCGATAGTCGTCGGGCCTGCTCGACCGCCAGGAACGTCTTGCCGCTGCCCGCTCCACCGCGGATCTCGACGCGTGGCAGTTGACCGATAGCCCCGAGGATGACGGCCTGGTCGGCGGTCAACGAGTCCGCTATGTCTTCGTGCTCCATCGCGCGAGCGACCACGTCACGCTGCGGAAGTCCCCTGCCGCTCAACGTGGTACGCAGCTGATCCATCCCGGTCGCATCGATCGCCGGGACGTCGTTCTCCTGCCTCAGCAATACGCTGCGCGCCAACGGCATCAGCTGCTCGAGTTGAGTGCGGTCGATGATCTTCCATCGCGGACAATCGGGCAACGAGAAGTCGCGAGGGACCTCCGAGTGCGGCAGCACCACCATGTGGTCCCAGCGGAGGCGCCCTTGAGTCCAGCGGGGATCGAGTTCCACGTACTCCCGCAGGGCATAACACGCTTCACGGGACTGCTCGACCGGATCGATGGGTTTGGGAGGCTGGCCGGCCCGAGCCTGCCACCACGACCCGTCCTGATGCCACACCTCGCCACCTTTGATCTCGAGGCAGGCGATGCCGGCACCGTCGATCGCCACCACGATGTCGATCTCATGATCCTTGGCGTGGTCGGTGACGCGCTGCCCATGGATGAGAAGGTCGTCGTCGGGGAGTTGCTCTCGCAGCTTCTGCCAGATGAGCTCCTCGCTGGTGGAGGCGAAGCGCGGCTGCTCGGGTAGTTCGTGGGGCACGACGCGACCGTATCGTCTCCCGCCGACGACGACGCTCGTATCGGATCATCCGCCGCCGATGGCGCGGCGGCTCGTCCTGGACCTGGCATCGTGCCGTTTACGTCGCAAGGGCGCCACCGTGACAGGGTCTCGTCCGCACGTCCTTCAGCGCTGTCAGACCGCTATGCAACGATGCCGATCATGTCGAACCTCAACGCGGCGCCGCCGTCACAGACAGTTGGTGGGGCCGGCCTCGTAGCCGCGGCGAACGCGATGACCGCACGATGGACCGCGCAGTTCGGCGACCAGGACTTCGCGCTGTCGGCAGCGGGGGTCTGGCCGCTCATCGGCCTGCTCGCCTCCGCGGCCGACGACCAGGCGGGGGCCGAACTGGCCGCTGCGCTCGGCAGGCCCGTCGAGTCCGCGCAGCGTGAGGCGCTCGAACTGCTCGACGTCCTTCGTTCGGGCGGCTCGACAGCAGCTGCGTTGGGTTTGTGGGCCCGCAGCGACCTCCCTCTGCATGAGCAATGGACATCGCAGCTGCCGGCGGGGGTGGTCGGGCAGTTGACCGACCAGGAGGCACTCGATCGTTGGGCAGCCGCCGAGACCAACGGTCTGATCGACCGCTTTCCTCTCGCGCTCACCCCCGACACGGAGTTGGTACTCGCCTCCGCACTCGCCGCACGTGTGCGCTGGCGTATGCCGTTCGACAGCTGGCCCCGCGACCGACAAGGTTCGGGCGATGCGGCCGGTGGGCAATGGCTGCAGCGCACCACTTCCGACCTCACGGCTGCGGCCGTGCTCGACGGCACCGTGACCCGGGTGGTGGTAGAAGGTGACCGCGACATCGACGTCCACCTGTTGCTCGGTGATCACGAGCCCGCCGACGTGTTGGCGACTGGATTGCGTGAACTGTCGGGTGAGGCACACGTCCGCCTGGCCGCCGATATCGATGGTGGTGATACCACCGGGTTGACAGTCAGCGTCGAGGAATCAAGCGACCAGCAGGACCGGTTCCGGCTGCGATTGCCGTCATTTGATATCGGCAGCAATCACGACCTATTGGAATACCGCGACGTTTTCGGATTGCGTTCAGTGACAGATCCCGACAGCCCCCACCTGCCGCTGCTGAGTCCGAGTCCCCTGTTCGTGGCGCGTGGCGCACAAGACGTAGTGGCCAGTTTTAGCGCCGAAGGTTTTGAGGCAGCCGCGGTTTCCGCATTTGGCGTCATCGCCACCGGGGCTCCACTCCCGCGGCGATACCGGATCACTGCCGTAGATGTCAGCTTCGACCGCCCCTTCGGCTTCCTCGCTGTACATCGACCGAGTCGCCTCGCGGTCGTCGCCGGGTGGGTCAGGAGCCCATTCGATTCGGCCGGGGAAGAAGAGTAGTGAAGGACCGGCCGAACTGTTTGTTCCAGGCAGGAGCTCTCTATGCGCGTGAGTTGATTCCGCTCACCGGGTCGTGAGAGTTGGCAAGCATTCGCTCACAATCACTTTCGTCGACCTGGGTTGGGCAGGATCGGCAGTTCCCGCGCTCGCACCTTCGCCTCCTGCCTCGTTCTCGTCATCGTCGCGTGGAATCTGTTGTGTCGGTTACCCATCAGATTGAGCGGCAGGTCGAGATCGGCGATGAGGTCGTCCTCGAGCATGCTAGTCGGAGGCGGGTCGGCCGTCGACGCGGATGTGCGGGTGGTCGCGCGGTCTGGGCAGCAATTGGCCGCAGATGTCGGCCAGTTCGACTTCGATCAGCCGGACCGGCATGCGCAGGGCGCTCAGGCGCGCGTCGGTGGCGGCGTCGAGCAGGCTCGTAGCGATACGCAGCCGATCCAGTTCGCTGATCAGGCTACCGGTGAGGTGGCACTGCATCTCGGTGAATATCCGGTCGGACACCTTCGCGTATGCGTGACGTCATCGTGGGCAGCGCGAGTAACGTCGCCGGCCACGACGACGATCTCAGGATGGATACCACCCCGATTATTGGAGGATTCGATGGCGCAACGAAAGGTCTCAGGCGTCCTCTGTCTTGAGGGTGACTGGGAGAGTGATGACCCGACAGACCGCAAGACAATCGAGCCGGCTCTCGAGATGCTCGAGCGAATGGGCACCTTCAAACTCCATCACCGCAACGTGAACACCGTTCAAGAACTCTGGCGCCACCTGGGAAATTGGGACTCCAGGGCATTCAACGACTACAGATTTCTGTACCTCGGATTCCACGGCGAGCCGGAAATCCTGGACATCGGCGGCGACCCTCTGGGTATCGACACTCTCGGAGCCAAGCTAGAAGGTCACTGCGATGACCGGGTCATCTTTTTGTCGTCGTGCGGGGCCCTCAAGAGCTCCGAGGAGTCGTTGAAGAAGTTCTGCAAGAAGACCGGAGCCGACGCAGTAGTCGGCTACACCGAGAACGTCGACTTCGTTGAAGCGGCGGCTTTCGAAATGATCCTCTTCGAGTATCTGTGCGAGATGAACTCAGGCACAAAGACTCCGCGGTCGATGTACAAGGCTGTCACCGAACGGTTCCCTGACTTCACCTACCAGCTCGGCTTCCGAGTTGCGACCAAGACGTGGGTCTCTGAATTCGAGTAGTGAGGGAACGTCGGCAGCACAGGAAGAAGTACGCGAGTCGGGTCCCCCCGGGTGCTTGACGGGTCTTCGACCAAGAAGGCCTGCAGCAGGATCAATGCAACGAGCTCGCTACCAACGGATAACGCCTTTCCCCAGTCAGCTTCGGGTGTGTCCGCTTGGAATCTGCCGTAGTTCAGTCGCTTCCGTCGTCCTCGACGACGCGGGACCACGCGACAACAGTTGGACCTACCGGCGACCGTCGTTTATGTATCGCAGCCGTCACACAGGCCAGTTGCCGGGAGTACCGTGTAACATCTCGGGCACAGCTTCGCTGGCGCATCGCGTCTTGCTTGTCGCTTCTTCCGTTCTCGTGCAGACCTTACCGCCGGCGTCACGGTGGGTTGTCCTCCATCGGCGGGCAGTTCGGCGCCGAAGAATCGATAACACTTGAGCCTTGTCTCCGCGGCATGGTCATCGAGTTGATCGAGGCCCATGGCACCGGTCACGCCCGCGGCAATGGCCGCATGCCGATAACCATCACCGACGGTTCCGTCTTCCCTCACACACAGCGCGCTGAGTTGAGGAAGCCGCTCCCTCTCACAGTGCCCGATCACTCTACTCAGCAGGCTCCCTATCCAATTCGTCAGCAGACCGTCACGTCTGATGCCCGACCGCTGTTGGACAGCCTCACCTAGCTGTTTGTACGTGACGAAGCCGTTGTACGTTTTCGCTGCGTCAATCAACATGCCGACCGCAATGGGCTCCCAGACATCAAGAGCGTCTCTCGTGGATACATACGTGCCCTCAGAGTCATAAGGCAATCGAAATCTCCTCACCGTCTACTTGTCACCCTATCCAGAGGGGAAGATGGTCTGAACCGTCCCGGGTTTGATGCCGCTTCGTTCTTTGTGAAGGATGAAGTACATGTCCAAGGGTTATCCGGCCGAGCAGCCTGAGAGAGCAGTGAAGATACTCCTCGACCACCTGATCGCCGTGAACGATCTCGAACACCTCAGAACAGAGTTGGGGATGCGCGTGCCGGTAAAGGGGAGCTACCGTTCTCCAAGATTCTCGATACGAAAATCGGCGACTTGAGCAAGATCTACCCCAGGCTCGAGAACACGCCGAAGGAGTTGAAGTTCCTCAACGAGATCCCAGGTATCGACGTTGCCATCGCGGGCGTCGGAGCTGGGTTCCAAGCACACGACGACCACGACAAAGGATGGTCATGGAAGAAGGCCGTCATCAACGACGGAACTGCAGCGGCTGCAGGTGTGATAGGAGGCGCGGTGGCGGTTGCGGCAGCCCCCGAGACCATGGCTGCGGGCAGCGTAGTCCTCGTCGCTACCGCCACCGGTATGGGTGTCGGTGATCTCGCCTATCAAACAGTCCATGAGCACTGGGGCGGGGACATTCATGAACATGGCGTCGTCGCCGGGGTTGGACATGGAATCAAGTGCGTAGGGGTGAATACCGGCCATCAGATCGCGTCTGACACAGCCGGGTTAGCCAAAGACGTATCGGCGAGTGCCAAGAAGTTGTGGCACGGGCTCTTCTGATGAAGAGTGAACAACGAAGGCCTCCCATTCGGCCGATCAAGACTCTGGGCACGACTTGGTACGACCGAGGAACCGCGTACTGGGCCAGACGGTTGTACTTCCTGCTGTACGCATTGATAGGTCTAGCATTTGCGGTCGCGATCGTCGGAGGGTTCATCTTCTTCGTGGTCGGGCATCTTGCCTCCGACACGCTTCCGGCGGTAGTGGCGTTAGCCATCAGCGTGCCCGCTATTCTTGCCAGCCTCTTCTACGGCCTAAAGCCACTCAAGCGCAGCCCCGAAGCGAAGGCCCTTGGCCGTCCGATGAGCTATGAAAACCAGCTGTCCCGCCGGCAGCGCATCGCAGCGGGTGCTGGGGCAGGCGCCACCGGGTACGCAGCGTCTGCCGGAAGCGGCGCCGCTGGCGGGGCTATCTTCTTTGCTGCCTTTGTGTTTCTCGGCCAGTGCGTTGGCAGTGTCATTGTGGGCTGCCAGAAGTATCTGACTATCGAGGAGTTTGAGGCTGTGCAAGAGGCGAATCGGTGGATAGAGCGGCACCACGAATAGATTGCGGGTATTCAGCGTGCTCCCGCCCCGGAACTTTCATGTTGCAGCATCGAGCCGTCTGAGGTGAGCCCGTCGCAGTGGTCCAGTCGTATGCGACTCTGTTGCCCGGTTTGCGGGCATGGAAGACGTCGACAACGCCTGGACCACTATGACGGGCTCACCTGACACTGGCGTGTCCCCAGTGAACCGGTCCGGGTGGTTTCAGAGTGCTGATTGCCCTAATGAGGGCGCAGAAGGGACGATGAGGACATGGCAGGACGCAAGCGCCACTCGGCCGAAGATATCGTGCGCAAACTGCGCCGTGCCGATGAGTTGGCCGCCGAAGGCAAGACTGGTGAGGAGATCGCCGCCGATCTCGTGGTGTCGCCAGCCACCTTGTACAACTGGCGCCGCCAGTACGGCGGCATGGACGGCGACGGGGCGAAAGAACTCAAGGAGCTGCGCGAACAGAACAGCCGGCTCAAACGACTGCTCGCCGACGCTGAACTCTAGAAGGACGCTCTTCGGGAGATCGCCAAAGGAAAATTCTGAGCCCAACCGCCAAACGTGCCGCCATCGACATGCTCACAGACGTCAAGAAGATGTCAGAACGTATGACGTGCAGGGTAGTTGGGCTTTCACGGTCAGCGTATCGGCGTCTGCCCTTGGCTCAGACCTCGGCCGATCCTGATGCCGCGTTGCGTGAGCAGTTGCGCACCTACGCGCGTAAGCACCCGCGCCACGGGTTCCGGCGGGCGTGGGCGCACCTGCGGTTCGACGACGGCATCGAGATCAACAAGAAGAAGGTGCACCGCTTGTGGAAGGAGGAAGGCCTGCAAGTGCGGCGTGCTCCGCGACGGAAACGGGCCGGCCAATCATCGGCGCCGGTCGTTGTCGCGAATGCGCCGAAAGTGGTGTGGGCATTGGACTTTCAATTCGATTCCACCGTCGATGGCAAAATGGTCAAGATCGCGTCGATGGTGGATGAGCACACCCGTCTGTCGTTGCTCAACATTGTGGACCGTTCGATTACCGCCGAGCGCCTGATCGAGGAGTTGGAGAGACGTTCGCGATCTGGGGTGGCCCGCCGATGGTGCTGCGCATGGACAACGGCCCTGAGTTCATCTCAGAAGCCCTACAAGCGTTCTGCACAGGGTCGGTGGGGATCTCCTACATTCTCCCCCGGCACACCGTGGAACAACGGGTTCATCGAGTCATTCAACAACCGGCTGCGCGACGAGTGTTTGAACCGCAACTGCTGGCCCACCCTGCTCGAGGCGCGGGTGGTCATCGAAGACTTCACAGACGACCACAACCACCGACACCGACATTCAGCGCTGGGCTACCCAACCCCGGCCGAGTACGCTGCCCGATGCACCCACCAGCACCACCCTGTGGGCTGCGAGACCAATTGAACGATGACAAACAAGAGCTGGCTCTAGAACTGCCTGGACCGGTTATCGGGGACCTGCCACAGCGACTTCAGGATCGCCAGTCTCGCCCGCATCGTCGCATTCTCGCAGGGGGCGTTGACGACATCGCAACACTCCAGGACTGTCGCCTCGAGTGCTTGGCGCGCAACCACAGCGGCGAGCCTCGACGCGTTGCCCGCGGTCGAATCTCCCAGACCCCGCAGCAGCTGTTGGGCGTAGGCGAGGAGTTCGGCCGGCGTCACCGCTGCTCCAGGATATCGTCGACGGTCTTGCGTAGATCTCGGACGTCATCCTTGCCGATGGTGGCGCCTTTGTGTACGCCCTTTGTCGCGATGGCCATCGCCGGTCGACGATGCTGTCGCCAGGATTTCCACCCCGAGAGGTCGGCATCGGTGGCGCCGTGGAGCGCCAATGCCACACAGGCCGTTGCACTTTTCGCCTCGGCCCATCGCGCTTCGGTGTGATGTTGCGGCTGACCGTCGACGTTGCAGCGCGTGAAGTAGACCTGTCGAGCTGCCGCCGCGATGGCGCTCAGATTAGTGGCGACAGACTCGATACACTCGTCGAGGCCAAACTTGTGCCATACAGCGGTCTGCGCGCGGGCAACTTTAACACCTACTTGGGCGAGCGCCGACGCTGCTTGTGTGACGTTGTGGTAGGCGCGATAGAAAAGAGGTGCCAGGCGACATCGGCGAAGACGCTGCTGAAGACTCCGCTCAATTCGTGATCACCGACGATTGAAGAACTGCCTGACGAAGTCGGAATTTATACCGAAATCCACACGCCCGAATTTCTATTCATAGATTGCCGGCACCTCAACTGATTGAGCCTGAATGTATTTTCCATCTCGCGAGGAGACTGCCGAACTATCCTGCACGCCTTCTTTGGTGCGGGCCATCCTTCCGGACCCGGGCTTTCCTGGCCTAGTAGTGAAGGCGAACTCGCTTGTACTCAAGCAGATTCTCCACACCACTCAAATTAAGCTCTCCGTTTTCCTAATTTCCGAGAACCGACTAGCCTACGCGGTAAAGAATACGAGCGGCGATCCCGCGCTGGACGCGACGGTCTGGTCAATAGCCGAGACAGGCCGTGAGGTCGAAGCGTTGCGACAGATACACACTAAATGCACAGTGGATCTGTACTTGTTCAACGAACTCGTCGTCAATGTCGCTCAAGCGAAGCTATCGATCACACGGATTTGGGGCGAGCCGCCCATGGTGTTCGATAGATGCACAATCGGCACGGTCGACCAGTTCCACCTATCGGAAGAGATCGCCGAGCATCTCTCGGCATTCGACGAAGGCGACAGATCCTCGGATCTTGCAGTATTCGATGGTGCCGGGTCTGGCGACTGGAGTTCACCGACGATATACCTTTACGGCAACCAAAGCGCATCCAACCCCCTCTCCATTAGCAGCACCGACGAAGGGGGCCAGCAAGAAGCCCTGTGCGGCTGGCTCCTTGACAATTTGCTGCCGACTGGGGCGATTAGCAATCCGACAGTCGTACGAGGAGATGAATCTCGCGAATTAACAGACGTCATGTTGACGTATGAGTACGGTGTCGTGCTGATCGAGTCCAAAGGCTTGAACATTCTCGACAAGCCAACGCTGCCCGCGATCTCGCGGCTACGCCGATCGACCGCAAAGCACGTTGAGAAGGCATCCCGCCAGCTGGTCGGGGCAGTAAAGCAGTTGCGTCTCGGCTCGTCGGTACGTGATAGCGCCCGAGTCCCCGTGGAGATAGAGCGCCCCGACACGCCTCACGCAATTATTCTGGTACCAGACTTATTCCTACTCGCCGGTAATTCTGACTACGACGCTGGGTATTTCGTGAGAATGACCCAGGAGATCAACGGTTTTTTCCATATGCTGGATCCTGAAGAGCTGTTCAGTATCGTGCGCGCTGCAAACAGATTGGTGGCGCGCCGACCCGAAATCACAAGGATGATGGCATTTGACTTTTATCTGATGGAACGTGCTAAACAGTCTCTGACCACAAGCAATCCGGCTTTCAGAGTGATCTTCCGCGACGGCGACATGGTGTGAAGGCCAAAGCTACTACTTATAGTAGTTATAGCAACTCATCACGAACTATCTCGATGAGCTTTCGCCCCATCTCCTCATCCAACTCAATCACCTGACTCGGCTTCGGCCCCGACTTCCGTGTGTCGGATCCGTAGGTCGTGATCTTGAGAATTTTCCCTCGCTCCGGATCGTCGACCGCCACATACGTCCCGTCGACTTCCGACTGGGGAGGCCGAGCGCTCCCCTTGCCCGGTTCGAGCGATCTGATAAGCGCCATTCGTTCCTCCTCAGTCCTGCAACCGGTTAGCTCACATCCGCAGCCAACAGCTCAGATCTCGCCCCACTCCATGTCACGACCAACTCGTCTCGCGCCCTCGATGCAGCGACGTAGAGCAGAGACCGCTCACGCAGCAACGCCTCGGCCTGTTCCTCCTCTGGCACCGAGCGCAACGTAGCCGCGGAGGGCACGTGCGCTGCATCGACGCCTGCGAGAACAACCCGCGAAAACTCCATGCCCTTCGACCGGTGCATCGTCAGCACCTGCACGTGTCCGGATGTCGCCGGATTGTTGTCGAGCGCGCGTGCGTCGACGTCGCGCTCGCCGAGCGCGCGCACGAACTGGCTCCGATCGTTCTGGCCTCTAGTCAGCACGGCGATAGTGGACTTATCGACGCCGTCATTGATCCACTCCTTGACGAGGTCAGCAACCTTGTCGAGTTCGTCGGCCGGAGAACTGCACTCGACCAGCCGCGGGTTTGGGCCCAGACGTGCAGACCGGTATTCCTCGGTAGACTCCTCGCCCTGCTCGAGGTCCTTGTACTCGGCACCTGAGAGGATGCTCACTGCGAAGTGCAAGTTCTGGGCGGTGGTGCGGTAATTCAACGTGAGGCGTCGAGCCCGGCCAACAATTTTGATCCCGAACTTCGACAACACCACTGGCTGGCCGTAAATCCGCTGATGCGAGTCCTCGGCGATGAAGAGGTCGTTACGATCCTCCGCGACGAGCGCCCGGAGCAGCGCCCAGTGCGCCGCGTGAAGATCCTGCGCCTCGTCTACGAGGACGTGGTCGGCCACGTAGCCGTCTCCAGCTTCTGCTCGCAGCCGCAGGTGCTCGGCCGCCAGGGCAAGCACCTCAGGGAAACTCAAGCTTCCATCGACTCTTTCCTGACGCCGATACGCCTCAACCTGCTTCCAGACTGCAATCCGCTGCGGCCGGCTAAGCCTGACGCCGCGCCCCGGGCGAGGAACCTTCGCGTACTGCTCGAGCGTCGTTGTCCGATTTGCGAGAACCACCGCAACGTACTCATTCTCGAGGAAAGCAGGTGTCGCGAGCTTGCCATCCAAGCCGCTGTTCACCGACTGCACAACGTCCCGCCAGGTCTTGTCGGAGTTGGTCCGGCTGCGTGTCAGTTCCGGACCGCGGTAACCGAATACGTTCTCGGCCGCGTCCCCGATGTCGCCCGCATGATTGAGGACAGCGTTTCCCAACGCATCGATTCCACTCACGTAAACACCAGGCTCACCGAGCCTCTCAGCGAGACCGATATTCGGATCAAGCGTCTGCAACGCAGCCTTGAGGTCGGCCGCGAGGGTTCTGTTGTACGTCGTCAACACGATTCGTGCTGTGGGATCGGCATTCGCGAGGTGACGCGCTCGGTGAATTGCCACCACGGTCTTCCCGGTCCCCGCGCCACCGGAAAGGCGGAACGGACCGCTGAAGTCCTTCTCGACATACTTACGCTGTTCGGGGTGGAGGAAGGTTCGCCACGCCGCAAAGTCCCCACCCTCGATGATCCTGCGAAGCTCCTCGTCATCCTCGACAAAGGTGAACTGCATCTTCGAGGCCGGCTGTTCGAGCGCCTTGAGGATCTTCTCGTCATCGTCGAGGTCGTCGTCTACCGGCGCATCGGTGAAGCCGTGCTTCTCACGGATCGTGTCGATATGCAGTCCGGTAGCGAGGTCGAGGAGGGCGCTGCCCTGCCAACCCACCGCGTTCGCGGCGATATCGACGAGTACATCTTCGCTAGACGCCGCGAGCGCCCGCTCAGCAAGCTCGGTATCCAGGCCAAGTCGCTCGGTGAGGTCGGCGAGGCTGAACCGCTCAGCGAGGTAGGGCTTGGATTCTGGCCGCACGCGCCGGTCGAGTTCTCCGCGCGGATCGGGGACGACGGTTCGCTTCTTGCGGTCGTCGTCGCCGTCGAGCTCGCCAATAATTCCTTCGAGCACACCGTTGATCGGGTTGACCCGAAGCTGCGATCGTTCGGCCAGCTTGTTGGCCTCGTCGTGCGGCCACGTCCCCATGTAGATGAACGTGGGATCGTCACCGAGCTTGTCGTCGACTTTGAACAGAATCGCGCGGAAGTTCAGGTCCACTCGTCCGGTGCGGACTCGCGGATCAACGGCTCCGTTCAGCGGCTCGATGTGAAGGCCGGCAGCGGTGTGATCGGCCGACAGTTTCTCGATGAAGGCCCAGACCTTGTCTTTGATGGTCTTGTCGAGCTTCTTCATCGCCTTCGTGTTCGACGCGATGACCAGATTCGCCACTTAGATCACTCCGTTCTGCAACGCTGCCACGATCTGTGCGGCGTCGGGCGGGCACAGCGTCCAACCCGCGAGAGTCAACGTGTTTGCCGTGTCGTCATCAGGGTCGAGAAGCACCCCGACGCAGCTGTCGGGCCACGCGAAATCCACGACGTCGCCCTCGTCGGTCTCGTGGCCCACCGTCGGCACCGGCAACCCTGTTGCGGCGAGCGCGACCACGAACTGCTTCTCGACGTCGGAGACGGTGTCGTCGAACAGCGCCTGCCACTGCGGGCTGAGCGCCAGCGCGGCCGCAATGCCGGTGTCGACGCTGCCCGCGCTCGTGGGGGCGGGGCCGCGGTCACTGAACTCCGGCGAGTTCGATGCCAGCACCGTCAGCCACCGCGCGACGATTCCGGAGGTGATCAGGCGATGGAACTGGGGCATCAGTCCCTCGACCTGGAACATCATGCTCAGTGCGGCGAGAACGTCCTCGGCCGTTGCCGTTCCGATAAAACCCTCGGTTTCGAGGTCGGGGAGGTTCTTGCCGGGAAGCGCGGTCTGGAGGTTCGTGACAGTGAACGCGGCGAACGCCGAGGTGAATTCGTCACGCAGCGGTCGTGTGTCTTCCTCGGTGGACGACGCGGACGATAGTCCTTCTACTTCTGGCAGGAACTTCGTCAGCTCCGCATACGGACCGGGTTCGACCACGGTGTCCTCGGGCTCGACGGTGTCGGTATTGCGGAGGGTGAAGACCAGGTCGTCGGTGTCGATCTCGAGGTGGTCGAACATCTTTCGCAGGACCGTCAGCTTCGAGCGAGTGGAGGTTGCCGTCATCACGGTCAGTCCTGGAATGACCAGGGATTCACTCGACGACACCTCATGCGAATCGTCGACGACCGCGAGGTCGTTGGATTCTGCGGCGTATGCGAAGACCTCCTCGCGGCGGTCGTCGACGAGGATTCGGATCACGTCCAGGAAGGCGTCCTTCCAGCTGGCGACCGTCTTACGGGTGTCGCCGAACTCGAACGAAACGACCGTGCGGTTGGTGAACGACTCGTCGTCGCCCATCGGCATCGTGGGCAGTGGCGGCACGTACGGCTCGAATTGGGTGGACGGCAGTGGCCAGTACTTCAACGCGATGGCTGTCAACGCCTTGGTCCGTTCCTCCAACTGCGCCACACTCCAGACGTCGGAGCTCTTCAGAAGCGCATTGAGACGATACGGGGAGGCGTCGAACCCGTTATCGCGCTTCTTCTTGCTCGAGAACGTGGAGTTCGAGTAGCTGGAGTTGTAGCCCGTGACAGTGAGATTGCCGATGCGGTTACACCAGGTGGCGTGAATGTCTTCGGCATTGTCACCGAGATCGTTCCGCCATGCCGGGGTGAGCGTTTGCGGCATGATGTGCTCAATGCTGATCGACTGACTCTCCAGGGCCTTCGCGATGTCGTGGGTGTCGTTCGACCAGTTGTTCTCGAGGCACTCGAACAGGTAGCTGCGGTTCTCGCCCTTGATGTTGTACAGGTTCCGGGTCGTGAACGATTCCTTGAATTCGTCGTCGGTGGGGAACCTGCCGGATGCAGTCCGTCGTCGCAGCGAGTACGCCAGCACATCCGAGAACCGGTCGCCCTCGCCGCGGAGTCGATGAACCTCGGAGTACAGGGTGGCGAAGATCTTGTTCAGGGCACTGGTCAGGACACCGCTGATGAAGCGCCGGAACAGGTAGGAGTCGAGAATGACCATCACCTGGGTGAAGTCCTCGGCAGACACCGTCCCGGCCTTCACCTCGCCGAGCAGTGGCATGGTCAGTGGAAGCGTCACGTCGTGCTTCACCATGTTGAAGCGCCGCAGTCGCTTGTCTGCGGCCGCAATGCCGGTGCTGGCGGTGTTGAGCTCGCGGCTGTACTCGGCGTAGTCGCGCATCTCCGCGAGGATGTCGCGGGTGCTCGCCTTGCTGTTGCTCTGATACTCGCGGAACGCCTCGTACACGGCGTCTTGCCGTGGCGTCTTGCCTGTCTTGGAGATCAGATAGAACCGGATGAACCAGTCGGTGCGGTACTCGACCGCCTTCTCGATGCGGTTCCAGTAGTTCTCGTACAGGTCTTCCTGGTCGTGGCTCTGTTCGTGCATGAGCACCACGTTGCGGATCTTGTCGGCTTCGCTGAGCTCGAGGCCGGTGGAGTTGATGCTCTCGAAGATCCGTTGGGGATCGTCCTGCTTTTCCAGGTCGAGCGCCATCACCTGTAGGCGGAAGATGGCATTCCAGATCTGGTCACCGCCGAGTTCACCGCCGGCGATCCGCTCGCGGAAGTACCGGTAGTTGGCGGTGACGGTGGACGACTCGATCGGAGTGTCGCCGCGCAGCAGGCGACTGTAGGCGTCGTTGTCGTTCTTGACCGGCTTGAGCTTGAACTTGACGGCCGCATGCTTGTCCTTGAGGACGAGGTAGCTGTCGCGGATCTTCGCGGCCAGGTTGGAGTCCTTCGAGGTGACGGTGCCGTCTTCGAGCGAGTGAACCAGCGCCAGCATGAGCAGGCTGCTGGTGGTTAGCCGCTGCTGACCGTCGATCACGACGTACGTGAACGAGTCCTCCGGATGCCCGACGATGGCGCCGAAGAAGTGCGTTTCGCGGTCCTGACCGACGATGTCGACCAGGTCGTCGAACAGCCGAGCGCAGTGCTTGAGCTTCCAGTCATAGTTGCGCTGGTACACGGGGATCAGCAGGTGCTTGCTGTTTCCGTCAAACAACTCCGTGATCCGCCTGATACTGCCCTTCACTGTTCACGCCCCCCTAAGACCAGGCGCGCCGCACTATTCGACGCGATGACCAAGTTGGCCATTTACGACACCCCGTTCCTTATCGCAGCTGCGATCGCTTCGGCATCCGGTGGGCACATCGTCCACCCCGCATTCGACATCGTATGAGCGGTGTCGTCATCCGATTCCAGCAAAACACCGATCCGCTGGTCTTCCCACGCAAAGTCCACTACCCCGCCCTCGTCGGTCTCATAGCCCAGTTCAGGTGTCGGAACGCCCGCCGCAGCAAGGGCCAGCACCAGCTGCTTCTCGGCATCCGACACCGTCGCCTCGAAGACGACGCGCCAGGCAAGCGGCAGGTCAGCAGACGTTGGTGTCGCGGCCGGCGCACTGGCATTGGCTTCGAGCAGGCTTCGAGTCGTGATCCGATGGTTGCTACTCAAACCCAGCCAATTGGATAGTCGCAGCCACTCCTTCCACGCTTGCCCCTCGAGGACTTCGAGCCGATCCTCTCGGTCGTCGAGTGCAAGGACCGCATTGGTGGTCCGGGTGCCGGGGCGCATCGTCGCGGTCGCGACCAGCGGTCCTTCCACGTACGACCAGCACATGTCCACGCCGTCGCCGAAGTCCGGAGACTTGCCGTCGAGGACATCGAGCGCGCGAGCACCCACCGTGTCGCCATTCCCCTTTGCGCGTATGCCACCTCCGACGAACATCATCGGTACCCATCGGCCCACTTGCTCCCAGGCATCGACGTCGGGGTCGGTGATGAACGACAGCAGGGTCGTAAGGGGGTCAGCCGAAAGATGTTTCACGAGTGCGGGTCGAAGGCTGCCGGCGGCCATGATCTTGGACGCCGCTTGCTCGGTGAACCACGGCGGTACGGGTGCCGCTTTGTCCCTGAATCGCTGCAGGTCTTCGTGTCCAAACGACCAGACGAGATACCCACTGTCACGCAGAACTGTTCGCTTCTCAGCGTCGTCGGCGACGCGGTTGCAGCCCGGCACAGCGTGGAACTTTCGGCCGTCCGCGAAGATGGCGATTCTCGGAATCTCCGGGTCAGTGGTGGCAAGTTCAAAGTCGGGTTTGGAGTTGACCATATGAACCTGCGGGGTGAGCTTCCACGTGCGGATCTTCTTCCCCGGCAACACAATCGTGGCAGACGGACCATAGGTACCCGGTGTTTCCTTCACCGTCGCACCCATCGCTCGCAGCCGCTCGACGAAGGCGAGGTAGAACTCCTTCTCCAGCGGCGATTCCTCTCCCCCTACCGGCCGCGACGGCGCAACCTCAGTGACGTCCGCGAGCCACGCCTGCAGATCAGGATCAGCGTCACCGTCGACCCCGAGGAGGTCATCGAGGGTGCGCACCGCGGTCTTGCGGGACACCTTGTCGAGTTCGTGCGGCGGAGAAAAGGGCAAGAGGCACTTGTGGCACGCCAGCCTGTCGTGGTCGGCGCAGTCGCACTCCCGCACCACGGTTCGCGCGGCGTCGAGGACTGCCCACACTTTCGCCGGGTCTGCGAACTCGGCAAGGTAGCCAGTTCCTCCGGGCACGGTGTCGTGGATGAGAAGTGCCTGCTGGCTCGGTGCGTGCAGAGCATCGGGGATCGTTGCCGCATCCAGGTGCTCAGGAGAGCCTCCGATGACCTGGCGAAGTCCCAGGAGAATTGCTGCACTCAGGCTGGGCTGGGCAAACGGGTCGTACTCGAGTGCACGAGGTAGGTGCAGGAGAACACCCTGGGTACGCAATGTCCGGGCGAGGGCGATCTCGCGAACGTGTTCGGTCGCCGCGTTGCGATGTCGGCACCAGCTGCGATGCTCGTAGCGACTGTTGCGGCCGGCAGAGCGGTCGAGCTGCCCGCACGACGAACACACTCGGAACAACCCGGTAGTCGTTTCCTGTCCCGCGATAGTGCGCGTACCACCCTGCGAAGTTCGACGACCCATGTTCAGCCAGCGAACATCCATGCGCCGCAAGTACTCAGCGCCAAACTCACGGTCGCCAACAAACCACGCTCGGTCCACGTTGAGCGGATCCACGTCCGCCGCGGTGACCACGGTGAACACTTCCTTGTGTCGTTCGTCGCGGGAGTCGTTGATGGAGGCCTCGTCGCGGCGGACCTCCGCGGACACTCGCGCCATCTCGACCACCTGCAGCCGCTGGCTGACGTCGGCGATGGCGCCGGTGCCGCAGCGCGGGCACGCGGTCACTGTCGGCGGTTCTTCGCCGGCGAGGGTGATGCCCGCCCACCCGCACTGCGGGCAGAGCCGCCATGTGTGGATGTTGGATTCGCCGGCGCCGAGGTCGACGGCGTCGATCCGCGCGGCGAGACCCTGCGCGTAGAAGGTGGCGCCGGGCGCGAGTTCGGTGAGCGCGACGCGGGAGCCGCGCTGGTAGCTGGTGGCCTCGCCCATGTACTGGTTGGTGTCGGGGTCGATCCAGGTGACGCCGACGTCGAGGGTGACGGAGTCGTCGAGCAGGGTGTAGTTGGGCAGCACGCCGTAGCGTTCGAGTACACTGATCCAGTAGTCGTCGGTGAGGTCGTGGATCTGCCCGCCGAGCAGCCGCAGTGAACCCTTCGCGGTGCGGAGGTCCCGGAGGTCGTCGTCGGTGGCGGCGGGGGACGACGCTCGGCGTTCGAACTCCGGCATCTCGGCTTCGACGGCGGCGCGGCGGGCGGTGAGCTCGGTGAGGTCGCGGTTCCAGCGGTGCACGGCCTCCTGCAGGTCGGTGACGAGCGCGCTGGGTACGCCGTCGTCGCCGGGGGTTGCCCAGGCGCGCAACGAGTCCCGTGTGTGCTCGTCGAGGACATCGTCGAACTGCGCGAGGAACCCGTCGACGAGGACGTCGGGGTCGGTGCCGACGGCGGTGAGGAGGTCGGCCATCCAGCTACCCGGGTCGAAGCTGCCGAGCACGGCGCGGGCGCCGCGGGGCGCGACGGTGCCCGGGTCGCGGGCGAGCCGGTCGATCACGTGCGCGACGTACTGGCGCTGCAGGATCTCCTCGGCGGTGAGGAACGTCGCGGGCGGCCGGACGTCGCCCTGGATCACCGAGGTGGGGTCGTACAGCTTGGGCAGGTGCTCGCCGCGCCCGCGGACGAACGCGAGGACCAGCGAGTTGCCGGTGAGGCGACCGGCGCGACCGACCCGCTGCAGGTATGACGACACGGTCCGCGGCAGCGACCCGAGCATCACCGTGGACAGGTCACCGATGTCGATGCCCATCTCCAGGGTGGGGGTGGCGACGAGGACGTTGGGGGTCTGCGGGTCGGTGCCGCCGCGTTTGAACGCGGTCTCGTACCCGAGCCGCGTCGCGGTGGGCAGCAGCGAGGTGTGTTCGCGGGCGACGACGCGCTTCATCTCGGAGCTGTCGTAGAGCCGGCGGTAGAAGTTCTGCGCCTTCGGGGCGCGGGTGAGGGTGCCGGGGCAGCGGACGAGCAGGCAGGGGGCGCCGTCGAGTTCGTCGACGACGGTGGCCGAGCCGGGCGTCGGGGTCTGGCAGACGCTGCACACCAGCAGGTGCCGGCCGGCGGCGAGATCGTCGTCGGTGGGGGCGGAGACGGTGATCGCGGAGGCGGGCAGCCCGTATGCGGTGAGGCCGCTCTCGGTGAGAACCGCAGTGAGGACGCGCTGCTCGGCGAGGACCGAGAACAGGGATCGGGCGAGGAAGCTGCCGTCGAACGACGAGACTCCCAGGCACTGCGAGGCCCATCGCGCGTACCAGGACGATGCTGCGGTGATCGCGTCGAATCCTTCGGGGACGGAACGTGATCCGATGGCGGGGAACGCGGCGGCGGGGCGGCCCTTCGGGAACGCGGGCATGCCCTCGCCCTTGGGGCGGGCGCCCCACACCCATCGGCGGTTGGCGTCCTTCTCGACGTACTTGCGCAGCCACGGGTGGTGGATGGCACCGCGGGTACGGACGCGTTCGACGGTGCCGCGGACCCAGCGGGTGATCGCCGCCGGGGCGGGTGCCTCGAGCGCGAGTTGGTGTTCGGTGGCGTTGAGGGCGGCGCGGCCGAGACGGACGGGACGCTCCGCGCCGCCGAGGTCCACTTCGGCGACCGCACTGCCGGTGAGTTCGAGGGTGCGGCCGAGGCGGGACTGTAGACCGAACTCCATGTCGACGTCGAATTCGAGGCGGCGCAGCACCTTGATGGTGGCCTTCTTGCGGGCAGCCGTGGATGCGTCAGGGTTCCAGAACGCGGCGAACTCGTCGTGGTCGACGATGTCGGGGGCGAGCAGGTGGTAGCGGCGGGCCGGGTCGTCGCCGGCGCGGGCGACGACGGCCTCGCACAGTTCCGGCAGGGTGAGCGTCGATGAGCCGATGGCGCTGCGCAGCGTGGAGCGCAGGCTGAGGGTGTGGGAGCGAGCCTGCACGAAGCCGGCGCGGTGCGCGGCGTCCTGCACGCTGTCGGTGAACATCAACGCCTTCTTCTCGTCGGCGTCGAGGCGGGCGTCGCCGAAGAGGTTCGACAGGGTCACCGAGAGTTGGGTGGCGACGGCGCTGCCGAGGAAGCGGATGCCGTCGGCAGCGCCGCAGGCCGGGCACATGTCGTTCTTGGAGTTCTCCTCCTCGTTCTCGCCGACGAGGACGAGCACCGGCAGGACCTTGCCTTCGAGTTGTTCGGTGCCGTCGGGATCGGGTGCGGTGTCGGTGATTTCGCGGTCATCGATGCGGAACCAGCGCAGGCCCTCGATCTGTTCGTCGGGGCGCGTGGCGGTGAGCAGCGCTTCGGCGGGCGCAGAGATGAGGGCGCGGAAGCGGGAGGCGCCGGCGGCGTGGTCGGCGCGGATGGACTCGTCGGTGACGTCCAGGGTGTGACCGGTGGGGGCGAGGCGGGCACCCCACCCGGAGCGGCCGCAGTGCCGGCAGTACAGCGCAGGCAGGTGCATGACGTCGCTGTCCTCGTGGACGCCGTCGTCGGACCAGCGGTAGGAGGTGCCGGTGGCGATGGCCCGGTCGATGCGGGACAGTTCCCGTATCCACAGGTGCACATCGACGTTCAGGGCGGCGCGGCCGACCTCGGCCCGCAGGTGCGAGAGCGCCGCGAACAGGTAGTCGAGGAAGCGCTGCTGCGCGGCATGCATGCGGCGGGTGTCGCGTTCGGTGGCGGGGGTGTCGAACAGTGCGTGCGCGAGGTCGGCGAGGGAGGTCGCGTCGACGGCGTGGTCGAGGAGCCGCGCCAGCAGCGGGTGGCCCTTGAGCAGCTGCAGCTGCTCAACGGGGTCGAGGTGGCGCAGGTCGGTGGGGGTGAGCCGTCGGTCGGTGTCGAGGTCGTCGGTGGCGGCGAACAGTTCGGTGCGCTCGAAAACCTCCGCCCGCTCGAACAGTTCGGCGAGCACGGCGGCGGTGAGCGCGGCGTTGCCGGGCGAGCCGACGGCGAAGTGGTCGAGGCGTTCGGCGGCGTCGGTGACGGACGGAGCGATGGGCCGGTACAGCCGGTCGAGGGCGGTGTCCCGGTCGGCGAGCCACTCGGCGGCGGTGAGCCGGGTCTCACCGATGACGGCGTCGGCGTCGAACTGTTCACCGAAGACGGTGTGCGCGAAGCCGAGCATCGCGGTGGGTTCGGCTTTGGAGCCGAGGGTGGCGGAGGTGGCGACGGGGGTGATGCGGCCGAGGGGGCGGACGCGGTCTTCGTTGGTGACAGGGGAGCCCTCGGTCCAGTGGGCTTTGACGGTGAGGCCGAGGCGACGCAGCAGCATGGCGACGTCGGTGCCTTGTGCGCCGTCGTAGGTGTGGAATTCGTCGAGGACGACGTACTGCAGCGAGTCGGCGGAGAGGCGCCAGATGTCGGCGCGGCCGGGGTGCAGCAGTAGGTGGTCGAGCATCTTGTAGTTGGTGAGCAGGATGTCCGGGGGAGCGGCGTGCATCAGCGAACGGTCGGTGATAAGCCCCTCGTCGGTGACCTTGGTGCGCCCACCGGTGGATTGCTCGCCGGTATACAGGCCGGCGGAGATACCGGACAGTTCGGGCCACGTGGTGATGAGTTGGGCGAGGCGTTCGGCTTGGTCATTGGCGAGCGCGTTCATCGGGTACAGGATGAGCGCTTTCATCCCGGTGACGCCAGCGGCTTTGGCGCGCAGGACGTGGTCGAGGATCGGGTAGAGGAATGCCTCGGTCTTGCCGGAGCCGGTGCCGGTAGTGACGAGCGTCGGCTGCGGGCGCTTCTGGAATTTGGTGGAGAGACGTTCGAACGCGGCGGCCTGGTGGCCGTAGGGGATAAATCCCATTGGCCACCAGTCCAGGTGCATGCCCCAGTTGCCGCCTGCGGGGGCGAAGGGCAGGCGGAGGCGGACGTAGGGCCCTTTGAACATGCCGGTGTCGGGGTGCCCGACGAAGTCTGACAGCGCGCCCTGGGCGTCGGGGTCGGTGAGGGCGAACGTGGTCGCGAGGTAGTCGGTCAGGCCCTCGCGCAGGTGGTTGGCCTGGAGGGTGGGAAGTAGTACCCCCATGGCAGCGTCCGTTCTGTCGTATGAGTTTGGTAGTCAATAGATTTGGCGGATCAGTGATGGTAGACAATCAGAAGTCAGGCGATCGAGGTCTGGGAGACTGTTTTGTACGGGTCCCCAGCGTGATGCGTGATCCCCTCACGTGCAGTTCTCGTCGTACCAGTCGTTCATCGAGATATTTACCGCGTTTGCTGTGTAGCATTGTCGCGTCCAGTCTCTCGCAACCAATTTAGAGTTGAGCTCACTCAAGTTGGCTGCGAATGCATCGCCGATCATCATCGGCGGTACGAGAATGCCCTCGCTTCCCCGGGAAGCGAGTTTAGCGGCGTGATTTACAACGTCACCCATGTAGATCACGTCGGAGATGCCACTCCCGTTATATCCGGCTTTGATCATCAGTGCCCGGCCGTACGACATCCCGATGCCAATGCTGATTGGTGTGTTGTAGCCGGCCTTGCTGAGCTTGTAGTTTAGAACCTTAACTAGTGAGTTGGCCTGTGCGGCAGTGGAAAAAACTCCATCGATGTGAGCCTTGTATGGCGTGTTGAAAACGCCCCATACGCAATCGCCAACAATGTTGATCTCTCGTGACTGAGTATTTCCGTTAAGAACAGCCACTATTTCAGAGATGAAAGCGCGATAAAGCTTGGCGAGAGCTGGCCTCCTATATCTTTCTGGCAGTTTGGATGAATCCCTGATGTCTACGAACAACGCCGAACAATTGGCATAATAGCCGTTCGAATATGTTAGCTTTTCGCGGTCTGGAAGCTCGTTGACTTCCTCGTAGTTTGACTGAGATTGGGCGAGGATGTCATCTATGCGGGAGAAGCTGGAGATGTAGTTGTAACTCTTGTAGTTGCTATCCATGTTTCGTTCACCAGCCCATTGCAATGATTGTGGATAATGCTCCGAGCGTGAGGAGGTCAAGAACTAGGGCTCGGACCGCGTGATTGACCCACCTATACTTGCGCTGTGCGACGGTGGCGTTGGAGTGGATCTGGTGACTGATGTGTCGCACCAGGTCGTCGGGGCTTGTTGTCAAGGTGTGAAGAACGGAGGCGTAGCTTGGAGCGTTGTCCCTATAGGCGCGCGCGACGTCGTGGAAGAATAGCGGATTGACACCATCTTCCGCCCTTTTCTGTCCGACTCTTACGATTGGATACAGCCCGGTCATGGCACAGATTGCAGCGATAATGATGGCCGCGCAGCAAACGACTGCCGCGACGTTGAATATGCAGCTAGTATCGCTCCGATTCTTGACGAGGTTGAACAGTACGCCGCCGCTGACACCGGCAGCGGTCAGCACGACGGCAAGTTTTGCTTCGGCGTGCTTGACCCAATCGTTCACGAGCGAAAGTGCCTTCCACGCCTGGTCCGGATCAGGCGACGGTGTCGGCGGTTCCAGCTCCGTCGATCTTGTCCCTCGCCACCTCATCGCAGGCCGCGGCGGGATATTTGAGCCGCGCGCTCCGTTCGAGCTTTGGCTCGAATCGCAGTGCGCATCTGACTAGCTACCAGGTCTTTCCGTAGGTCGTTTGCATCGTTCCGACTTCGATCCCCCGCCAAAACTGCGGCGCAGTATTCGTCGCCGTGAGTTGTACACCAGTCAGCACTCAGGAGTCGGCCCTGGGCTTCCGGATCGTCGTCGGGTAATCGCTTAATCTCTGTGTCGGACCATATCTCGAGACTTGGACCATTACCGCATGGACAGCTGACGGATAAGTAGTCGTTCTTCTCGACGACGTCCCAGACGCTTCCAGTTACAATCAATTCGTGTCGTTCGGCGCCTTGTGCGGCTTTGGCGGCGTAGTTCACGGCTTTGCCCGCCCACACCGGCTCTTGTTGCGCCGGATTTCTTGGCGTGCCAATGCGTTTCGCGAGTAGACGGCTGCTCGCGATACCGACCTTGAATCCGGTTTCCGGCAGGTTCGGCCACTTCTTCTCTAGGCGAGCTACCATACTCGAGCTGAATGTCTTGACCGTGATACCTGCACACACCGCTCGCTCATACCGCTTTTCGCCCCAGAAGAGAGCGAAAGCGCCGTCCCCTTGAATCGCGAGAAAATCTGCGTCGAACCGGTCGAAGATCTTGACGACGCCGCCGGTGCTGGATTCATAGATGCTGGCCGTAGATGCATCGTGCTTTCCAGTGCCGAGCTTCGTTGAGTTCTTCAGGTCGGCAACGAGAGCAACAGCGTCGTTGAGCTTGTGCCACCGGCGGGCGATGACCGGGAGATTGTCAACGTCGAGGTCACCGCCCTTGTTCACAACATCTGGCTTAGAGGCAAGTTCAGTTCGCACGGCTTCGTCGAGGTCGCCTAGTAGTCCGGATAGCTGGACCGAGGTCATGGATTTCTCCTTACGGATAAGGCCTCACGGTTGATCGTCTTCATCGGGTAGCTGCTCCTCAGCTCGATTCCCCGGCCGAATCGATCAGGGCGCCGAAATGCTTGTGGGCGAGACTCATATCGCGTTCGCGATCGACTCCGGTGAATGGCTCCTGGTAGGTGACGCCGTCGACGGTGAGGTCAGCCGGCTTGAGGGAGCCATTCTTGCGGTACTCGGATGCGAGCTTGCCGGGTGGCTGGCGGCCGGCGGCGTCATACAAGGCGTCGCGCTCGTACTTTTGCAACACCGGGAACTGGGTGCGGTAGATCGTCAGCAGCTCATCCGCCGTGATGCCGAGCATGATTGCGACGATCGCGTCGATCTCGACGAGGGCCTGGCGGCGGTCGGCGGCGCGACGGAGGGGGGTGGCCGACCCCCACTTGGTGTCTACGTCTCCAAGCATCACGCGGCCTGCGTAGTCGATGCCCACGCCCGGAACCCACGAATCATGTTGCCATGTAGAGTCGTATAGCTCGTTCCAAAGCGCAGCGTAAGGGCGGACAAGGCAGTTTAGGCGGAGGGTTCGCAGGATGAGTTGCTGTTCCAAATAGTGGTTTCGGATGCACGGCAGACGATTGATATTGCTCACATAGAGATCAGAAATACCCGCTGCTTTGACGAAGAAATCGACCGGAATCGAAGCAAGCGATCCAGCGATTACGGCAAGATCGGTGTGTGTGTTTGGTGCCGCCGTTAGGACCGCATTTACGTGACATGGTCCCGGCGGCAAGATTGCGGGATGGACGCTACGAACGGTTGCTGAATCGGCCATACGCCGCCAGGCGAGGCGGAAGAACGATGAACTGGGTTCGTCGTGCCACTTCGGGTAGGCGGCGGCGTAACCGTCGTACTGCTTCGCTACCTGGTAGTTGGTGCGGGGGATGAAGTCAGCGTCGAGTGCACAGAGGTCGAGTTGCTCAGTATCCTGTCGGCTCTTCGGATTCGGCTTTGGTTGCTGATAGAGCGGCGTGGCGACTGTAAAGTGCGGCCCTTGCAGGATCGCGTCCTCCCACCGGTCGGGGGTCGTGGTCCGAGCTTCAAAGAATCCGAGCGTGCGGTCGCGGTCCTCTTCCCACCCTCGTGTCCACTCAAAGCTGACATCGCCGAGCCGCGGCGCAGCCGAGATCTTTTCTAGGACCTCGGCGCTGGCGCGGTTGACCGGATAGAGCATGCGCGCTTCGTCGGCAGGAGTTCCTGGTTCATCAATCAACTCAGCCCAGCCAGTCAGGACTCCCACATCGACGTTAACAACGCGCTGCTCGTGCGGGCGCATGTCCCACTGATCGTTGTCATCTCGAACACCGGGCTCCGGTCCGGAACCGTCATGCACGAGGGACCTTTCGGCGACTGACGGGTGGTACAACCATGCGCCCTGGATGAAGCTCACATTCGGAGACGCGTGCCCGTAGATGTGAACACCGAAGTCTCGTTTGTCGCTGATCTCGCGGAAGATGTAGGTGTTGTTCTTGAACTGCCAGTGGCGCCTGAGCCTATGATAGCTATCTCGACGTAGGTTCTTCGCTCGAAGTTCGGTGAAGTGACTCTCAGGGTGGATCAGTGCCGAAATTCCGCGTGGTGCTGCAGATCTCCAAGTGCGCTCCATGAAGCAGCGATACAGGTCTGGCTGCAACCCCGTGAGGACTGGACGATCAACACCTGACCCGAGGCTTTCCTTCGTGCCAGCCTGGGCTGCCCGTTCGGTGAGGAAGGTATCCCGTGCTGCCGCATCGTTCAGCGTGGTTTCGCGTTTGGCGCGCTTAGCTGCCTCAGCAGCTTTGTCCGCGAGCTGCCACCACGGGTCAAACTCGGCGAGAACCCCGGCTTCATCCCAGTCCGGCCGCACCCACGGCGGATTTCCGACCTGTAGGTTGAAGCCACCAGCCGCGAATACTGGTGCGAAGTCGAGCTCCCAGTGGAAAAAGCCCTGGCGGTCGCCGATCTGTTGCGCGACATCGAGCCACGGGAACTGGTGGTAGACATGACCGACCGCCATCGCGCGCGACAGCAGCAGGTCGTTCTCCTCGGCGAACCCGAGTTCCTGCCAACTGGTGTCGCGCCCAATGCTCAGCTGACCGCGACGCTCGGCGGCGGTTTCCTTGACGGCGACGCCGAGTAGTGCCTCAAGACCGCCGACCCACTGATCCCAGTCTGGCGGATCGAACTGCGACGTAAGCGGCCACGACCAGATCGCGCACCACGCGTCCATCACCCGCCGGAGGCGCTGATATGCGCCATTCGGGTCGCTCAGGACGTTCTCGATTTCCTCACGAGTCACCGCGGGGGTGTGCTCGACCAGGTCCGAACCCCACAGCTGAATGTCGCGGCGGATCTCGGACTCCGCGATCGTCAGCCGACGTAGTGTGAACTCCCACAGCGTCTCCACCCGTTGCGCCAACGACTGCAGGCGCTTGACGATCGCCTTGCTCGGCGACTTACGAATCTCGTTGCGCCACAGGCGCAGTTCCTCGCGCTTCTCCGGCGCGTACGTCTTGGCTTCGGCGGTGTCGATCACAGCGCCCCAACCATCCGACGGCAGGAGGAAGTGGTGGATGCCGGCACCGATCTCCTCGCCCAGCGGCGCGTCCTTGGCCGGCGTTCTGAGCCACTGCTTCTTCGTGAGCAGGCTCGGCGCGTAGACCGAACGCCGCGCACCAATGAGCGAGTTGCCGCGACGCAGGTGCAGGCCAAACCACGGGGCCTGCAGGCCGGCGACCATGGTATCCAGCCACAGTGAGATTTCCGCCAACTCGACGGCGGTGGCGTTGAGGTCCACGCCGTAGACCTGGTGGAGCGCGATGTGTGCCTTCACCTTCTGCAACTCGACAGGATATTTGTCGGGTTCGATCAGCTTGCCCAGGTCTTCCTGCTTGCGCTTGAGGTACTCGGCGGCAAGCTGGCGGACCGCCTCGATGGCGAACGCGCCGGACCCGAGGGCGGGCTCGCAGATGGTCAGGGCGAGGATCTGCTCAGGTGTCGTGCGTTCGTCGTTCTGGTCGAGCAGCTCTTCGAGGGCTTGGGAAACAACGAACTTCGTCAGCACTTCCGGGGTGTAGTACGACGCCGACTGCTGACGTTCGCGGCCGGCGAGGCGGAACACGAACGTGCCCTTGCGGTGCAGCACCGGCTTCTCCTCGCCGGTCGCCTCGTCGACCGCGCGAACAAAATCCTTCTCGTCGAGATGATCAGAGCGGTCCACCGGGACCACCCACGAACCCTTCTCCGGATCACCGTTCTTTGCGACCTCGTACAAATCTTCCTCGGCGAAGAACCCGGTGTAGCTCATCAAGCCTTCGTAGACCGCGCCCAGCTGGTTGATTCCTAGCTCCGCGTAGGAGATGAAGCCGCGCTCGGCGCCCTTACGTCCCTTCGATTCCTTTGACAGCAGTAGCTGTTCGAGCACCCGCTGCGTGGCCTCGTTACCCAGGCCCACCTCGTCGATCAAAGCCGTCGCCTCGGGCTTGAAGAGGTCGGCGCGCAGCGGCTGGAATTCCAGGCCCGGTGCCGGATCGTCCGCGACATTCTCCAGCACTGCCGGCGAGTGGCCCCGGTCGACGAGCCGGAACAGCGTCGCCAGCGACTCGTATAGATGAGTGCCAGTGCGGGCCTGCTCCGACACCAGCTCGGTGAGCGTCAGCTCCCGCAGTCGGTCCAGGCCGTAGCCCTCCTCGTACTCCGCGGCGCCGGTCGGCAGCACCCGCATCTCCGGGGACGCCTCCGCGTACAGCAGGAACAGGATCCGGTACAGGAACCGCAGCGAATGCTTGGCCAGATCCTGCCCGTCGATCCCGTCCAACGTCAGGCCTTTTGCGGCGCGGCGGCGGACCACGTCGTTGGCGATGATCTCGATGGACAGCCGGATGCCCTCACGCAGATCCTTCGACACCCCGACGGTGTGCTTGACCGAATCCTCCAGCACCCCCGCCCACCAGATGTTGCCCTCCGCGTCCGGCAGCAGCGCCTGGCGTCCGAACATCGCGGCGACGCGGTCGATCTCGCCGCCCTTCGCCTCGTGTCGGCGCTCGGCGACCACGAGCAGGTCCACCGCCAGGTAGCGTCCCTCCGCCCACCGTTCGGCCTCGGCGAGCAGCAGCCACTGCCCGGCCTGGACCACCACGAACGACGGCGGCGCATCCGAGCGGAACGCCGCCGACACCGCCTTCGACGCCGACTCGATCGGCTTGCCGTCCTCGACGGCCGGCGAGATCAGCAGACCCGTCTCCAGGTCGAGCAGGTCCTCGATCGACGTCACAGGAACCGCCTGCAGGAACAGCACACTAGCGGTGCCGTCGAGCTTCGCGTCCGGTATCTCCAGCTCGGAGCCGGCGCGTTCGGCGGTGAACGTCGACAGCGCGGCCGGGTAACCGAACGTGGTCCGGGCCAGGGCGTGCGCCTCCGGTGCGGCATCCGGGTTCTCCGCGAGTCCGGCGAGCGCGGTCTGCAGGGCGCCGGTGGCGGCGAGCAGGTGCTCGCGGACCGTCGCCCGGCCTTCCTTCTTCTCCGCATCCCACAGCTTGCGCAGCTCTAGCACCTTGCCGTGGAACGACTCCTTCGCCGAGTCGGTGGTGAAGTAGTGCTCGCTGATCCAGTCCTCGCCGATGACGATGGAATCGAAAGACGCCACGACCTACTGGTCCTTTCCGGAGGCGTTGGGAACGATGAGCAGCAGCGGGCGCACCAACTGCTGGGTGGGGGCGAGGGACTCGGCGAGACGCTGCTCCTCCGCGATCCGGCGGGACAGGGTGTCCACCTTCTTGCGTTGCCCGCCAAACAGTTCCAGCTGTTCTGCGCCGGCGCGCCAGCGGTCGGCGCGTCGCCGCCACCGGTCCAGCCGCTCGGTGGCGGCAGCCTCCTGCGCGTCGAGCACCATCTGCATCGCCGTCGTGGCCTCGTCCACCGCAATCGGCACCAGCTCCCGGTACCGCTCCGCGTCGGCGACCGCCCCTGGGTTCGCCGAGCCCGGCCGCAGCCCGGTATCGGAGGTGAGGAAGTCGAGGTTCGGCAGCGTCTCCACGGCGCAGAACGACGGATTGTTCGGATTGGGGAACTCGGCGGTGGAGAACACCCGCGAGATCAATTGACCGCGCCGGTTCATCAACGTGCCCATCAGCAGCACGGTGGGGGAGTCGACGTCGCCGCGGATCACGAAGATCTGGTTACGGCCCAACGCACTCAACGCGCGGTCACTGGCCCAGTCCAGCACCGGGTGCAGCGGTCCCAGGTAGTGCGCCTCCGGCCACGTCGTGTTGGCGACACCCTTGCCCTCGCGGGCCGCGGCGAGCTGCGCGTTACCCACCTCCGGGGAGGTGGCGAGGGTGAGCCGTTCGAGGACCTTGCCGTGCTGCAGGTAGTTCTGCGGCAGCTGCCCGAGCCGCTGCCGGAGATCCCGCGGCGGCGTCAGCTCCGCGACCGCGTGGTTGGCGTGAACCGTCCACCCGACGCCGCCGTCCTCGAGCGTCGCGTGCGGCACGTCGTGGAACGCGGCCTTGAGGGCCTCGTCGAGGAACGTGAGGTCGTCGGCGTACAGACACTGTCGCGGGGCCTGCGGCAGCGCGGCCTTCGGGTCGTCGTCCGGGGTCTCCGCGAGGTCGAACTGCGCGAAGAATGCGTCCAGATCGTCGCCCGCGGCCACGTCTTCGACGTCGCGGATCTGCTCGTCGAGGCTGGACTTGCCGACCAGGACGTCGCGGATCGCGTTCTCCTCGTCCGTCACCGAATGCTTGCCCATCAGCGACGCGACGTCACCGAGGGTGCCGTGCGCCTGGTTCTCCCGCTCCAGCAGTCTGGAGAGCACCCGCAGGTCACCGGAGAAGTCCGGGTCCGACGGTTCCAGGATCAGCGACGAGATCACCGGCGGATGCTTCTGCCCGTACCGGTCCACACGGCCGTTGCGCTGCTCGATCCGGATCAGCGACCACGGGATGTCGAAGTGGATCAGGTGATGGCACTGCGCGTGCAGGTTCACGCCCTCCGATGCGACGTCGCCGGTGACCAGCACCCGGATCGGGGACGTCTCCAGCTTGAAGCTGTCCACGATCTCCTGCTGCTCGACGTCGGACAGGCCGCCGTGCAGCATCGCGACGTTCTCCGGCTTCAGCCCCAGCTGCTTCGGCAGGTGCTCGGTGAGCCACCGCAGGGTGGCGACGCGCTCGGCGAACACGACCGCGCGGGTGGGTGATTGCTTTCCGACTCCGATGTCTTTGAGGCGCTGCACCAGTGCGGCCTGTTTGCCTGCCGACTCGTTCAGAGCTTTCGCATTCAGGTCGTCGAGGGTGTTGAGGGCGGCGAGTTCGGCGGCTTGGTCCGGGACTGATGCGTTCAGCTTGGCTCGCCGCTGTTTGATCGACTCCGCGAGTGCCGCCGGCGACGAGAGGAACGCTTTGGCCAACGTCCAGGGAAAGAGGGCTGCCGTCTGCCCCGAGTAGGGAGAACGGCCTGTTGGTGGGTGTAGCCACGTGTGGGCGAGTTCGCCCGCGACGGCATCTTCGGCCGGTGATGGAGTCACGAGTGTGTGTACCGGCTCGGCCCGCTCGGCCCAGTCACTACCCACCTCGGCCGCGACCTCCGGGTGGTGGCGGTGCCGTCGAATCAGCAACGACGCGACGTCGTCCTTGGTGAAGGTGCCGTCGGCGGCGACCGTCGTCGGGTCCAGCAGCCGCAGCAGCTCCGCGAACGACTCTTCCTTGCCGTTGTGCGGCGTCGCGGACGCCAGGATCAGGGCTTCGGTGTTCGGGGCGAGGACGCGGGCCAACTCGTTGTTCTGGGTGCCGACGTTCGTCAGGTTGTGCGACTCGTCGATGACGACCGCGTCCCAGTGCTGCCGCTGCAGGTGAGCCTTATAGCGGGGGCTCTTGAGCGTGTCGATCGAGATGATCGCCCGCTTGAAATACGTGAACGGGTTGCGGGTGGCGGGGAGCTTCTGCCGCACTTTCTGGATTCCCGCCGAATCTAGTCGGACGAACGGCAACGCGAACCGGCACCACAGTTCGTGTTGCATCTGCTCGAGTACGTGCTTCGGGGTGACGATGAGTATCCGCTCACCACGTCCTCGTCGAACCAGCTCCGACAGGATCATGCCGATCTCGAGGGTCTTGCCCAGACCCACCGCATCCGCGATGAGGATGCGGGGCCGGATGTGCTGCGGGTCGAGGGCCTTCGCAACCGCTGCGCGCTGATAGCCGAGCGAATCGGCGAGCATCTGCGTCGAGACCGTGAGCGTTTGATCGCCGTACGGGAACGGAGTCTTACGTAGCAGTGCCTCGAGCCACAGGCGTGAGTCGCGGTACCCAGATGATCCGTCGGCGACAACCTGCGCATCGCGCGGGTCCTGCGGTTCGATCTTGTCCAGACTTGAGTAGAACGTGGCGGTCGTGTCTTTGACCAGCTCTGTTAGCCCTCGTCCCTTCACTAGCCAGCCGTCGGAGCCTTGCTCGGCCGCAGTCACCAACCATTCCTCATCGCGCACTACAACAATCGAGCCGGGCGCAACATTCAGCTCTGCGGTCGGTGAAGAAATGGTGCGGCCCTCCGAATCACGTTGTGTGCTCAGAAACGTTATCGCGTTGTCCGAGCGATTCATCACACTGAGGGCCGCAGCGCCGATGGCGCTGTAGCTCGACCAGACGACAGTCGTGCATTTGACCTTCGCTGTCAGTCGCCTATGGGACAGTAAATCGCGCTGACCAGCGAGAGGAAGCACGTGAGTACATATTTGGCGGACCAGGCAAGCGACGAGGACTTCCGGATACGCCAGTTGCTCGACGGAGTGAGCCTGTTTTTCGAGCTCAATCTCAACGAGGACGAGCTTCGTCGCGCCCAGGAACTGTTCGGTCGCCTGACCGCTCGGGAGATCAACAGTGGCACGCAGTCGACGCTGATCAAACGATATCCCGCGCTGACACTCACGACGATGATCGGTCACGCCGGCCTTGCTTACGAGCAGGGCAAATACTGGGATAGCTTCTGGGACGAGCTCAGTATCGACCGTGACCAGGATTTCGAGTCGCAACTGAGGCATTCGCTGCCGGATCTACTCCGCAAGTTCAAGCTCCGCGAGTTTGCCGACTTCACTGGACCGAACTATGTGCTGGCGATGGCGATGCATTCCGGAATTCCGGTGCACTGCCTTGGTGACCTGGTCGATGTGATCGAGGAACAGGTCCAGCAGGGCAGGGATGCCACTGGTGCCGCACTGCTTGAGTGGCTGACCGAAGCGGGGATGGAGTACCGGCTGAACCGGCTAGACGTCCCGGTCCGCAACTTCCTTCGGCTCGGCGGTGAGACCGCCGTCAACATCCTCGATCGCATGATCGAGTTCCTCACCTTCACTCTCGAGCAGCCCGACGTGTGGAACGACTTGGAGCTCGAGACCGCGACGACGGGGCTCCCGACCCTGATCCTTGAAGGCCTGATTGAGCGGGTCCGCGACCGGCCGTTCCTGTCCGCCGTGGGCGGCGGCGGTGGAAGCCGCTCACTTCGGAGGTCCGGCCCTTCGATCACCTATGCGATCGACGCTGACGAAATCGTGGTGGGAGTTCCCTACCCCACTTCCGAGGGCGGTTCTCCGTGGAAGGTGACGGCCGGCGGCAGCACCCGCGAAATTTATGCGGAACGCGGCTGGGGCGTCGACGGCGACGATGAACACCCGCTGACCCCTGTGTCGATCACGACTGCGGCTCGCGAGGTGACGATGCGTCACGACGCGTCAGGCGCCACCTACCGAGTACCGATATTCGATACTGCCGACCCGCTGTTGCTCTTCACTCCGGACGGTCGGCTCATCGCACGCCACAGTGCGCTACCGCGAGGTCTCGTACTGGCTGTTCACCCCAAAGACGCCACCGTGATTGATGCCCTGACACACGAATCGATCCGCGCTGTCGACGACGCGCGGGCGCCGTCCGGTTGGGTCGGGTGGCGGGCCCAGCAACTCGATCTCGCAGGTCACTCCTCGATTCTTCTCAAACGTGCCGACAATAACGGACCAGTCCGGGGCGTCAAATCGCTTGGGTCTCCGACCTTCGTTCCTGGCGCAGCTATACCGGGTCTCCACACTCCCAGCGGCCTCACTGTGTTTTCAGAGCGCCCCATGGTCGATCTGCCGCCACACGTCGGCGACGAGCCTGAGTTGTGGCGAGTTCGAACCCGGCGGGTCGGCGATCCGCACTGGCTGACTGACGAAGATTGGGAATCCGATGCCGAGGAGACGTGCCTAGACCCCTTCGATGGCGCTGAGGAAGCCCTCCTCGGCCAGTACGAGGTCGTCGTCAGTGGTGAGCTGGGGTCCGACCAACGACACACGCTGTTTATCGCCGAGGGCCTCGACATAGACTATGGCCTGCCGTTCCGGCGGCCGGTCTCCCGTGGACTGAGTCCTACCGTTTGCACGATTAGCTCCGCGAGTGACCTTCCCGTCGACACCACCGAGATCACATTTGAAGCGACGGATCGAGAGCAACATCTTCGAGTCGGCACCGCGGGACACGGATACCGACTCGTCGTCCGACCCCCACACGTCGAGTTCCGCATCGACGATATAGGCACACCGGCGCAATGGCGTACCGCTCCCCTTGCACTATCTCCCGCTGATCTCGAACGCCATGCGGTGATTGCAGTGCGCGTTCCCGGTGCCAACCGTGTGACTTTCTCCTTGTTGGCGCAGGACGGGGGTGTCCTACAAAGTGAGGACCAGGACCGTAAATCCAGCAACGTATTTCAGGTGGCGTCGCGACTCTTTGTGGACACTGCGCGTGGTGCTGGAGCGGCGCGACTGGTTGCGGCCGTCACCGATCCCGAGGGGACTCGCCATGAGATCACACTCGCAGAGGTCCGCCCTGCCAGGCTATGTAGCGCAATCTCACTCAACGGTCGAGAACTTGTGTTCACGGATCTGACGGACGCCGATGATCTTGGCGTATGGATCTGGTCCGCCACCGCGCCGTGGACTCCCGTGACTCGACTTTCTATCGTTGGCGGCCGCGCGCACTTGCCGGACGACTTGTACGAGGCCGGCGACTTGATCGCTCAAGTGTTCGTCGACGACCCGTTCGCCGTCATCGCACGTCCGCGGCGGCCGGACAGTGACGCGTTTCGTATTTTTCAGCCCGGTTGGTTTCGGGACCGCTATCGGGTGCTCGACGGTCTCGCTCAGTACCTCGCCGGAGAGGGACAGCTACCGCTCGTGTCCGCGGCCGCTGGTGGTGCCTGGGCAGCGCTGTCCCTACTCCCGTGGGATAAGACCGACTCCCGTTCCGAGCGTAAGAGAGTCGGGCTCATCAGAATCCTCGCGAAGGACCCGCGCTCTTCGCTCGAAGCACTCGGGAACAGCATCATCTCTCGAGACGAGATGATGGCCTTGCTAATTGAAACGCAACTCATCGACCGTCCTTACTCCGCGAGCTTCACGCTCAATGAGCTTCATCAGCATCCGTGGATTGGGTGCATGGTCGAGATCGCTGACCTACCGGCGCTCCAGGAGAAGGGCAACAGCGTCGCAGACGAACGCGCCGAAACCTTGGCCTATCTCAGAACGCAGGGCGGCGATGACCTCATGGCGCTGTTGCGTTCAGGGAAAATGCTTGACGACCGCGCTGGCGTGTTTAGCCACTCCGATGCTCGCTACGACGCGATGGGTGACGAACGAGTTGCCGAGATCTTCGAGTTCGCAAGGATTGTGCCAGGACCACTTCTCGACGCTGACACACGAACGAGTGCGGCGTTCGAAGCATTCCAACGGCGCCTCGAGTGGAGTGCCGACCCGATCTCCCGCGAAATTTCGAGCCATGTGAACCGCGCGCTTTCCGCAGTGAAGAAGGTCTCCCCCGTCCTCTACGACGCAATAAAGGCGCGCAACGAAGGCCTCGATGGCGTCGATCCAGTCGAGCATCCGTGGATGTTGTTGTCGGTGCACTCGCTCACTCTGGCTGCCGTGGCTCGACTCGAATCGCGGGGGGAGTTCGAATACTCCCCGATGACAGCCGACATGCGACGTACGTGGGCCGTCATGGCGGAGTACTTCCCAGCGATGGTCGCCGGAGACCTACTCATTGCCGAGGCCCTCACCGCCTACTTGAACCATGGCGACCTGATCGGAGAAGGCGAATGACTCCCCGGCTCGACCCACTCGCAGCTGGCGCGGCGATTGACGCTAGCTATCGTCGGTATCTCAAGACCCTTCTAGCGCCGCGAGACCCCCAATTGGCGAGTGCGTTCGACAGTGTCCTCGATGGCTCGGACCTTCTCACCAAGGGCCCCCTTCTCGAAGTAACGCCACCGTACGCACCAGGAGCGTCGCTGGCGGACCTGATAGAGGATAGGACGCTACATCGCGACTTATCGTTGTTGGATAGCGACGCGCTGCCCATGACGCGGCCGCTGTACCAGCATCAGGAGACTGCGATCCGCAAGGTCGTTGACGGACGCAACCTGGTGGTCAGCACGGGCACTGGCTCCGGCAAGACCGAGAGTTTTCTGGTACCCATCCTCAACTCACTCATTGAGGAACGCGCCAGGGGAACGCTGGGTCCCGGCGTGCGGGCACTGCTCCTGTATCCGATGAACGCGCTCGCCAACGATCAGCTCAAGCGGCTCCGTGGACTCCTAAAAAAGATGCCGGACATCACTTTCGGGCGCTACACCGGCGAGACTGATCAGTCGAGACGCGACGCCGAATCTACCTTTCGGGCAGCGAATCCTGGCCAAGAGCGGTTGCCCAACGAGCTGCTCAGTCGCGAGGAAATGCGCGCCAACCCACCGCACTTTCTTCTCACCAACTACGCGATGCTCGAGTACCTGCTTCTCCGACCAGCAGACCTCGACCTGTTCGATGGCGAGCACTCGGGCACCTGGCGGTTCATCGCACTCGATGAGGCGCACGTCTATGACGGAGCCCAGGGAGCCGAAGTTGCTCTCTTGTTGCGGCGGCTGCGACAACGCGTCGGCCGGGACCGCCCGTTGCAATGCATCGCGACGTCCGCGTCTCTGACTGGCAAGACTCCAGAGACACAAGGTGCTGAGGCAACGACATTCGCACGCAACCTCTTCGACGTGCCGTTCGAGTTCGTTGCCGACGATCCCGCTCGGCAAGATCTCGTCATTCCGACTCGGCTCCGTCGCAGCGACACACCAACGTGGAGCATCGACGAGACTGAGCTGACCCATCTCGCGGAGCCAAACGCCGACCTCGACGGTCTCGCTGTCCACGCGCCGAACGGCGACCTGGCCGATGCTCTGCACACCGAGAAGCACATCAGCGACCTGCAGGCCATCCTCGCTCGCGGCCCGGTCAGCGTTCACGAACTCGAGTCTCAGCTGTGGCCGGAATCGGCAGATAGTTCTGCCAACCTAGAGGCACTCGTCGCTCTTGGTTCGAAAGTGACCGATTCAAGTGGCAACCCCGTGTTGTCCGCGCGCTACCACCTGTTTGTGAGGGCAACCGAAGGAGCTTTTGCCTCGTTCGGTGACGACGGACCCACAGTCCTCCTAGGCCGCCACGAGGTCGATCCCGCTACAGGTCGCGCCGTCTTCGAGTTCGGCACGTGTCAAAGATGCGGTGCGGTACACCTCGCCGGCGAGCGCGAGGTAGTGCAGGGCCGAGAGTTTTTCCGCCCGGCGAAGAAGGACGGGCGCGTGAGATGGCTTGTTCTGGCGGATACTTCGGCTGACACGATGATCGACGAGGACGAGGCAACCCTGGCTCAGGACGGTGAGTCGCCAGCCGAAACACACGTCAAGCATTTGTGTGCGGGGTGCGGCGCACTGGGCTCCGGCGACTGTTCGAACTCGGCATGCCCGGGCGGGCCGAGCCTTCGGGTTCGTGAGCACGCGCAGTCTTCAGCAGTGATGAGCAAGTGTACGGAATGTGGTGCTCGCGCTCGTCAAGTCATCCGCCGACTCAGGACCGATACCAATGCGGCACCGGCAGTCATCACCACCGCCCTGTATCAGCATCTCCCACCGGCGTCCGACGAGACGGTTGAAGAGGTTGGCGAGGGTCGAAAGCTCCTGATGTTCTCCGACTCCCGCCAGGCTGCCGCGTTCGCCGCTCCATACCTCGGCAAGACCTACGGCCGGATGATTGAACGCCGCTACCTAACGATGGTCCTCACTGATCCGAAGTATCGCGGCGAGGAGCTCTCGGCTGAAGATCTGGCTGACTTCGCTGCCAAGAAGGCTAAGGACGCTTACCACTTCGAGGAGACAGCGACCCGCTCGACGATCAAGCGCACGGTCCATCCGTGGGTGATGGCTGAGTTGATGGCGCTGGACCAACGTCAGTCTTTGGAAGGTCTGGGCCTGATGGCCGTCCGGATGTTCCGCTCTCGGCGCGCACAGCTGCCGCCGGCGTTCGCAGCCCTGGGGCTTACTGATGACGGGGCGTGGGGCCTTCTCGATGAGTTACTCAAGATCGTTCGGCTTCAGGGCGCGGTCACGCTGCTCGACGACGTCGACATCAAGGCGGAGATATTCGAGCCCCGAAACACTCAGGTCCGAATCCGATCGATGAATTCCGATGCCAAGAAGCGGATCATCAGTTGGTTGCCCGCGGGGCGACCGGGGACGACGAACAACCGGATTCTCTTTATCCGCAAGGTGCTCACGGCCCTTGGAGCAGAAATGCCGCCGGAGAAGCTGCTTGATGGATGCTGGCGCTTCCTACTGGACCAAGGGATGTTCGAGACCGTGGCGGACAAGACCGCCGGTGACGTGTACCAGGTCGACCACGCCAAGCTGCGGATACTTCCTGGTGCTGACGCTGATTGGTATCAGTGCTCATCATGCCGCCGGCTTACCGCCAACAACGTCCGCGACGTGTGTCCGCACGGATCATGTGACGGAACGCTTACTGCCTTCCGCGTGCCGGAGGTCGACGCGGATGCCAATCACTACCGCACGCTCTACCGAACCATGCGACCAGCTCCCTTGTCAGCGAAAGAGCACACAGCTCAGTGGGAATCCAAAGCGGCAGCGGCCATCCAGCGCGAGTTCATCGACGGCAAGGTGAACGTGCTGTCGTGCTCCACCACTTTCGAGCTCGGCGTCGATGTCGGTGACCTCCAATCGGTGGTCCTCCGCAACATGCCGCCGAAGACCTCCAACTACGTCCAGCGTGCGGGGCGTGCAGGACGTCGTGCGTCGTCTGCGGCACTCGTGCTCACCTACGCGAAGCGCAGCTCGCACGACCTCTCCAAGTACCAGAACCCGGAATCCATGATCGCAGGCGAAATGCGGATACCGTGGGTCCCGATCGAGAATGAACGCATTGCTCGACGGCATGCCCACTCCGTTGCATTGGCCGCATACTTCCGTCATCGGTACGAGAATCAGGGCCTAATGTGGAAGCATGCTGGCGAGTTCTTCTCGCCCGACGACAGTGGTCAAGATTCCCCCGCATCCCAAATTCGCCTGTTCCTCACTCCAGTCCCCGATCCGGTGGAGTCCGCTATACGGACCGTGCTCCCACCAGCCTTGGCCTCAGATATCGGGATCGATGACGGCAGCTGGGTGGACGCACTGTGTGAGCTGCTCTCGATTGCTGAGCAGGATATCCGCAATGACATCGACACTTACAATGCGCTGATTGAAGATGCAATCGCCTCAAAGAACTTAGGCCTGGGCCGACGTCTCCAAATGACGCTTCAGACGATCGAGAGCCGTCAGCTACTAGGCTACCTCGCCAACAAGAACATCTTGCCGAAGTATGGGTTTCCGGTCGACACAGTCGAACTCCGCACGTTGCATTGTGAGAGCGACGTCGGTGCACGGCTCGAGCTCTCCCGTGATCTCGGCCAGGCCATCTACGACTACGCACCAGGTAATCAGGTCGTTGCGGGTGGCAAACTGTGGACGTCGCGCGGACTCCATAAGCTTCCGAAACGCGAGCTTGTCGAACTGAAATACCGCACATGCGGAACCTGCGGTCAGTTCCAGTGCGGTACTGAGCTTGACCCGGATGAGGCATGTCCAAGCTGTCAGCAAGCATTCAAGCGAATCCGCACCTTTGTCGTACCCGAGTTCGGCTTTGTCGCCGATCGCCAGGTTGAGGATGTGAAATCTGAACCTCCGCAGAGGCGCTGGGGTGGTGATAGCTATGTCGAGGATCTCGGAGATGTGAGCGACCCGTTCCCTTGGGAATCCACCGGGGGCGTCGAAGTTGAAGCGCGCGCCGGCACTCGAGCGCGCATGATCGTCATATCCGATGGGGGCGGACCTGGCTTTCAGTTGTGCGGCCGGTGCGGCTGGGGCACACCGGCCACAGACAACACCTCCCGGGGGAGCAGTCACCGAAGGCCGGCGACCGGTTCCTCCTGCGATGGTTCAGTTCGAACCGTCTCGTTGGCCCATCGATACGAGACCGACATCGCCGAGTTTTCTTTTAGCTCCGTCTCATACAACAAGTCCTCCGAATCACAATGGCTATCCGTTCTCTACGCCCTCCTCGAAGGCGCCTCGGAGGCGCTGGAGATCAGCCGGGACGATATAGACGGAACGCTCTCCTGGACAGGCGATGGTCGGCGAAGCATCGTCCTCTTTGACACTGTTCCTGCCGGCGCCGGAGCCGCCAAGAACATCGCCGAGAACCTCGACCGGGTCATCCAATTCGCTGTCGATCGAGTGACCCGTTGCGATTGTGGCGCCGAGACCTCTTGCTACGGATGCCTCCGCTCGTTCCGGAACGAGCGATATCACGATCAGCTGACACGTGCAGGAGCCCTAGAGATCTTCGCGGCGCTCAAGGTTGAGGCGTCCAAGGACCTTGTCGATGGCCCTTGGGGTGAGACTTTGGCGTACACGCCACCGTCTGTGGTCGAGCTGCTCACGGCGCTGTCCACACGCGGTGTCGCCAAACCTGAAATTGGTGTTGAACTCGGAGAGCACTATTGGCCCGTCGAAGCCGTGTGGGAGGCCGCTCGAGTCGTGCTCGTTGACGATGCCGACGCTGACCGAGATGCGGACCTAACGAACGCTGGCTACACCGTCGTCAGAGTTGCCGAGACGGAACCTGACGTGCTTGTACCACTTCTACCGACGGCGTAAAGTCCCTCGATTTTTAGAATGCTAAGGAGATAGCGTGAAACTGGTGTTCCTCCACGGAGTTGGGGATGGCAATGCTGACCAAGAGTGGCTTGCCGGACTCAACCGCGGGCTCTCTCGAATCGACGCACCGTCGATCTCCCCAGAGGATGTCATCGCACCTCGATATGCGAGTTTGTTGAACACTGACGGGATAAAGTCGAAACACCCGGGGGTTACGTACAAAGTCAAGAATGACCACGATGCCCGCAGAGCATTCGAACGGCGGCAAGCTCGCGTACAGCGCATGCTGCGGCGGACAGGTGATGTTCGAGCGTTCGGCCTTAACGGCTTCCCAGATGTCGTGGTGGAATCTATTCAGACCGTGGGCATTAACGTCGCGCCCCTAACCGTAATGAAGCAGGTCAAGCGGTACCTGTCCAATGAGGAACTCCGGGGCGCGGTTCTCGGCAATATCCTAGATGACCTGCCAACGTCGGGCGAGATTGTGCTTATCGGACACAGTCTCGGGAGCGTCATCGCAATCGACCTACTGGACCACCTGCCGGAGAAGCTCCACGTGAAGCGCTTCATCACCGTCGGAAGTCCCGCCGGTTCAGATCCGCTTCACCGGGGCAGCGATCGCATCCTCAAGCGATCTCCCTATGCGCGAGTTGATGACTGGTCGAACTTCCTGGACGCTCGAGATCCCGTGACCGCAGGACGCGGGCTTGCTCGTATCTTCCCTGGCGCACAGGATTTTCAGATCGGAGGCGCACCCAAACACTACGCCCACCTCTACCTTCGGCACCCAGCTGTCGCACGGCTAATCACTGAGGTGATGCACGTGGACTCCGAGCAGCAGACTGACATCTCCGCGGAAAATAGTGTGGTGCTCCGGCTCGGAGACCAAGAAGCCGGCTCGCTACTCGCCCTCGCGTACGCAAATAATGTCGCGGGCCACATCAGCGATCGCGATACCAAGGACCGTTATGAGGATGCGCTCAACGTCCTGCAGGACAACTTCGTGCAAGGACTCCTCGCGCTCAGCGGAGAGGGAAGGCAGCTCCCGCCCGAGCTTGTCGAACTCAGCAAGGATCGCGTACCTCCGCTGCCTCGCCGCTGGGATCTCACTGAAGCAGTCACACAAGCGGTTGTCCTCGCATTTACCAACGTGCTCGACCCTTATGAGATCGAAGTCGGGGAGGCGCGTGTTAACGCCGTGCCGAACCTGTTTGTTGAGCTGGGCTTCCGCAGTGGCGTTGGAGACAAGGTGAAAGCGGCGGTCACCGAGGTGACCGAGTGCCTCAACAGCGACAAGGGCCTCTTCAGCACAAAGACCCGAGTCATGATGGCTGCGGCCGGTGTCGCCCTTCTCGCTGCCGGGCCAATCGGCCTCGCTGTCGCGGGATCGGCCACTGCGGTGGGTGCCGCCGCCATAACTAGCAGTCTCGCCGCATTCGGTCCGGGTGGCATGGTCGGTGGGCTAGCAATGCTTGGAGGACTGGCGTCGACAGGGGCAGTAGTAACCACCGCCGCTGCCACTGTTCGCGGCGGCGCCGGGCCAGTGTCGCTCGACCCGACCAGTATGGCGATCCAAGTCGCGACAGCTCATGCGCTGAAGCAGGTGGGTGAGCCGCACGACGCGGACTTGTGGTCGCGTCTTACTCTCGCGGAGAGCCAGATCTCGGCACAGCTGAACAGACTGTCAGCATTCAGCGACGAAAGAGCCTCCACAAAGCTTCAACTCGCCAGCACGCTCGTGGTCGTCGAAAAGCTCATGCAGTTCATGCGCGACCACAGCTTGGTGCCCGTGGAACTCGAGGCGATACAGGCAGCGATGGCGCCCAACTGACGTCCTTCAGATTCCTCGGCACCATTCACACCAGACCGAAAGGCTCATTGTGGAGTTCACCGACGCTATCGCCAGCGGCTATGACATCCGAAACGAACGCCTGCGGACTGCGCAGGACCAGCAACGACAAGACTTCCTGGAGAGGTTTCCGCTCCCGTCTTGGAGCGGTATGCCTCTCGCAGACTACGCGCTGAACGCGGGGAAGTACCGCGACAACTACTCCTACTACCTCGAGTGGGGCACGCCGGATCTCGGCAGCATTTCCGGCGGCAGCGCTCACAAGCACGTCATATTCAAGCGAACCACCGGCGAATGGGCCTACCCGAGTGGTTACGGGAGCGTCGATGACGCCTGGGCCTCACTCCGCACCGGTTTCAATCGGATGATTGAACTTGCGCAACAAGGTGACTGGACCTCGACCTCAGAGATCGACATCCTCAGGGGCGCCAAAGTTGTCCGGTTGAAGTCGCTGTACCTCTACTTCCCGGACGACGTCCTACCGATCTATAGCCAGAACCACCTGATGCACTTCGCCCGCGAATTCGGCCTCGACACTTCCGGGGACGCGATTGATATCAACCTTCGCCTCCTGCACCACCTGCGCGGTTACCCAGAACTTGCGGATCGAGACTCGCTGGACTTTATCGGTCTGCTCTATTCCTGGTCGCCCCCTCCAGGCTCTCGATCTCCGAAATACTGGAAGATCGCCCCTGGCGAGCGAGGGCGGCTGTGGGATGAATGCGTCGACGGAGGCTACATCTGCGTCGGATGGGACGACGTCGGTGACCTATCTTTATTCACCACCCAGGACGACTTCACGGCAGCATTCGCCGACGCATACACAGGGGAGTACAAGGGCAACAAATCAATCATCACCCGTAAGTCCAAAGAACTGTGGCGGATGATGGAGATCGCGGAGGGAGACAAGATCGTCGCCAACCGTGGAACTTCCGAGGTGCTGGGCGTCGGTACGGTCACCTCTGCCGCGTACCAGTGGCGCCCAGAACGCGACGAGTACAAGCATACGATCAACGTTGACTGGGATCAGGACATTCATCACAAGCTCGCCGAACCCATCAAGCGTTGGGCGATTACCACGATCGCCAAAATTCCCAACACTAACGTCGAGCAAATTCTTGATCCCGAGCACCACCAGAAGGACGTAAACCGTACTCCTATTGATCCAGTTGATCCTGAGGCCGAGGCCGCCTTCACGAGGTGGAAGAGCATCCTAGACCGCAAAGGACAACTCGTCTTCTACGGACCGCCTGGGACCGGTAAGACCCGCGCCGCGAAGAACTTTGCCGCGTGGCTACTAGGTCCGCGCGATTCCTCCAGTATTGACCGGCAACTCACCGAGGTCACATTCCACGCCTCCTACGCCTACGAGGATTTCATCGAAGGATTTCGACCGAAGTCAGGCCAGACCGAACTCAAACTGGAGTTGCGCGACGGCATCTTCAAGCGAATCGCGAAGCAAGCAACCATCGATTCCCACCACCTGCACGTGATCATCATCGATGAGATCAATCGTGCCGATGTGCCGCGCGTCTTCGGTGAATTGATGACGGTGATCGAGCGGTCCCGTCGCGGACAAGCCGTCACCCTACCAACCAGCGGTGAACGCCTATCGATACCCCGAACGTCATAATTCTCGGCACGATGAACACCGCTGATCAGAGCATCCGTTCACTCGACGCAGCCCTCCGACGCCGATTCGGATTCATCGAATTGCTCCCTGACCCAGACTTGCTCGCCGACACAACAATTGACGATCTTCCGCTCGATCAGTTTCTTCAGCAACTAAACGAACGCGTGGCGCGAATCGCCGGTCGCGAACGTCAGATTGGACACTCGTACTTTCTCGACCAAGGCAGACCGATCGAGTCAGCCGAAGGTTTCGGTGAGGTAGTCCGCACCGACATCATTCCCCTGCTGCAGGAGATCGTGTACGACGACTACTCGCAACTGCGTGACTTTCTCGGCAGCGGAATCGTCGATGTGGGGTCCTCCCGGCTCACGCCAATCGTGAACGACGATTCGCAACTCGTAGCAGCACTCGCCGATAACTACGGCCTCAAGATCCAGTCCACGCTCGAATGATCGAACTCGCCGAATACTCCAGTGGTAGTTGCACTCTGGCTCCGATTCCAGTTGAGGATCAAGGCCGGATGCAGTTGGCGCTGGGCAACAAGCTATCGATCTCATGGCTCTCGAACGATCGAGTGGAGGTCCGCGCATCGTCCTACGTGGGCAGCGTCGACCTCAGCCCGGGACTCCGAGTGCGAGTGGTCCCGAAACTCGCGGGCGGCAATCTGGGTGTTCTGACCATGCTGGCGATCACCAACGGATGCTCGCTCAACGACCTCCCCGAATACTTTCGCGGACTTTCCGACGATTCAACTGAAGACGCCGTCCAACTGCTCTGCCGGCTCGTCGTCACGCATACCGAAGTACTCGTCGCTCGCGGTCTGATCCGCGACTACCGCGGCCACAGCGACGATCTCCCGTTCCTGCGCGGACGACTCGACACCTACCGGCAAGCGACGGTCTACTTCGGAAAGTTCACCGCCCTGGCCTGCTCGTTCGATGAGTTCGATCACGACAACATCGAGAACCACCTACTGCTTGCCGGTGTGCTCATGGCGCGGCGCGTCAGCACGGACGCGCACGTCCGGCGCCGAGCGGCACAACTAGCGGATCGACTCAATCAGATCGCACCAACCCTCCCATCGAACAGCAAGCTCCTCGCGACGCGTATCGTGTACGGACGGCGAACCGAACCCTATCGCGTTGCCCACACTTGGTGCCGATCGTTGCTCGATCTCGCCCGCGTGAACGACACCGCTGATGCTGATCTTCGTGTGGAAACGTTCCTGATTGAGATGAACTTGTTATTCGAGCGATTCGTCGAATGGCTCATCGAACAGGTCACCGCGGGAACCGGCGTGGAAATGCAAACGCAAAAGCGCAATGCATCCCTCATCACTGTTAATGGGGAATCGCGGCGATCTATTGCACCCGATCTCGTGCTACGGCGTGGAGAACGCCAGTGTGCCGTCGACTCCAAATATAAGCGATACGACATTCGAACAATATCCAACGAGGACATCTATCAACTGCTGCTCTACGCACAGTGCTACACGGGTTTCAGCCACGCTCCGACGTCCTACTTGATTTTTCCTGCCGCCAACAACAAGCTGGCCGAATCCACTGTCGAACTCAGTGTTCCCGGCGAAAGGAGCGCGCGCCGCGTCCGGATCAACGCTGCCGGCATTCCGCTGGCATCGATCGTCGACGGTCTGCGGCGAGGAGATTCTGGCGAGATCGATAAGACTCTGGTCGCGCTTCGCGGCGTGTTGTCCGAAGCCATCTCCAGCGAGTCCGATGCATGGGTGAGTATGGACGCGTGAGCTCAATTGACCTGTTCGCAACCCGAAAACTACTTCGGTGTGGCACCCCGACTGCGCTCGATGGCACTCGCAATGGCCTGCTGCCCGGCCTGGGACACCTGCGTTTCGATGAAATCGTTGAGCAGTTCCGGGGATGTTTCGCTGCGCTGGGCCACAACAATCTCGTCCCACGTTTCGTAATCGGCGGGATCGTCGAACACGATCACGCCGACGCCGTGCTCGATGGCGGTTCGCTTGACCGCGTCGAGTTGCTGTCGATGCGCCTCGGCAAGGATGTTTCGCACTTCGATCAGCACGTACGCGTGCGTCGAGGCGCGACGATGTGCGAGCGCCTCGAACACCGCGATGCCGTTGAGATATGCCATCGGCTTGACCTCAAAGGTAACGATTTCGAACTGCTGGTGTGGGACATGTTTGAACGTCTTCATGCCCACGGCGACCAGATCAGGTCGGGTCCACTGGCCGCCGGTTCGGCGCCTGCCTTGGTGCGCGGTCTCCTCGATGGCCTGGAACCCTCGGTCCTCCGCCCACTCGTTCTGCAGCGCGGCGAGCAACCGCAGCCACGTGAACGAGATGCCGCGTTCACAGTGGCCCAAGCCGAAGTAGCCGCGACGAGAAGGAAGACCTGACACATGGCACCGACTGGTGACCCGATGAACCGCGACGAGCTGCACTACGCCGCGCTCGAAAATGATATCGCCCAGCTCGCCAAGCTGCTCGAGGCCGGCACTGATCCCAACGTGCGCGACAAGGCGGACTGGGCTCCCCTGCACTTCGCGGCCCAGGACAATTCGTTCGACACTGCGCAGGCACTTGTCCAAGCAGGCGCAGACGTGAACGCGCGCAACGACCATGGCAACGTACCCCTCTGGGTCGCGATCATGAAGGGTGCGCGACGAGGCGAGACCTACGTGCCCATGATCAAGCTGCTCCAGGAGGCTGGGACTGATCTCCAGGCACCGAACAACTCCGGCAACAACATCGTGAAGATGCTCGGCAACGTCGCATGGGGAAATCCCGACATCATGGCGCTGTTTAAAGACGAGCTACCCGCGAGCTGACGCCGGTGGAGTATCTGCTGCACGACGCAGTCCGTAACCAAGACGTCGAGACTTTACGGAGATTGCTGGCTCTTCCTGATTGACGGTGCGTGAAACAGGTTCTACCGACCACAAGATGTGGGGGTGGCAGGTCCCCGATAACCGGTCCAGGCAGTTCTAGAGCCAGTTCCTCGTTGTGATCGTCAGTCGATCTCGCAGCCCACGGGGTGATGTTGGTGGGTGCATCCGGCAGCGTACTCGGCCGGGGTTTGGTAGCCCAGCGCTGAATGTCGGTGTCGGTGGTTGTGGTCGTCTTTGAAGTCTTCGATGACCACCCGCGCCTCGAGCAGGGTGGGCCAGCAGTCGCGGTTCAAACACTCGTCGCGCAACCGGTTGTTGAACGACTCGATGAACCCGTTGTTCCACGGTGTGCCGGGGGAGAATGTAGGAGATCCCCACCGACCCTGCACAGAACCCTTGTAGGGCTTCTGAGATGAACTCAGGGCCGTTGTCCATGCGCAGCACCATCGGCGGGCCACCCCAGATCGCGAACGTCTTCTCCAACTCCTCGATCAACCGCTCAGCCGGAATCGAGCGGTCCACAATGTTCAGCAACGACAGCCGGGTGTGTTCATCGACCATCGACGCGATCTTGATCTTCTGCCCATCAACGGTGGAATCAAACTGAAAGTCCAATGCCCACACCACGTTCGGTGCATCCGCAACGACGATCGGCACCGATGATTGGCCGGCGCGTTTGCGGCGCGGCGCCCGGCGGACCTGCAGGCCTTCCTCCTTCCACAACCGGTGCACCTTCTTCTTGTTGATCTCGATGCCGTCGTCGAAGCGCAGGTGCGCCCACGCGCGCCGGAAACCGTGGCGGGGATTCTTACGGGCATAGACACGCAGCTGCTCGCGTAGCGCGGCGTCGGGGTCGGCCGGGGTTAGCGCTTGCGGCAGCCGTCGATAGGCGGTACGGGAAAGCCCAACTACCTTGCACGCCATGCGTTCTGACATGTTCTTGACGTCCTTGAGCATGTCGATGGCGGCGCGTTTGGCGGTCGGGCTCAGAATTTTCCCTTGGCGATCTCCCGCAGCGCGTCTTTCTCGAGTTCGGCATCGGCGAGCAACCGCTTGAGTCGGTTGTTCTGATCCCGCAGCTCTTTGAGTTCTTTCGCGGCGTCGCCGTCCATCCCGCCGTACTGGCGGCGCCAGTTGTACAAGGTGGCTGCCGACACCTCCAGGTCAGCGGCGATCTCCTCACCGGTCTTGCCCTGCGCCGCCAACTCGTCAGCCCGGTGGCAGGTCCCCGACAGTCGGACCACCGCGACCTAGAGCCACGGTGTGATTGAATTCAGTCGATCTCGCAGCCGTCCACCGGTTGGTGAGTGTGGGTGCATCCCGCAGCGTACTCCGCCGGTGTCAGGTAGCCGAGCGAGGAGTGTCGGTGCCGATTTGGCAGGTCCCCGGTTACCGGGGACTGCCAGTAGCTCCTCCCGCGAACGTTATTCGGGCACAGCGGAATCACCAGGAGCGAGCGGCCTCCCTGAACTAGAAACTCGGCGGCGAAGCAAACACCAAAAACACTGCCACCGAACCAGATTCATTAAGATACCGATGCGGCAACCGCGAGTCATACGTCGCGCTGTCCCCAGAGCCGAGCTCGATCCGCTCCCCCGCGACCTCGACCACCATCGCGCCGCTCTCCACCACCACACACTCATTTGCCGGGTGCGCGTGCGGTTCTCGGCTCGACACCCCGTTCGGCTCCAGCCGCCCCCGCAGCACCTCGAGCGTCGCGCTCGGCGGTGACAGCTTCTCGTACGTCAGCGAGCCCGTCGGAGTGGTCACCGAGGCCCGACTGTCGGCGCGCAATACGTTCACCGGACTCGGCGCGCCATCCTGAAACAAGTCGAACAGCGGCACGCCGAGCGCCTCCGCGACGCGGCGCAGGGTCTCCAGGCTGGGGTCGGCCCGCCCGTTCTCCACCTGACTGATCAGGCCCTGCGAGACACCGGCCAGCTCGGCCAGCTGCACCATCGTCAGCCCTCGGGTCTTGCGCATCTCGCGAATCGTCGTCCCCAGCACACGAGCATCATTGCAGGCGACACCGCTAACCGGCGGGCGGACCCAGATTAATATTCTGATTGACAGGGTTAATACCGTGCCGCACCATTGCTCCATGACATCAGTCCAGGAAGCCAGCACCGCGGCGGCCGACCAGCTCGCCGCCTTCCGCGCCCGGTTCCCCCACCTCGGCGACGTCACCCACCTCGCCAGCTGCAGCCAGGGCGCGCTGTCGGTCGACCTCCAGCGCCAACTGCAGGCCATGCAGGACGACCTGATCGCCGACCCCGCACCGTGGGGACGCTGGATGGAACTCGTCGAAACCCTGCGCGGCCGCTTCGCCGCCCGCATCGGTGCCGCCCCCGAGCAGGTCGCGATCGCACCCAACGCGTCGATCGCCGCCTTCCAGGTGCGCTCCACCATCCACGCCCGCGGCAGCAAAGCTCTGCTGACCAGCGACCACGAGTTCCCGTCCGTCGGGCACGTGTGGCGCTCGTCGGCCGACGGCACCCCGATCCGTTCCGTCGCCGCCGACGACGTGCTGACCGCGTCGGCATGGACCGCGCAGATCGACGACACCGTCGGCCTCGCGTCGGCACCGCTGGTCTCCTACATCAACGGCACCCGGCCGCCGGTCCGCGCCATCGCCGACGCCGCACACGCCGCCGGCGCCAAGATGTTCGTCGACGCCTACCAGGGCAGCGGCGTCGTACCGTTCACCGTCGACGACCTCGGCTGCGACTTCCTCGTCACCGGCACCCTCAAGTACATGCTCGGCCTCCCCGGCATGGCGTTCCTCTACGTGCGCAACCCGGAGGAGCTCGACAACCCGGGTCTCACCGGCTGGTTCGGACGCAGCAACCCGTTCAACTTCGACCCCGCCAACATCGACACCCCCTCCACGGCAGCCAAATTCGAGACCGGCACTCCCGGAGTGCCGTCGGTGTACGCGGCACTCGGTGGGCTCGACGCCCTCGACACCGTCGACGCCGAGGCCGGCTGGGCACATGTGCAGAAGCTGGCCGCACGCACCGCCACCGAGCTCCGCGCGCTCGGTGAGCAGATCGATCGTCCCGAGGACCCCGCGTTCGCCGGGCCGCAGGTGGCGCTGGTCGACGACGACCCCGACACCCTCGCCGCCTGGCTGCTCGCCGAACACCGCATCAGCACCGCACCCCGCGGTCAGCGGCTGCGAATCTCGTTCCACTACTACAACACCGACGACGACGTCGACCGCATCATCGAGGCGCTCGCGGCCTACCGCCGCCCCTGACATCGGAGTCCCCCATGGAAACCACCACCACACCCGACCGCCTCGAGTTCCGCGGCGGCATGTACGTCGCGTTTGTCGCACCGGCCATCTTCTTGGCCGGCGTCATCTCGTACTTCATCGCGTTCAACGTCTTCGACATGACCGCCCTCACCGCGTCCGGACTGGTGGGCCTCCTCATCGGAGCCCTGCTCGCACGCAAATACTCCAGCTACTGGGACGCGGCACTGCGCGGACTGTCGACGCCGACGGCCAGCACGCTGCTGATGATCCTGTTGGCAGTCAGCCTCTTCTCCATGCTGCTGAGCACCTCGGGTGCGGCGAACGGATTGATCTGGGCCGCACAGGAAGCCGGGGTGTCGCCGAGTCTGTTCCCGGCGATCGCGTTCGTGATCGCGGGTGTGATGTCGATGTCGACGGGCACGTCGATCGGCACGTTGTTCACCGCGTTCCCGGTGATCTTCCCCGCAGGCACCGCGCTGGGTGCCCACCCACTGCTGCTGGCAGGCGCCATCCTGTCGGGAGCATTGTTCGGCGACAACCTCGCCCCGATCTCCGACTCCACCGTCGTGTCGTCGGCGACTCAGAAGTTCCGTCGTAAGGAGGGCGTCGCAGATATCGCCGGTGTCGTCCGGTCCCGGGCGCGTTACTCGCTGCCCACGGCCGCGATCGCGCTTGTGTTGTACGTCGTCGTGGGTCTGCTGCTCACCAGCGACGCCGGCACTGCGACCACCCCGACCGACGTGGGACCGAAGCCGCTGATCATGCTCGTCGCCGTGGTCGGCCTTCTCGCGGTGGCCTTCTGGAAGCGAGACCTGTTCCTGGCCACCACCGTCGGCCTGATCGTCGGCACCGTGATCGGGCTGGCATTCGGTCTGATCACCCCCGCCGACATCATCTCCGCGAAAGACGACGCGGCCGCCGGCTTCCTCGTCGACGGCATCACCGACGTGCTTCCGTTGATCGGGCTCGGCATCATCGTGTTCGCCATCATCGGCGTCCTGGAGGGCTCCGGCGTGTTCGACGCCATCGTCGACGCCGTCACCTCTTCACGCTTCACCACCACGCCCCGCGGCACCGAAGCCACCATCGCCATCGGGGCGATCGTGTCCGGCGGGCTGTTCGCCGGCGTCAACGGACCGACGATGATGTTCTACGGGCCGCTGGTCGACCGCATCGGCTCCCGCGTCGGGCTGCATCCATACCGTCGGGCCAACATCATGGACTGCAACGTCCTCGGACTGGGTTCGATTGTCCCGGTAGTCAGCTCGTTCCTGCTGATCGCCAGCATGCTGACCGAAGGACCGGACGAGGTCTCGGCGTTGGGAATGTTCGCGGCGACGTTCTATCCGCTCGTGCTGACCGTCATCATGGCTATCTCCATCGTCACCGGGTGGGGCCGGCGGTTCGAGGGGCCGGACGGGGAGGCCGTGCGGGAGCCAGTGGAGTCCGAGGATCGCGACGTCGACGCTGCCAATGCCCACGCGCCCGCCCCAGGCACAACCCCGGTCGGCGCCAACAGCTGACGCGTCTAGTGCACCGCTGACCCGTCGGGCGCTTCCTTCGCGCCACGCCTCGGGACGAGGTGCATGATGGCCACGATGATCGCGCCGATCACCAACCCGGCGAGGGCCGAGACCACGGTCCCGGCGGTCCAGGACAGGACGCCGCCGAACCCGTGGGAGAGTTCTTCGAACCAGTGCTCGACGTCGTGCAGACGGTCGGCCGGCCAATGGAATCCGGCTTCGCCGACGTTGACGATCAGGATGTGACCGCCGACCCACAGCATCGCGGCGATGCCCACCACGGTCAGCGTGGACATGACCGTCGGCATCGCCTTGACCAGACCACGACCGATTCGTTGACTCGCCGTCGACTGACGTTGCGCGAGGGCCAGTCCCACGTCGTCCATCTTGACGATCAGCGCGACCACGCCGTAGACGAGTGCGGTGATGAGCAAGGCCACGACGATGAGCACCAGCAACCGCGTGAGGAACGGTTCGGACTCGACCGACGACAGTGAGATCACCATGATCTCGGCCGAGAGGATGAGGTCGGTGCGGATCGCGCCGTTGACCATCGACTTCTCGAACTCCGGACCCTTCTCCGCCGCCGGCGCCTCGACGGCGTGGTCGTGCCCGTGCCCGCCACCGAACGCCTCGTAGACCTTCTCGGCGCCCTCGTAACACAGGAACAGGCCGCCGGCGATCAGCAGATACGGCAGCGCCTGCGGCAGGAACTGGCTGAGGATCATCGCCACCGGCAGGATGATCAGCAGTTTGTTGCGAATCGAACCGACCGCGATCTTGCGGACGATCGGCAGCTCGCGGTCGGGGGTGAAGCCGTGGACATACCGCGGCGTCACCGCCGTGTCGTCGACGACCACACCGGCCGCCTTGATACTGGCCTTACCGGCTGCGGCGCCGATGTCGTCGATCGACGCCGCGGCGACCTTGGTCAATGCCGCGACGTCATCCAACAAAGCCACGAGGCCACCGGCCACAGGAAACCTCCAGAGAGAAATACACGAATCACCGAACAGTATGCCCAAGGCTCGGTCTCCTCGTGGATCCGTCGATGGGTTCGCGCTGCGCCGACAGGGAACGCCGGAAGCCGGCAGAGCATGTCATACCCGACTCGTAAGTTCGTCGTCATCGGCAGCTGCCGGTCCGCCCATCGACCCAGGAGGACCATGACCACCGAGGCGTACGACGACGACTTCGACGGATACGACGACCAGATCGCCGAATCCTGGCGCGAGTTCACCGCGGATCTTGCGGCGCGTCTCGGCGATCTGCGGTTCGGATCGTTCGAATTCATCGACCTCGCACACCCCGTCGGCAATCGCGAACAGCTGCTCATCGCCTTCCGCGCCAACCGGGCGGGTCGTGTCCGCGCGACCGTGCCGAAACGTGCGCTCGTCGGCACGCGGCAGCCCGACTGGTCACAGACGCAGCGGACCTTCGAGGCGCTCGACTGGCGTTACCTCTCCCGTAAGGACGAATACATCCGGGAGTTCGGCCGCAGGCAGCTGTACCAGGCTGCGGTCCAGTCGATCACCCTGCTGCGCGGCCAATGGGGTGTCACCCACCCGTCGTTCCTGACGCTCACCGACCCGATCAGCACAGTGCATCCGTTCTCGCTCACAGGGTGAAGTGTTTCGTTCTCCGACGTCGAGGCCGTGCGAACGGATGGCGCGATCACGACCGTCGAAGGAACTAGACCTGGAGCACTTCGGTTCCTCCTGATCATCCGATCGCACGTCAACGAGGTCCGAAATTGTCGTACCTCTCCCCTACTCTGCAGGTGAAAGGTGATCCACCGGGGCCCGCGAAACACCGCCGGCGGTACCGAGCACCTCACCAGAGTCCAGCGTTCTCAGCCGTCCCGGTCGGATGTGCGCGAACGTACTCACAGAAGGGAGAAGTCATGACCGGCTTCGATTTTGACACCGCGGTCGAGGGCGCCTGGCGCGACTTCCGGAACCATCTCGCGGACCGGTTGTCCGCACTCCCGATGGGTGAGCGGTTCTCCGTCGAGCAGGCCCGCGACTTCCCCGAGGGCACGCACGCGGTCCTCGAGTTCACTGTCACGCGTGCCCATCGGATGCGCTGCACTGCCCACGTCCTAGATCTTCACCCGACCGTCGAGTTCAAACTCGAGCAGCTCACCACGATGACCGACGCCGGTTGGCGTCTGCTCCGCGACAACCGGTTGATCTATGAGGTCGGGCAACGCCGCGTCGACGGGCTCGCCCAGATCGCCGTCGACGCCCTGCGTGTGATCTGGGAGGTCGTCCACCCGGCCTTTCTCTCCGGCTCGGGTCCGACTCCGGACCGCCGCGAGGCACGTGTCGCCGTCGGCGCGATCCCCGAGTCGCGTGATCATCTGCTGGGCATGGTCATCGACACGCTCGAGGGCATCGCCGGTCGCTATATCGCTGTCGACGAGGACGGCGACATCCCGCTGCCCACCGGGGCTCTGCCGTCGTGGCTGCGAGTCCTCGACGACGAAGCATCGGTCGAGTTCTTCGGAACGCTCGTCGACGAGGTCCCCGACACCACCGCGGCCGCCGAGTTCGTCGCGGGCGAGTCGGTCCGGTGGGCCGGAGTCAAGCTGATAGTGCACCAGTCGACGCTGATGGCCTTCCTCAGCGTCGGGATGAGCGCGTACCATCGCGAGAACCTGATCGCCGCGCTCGGAAGATGGCTCGGATTCATGAAGGATGTTGCACCCGAGATCATCTCGGCTGTCACTGGAGTCGATGCTCCCGAACACTCGGAGACCGACAAACGCCTCCCCGATCCGTTGCAGACCCTCATCGTGCTCGATCCCGACGGCACGACGCTCAACGCGCACGAGGTCGCCAAGATCTGCCGCTACGACCAGTCCGAGATCCTCCGGTACATCTACACCACCCAGGAGCAGTACCTGGCGTGGGTGAAGTCCGCCGGCGAGGCGGACGACGCAGACGACCCCGACGAGGCGGCCGCCTGCCGTCACGAAGGTGAGGTCTGGCAGATGACCACCAACAAGCTTCAGGAAGCGCTGCGCCTCGTGGTTCTGCGCGACGCTGGCGGCCCGCCGCAATCCACGCCCGACAACCAAGTGAAGGAGAGCCGATAACCGGTTGGAACGCTGCGTCCACGTGTTCGATGCCAACCCACTGACTTTGTTCATAAAAGGCATTTCGCCTCTCACGAGTCCAGAAGAGACCCGGAGTCGTCTAGGTCCTCAACAGAACAAAACGCCCTGCACCAATAAAACACCACCGGATGATGGTTGCTCGAAAACATGTTGGCCTTCGAGCAGAAAGTACAGTCGGGCACGTCGATGATTTCCGTTCATCCGCCAGTAAGCCAGAGCAAAGGCACACAACAATGCGAAGAAGAAAGAACGTAGAAGAGCAGGGCTCATCGTCTGAGGAAGACAAGGTCTGTCAGCACAGGGTGATCATCGGTCACGAAGTCTATCTGTGCCAGATAGCGTTCGGGCACGAAGGAGCACACTCGAATCGCAAGATTCACGCGATCTGGGAGTGAGAATGGCGCTGGGGTAACGCCTCGGCGGTCGGCGCAAACTACGCCAGGACGGCAAGAGGCTGTTCTCCTCTGGCGGGTCGTCCTCAGCAAAGAGAACGACCAGTCGCGCAAGATCCAGACGTATCAATGCCAATGGATGCAGCGCCCGAAGATCCAAGAGTCACAGTCATGGTTCCCAGTAGCTCTGCGGACTGCCAGGTACGAGCAGCGGATCTGGTTCACGAACAACCCGAACGACACCGGGCCTTCATGGAGACTCAGTACGGTAGGAACGTACTCAAGCCGTAGGTGAAGCGCGAGCGCGTCGAACGTCAAAAGGACACGTGGTGCCGCGCTCATCGAGGTTGAATCATCTCATGACCCAACAACGGCAACCACTGGACGCGAAAACCGAACAGCGACTTCGGCGAGCTTCCCTGACATATCCGGAAGTTGGCGCTTCCAGTGGTCGACTCCCCGTCGGCTACCGCCATCTGAACGAGAGCGTTGATGTCGGCGCCGGCGCCGCAGACTTCACCCTCGCGCGCCGGGCACTCTTCGAATGGCAGGTACAGCTGCGGGCCGGCGTGGCGGTCGCAAGTTCGGACAGAACCGTCGAGCAGGATGGTGTCGCCGTGCTGACGATCGGCATTGGGCGCGTGGGTGTTCGGGCTCCCGTCCGGATCGTCGAGGTGCTCGACGACGAACGCCGCGCCGCCTTCGCGTACGGAACGCTCCCCGGACATCCCGAGTGTGGCGAGGAACGCTTTGCGCTCGAACACCATGCAGACGACACGGTCACCTTCACGGTGACGGCCTTCTCGCGACCGCACAGCCGACTCGCGCGCGTTGCCGGCCCAGTGGGCCACCTCGCTCAGGCGCTCATCACGCGCCGGTACCAGCGGTCGTTGATATCGTGAGCACCCCGCACTGACGCCGACGACCCGAGAAACCACCCAGATGACATCGCACCCCGACCCGCCGACTCCTGTCCAGCACACGCCGCCGTCTGAGAACGGTCGAAGACTGCGTCCGTACTCATTGAAACTGTTCCTGCTCTCCATCCCGGTGAGCTATCTCGTGTTCATGGCGCTGATGTGGGGCGTGGGGGGAGTTGCCGATCCGGCACCCGGCCACCCGAGCCTCTGGTCAAGTTTCGTCGTCGTCAGTATGTGGTACGGCCTCTCGTGTTACGCCTGGATTCCGTTGACGTGGATATCTATTTCGGTCACGACGACGATCGCGGGGCGGCGCAAGCCGTGACCGATAGAGCTCGTCGCACCATCGCGACCTACGCGAGAACAGTCCCAGGCGAAGAATGGTGCGCCCCCGACGGCGGACCGCCGGGGGCGCAACCACTCTCCTAGACCTGAATCGCCTTCACCTCCAAGAACTCCTCCAGCCCGTGAGTGCCGAATTCGCGACCGTTGCCCGATTGCTTGTGCCCACCGAACGGCGCGTTCGGGTTGAAGTCCGCGCCGTTGATCGCGATCTGTCCCGCCCGGATCCTGCCGGCGACCGTTCGCGCACGTTCAGGGTCGGCCGACCACACCGACGCCGCCAGCCCGTACTCGGTGTCGTTGGCGATCCGAATCGCATCGCTCTCGGTGTCGTAAGGGACGAGCACCAACACCGGACCGAAGATCTCTTCGCGATGAATCGACATGTCGGTGGTGACGTCCGAGAAGACCGTCGGCCGAACGTAGAACCCGACCGGCAGGTCGGGGATCGGCTCGGCGCCACCGGTGATCAGCGCGGCGCCCTCGGCGATTCCCTTCTCGATATGGCCGCGCACTCGCTCCAGCTGCGCCTGCGACACCAGCGGTCCGAGGACCGTGTCTTCGGCGGCGGGCGCTCCGACGGTGATGGCTTCGGCGACCTGCTTGGCGATCTGTTCCACCTCGCCCAGTTTGTCTCGCGGCACCAGCAGCCGCGTCAACGCCGAGCAGGTCTGGCCCGAGTTCAGGAATGCCCACTGCACGGCATGCGGGACCACTTCGGTGGGGTCGGCGTCGTCGAGCATCACGTTGGGACTCTTGCCGCCGAGTTCGAGCGCCACCCGCTTGACGCCCTGCGCGGCGAGCTCGCCCACCCGCCGACCAGCCCGGGTGGAACCGGTGAACGAGATCATGTCGACATCGGGGTGGGACACGAGCGCTTCACCGACCGTTGGACCGCGACCACTGATCAGGTTGAACACGCCGGCGGGCAGACCGACTGAGTCGATGATCTCAGCCAGGATCACCGCGTCCAGCGGCGCGACCTCACTGGGTTTGACGACCACCGTGTTGCCGGCTGCCAGCGCGAACGCCACCTTGCCCGCGAGTTGGTGGAGCGGATAGTTCCACGGCGTGATCGCCCCGACCACCCCGATGGGCTCCCGCACGATGAGCGACGGTCCTTCGGTCCGTTCGTACGCGTAGCTCGCGCCGATCTCGGCCACCTGCCGAAAGCTGTTGATCGGCAACGGCAACTGCAGTTCGGCGGCAAAGCTGCGCGGGGTGCCCATCTCGTCGGAGATCAACCCGATGAGCTCATCGGCACGGTCCTCGATGCCCTGAGCAACGGCCTGCAGGTAGGCGGCACGCTTGTCCGGGGCGGTGGTCGACCACGAGGCGAACGCCTCTCGTGCCGCGCTCACGGCAGCATCGACATCGGCAGCCGTGCCGTCGGGCACCACGGCGAGGACGCGTTCGTCCGCGGGATTGATGACCTCGATCGTGGCTTCGCCGGCCGAGGCGACCCATGCGCCATTGATGTACAAGTCGGAGAAATGCTCAGATTTCACTTCTGTTTCCGTTCGTTCGGTCAGTCGTCGGAGGCGATCAGTAGTCGGCGTCGGTGTACCGGATGAGCCCACGGAGGTTCTTCCCGGACAACATGTCCGCGTACCCTTGATTGATCTCCTCGAGCTTGTAGGTTGTCGTCACCAGTTCATCCAATTTCAATGCGCCGCTCCGGTACTCGTTCAGCAGCGCAGGAATCTGGGTGCGCGGCCCGGTCCCTCCGAAGATCGCACCCTGCAGACGCTTCTGCAGCAGGGTGAGTTCGAACAGGCTCAGCGTCACCGCCACATCCTCGAAGTGCCCCATCCCGGTCACCACCACCTGTCCACCCTTGGCGGTGAGGTTCATCGCGGGCTGGATCATGTCCCCTTCCAGCTCACCGACGGTGACCACGGTCACGTCGGCCATTGTCCCCCAGGTGAGTTCGCGGACCGGTTCGAGCGCCTCCTCCATGGAGGCGAAGGCGTGTGTGGCACCGAGTTCCAAGGCCTTGTCCCGCTTGAACCCCACCGGGTCGACGGCGACGACGTGACGGGCGCCGGCTGCTGCGGCCCCCTGCACACCGTTGATCCCCACCCCACCGCAGCCGACCACGACGACCGTGTCCCCGACCTTGGTACCGCCGGCGATGGTGGCCGATCCCCACCCGGTCGCGACACCGCACCCCAGGAGCGCGGCCGCCTCGAGTGGAATGTCCTTCTCGATCTTCACGATCGAGGCCTGATGCACCGTGATGTAGGGCGAGAAGGTGCCCAGCAGACACATCTGTCCGACTGGCTCCCCGTTTGCGGTGACCCGGAATCCGTCGTCGGCGATCGCCTGTCCGGTCAGCAGCCGCGCACCTTCGTCGCAGAGGTTCTGCATCCCACTCGAACACGGCCGGCAGGTGCCGCACGCGGGAATGAACGCGGTGACCACATGGTCACCTTCGGCAAGTCCGGTGACACCGGCACCGACCTTGGTGATCACTCCGGATCCCTCATGGCCGCCGACGATGGGAAGGGGCGCCGGGCTCGCACCGGTGCGCAGATGATGATCCGAGTGGCACATGCCGGACGCGACAAGCCGAACCTGGACCTCGCCCGGCACCGGGTCGGCGAGCTCCACGGACTCGATCTTCCAGTCTTCGCCGACTTCGCGCAGAACTGCTGCCTTGGTTTCCATACGGTCTCCTCAGTTGATGTGGTGGTGCGTTGAATGTGGTTGTGCGTGGCCGACTGTCGTCACGGAGTGACGATGTCGAAGGTGCGGCTGAAGGTGTCGAACAGCGTGAACAGTTCGTAGACCAACTCCTCGTCTCCCGAGAGCTCGACCGCCCCGGTGCGAACCCCCTCGGCGAGGGTGCCGGCCCCGAGGGCGAGGCCGTTCAGTGTCGACTTGGTGAGCCGGAGCGTGCTGTCTGCGCCGGTCTCCCCGTGCGGGTCGACCGGCCTGCAGAAGAGCACCCCGTGGATCAGCTCCGCGAGACGGGACTCTTCGGTATCGGTGACCTGGACGAGCACGCTGAACTTCCGTCCGCTCGCCTTGGGACCGTTGAGCCGGATCGCCAGGTAGTCGAGCAGCATGTCGGTCGTCATCGACGCGAGCACATCGGAGGTGGTCAGTGTGGCCTCGTCGGTGCGCACTCCCTCGCGAAGGTCCTGAGCGCCCGTCAGGTAGAAGTTGCGCCACGGCGCAGACTCCGCCTGATATCCGAGCTGTTCCAAGGTGTCGGCCTGCAGTTCGCGGGCCGCCACGTTGGTGGGCTCGGCGAAGACCACGTGGTTGACCACCTCGGCAACCCAGCGGTAGTCGCCCTCCTCGAATGATCTGCGCGCCTTGGCTAGGACCGTGTCGGCGCCTCCCATGAAGTCCACGTAGCGTTTGGCCGACTCGACGGGCGGATGTGGGTGCAGAGTGGCCGGATTGCCGTCGAACCAGCCCAGATACCGTTGGTAGACCGCCTTGGCATTGTGGTTGAGCGTCCCGTAGTACCCACGAGCCGTCCACGAGGTCGCGAGTCCCTCGGGGAACTCGATCATCTCCGCGATCTCGACCATCGTGTGTCCATGTGCGGCCAGACGCAGCGTCTCGTCGTGGATGTAGCGATAGAGGTCCCGCTGCTCGGTCAGGAAGTCACCGATCTCCTCGGTTCCCCACACCGGCCATTGGTGGCAGATGAACATCACGTCGGTCTTGTCGCCGTATCGCCGGAATGCCTCGTCGATGTACCGGCTCCAGGCCGCCGCGTCGCGGATCTGCGCCCCGCGCGGGGTGTACAGGTTGTGCATGTGGTGAGACACGTTCTCGGCCATACACAATGCGCGCATCTCCGGGAGGTGGAAGTGCATCTCGGCGGGCGCCTCGGAGTCTGGCGTGAACTGGAACTCGATCCGGACACCGTCGAGCACGAGTTCCTGCCCGCTGGCGGAGATCAGATCGGTGGGCTCGATCAGACTGATCTGCCCTTGCGACAAGGCGATTCCCAATCCGGTCGAGACCATTCCGGTCGCCTCGACCGCCAGGTTCTGGCCGTACATGTATTGCGCGCGCCGGTACATCGCGTTGCCGGCGTACACGTTCTCGCTGACCGTGTGCTCCATGAAGCCGATCGGAGCCACCACACGCACACCACCGGCGACGAGGTCGTCTTCGTCGACGAGTGCCTTGACCCCACCAAAATGATCGGCGTGGCTGTGGGTGTAGATGACCGCGCGAATCGGCTTCTCGCCCAGGTGCTCGTACACCAATCCCATTGCCGCGCGGGCACATTCAATAGAGGTCAGAGGGTCGACGATGATGTATCCGGTCTCTCCCACGATCACGGTCATGTTCGAGATGTCGAACCCGCGGACCTGGTAGATCCGGTCCGAGACCTTGAACAGGCCGTGCGTCATGTGCAGCTGGGAGATCCGCCACAGGCTGGGATTGACGGTCTCGGGTGAATCGTCCTGCAGGAAGGCGTACTGCTCGAGGTCCCACACCACCCGACCCGATTCGTCGGTGATCACCAGCGGGTCCATCGTGGCGATGAATCCGCGTCGTGCATCGTCGTAGGCCTTCCGATCCTGGAAGGGCAACTGGTCGACGACCATCCTGTTGGCGTCGATGGTGTGACGGGTTGCGGGTTTCGCGTTGCTGCGCAAGGTATCTCCGTTCGTGGTGGTCAATGGTGGTCGGATATGAAGGTTCAGTTGATGGTTCGCCCCGCGGCGGCCAGCCGGGCCTTGTCGCGTTCCGGACGGATCAGTGTCACGGCGAGCACCCCACCGACGATGACGATGAGTCCGGTGAGGCCGAACACCTGGCTGTAGCCGGTGTCGGTGGCGTCCTCCGCCGATCCGACGAACACACCGGCGACGAACGGTGCGATGACGCCGGCGAGGCTGTAGACCGCGACGAATGCGCCGAGGACCGCTCCACGCTGGCCGATCGGGGCGATCTCGCCACACACGGTGGTCGCGGCGGCGAAGACGGCGCCAGACAGTCCCAGTCCCAGCGCGACCAGAACGATCGTGAAGCCGCTCTCCGGCACGTAGACAAAGCCGAGGGTGCACACACCCGATGCGAGCAGGATGATGCCGGGCAGAACACCTCGCGCCAAGCGGCTGGACACGCCGTTGTGCATCAGGCGCTGGACTGCCAGGCCTTGGACCAGCAGCGTGATCACCGCGACGATCCAGGGCAGGGTCGCGATGAACCCGGTCTCGGTCTTGCTGTAGCCGAGATCATCGGTCAGAAAGGCGGGTAGCCATGCAATCAACAGCGACACCGACCAGTACGCGGCAAAGGAACTCAGTGCACATCCCAGCCAGGTCGGCGACACGAGGATCTGCCACAGCGGCACGTGCATCCGATCGATGGGGCGCGTGAACTGCGACCGTGCCGATGAACTGTGGACGTCGACCGGGCCCTCACGACCGACGACCAGCCACACTGCGCTCCACACCAAGCCGATGACGGCGACGAGGATGAAGGCCGACCGCCATCCATGATTCACGATCATCCACGACAGGGCGGGCGCACCGACGATGATCCCGACCGAGGTGGCGATGGTGAGCAGGGCCGTCGGAATGCTTCGATCGGCGTCCTCGAACCACTTGTGGAGCGCATGCTGCGCTACCCCGAAGGCGGGTCCTTCGGCTGCCCCCAACACGATTCGCGACACCAGCAGCACGGTGAACCCCGCAGGCCCGATGACCGGCAGCATCGACACCGACCAGATCAACGCGAGGACGAACAGCACTTTGCTGGTGCTGAAGCGGTCCGCGAGATGACCGACGACCAGTGCCGCGATGCTGAACAGGAGGAAAAACGCGCTCGAGATGGTGCCGTACTGCTCGGCGGTGATTCCGAACTCCTCGCGGATGCTGGTCGCCGACAGTCCCAGGACCGCCTTGTCGGCGAAGTTGATCATCATCAACACCATCAGCAGGCCGGTGATCATCCACGCCCGCCGGCCACCGACGACCGGTGCCGGCAGACGTCCGCGGCGGAGGCCGTCACGACGTGCCTCCTGCTCCGGTGGTGGCGGCGCGATCGACGTTGGCTCACCGCGGTGCTGGGTGATCGAATGATCCATCAAGATTCCTTAGGTCGAGGACGACTGGTGTCGCCGGAACGGGGTCGCCGGCGTCTCGGATGAATGCGCGTCATGGCTGGCGCCAGTCTTTACGTCTGATATGTCACTGCTGATAGCTGCTGTGTTGCCAGTCACAGTTTCTGCACGCTTTTCACGCTACGATGGTCATCCGACCACCACAAGAACGTCTTTTCACAGTCAAAGTGCCCGTTGAATGTGCGTTCGCACATCGAGGAGGTGTTGCCGATGAGATCGCTATCACCCGCGCCGCCGCCCGCGGGCGTCGAACAGCTCCTCAAACGCCTGCAAACCCGCGTGTCCGAGCTCATTCGGCAATCGACCCTCGACGATGCCGACCTGCTCCGTTCGCTTCCCTCCGAGATCCGGCAGACCGAGCTCCCATCGGTGACCCGTCGGAATCTCGCGGTCATCCTGCGGTCGATCGCCGAGAACGTCGGTCCCGATGACGAGGATCTGCAACCCGCGCGCGAGATCGCCGTGCAGCGAGCGGATGAGGGCGTGCCGCTGTCGCTGGTGATCCAGAACTGGCAGCGTGGCTTCCGGCGGTTGTGGGACGAAGTGTCCGCGGTGGCACACGCCGACGAGACCGCTGAAGTCACCTATCTGGGCACCGCGCTACTGGCTTTGGTCGGGACGTATACGACGACCCTGGCCGAGGCGTACGAGCAGGAACAAGTGGTCCTCGGCAGTGAGAAGAGCGGCGCAGGTCACCTGGTTGCACGCATGCTGCTCGACGGTCAGGATGCCCGCCCATACGCCGACCGCTTTCAGATCGAGCTGGTCAAGCAGTACAGCGTGCTGGCGCTCGAGATCGAGTCGACACCGGACGAACTGGTCGACGACACCACCGGTCGGCTGGTCGCGGGCCGGCGAAAGATGCGAAAGATCCTCGGCTTGACCGACTTTCGCCGCACGAGATCGATGATCTCCACACTCGGTCCGGCCGGGGGACACCTTCTGCTACCCGTGGACCCCGATGACGCGTCGACGCCCTACGACACCGCCTGCGATCTGGTCGACCGGATCCACTCGGCGGTCGGGGTCATGCTGAGAGCGGGACTCGTGGAATGCGTAGACGTCGCGGAGCTCCCTTCCGCCGGCGTCCTCTCGACCGAGGTGTTGCGATTGTCGGCGGGACATCCGTCCGAGCGGACAGTCTACCGCCTCGCAGACGTCGCGCTCGCCTATCAGTTGTCCCGACCGTCCGCTGCTCGCGAACACCTGCGTGGCATGCTCGCAGCCGTCGAACCGTTTCCTGAGCTCATCGAGTTCCTCGAGTGCTATCTACGCTGCGACATGGATCGCGGCCGAACAGCGAGAGCGCTTGCGGTACATCCAAATACGGTCAATAATCGTCTGCACCGCCTCACCTCCCTCACCGGTGTCGACCCCAGCGGCTTCGAGGGGTGTCGGCATTCGGCGCCGCCTTGACGGTCTCCCAACACGAGTAGAGTCGCCGACCACCTGCGCGCTCAGCAGAGAGCGCAAAACCACGACCCGATCCGGCAAATCGGGCAATGATGAACCAGATGGACGCTGTGACACGACCACAGCTGACGCACAGTTCGACGAAAAGGAATCTCGATGCTCAGCACAATGCAAGACGCTCCCCTCTCGATTGCCCAACTCCTCCGCCACGGCAGCACCGTCCATGGCACCGCCGAGGTGGTCACCTGGACCGATGCCGGTGCTCGCCGCCGCAGCTACGCCGAGGTCGGGCAACGCTGCGCACAGCTGGCGCACGCGCTGCGCGGGCTGGGAGTGACCGGCGACGAGCGGGTCGCCACGTTCATGTGGAACAACGCCGAACACCTGGAGGCCTACCTCGCGGTGCCCTCGATGGGCGCGGTACTCCATACCCTCAACATCCGGCTGTTCCCGGAGCAACTGGTGTTCGTCGCCAACCACGGCGAAGATCGGGTCATCATCGTCGACCCCACCCTGCTCCCCCTGCTCAATCCACAGCTGCCGCAGCTGAGCACGGTCAAGCACATCATCGTGACCGGCGAATCGGCCGAGGGCGTCGACGCTCCCGACGGTGTGCAGGTGCATTCCTACGAGCAGTTGATCGCCGATCAGCCGACCGAGTTCGAGTGGCCTGAGGTCGACGAGCGTTCGGCAGCTGCCATGTGCTACACCTCTGGCACCACCGGTGACCCGAAAGGTGTTGCCTACTCGCATCGTTCGATCTACATGCACTCGATGCAGGTGTGCATGACCGACGGACCTGCACTCAAGCAGGGCGACCGTGCGCTGGCGGTGGTGCCGCAGTTCCATGCCATGTCGTGGGGGTTGCCCTACGCAGCGTTCATGATCGGGGCGTCGCTGATCATGCCCGACCGGTTCCTGCAGCCGGAGCCCCTCGCCGCGTTGATCGCCGCCGAGAAGCCGACCTTCGCCGCCGCGGTCCCCACGATCTGGCTCGGTTTGCACCAGTACCTCGAACAACATCCCCAGGACATCTCGTGCATGCACGACGTCCTCATCGGCGGGTCCGCGGTGCCACCGTCCCTGATGCACACCTTCGACGAGGACCACGACGTCCAGGTGCTGCACGCCTGGGGCATGACCGAGACGTCACCGCTGGGCTCGGTGGCCCGGCCGCCCGCCGGCACCGAGGGCGAAGAGCGCTGGCGCTACCGCTATACGCAGGGCCGCTTCCCCGCGTCGGTGCAGGCGCGGCTCGTCGACGATCTCGGCGAGCTCGTCCCCAACGACGGCAAGACCGTCGGTGAGCTCGAGGTCCGTGGGCCGTGGATAGCCGGCGCCTACTACGGGGTCGAGGCGCCGGACAAGTTCCACGACGGTTGGCTGCGCACCGGCGACGTCGGATCCATCACTCCCGACGGCTATCTCACCCTCACCGACCGCACCAAGGACATCATCAAATCCGGTGGTGAGTGGATCTCCTCGGTCGATCTCGAGAACGCCGTCATGGGCCACCCCGATGTCATCGAGGCGGCGGTCATCGGGGTGCCCGATGCCAAGTGGGACGAGCGGCCCCTGGTTGCCGTGGTGTTGCGCGACGGCTCCGACGCCACCGCCGACACGCTGCGCGACTTCTTGTCCGACAAGGTCGCCAAGTGGCAGCTGCCAGAGAACTGGACGGTGATCAACGAGGTCCCCAAGACCAGCGTCGGCAAGTTCGACAAGAAGCGTCTGCGTACGCAGTACCAGGACGGCGACCTCGACGTCACGCGGATCTGAGGTCTGACGACCACGGTTCGTCCCCGAGTATCAGTTCATCCCCCACAAGCACGCGGAGGAATTGACGATACCCGGGGGACGAACGTGGTTACCCGATGGCCGCCAGCACCCCGACACACGCGATCGCCAGCGCGATCAGGAGTAGCAGCGCCGGTGATGCCTGCGCACTGTTGCGCGGATCCGCGCGATACCGGCGTGCCCGCTGGGCCATCCCACCGCACAGTGCGGCGACGAGCAGAGCGGCCACGCCCGCCGCCACCGCATGGGCCGCGGTGTGGTGGACGGCGAGCACTCGACAGCACAGCAGCAGTACGCCGGTCGCCGTCAATGTGGTTCGGCGCCAAGCCAACAGAGTTCGCTCCGGCTGCAAGCCGGGATCGCCCGCCGACGTGGACGTCACAGGATCACGACCACCACGCACACCAGCGCGATGGCACACACACCGCCGACCGTGACACGCACGATGGTGGCAGGCGGCAACGGCTCACTGCGCCGCATTGCCGCCTGCAGCCGACGCCACCGGTAGAAGGCGCCCAGCGACAACACCGTTGCCACCACCACACATGCCACCGCGAGGACGGAGTGATCGAGATTGCCGGTGCCCTTGCCGATCAACTCCTCCGCCGCGACGCCGGCCGCCAGCAGCGCGAGTGCCGTGCGGATCCAGGCGAGGAACGTGCGCTCGTTGGCCAGCGTGAACCGGTAGTCGGGCTCGTGATCCGGTGTCGCCTGCCCCGGGTCGTCGACCGCAGTGCCCGTTGCCTTCTCCTCCATAGCCCGCGAGCTCACGGTGTGACGATGTTGAACGACCGCGTGAACGTGTCGAGCAGAGCGAACAGGTCGTAGACGACACTCTCGTCGCCACCCAGCTCGACCTTGCCGGCCGCCACCGCGTCGGCGAGCTGGACGGCGCCGAGCGCCAGACCGGTCAACGTCGCCTTGGTCAACTGCGCGGTCGCGTCGGCGTCGGCGCCCGGTTCGGTCGGCGTGCCGTTGAGCACCCCGCGCGTCAGCTCGAGCATCCGGGACTCGGCGGCGTCCGAGATGTCGAGCCGCAGGGTGAAGTGACGTCCGCCCGCCTTTGGTCCGTTCAGCCGGACGGCCAGGTAGTCGAGCAGCATGTCGACGGTCATCGCGGCGACCACCTCGTTGGCCCCCAACGCATTCGCGTCGGCATGAACGCCCTCACGAAGGTCCTGTGCGCCGGTCAGGTAGAAGTTGCGCCACGGGGCAGACTCGCTCTGGTACCCGAGTTGCTCCAACGCGTCGGCCTGCAGTTCCCGGGCGGCGGTGTTGTCGGGCTCGGCGAACACGACGTGATTGACCACCTCGGCCACCCACCGGTAGTCACCCTCGTCGAATGCGGTGCGCGCCTTCTCGATCACCGAGTCGGCGCCACCCATGAACTCGACGTACCGTCGGCCCGTCTCGACCGGCGTGTGCGGGTGCAGGTGGGCGGGGTTACCGTCGAACCAACCCAGGTACTTCTGGTAGACGCCCTTGGCGTTGTGGTTGAGCGATCCGTAGTAGCCGCGCGCGGTCCACGAGGTGGCGAGTCCCTCGGGGAGTTCGATCATCTCGCCGATCTCGGTCATCGTGTACCCGTGGGCGGCCAACCGCAGCGTCTCGTCGTGGATGTAGCGGTAGAGATCGCGGTGCTCGGCCAGCAGATCGCAGATCGCCTCCGACCCCCACACCGGCCACTGGTGGCAGATGAACATCACGTCGGTCACGCTGCCGTACCGCTGCAGCGCCTCGTCGAGGTAACGACTCCAGCCCAGCGCGTCGCGGACCTGCGCTCCGCGCGGCGTGTAGAGGTTGTGCATGTGGTGAGACACGTTCTCGGCCATGCACAATGCCCGCATGTCGGGCAGGTAGAAATGCATCTCGGCCGGCGCCTCGGAGTCCGGTGTGTACTGGAACTCGAACCGGATGCCGTCGAGCACCAGCTCCTGACCGCTCGCGGAGATCACGTCGGTCGGTTGCAGCAGACTCATCTGCCCCTGCGACAACGCGATACCCAGACCGGTGGAGATCACCCCGGTCCCGTTGACCGGCAGGTTCTGCCCGTACATGTACTCGGCTCGCCGAATCATGGCGTTGCCCGCATAGACATTCTCGCTGACGGCGTGTTCGAGGAACCCGAGCGGCGCCACCACCCGCACGGCGCCACTGGTCACGTCGTCTTCGGAGACGATGCCCTTGACGCCGCCGAAATGATCGGCGTGGCTATGGGTGTAGAGGATCGCGCGGATGGGACGATGCCCCAGGTTCTCGTACACCAGGTCCATTGCGGCGCGGGCACATTCGACAGAGGTCAGCGGATCGATCACCACATAGCCGGTGTCGCCCTCGATGACGGTCATGTTGGAGATGTCGAAGCCGCGAAGCTGGTAGATGTGGTCGGCCACGCGGAACAGTCCGTGTGCGTTGTGCAACTGGGAGATCCGCCACAGGCTGGGGTTGACGGTGTCGGGTGCGTCGTCGTCGAGGAAGGCGAAGCGCTCCAGATCCCACACCACTCGTCCGGTGTCGTCGGTGATGACCATCGGATCCAGGGTGGCGACGAATCCTCGGCGCGAGTCGTCGTAGGCACGACGATCCTCGAAGTGCAGGTTGTCGAACACGGCCCGGTTGGCGGCCGCGGTGTGGGTGGTTGCCGGTTTGCTGCTGGTGGACAAGAGATCTCCGTTCGAGCTTCGGTTTGTGCGTAGTTGTGTGTTGTGGTCTGGTCAGTCCGATTGGCCGGCGGCCGCGGTCAGGAGCGCGGCGTCGCGTTCCGGACTGACCAAGGTGATGGCGAGCAGACCTCCGACGATCGCGATGACGCCGGTGAGAGCGAACGTCGCGGTGTATCCGGAGGTGGGATCGTCGCCTGCCCGGTCCACCAGGACTCCGGCCACGTACGGCGCGATCACGCCCGCCAGGGAGTAGAACGCGACGAAGGTTCCGAGCACCACGCCGCGCTGACCGACGGGTGCGATCTCCCCGCACGCAACCATCCCCGCGGCGAACGCCGCGCCGGACAGTCCGAGTCCGATGGTCAGCAGCGCGAGCGTCATCCCGTTGCCGTGAGCGAAGATGCTCACGAGAGTGAAAGCGCCCGCGGCGAGGGTGATGAGGCCGGGCATCACTCCGCGCGCCCAGCGACTGGACACCCCGCTGCGCATGAGGCGCTGGGTTCCGAATCCCTGTGCGAACAAAGCGATCACACCGACGATCCAGGGTAGCGCCGTGAGTGTCCCAGAGGTCGCCTTGCTGTATCCGAGGTCATCGGTCAAGAAGGCCGGCACCCAGGCGATCAGCAGTGACACGGCCCAGTACCCGGCGAACGCACTCAGCGCGCACCCGATCCACGTCCGCGTGCTCAGGACCTTGCGCACCGGCACATGAATGCGATCGAGAGGGCGGACGCGTTGGGTGGAGATGTCGGTCGCGTGCAGATCGATCGGGCCGTCGCGCCCGACCACCAGCCACACCGCACTCCACACCACGCCGACGACGGCGACGAGCAGAAAGGCCGACCGCCACCCGTGCGCGTCGATCATCCAGGACAGCGCCGGCGCACCGACGATCACACCCAACGACGTCGCGATGGTCAACCAGGCCGTCGGCACGCTGCGGTCCGCGTCGTCGAACCACTTGTGCACCGCATGCTGCGCGACGCCGAAGGCCGGGCCTTCGGCGGCACCGAGGACGACCCGTGACAGCAGGATCACCAGGAAGCCGGCCGGGCCGATCACCGGCAGCATCGCGACGGACCAGATCAACGCGAGGACCAGCAACACCTTCTTGGTGCTGAAGCGGTCCGCGAGATGACCGACCACCACCGCCGACACGCTGAACAACAGGAAGAAGGCACTCGAGATGGTGCCGTACTGCTGTGCGGTGAGCCCGAACTCCTCACGAATGCTGGTCGCAGCCAGGCCCAACACCGCCTTGTCGGCGAAGTTGATCATCATCAGCAGCATCAACATCACCGTGATGACCCAGGCGCGGGCACCGCCGACCGTCGCGGGTAGGCGACCGGACAGCCGATCTCGTCCATGCACGAGCGTCTGCGCCGGCGCCGTTGGCAGCATCGCCGCTGTATCTGTCGCCGCTGTATCTGTCGCCGCGGTCCCTGTCGCCGCCGTACCCATCTCCGCTGTACCTGGTTGTCGGGTGGCCGACTGACCCATCGTGTTTCCTTGCCGTTCCTAGTGGTCGCGCAATGGCCGGTGGCCTCGTGTGATGGACCCCCGACACCTGCGTCACGCAGGGCATTCGACGTGGTTCGCATCACATTTGCTGCTGTTTCACCACGCTAAGGTGGGCACTTGCCCATCGCAATGTCGAATGATCACAGGTGACGCCGCGATAGCATGTGCGACAGCACAACGTGGAGGTACGTTATGGCCGCTTTGACGCCAACCCCGCCGCCCGCGGGCACCGCTGATCTGCTCAATCGGCTGCACGCTCGCGCCGCCGGCATGATCAAGCAGTCGGCTCTGGACAGTTCGGACGCGTTGAGCGCGCTGCCGCCGGAGATACGGCTGACGGAGTTGCCGTGGGTGACGCGGCGGACGCTGACGACTGTCTTCCGGTCGCTCGGCGGGAATGTCACACCCAACGCCGAGGAGCTTCGTCCGGCACGCGAGATCGCGGTACAGCGAGCCGACGAGGGCGTACCGCTCTCCGTGGTGATCCGGAATTGGCAACGCGGATTCGAACGCTTCTGGAATGAGGCGACGTCGTTGTCCCGCTCAGACGAGAAGGACGAGATGGCCTATCTCGGTGCCGCGCTGATCTCGCTGTTCGGCATATTCTCGGCAACCCTCGTCGACGCCTACGAACAGGAACAGGTGATCCTCGACAGCGAGAAGAGCGGGGCCGGGCACCTCGTCGCGCGGATGATCCTCGATGGTCAAGAAGCACACCCCTACGCCGACCGCTTCCGGATCGAGCTGGCCGACGAGTACCACGTGCTCGCGCTGGAGATCGCGTCGACTCCGGACGAACTCGTCGAGGATGCCACCGGCCGGCTGGTGGCAGGTCGGCGGAAGATGCGAAAGATCCTGTCTCTGAGCGAATTCCGGCGCACCAATCCGACGCTCACCACGCTGGGCCCCGCGGGTGGCCACGTCCTGATGCCGGTGGACCCGGATGGCAGTTCGCTTGCGCACACACTCGCGGGTGAACTCGTCGAGCGCATCCGATCGTCGGTGGGTGTCCCGATCCGGGCCGGCCTCGTGGAGAACGTTCCCATCGCAGACGTGCCCGACGCGGGGAAGCTGGCCTCGGAGGTGTTGCGGCTGTCGGGCCGGCAACGGGCCCGGCACACCGTCGCTCGTCTCGACGACGTCGCGCTCGAGTATCAGCTGACGCGTCCCGGCCCAGCCAACGACCATCTGCGCGGCGTGCTGGCGCCGTTCGACCAGTCCCCTGATCTGATCACCTTTCTCGAGGAGTATCTGCGCTGCGACATGGATCGCAAACGAACCGCCAGATCCCTTGGTGTGCATCCGAACACGGTCAACAACCGGTTGCACCGAGTGGCGTCGCTCAGTGGGATCGACCCGACCGGGTTCGAAGGGGTGATGACGTTCGGCGCCGCGCTCACCGCAGCCCACGGCACGCCGGCCAGATCCCTCTGACCCCCGCTGACTTGGACAGATCGCCACCAACCGAAAGGCACACAAATGGAACTGTTCGCGGCGTGGTGCGGATATCTCGGAGCGTGGCTGCTCGTGGCCGGGCCGATGTATCAGGGTGCGCGGGAGTTGAGCGAGGAGCAACTCGACCGTGCGGCGATCCGGACCCAATCGTTGGCAGTCCCCCATTCCGAGCGCGTGTCGGCGTGGTGGTGGCTACTACCGCCGGTGGCCTACATCTTGATTCATCGCGCCCAGGATGCGTGGCGAGCACAGGTGATGGCCAGCCTGACGATCGAGCAGCGAGAGCAGTTCGTCTCGTACTCGAACAAGGCCACGGGTTGGTTCATCGTCGGCGGGGGTGCCGCACTGATCGGTATCAAAGAGGCTTTCGAACTCGTCGAGGTGTACGAATGGCCGGGATGGATCACCATCGTGCTGTGTGGGGTCGCCATCGCGCTGAGCATCGGGTACACCACCGGCCGCATGCATCTGACCGCACGGGCCCTTCAGATCGAGGACGCGACCTGAGGCGTTGTTGCCCGCACGTGATGGGAAGTGCCTGCCATACCTTCACCGCCGACGCAAGCGCGGCGATCACCCGGTTCGACGCCGAGCTCGGTCGCATGCGACGGAGGTCGCCGACGCGCTGGACGAGTTCGCCGCCAGGGCCACGAGGCATACAGGGCGTTAGGCTGACCCGATGCCCGCCGCATCGTCCACCAGGGTTCTCCACGTCAATGGGATCGATCTCGCGATCACCGAACAGGGCAGCGGCGCGCCCGTCATCCTGTGTCATGGATTTCCCGGCCTCGGATACTCGTGGCGTCACCAGATCTCGGCCATCGCCGAGGCAGGTTGGCATGCCGTCGCTCCCGACATGCGCGGTTACGGTCGCAGCAGCCGACCGACCGATGCGAGTGCATACGATCGCGCAACCACCGTCGCCGACATCGAGGGTCTACTCGATGCGCTGCATGCCGATCAAGCGGTGTTCGCCGGCCATGACTTCGGGGCCAATCTGGTCTGGGACCTGGCCCGATGGCTTCCGGACCGCGTCGCGGGCCTCATCCAGCTGAGTGTCCCCCTGACACCGCGAGCGCCCATTCGTCCCAGCGATATCAACACCATGCTGGCCGACAAACACTTCTTCCACATGCACTACTTCCAGCAGCCCGGCATCGCCGAGCGCGAGCTCGACAGCAATGTCGATGAGTTCTTGCGCCGGATCTTCTGGGCGTTGAGTGACGTCGACCGTTACCTCACGTGTTGGGATCATCCGTCGGCCGGCAACGGTTACCTCGATGTTCTCCCACCCGCTCCACCACTGCCCTGGCCCTGGTTCTCCGCCGCCGAGTTCGACCACTACGTAGCCGAATTCAGCCGGTCCGGCTTCACCGGTGGGCTGAACTGGTACCGGGCCGCCGACCTCGTCTGGGAGCAGAACGCCGACCTCGCGGACACACCGATCCACACACCGACGCTGTTCGTGGCGGGCGACCGGGATCCGGTGCTCGGCATGATGGGCCGCGATCCGCTCGGATCCATGGCCCAGCTCGTCCCCGGCCTCCGTCACGTCGAGATGGTGCCCGGTGCGGGACATTTCGTCCAGATGCAGGAGCCGGCACGCGTGAACGCGGCGATTCTCGACTTCCTCGGCGAACTCTGACTAGTCGGCGGGGTTCGCGCCATTCTGGCCGCAGGACCAGCTTCCGGCTTCAGGCTGGATCTGCGGCCGGAAGCGAGAACTGCGGCCGGAACCGGTGGTCGGGCTGCGCGCACACCAGCCTTCAGCGCCCTTTCAGCTTCGATATCGGACAATCGGTCGATCGCCGACAATCGAGGGAGCACCGATGAGATGGCGTCAACGCGTCCGAGTCGCACCGATCGTCGTGCTCCCGGCATTGACTGCTCTGGCACTCGTCAGCGCACCGTCGGTGGCGGCGACAGCAACCCGCCCCGACACCGCGATCAGTCACGATGCACAGGTGGCACCGCCACCGCCGGGCGCAATCGTCGCGGCGTTCGCTGACAATCAGCTCAAGTACTGCGCGCTCATCTGCCCACACATCGTCGACTTCGTGGTCCAGGTACCGATCGCACTGGTCCGCTCTCCGGGTGTGTATACGCAGGCCCTCGCGGAGACCCAAAGCGCCGACCGTGCAACGGGTATCGCGCTGGCGTCGGTCACCGAGCCGGCGAGGACCTCGATGTCCGGGATCATCGACAACGATCTGAACCTGGTCTTGCCCCGCGCGCAGAATGCACTCGAGGTGGCGACCGTCGAAATGTTCCACGTCGCCGACACCGTGCAGTCGGGCGCGGGCCCGGCCGCGGTCGGCGGAGCCTTCGACGCAGGGCGTGCCAAGATTCTCGACGCCCTGAACGCGCCGATCGTTCCGAACCCGCCGCAGATCGCGGTTCCGACGACATCCGCGCAGGAATCGGTCCTCTCGGCCATCGACATCGGTTCAGCGGTGCTGTTCCAGGCGCCCGAGATCCTCATGACCGGGGCGACCGAGTCGGCCGATGTGGCCGCAGACGACCTCGCTGCCAACGGCGACGTGAACCGCGCCCGCGCGGTGGGAGCCAAGCATCTCGACGGATTCATCACCAAGGCAGGCAACGCGATCGGTCGGGCTCTGCGCTGACGGCCGTTGACGTCATTTACGTTCTGCGACCAGATGACTCGTGACCACCACGAGAACCGCCATCAACCCCGACATGGCCAGCAGGAAATCGGCGCCACCCGCGGCGCGATCGGATACCAACGCCCACACAGCTCCCACCACCGACACGGCGATCACCACCCAGGCCGCGCGACGTACCGAATCCCACCGCAGCGGCGCCTGCACGGCCACCACCACGATCGCGAGGTAGCCGAGGACATTCACCGTCCCGACGACGACACCGAAGACGAGGCCGTGTGCGACCCCCGCGACCACCGGCAGCGACGACAACGCCAGCGTCGAGACGATCCCGACCAATGCCATCACGACGACGAGCACGCGCTCCCGACTGTCGCGGTCGCCGAGCCCGCCGCGATCCGCTGCGTCGTCGTCTGTCATGTTCTCCGCCTGGTCGCTACGGTGTGCGCAACACCGATCTGGCTCGGCCGCAAGCACATCGATGTGCCCTCACGCGTCGACATGAACTGGTTTTGACTCAACGCACCCTCAATGCGCGACCGCGAGCAGCACCTCCGTTGCACCGTCACCTGCCCGGCGCGTCTCGACCGCGAACGGTGTCTCGTGGTCTACCCCGATCCCGAACGTGGTGACGCCCTCGAAGGACCCGGCGAACGCGACCTGCCGCAGACTGCGGTACGTGTGGTCGGCCACGAACCCGAAACCCTGGAAGAGGTCCGGGTTGACGGCCGGCGCGAATATCGAGAGTTGCAGATGGGCCGCGCCCTGCAGCGGCACCGGTGCGCCGGACCCCTCTCGGGTGACCTGCGGAACGTATCGGGCGGTGAAGCCCACCTCCGATGTCGAGTCGGTCCGGAAGACCACCTGGTCGAAGCATGGGCCCGCGCCGGGCGAGACGTCGACGATGCCGCCATCGGCGACCGGGCTGCGCGGGGGCGCGCTGTCTTCAGCGGTGTTCCACGTCGCCGGGTTCATTCCCTCCGCTATGCAGGTGGTGGAATCCGCCGACGACGCCGTCGCGGTCGCAGGATCAGGAGCAAGGGTGAACGTCGAGGTATGGGTGACCGTGGACGTCGCGCCGATGCCGGACTCCCCCGATTCGGACGCGTCTCCGCTGCCGCATCCGGCCAGGGACGCGACGACGACAAGACCTGCAGCGCCGACCACCACCATTCGTCTGTCCATGCCGCACTCCATCAACTGTGCGGTCCATTGTCGCTGATCGTGCCGCGGGACCAGGCGTTCGTGGCGGAACCGATACGTTCACCTGCATCGACGCGCAGGTATCGTCGGGCCGTGGTCACCAGTTCTGCCGTCGACGCCGCGCGCGAGCCCTCGTTTCCGAGTTCCGCAGCCCTCGACAATCCCGCCTTCGCCGCCCTCACCGGGCCCCACGCACATTTCGCCGAACGTCGTGGCGGCGCGGTCCGCTATCAGACGGATGTCTGTCCGATGGCCGCGCTGCCCGACGATCCGACGGACGACGACTGGTCGGACGCAGCGGCGCTCGTCGGACCCGGCCAACCGATGTTCCTCCCGGTCGTCTCCGTCGTCGCACCGCCCGGCTGGGGCGTGGGCATGCACATCCCGGGCGTCCAGATGGTCGACCGCGATGTGAAGCCGGCCCCGGATGCGGAAGCCGTCGAGCTCACGGCGGCCGATGTACCGGAGATGATGGACCTGGTGCGTCGCACCGAACCCGGGCCCTTTCGTCCGCGCACCATCGAGCTCGGCACGTACCTCGGTATCCGCCGCAACGGTCGGCTGGTGGCGATGGGCGGTGAACGCCTGCACGTCCCTGGGGGACAGAGATCAGCGCCGTCTGCACCGACCCGGATTACCGCGGCCACGGATTTGCGAGCCGCCTGATTCTCGCTCTCGCCCATGGCATCCGGCAACGAGGCGAAGTCCCGTTCCTGCACGCGTCGGCGAGCAACACCGGCGCCATCCGGCTCTACGAAGAGCTCGGCTTCGGGCTGCGCCGTGAGGTCAGTTTTCAGGGGTTCACGGCGCCACACTGACACGATCTGCCCGCGCGAAGGACGCGCACCGGCCGTGCAGGCGCGCATGTCGCGACATGAGCGGGAGACCGCTGGGCGCGCGGGAACCATGACGGCGGCGAGCGGGGTCGTCGAACCACTACCAAGCAATCGCTTGGTTTGCTAGCTTCGCAACGGTGGGATTCCTGAAGCAGAACACGCCCGAAATCGACTTCCCGACCTGGAGTCAGGGCACGCGGGCCGAGAAGATCAAGCCGATGGCCCGGCACTGGGCCGAGGTGGGATTCGGGACGCCCGTGGCGCTGCACCTGTTCTACGTCGCGAAGATCGCGCTGTACATCGTGATCGCATGGGCGGTGGTCATCACCACCCCCGGCATCGACGGATTCTTAGACGTGACGAGCTGGTACAACGAGCCGATCGTCTTTCAGAAGGTCGTGCTCTACACGATGCTGTTCGAGCTGGTCGGCCTCGGTTGTGGGTTCGGACCTCTGAACAACCGCTTCTTCCCGCCGATGGGTTCCATCCTGTACTGGCTGCGGCCCAAGACGATTCGTCAGCCACCGTGGCCGCACCGTGTCCCGCTGACCAAGGGCGACACACGCCGGCCTGTCGACGTACTGCTGTACGCGGCATTGCTGGTGATGCTGGTGGTCGCATTGTTCAGCTCGGGGACCGGCGCCATCCCCGAACTCGACACCACGGTCGGCGTGCTGCCCGACTGGGAGATCTGGACGATCGTCGTGCTGCTCGCGGCGGCCGGTCTGCGCGACAAGACGATCTTCCTCGCGGCACGCGGCGAGGTGTACGGCGCGCTCACGGTCACCTTCCTGTTCTCCGGTGTCGACATGATCCTCGGCGCCAAGCTCATCTTTCTCGTCATCTGGCTGGGCGCGGCGACGTCGAAGCTCAACAAGCACTTCCCGTTCGTGATCGCCACGATGATGTCGAACAATCCGATCTGGCGGACGCCGAAGATCAAGCGAAAGTTCTTCGAGGACTTCCCCGAAGACCTGCGACCCGGCCGCCGATCACGCTGGATCGCCCACTTCTCCACCGCCGTCGAAGGTCTCGTGCCGATTGTCCTGTTCTTCTCCGGCGGGGGCTGGCTGACCGCCGTCGCCGCGACGATCATGCTGATCTTCCATTTCGGCATCCTCTCCTCGATCCCGATGGGCGTGCCCCTGGAGTGGAACGTCTTCATGATGTTCGGCTTGGTCGCGCTGTTCGTCGGTCATTCCGACATCGGTCTCACCGACCTCCAATCCGTCTGGCCGATCCTGTTGTTCCTGGTGTCTGCCGCAACCGTGATCACCGGAAATCTGATGCCGCGCAAGGTGTCCTTTCTTCCGGGCATGCGTTACTACGCCGGAAACTGGGACACCAGTCTGTGGTGTATCAAGCCCTCGGCATCGGCGAAGATCGAGAGTGGCATCGTGGCGATCGCCTCGATGCCGGCCGCGCAGCTCGAACGTTTCTACGGGAGCCCCGAGGCGGCGCAGATCCCGCTCTACATGGGATATGCGTTCCGCTCGTTCAACAGTCACGGTCGGGCGTTGTTCACGCTGGCGCATCGTGCGATGGCCGGCGCCGGGAGCGAAGCGAGCGGGCCGAATGTCACCGGCGCCTGGAGCGAAGCGAGCGGGCCGAACGTCACCGGCGCCGGGAGCGAAGCGAGCGGGCCGAAGGTGACCGCTCAGGATGAGTCAGAGTTCGTGCTGACCGACGGGGAGCGGATCACCAGTACGGCGATGGGCTGGAACTTCGGCGACGGCCACATGTGCAACGAGCAACTGATCGCATCGCTGCAACGGCACTGCCGGTTCGAGCCCGGCGAAGTCCGGATCGTGATTCTCGACGCACAGCCCATCCATCGGCAGACCCAGGAGTACCGCCTGGTGGATCCCGCGGTCGGCGAGTTCGAGCGGGGCTTCGTGAACGTCGCCGACCTCGTGACACGGCAGCCCTGGGACGACACGATCCCCGTGACGGTGACGTGGCGGGCGGAGAGCCGGGAGACGGCGGAGTAACCGTGAACGTCTTGCGGCACCAGCCGAATGTCGCCCCGACGAGGCTTCCTGGCAGTTGCTCGACGCGTGAGCGTCGTCAGCCGCCGAGTCCGTGGTGCACGGCTTCGACGTTGTTGCCGTCGAGATCGCGCAGGAACACTCCGTAATAGTTGGGGTGATACTCCGGCCAGACCCGCGGCGCGTGGAGGATCGTCGCACCCGCTGCCCGGGCCGCGGCGAACACCTCGTCGACGGCCTCCCGGCTCGGCGCGCTCAGCGCAAGATGGATCGGACGGTCCCCGGCGTCGTCGAGCGGGCCAACCCAGAGTTGCGGGCGGCCATCGGCACCGGAGAGTCCGATCACCGGTCCTTCGTCTCGTTCGAACCGCATCGCCTCACGCACTCCGACGGCTGAGAACACGCTGAGGTAGAAATCGGCTGCGCGCGCGGGGTCGGCACATTGCAGGGCGACGTGATCCAGCATGCGCCGAATCTACCGGCGGTCGAGCAGGCTGTCTGCCGGACGATGTAACGCATTCGCGGTGTGCTCCGATCTCCAGTCCAAGGCAAAGCCTCACCTGGACCTGTCATACCCGCCTCGTATCGTGCCCCCATTCCCTACGACTGGACCTCCATGACCGTCACCGTCACGCACGACACTCTGGCCTTCTCCTTCCCGGAGATACACGCCGATGCAGAGTTGTACATCGAGTTCGTACGCACCCTGCGCGTGCCCGACGACGACGTGACCCACCCGCTGCGGCCCGGCCTCGGGTCTCTCGATCTACTCTCGGCCGGCTACTTCGGAGACCGCGTGCCGACGGGGTGGCACGGAGACGATGTGCTGCTCCCGATGTGGCAGTCCGAGGCGGCATGCATCAACTTCGCGTCCGTCTACCCGTTCCTCGTCCGCATCTCGGTGGATGGCGTGAACGCGGTGACCGGGACACCTTTCTGCGGTGACCCCGATTTTTCGGCCCACGACTATTTCGAGGTACCCGACCAGCCATGGCTCGACGGTTTTCGGACCGACGACTCGACGGTCCGACAGTTCGTGGCACTCCCCGTCGGGGAGCGGCACAGGCGCGGCCGGTCCGAAGGCGGCCTCGTCCGAATCGAGGCGACCCCGTTGCGCGGGGAGATCTGGGAAGCACGACGAATCGACCCGAAGCATTGCAGCGCCGTCGCGGTCCCCGAGGTGGACGCGTGCGGGGCATCGTTGACCGGCAACATGGGTCTGCATGCCGGCGGATCCATCACCCAGGCCCTCGCTGCACCTGTTGAACCCAGGGCGAACTGGCATCCGACCGCACGGTCCAGCGCTGCGCTGCGCATCGTCAATTCGGTTGCGTGGAAAGGGCTCATCGGCCGAGAACCACACCATCCACCGCTGACGAGCAGCGAGTACCGGCGTCACCGCTTTCCTTGGCTCGAGTGGTACGACGACACGCTGGCCCGGCGAGACACGAGCGCATTGTCGGCCGTGGAGACGATGCATTAGTTCGGCACGTCCGTGCCACAACATCACGCGGGTCGGCGGACCCGACCGAGGCTTTAGTACAGTTCTCCCGACAGTGACCGGAGAACACTCGAGGACCTTGTGACCGCCTCTCCCCTGCCGTACACGCCCGATGGTTCGCGTCGCCCTCCCATCCGAACGTGGGTTCGCCGCGTCCACGTTCCGGAACCGCCGGCGGTCCACATCCCGGCATCGCGCCGACCCACGACAATGCCCACGCGGGTCCCGCGTCCCGTTCACGAAGGGGTGGCGATCACCTGTCACGGCCGCATCCCCGGTTGGCCTCCGCCACTGGTCCGACCGCAGGTGGTGGTCAACGGTATCCCGTTCACCTCAGCCCATTGGGGCGTACCGAACTCCGTCTGTCCGGCGGGGGTCATCACTTTCGTGTGTACCTCCCCGGTGGACGGCGGCATCGCTTTGTCGCCGAGTGCACGGTAGAGGTGCCACCCCACCACCTGGTCGAACTCGAATACCGATTGCCGCACAGATGGTTTCACTCGGCGGTATTGGGCCATCCATGATGTTTCTGGCCGCAGTTTCCGATTCCGGCTTCGAGCCGGAGATGCGGCCAGAAACCGAAGGTGCGGCCAGAAGGGTTACGTACCATCGCCCAGCATCGCTCGCACATCGTCGGGGCTGATCACTGTTCCGAACAGATCACCGTCGTCGACGACAGCGTCGAACAGTGCCCGCTTCTTGTCCTGCAGCTCCACCACCTTCTCCTCGATGGTGCCCTTGGACACCAGCCGGTAGACGGTGACCGGACGGGTCTGGCCGATGCGATGGGCACGGTCGACGGCCTGTGCCTCCGCGGCAGGGTTCCACCAGGGATCGCAGACGAAGCAGTAGTCGGCTTCGGTGAGGTTCAGGCCGAAGCCACCTGCCTTGAGACTGATCAGGAAGACCTTGGTGGTGCCGGCGCTGAACTGGCCGATCGCGGCGGCGCGTTGCTTCGCAGACATCGAACCGTCCAGGTAGCTGTAGGCGATCCCGAGACTGTCGAGGCGTTCACGGATGAGGCCGAGAAAGCCGGTGAACTGGCTGAAGACCAGGGCGGCATGGCCTTCGGCGATGAGTTCGGGCAGTTGGGCGGCGAGGTGATCGATCTTGGCGGACGCGACGTCGCGGTCCTTCTCGTCGACCAGCCCCGCGTGCAGACTGAGCTGCCGCATCATGGTCAGTGATCGGAAGATCGCGAATCGATTCTCCTCCCAATCGCCCAGCAGGCCGAGCACTCGCTGACGTTCCCGGTTGAGACGGGCCTGATAGATGTGTTCGTGCTTGGCGGTCAGCTCCACGGCGAGCACCTGCTCCTGCTTGGCCGGTAGGTCCGCGACGACCTGATCCTTGGTGCGGCGCAGCATCACCGGCTGGATACGACGCCTGAGGCTCTCGAGACGTTCGGGATGCTCACCGGATTCGATCGGTTTGCGGTAATACTCTCCGAACGTGTTGGGCGATGGGAACAGTCCCGGCGCCGTCAGTGAGAGCAGCGACCACAATTCCATCAGGTTGTTCTCCATCGGGGTGCCGGTGATCGCGAGTTTCATCTCGGCGCCCAGCCGGCGGGCGCACTGGTGCGTCTTGCTCTTGTGGTTCTTGACGAACTGCGCCTCGTCGAAGATCACACCGCTCCAGCGGAATCGGTTGATCTCGTCGAACTGCAACCGCAGCAACGTATAAGAGGTGACCACTATCTGAGCGCCGCCCACCTGTTCGGCGAAGCCGACACCGCTCTTGGCCTCGGTGGCCGTCACCGCGACCACGTCGAGATCGGGTACGAACTTCTGCGCCTCGCTCACCCAGTTGCCGACAACGCTGGTCGGAGCGACCACGAGGAACGCACCGGACGGGATCTCCGCGGATGCCTCGGCGATCAGGGCGAGGGCCTGGACGGTTTTGCCGAGTCCCATGTCGTCGGCGAGGATGCCACCGATCCTGTTCTGCCACAGGAATCTCAACCAATCGAGGCCGTCGTGCTGGTAGTCACGGAGGTCGGCGCGCAGTCCGGCCGGCGGACCGCTGCGGGTCGGCAGAGCGGCTTCGGAGAGACGACGGACCCGCGAATGCCATTCGGCGAGTTGGTCGTCGACGACACCGAGGCTCAGCAACTCCTCCCAGAGTGTCGCGTTATAGGTGTTGCGCCGGACCAGGCCGTTCTCGATCTCGCCGAGATCCTGCGCCTCGTGGATGAGTTCGGTGAGACGCCGGAGTTCGGCGCTCTCGAGCGGGAAGTAGGTACCGTCGGGAAGCAGCAGGTGAGTCGCGTGTGCGGCGAGCGCGCGGATGATGTTGCCGAGCGGGACGTCGCGGCCGTCGACCTCGACGGTGATGCGGAGGTTCAGCCAGTCGTTGCCGACCGGGCTGGGGTCCTCGCTGATGACGATCTCCGGCTCCTCATGGGCCGGACGAAAGTCGACGACGTCACCGATGACGTCGACGTCGATGCCGTCACCGAGTTCGGGCACCAACTCCCCGACCAGGACGGCCGTGTCGATGAGCGAGTAGGTGAAGGTCCGGCGTAGGAGATCGGTGCTCGCCTGCTGCACCGCCGCCTCGGTGTCGTCGGCGACCACGGCGTCGAGGTCGCCGTCGACGGTTCGAGTGCCTGCTCGCAATGCCTGGTTGATCAGGCGCGCCGCCTGCGTCTGCCACCGGGTGCACCGGCACGCGACGAGCTCCATCGCGGTGCGCGCATCCTTCCACGCCTGCGTCTCGTCTTCGGCGTTACGGATGCTGCTCGCCGAGACGGGATCGATGGCATCGAATACGCGCCGACGGTCATTGATGCGGTAGCTGATCCGCCAGTTCACCTGTGACGCCTCCGCACCGACCCGGATGGTGAGCAACGGCGTCGGTCCCGAGATCGTCGGCGGCGTGATGGCACCGTCTTCGATGTCGACCGGGACGGTGGCGGCGAGCGAAGGCAGCATATCCACGACGAATTCGTCGAGGTCGGCATCAGGGATCACGATGCCGCCGATCGCCACGAGATCGTCGAGCGCGCGCCTATCGGTCGGCGCCTCGAAAGGGCCCATCAGCAGGACGTCCTCGTCGACGGTGAACGCACCATGTGGGACGGGCGTACCGATCAGGCCGACCGGCGCATCGTGCCAGTCGTGATGGTCGACCTGCAGATACGGCGAGACCAGCGCACCCTCGTCGCCGCGTGTTATCCGGAAGGCGATCCGGGCGCCGGAGAAGAGGTCGACGTGGGTGGCGCCGGTCGACGGGTCGGCGAGCAACGTCACGCCCGCGTCGTACACATCGGCGAGCAGCTCCCAGATGTCGTTGGGCGCCCAGTCGAGGGACATCTCGTCGTCGTGGACGCCGGTGTTCACATACGCTCGCGCCATCGCGACCACTGCCCGCAGCTGTCCGGGCTCGAACTCCGGATCCTCGAGGACCGACGGCAGACCCGCGGCGCGCCGGGCAATCGATCTCCAGGTGACTCCCTTCTTGACCCATCGGCCGCGCTTGCCCTCCTTGACCAGCCGCAACGTGGGCACCGGATGGGGTGCCCACCGACTGTTCGAGGGCAATCCGACCAGGATGCCGAGAGGTACCGGTTCCACCGACGGCTCCTCGCGGACAAATGCGCTCAACGTCGTGCGCCATTGCGCCGGCAACCTGCTCACCGGGGCGAGTTCCGCGGGATCGCTTCGCGAGTCGCTCTCGACCTGCAGTGCGATCAGCAAGAGTGCCACGCCGTGCTTGCACATGAATCCGACCGGGCACGAACATTCCGTGTAGTCGAGGGTCCGGGACGTCGCCACTGCGGTGAAGACGGCCTTGGTGTCGTACACGTGCCCGCCCGACCCACGGCATCGCCCGGTCAGCGTCAGCTCGTCGGCCGACCACATCATGCCGACGATGTGCCCGTTGTCGGCGTAGTCGGAGCCCCGGTCGACGGTCGCGACGTCGAAATCGACGAGTAGATCACTCGCCGCGTCGTGCAGCGGATCGAAGTCGTGCATGGACCCAGGCTAGGGCGACAGGCCCGTCCGACCATCGGATGCGCACGGGTTGTCCACAAGAAATGCGGATACCGTGTGGTTGTGAATGAATCGTCGGACGAACTTCATCCACTGCAATGGAGCAGCTACCCGACCCTTGCCGACGTGTTACCGGCGATCGACGACGCCTTTGACCAGAACCCGACGTCGACCGTGCCGATCCCCACCAGCAAAGACGTCGTCCTGCTGCTGATCGACGGGCTCGGGGCCACGCTCCTCGACGACCATGCAGGCGTCGCGCCGACCCTCACCGCGACGCGCGCCGCCACCATCCGCGCCGGCTTTCCCGCGACGACGGCAACCAGCATCACCAGCCTGATGGCCGGAGCGCCGTGCGGCAGTCACGGCATCATCGGGTACTCGTTCCGAACCGAACGTGACGAGACCCGCGGCCCGAAACGGCGGACACTCAACGCGTTACGCTGGACGTTCAATACATCCGTGGGTCGCTCGGCCCTGGGACTCTATGTACCGGAACGGATTCAGCCAGGCACCGGGCTCCTCGCCGAGATGGCCGCGCGAGACGTGGAGGTGAGCTACGTGATGCCCGCCGCCTACCGCGGATCGGGTTTCAGCCGGGCCGCCTTTCGCGTGGCGGGCACCTACCTCGCCGCTCAGACACCCGCCGAGATCCTGGCCGGAGTCGGTGAGGCGCTCGCGCCGTCCACCCCGCGCCATCGGCTGATCTACGCCTACTGGCCCGATCTCGACGCGGCCGGACATCTCTTCGGACCCGGCTCGCCCCAGTGGGTGAAGACGTTGGGCGTGGTGGACCGCCTGGTCGCCGACATCGCGTCCGAGCTCCCACGCGACGCCACGCTCGTGGTGACCGGGGATCATGGAATGATCCAGGCGGACAACCGGATCGACATCGACACCACCGACGAGATGCTCAAGGGCGTCGAGGCGGTCGCGGGCGAGATGCGGGTCCGGCAGGTGTACACACGCCCCGGCGCCCGCGACGATGTGTACACGTTCTGGACCGACATCCTGGGCGACGACGCGTTTGTGGTGCCGCGTGAGCAGGTCATCGACGAGCAGTGGTTCGGCGCCGAGGTCACCGATGTGGTGGCCGAGCGGATCGGCGATCTGGTGGCCGTCGCTCGGGGAAACACGATCATCACGCGTACCCGGACCGATCCGACTCCGGAGGTGAACATGCCAGGCCACCACGGGGCGTGGACGACAGCCGAACAGCTGGTACCGGTCTCGGTACAGTCCGGACACTGACCGCTGCGTGAGAACTGTTCGGTATCAGCCCAAGTGGCCTTCGCGATGCGGGACGTCGTCGAGCGCGGACAGCAGCTCGGCATCGAGCACCACCGAACCGGCGGCGACGTTCTCCTCGAGATGGTCGGCCGAGGATGTGCCCGGGATCAGCAACACCTCGGGCGCCCGGTGGAGCAGCCACGCCAACCCGACCTGGGACGGGGTGACGTCGAGCGACCGGGCGACCTGCTGCACGATGGCCTCGTCGGTGACCTTCGGCATCCCGGGGAAGGCACTGCCGAGCGGGAAGTACGGCACCCACGCGATCCCTTCTGCCGAGCAGAGGTCGAGCATGTCGTCGTCGGTGCGGGTGACGAGACTGTAGGCGTTCTGGACGCACGCAACGCCGGCCGGCAACGCCCGCCGCAGCTCGTCCATGGAGACCGTGCTGAGTCCGATACCGCCGATCAGTCCCTCGTCGCGCATCGCGACCATCGCGGCGAGCTGATCGTCGAAGTCGACGACCTGGTCTTGCGGGACCGGAATGGGTGCAGTCTCGTCGACGCGACGGAGATTGACCACCGGGATCTGGTCCATTCCGAGACTGCGCAGATTGTCTTCCACGCTCGCGCGCAGCTCTTCGGGCCGCTGGGCTGCTCGCATCGGCGCCGGACCGCCCGGATTCGGGTCGGCGCCGACCTTGGTGATCACGGTGACGTCGTCTTCGGGGCGCACCGCCTCTCGGATCAGCTCGTTGGAGAAGCCGTCTCCTTAGAACTGCGCGGTGTCGATGTGGTCGACGCCGAGTTCGATCGCGCGGCGGATCACCGCCAGGGCCGCCGCACGGTCGTCGCGCCGGCGTTCCAATTGCATGGCGCCGTAACCGATGCGGGCGACCGAGTGGGCACCGATGGTCCCGGCGCCGCCGGGACGAGGGGTAGTGGAGTTGCTGGGATCGGACATGGGAATCCTCGATTCGAACTCGTTTCTCGCGCCACGATCTGGTGCGACCGGCGCTGGTGTTGTAATGTCAACAGTAGGAGCGAGGTGTAGAAATGTCAACAGATGGGGACGAGTCCGGCGTTTCGTTGTGGCTGCTGTGGAAGCGGACCAGCGAGGTGGTCCGGACGGCGGTGATAGACGACGTCACGACCGCCAACTCGATCTCCGAGCCGGAACTGACGGTTCTCGTACATCTCCACAAGGCCGGCGGGACGTCGAGGCAGAACGCTCTGGTGACGTCGACGGGGTGGGACCGGAGCCGTCTCTCGCACCTCCTCACGCGCATGGAGAAGCGCGGATTTCTCACCCGCGAGCGGTTGCGCAACGGCGTCGAGGTGTCGCTCGCGCCTGCCGGCGAAGAGCTGATGGCCGACAAACAGCGGGCTCTCCGTGACGCCGTCGAGCGGCACCTGATCAGCAAACTCGACGTCGCGCAGCAGCGCGCTCTGCGCGACATCCTCACCACTCTCGACACACAGTCGGCGAGACTGACATGAGCATCACCCCACAGACCCGTTGAGCGCACTGCGGCCGACGAGGCTGTGGGGTGACGGGGTGTCAGCTCAACTCACTGCCAGATCCAGAGCCAACGACGCGAACGCTGGTCGTAGTGGCGGACACGCCTGCGACGACGGGCCGGGGCCTGCGGGGCGCGGTGAGTGTTGCGGTTGTCGTTCTGCGGAGTGGGCATCGTCAGCCTTTCTCGGTGGTGTGAGATCCGGTCCGGATCTCGTTGACACCATTGAGATTGCGCTACACGACTTGTGGGAGCCTCGACGCCGGCTGGGAGATTGCTGGGTGCGCGTCGGCGGCATCCGATCGGAGGAACCTGCGCTTCTCCAGCCAGTCGGCAACCATCCGCTTCTGCTGGGATCGCAGGTCTGCGCCGACGTCGCGCACCGAGACCCCCGGGCGACGCAACGCGTGCGTGACGGCCCCGAGCAGCGTGGTCACCGGCATCATCGCGGCCGGGGGCTGCACCCGGTTGTAGATGTCGCTGAGGACCGCGGCGAAGTCGGGCTGTGTCTGCGCCTGACGGTAGAGCTCGTACTCCAATGGCGACGGTGGCGCGCCGGACGCGAGGAAGTTGGTCCATTGGTAGACCTCGATGCAATCGCGTTCGCGTTGTGCTGCCCACGTCGCGGTGGCCCGATCGAGCGCGTCCCGGTCGGCGCCGTCGCGCGCCCCGAGGATGGGTGCGATCGCCTCGCCGAGCAACCGGCCGTACCGTAGCGCATCTCGAATGCCTTGTGCGGTCACCGGATCCTTGAAATGTCCGGCGTCCCCGGGCAGCGCCCATCCGGGCCCGCTGGATTGCCGGAAGTACGATTCGATCCCGGTGCACGAGCGCACCCGGGACACCAGCTCGCACCCGTCGAGCCGGCGTGCGAGCCCGGGAAGCGCTTCCACACCGCGGCGGTACGCCTCCTGGGCCCGCCGTCCACGGAACTCCGGGGCCAGGTGCACGGGCGGTTGCAGCAACGACAACAGATCGCCGCCGTCACAGGGGAAGGCGGTTCCGAGGAGCGAACCGACTCGCCACTGGGACGCGATGTGGCGCAGATCTTCTCGTGTGTCCGACCAGTAGGCGTAATAGCAGGCCCGACCGCTCGGCGCCACCAGCGTAGGCGCTGTGACGCCCACCAGGCGCGCGACGACACTCTTCCGGCCGTCCGCCCCGATCACCACCGGCGCCCGCACCTCGTGGGTCTGATCGTCGTCGTCGGTGTAGCACAATCCAGCCACCCGACCGTCATCGAAGACGAGATCCGTTGCGGTACAACGCTCACGGATCTCCGCGCCGGCGGCTCGGGCAACCGTCACCAGGGCGTGGTCGAGATGTGTGCGGCGCACACACATCGCATAGTCGATCCCCGACACCGGCGAGTAGGTGGTGCGCCAGCCGATGTCATCGAGCACCGCCTCGGCCAACGGCATCCGCGGGGCACCGATCTCCTCGACGGCGGGCAGCGCGCCGAGCGCCTGGATCTCGGCCATCGTGGTGGGCCACAGCAGATGCGTGGAGACGGTGTCGGACGGAAACCGCGCGGCGTCGACGACGAGTACCCGGAGGCCACGCTGTGCGAGCGCGGTCGCCGAGGCCGCGCCCGCACAGCGTCCCCCGACGACGACCGCATCGAAATGTTCGTTGGCTGCGCCCATGCGCACTCCTCCCGACCCACCTGTCAGACAGGGAGTTCGACACAGTGTCAGAACGACGTTATGCCTGTACAACGGGGGTGTCAAGGTGTGGCGTAGCATCACCGACATGGGATCGGTGACCAAGTCGCAGGCGGCGCAGGCACGCGAGCGTCGTGCCGACGCCACCGAACGCGTCCTGGGTGCCGTCGAGGAACTCCTCGGGTCCGGGGAGCGGTTCACGGAGATCCCCGTCCAGCGCATCGCCGAACGATCCGGGATGTCGCGGACGAACTTCTATCAGTACTTCCCGAACAAGAGTCAGGTGCTCATCGACGTTGCCGACGTGGCGTCGGCGGAGTTCTTCGCCGCCCCGACGTCGTGGTTCGCCGACGACGCGTCACTCGACGCGGGGGTCGAGGGTGTGGAGCGAGCCATCGGCGCGATGATCGCCGAGTTCCGTAAACACTGGACGCTCATGCGCGCACTCGGTGAAGTCGCAGCCTATGACACCGAGGTGGCCGAGTTCTGGTTCGGCCGTATCAATGCGTTCATCGACTTCGCGGCGACGAGGGTTGCCGAGTGGCGCGCGTCTGGACGGGTCGATCAGGCGGTGACGTCGGAGGCGGTGGCCGCGGTCACCTGGATGGTCGAGCGAACCGTCACGCAGCACATCCTCCACCCGCGGAACTCGTCGGATGAGCTGTTGGTCGCGGCGCTGTCGCGGACGATCTGGCTGACCATCACCTCAGGTGATCGATCTCGTTGACCGACAGTACCTGCCGGTGACCGCCGTCGAGTGCGAGCACCCGTGTCACCGATGTGTAGTACGGCTCCACGAAGAACATCGTCGCGGTGCCGATGACGTGTGACAGGTAGGCGTTGATGACGCCGCCGTGACAGAAGATGGCCACCACGCCGTCGTCGGCGGAAGCGGCCACCTGCTCGACGCCGGCGACGACACGGTCGCGGAACAGCTCCGGATCGAAGCTGTTCTCCCCCAGGCGCCCCCCGTTCATGTCCTGCAACAACAGACGTCGATCGGTGTAGTTGTGGACGGCACCGTAGGTGGTCCAGCCGTGGTCGAGTTCGACGAGCCGTTCGTCGGTGGCCACATCCAGCGACAGGGAATCGCGGGCGAACCCTGCGGTCTGCGCGGCGCGGCGCATGGGGCTGCTCACGAGTCGGTCGACCTGACCGTACCGGCCGTCGGCCAACGCCACGGCCAGACGTTTGGCCTGTTCCTCCCCATCGGGCGTCAGATCCGGATCGGCACCGTTGGGATCACTCAGCCGGAACGGTTGAGCATGGCGGATGAGCAGGAGTTCCATGCGTTCAGTTCAGCGTATGGGCAACCAGCCGGCGTCGGCGGGGCGTCACTTCAGCGATCGCAGGGCAGACGATGCCGCGTGGTATCCACACAATCCGTGGATGCCCGCGCCCGGCGGGGACGACTGCGAGCACAGGAAGACCCCGTCCACACCGACCGCGTACGGATCGAGCCCGAGCCGCGGACGGACCACCATCTGCAGGCCGTCGTTGGCGCCGCCGATGATGTCTCCGGTCGCGAAATTGGCATTGTACGAACGCAGTTGATCGGTTCCGGTGCTCACGGTGGCGATGATTCGATCGCGGAAGCCGGGCGCGAACCGCTCGATCTGTGCGATGACGGCCTCGGTGGCATCACCGTCGTAACCGCGAGGCACGTGTGCATAGGCGTAGATCGGGTTCACCGGCCCGTTGCTGCGGCTGGGATCGGCGACATATTGCTGACCGAGCAGCACGAACGGGCGGTCCACCATGACGCCGGCGGCGCGGCGGCGCTCGGAGTCACGCACTTCCTCGAAGTCGCCTCCCAGATGAACGGCTCCGGCCCGCGCACAGTCCCGGTTGGCCCACGGGATGTCACCCTCGATGGCGAAGTCCACCTTGAATGCCGAGGCCCCGACGCGATAGCGCTGATAGGCCCGCTTGATCCGGGCCGGCATCGCGTCCCCGTAGATCGAGAGCACCTGTGCCGGGGACAGATCCAGCAGGACGAGGTCGACATCGGGGATGTCGGCTCGGGACTCCACCCGCACACCGGTCTCGATCTTTCCGCCCGCGTCGGTCAACGCAGCGGCCGCCGCGGTGGTGATCGACCCCGACCCGCCCTCGGCGACCGGCCATCCGTAGCGGTGCCCGCTCGCCGCGATCATCAGTCCAAGGGCAGCGGTCAACGGGCGGTCGAAACGTGCGAACAGATGGGCGGCGATCCCGCCGTAGAGGGCCCGTCCACGTTCGGTGCGGAACCAGCGGGCCAACACGGTGGCCGGCAACACCGCTCGCGGACCGAACGCGGCCAGCCGGAGCGGGTGCGACGGAACGTGGACGATGGGCCGGAGGAGATCATGTCCGAGGTCGTCGAAGTTCCTGGCCAGATCGCCGAATGCCATCTGCCATCGCCGTCCGTCCTCACCGAGGCCCGCGGCGGTGTCCTCGACGGACTTGTAGAGCAGGCCGACATCTCCCGAATCGAGCGGATGCGCGCAGTCGATCGCGGGCCACCTCCAGGTGAGTCCGTATTTCTCCAGACCCACCTCCGCCCAGAACGGAGACCCCACGCCGAGCGGGTGGAACGCCGAGCAATGGTCGTGGATGACGCCCGAGACCGTGAGCTCGCCCGAGCGCGATCCCCCGCCCACCGTGTCCGACGCCTCCAGAACCTGCACGTCCACCCCGCTGCGGGCGAGATGGAGTGCTGCGGCGAGACCGTTGGGCCCGGCTCCGACGACAACGGCGGTGGTCACCGCTGCCCCCGATCCCGCTGCGTCCTATCCCGTTGCGTCCTATCCCGTTGCGTCCTATCCCGCTGCGGGAACCGGGCGGTCGACGAGCTGCTGCACTGTTCGGGTTGGGCCACCATCTCAGGGTCCGTCACCACCGGGCAGTCGTCAACGGCCATCGTCCGCCCGGTCACCGCGTCCGACTACCCTCATCGATGTGCCCATCCCGCCGATCACCCCGTTCCCCTCCGGGGAGAAGTCGTCGCTGGGCCGGCCGTTCATCTGGCAGAGCGACGCACCTCTTCCCGAACGCCCGCAGGCGGCATTGAATGTCGGCGCGCACATGTGGATCCCGAATCAGTACGCTTGCGACACCATCGCGCTCGACGACGACCCGGAGGTGCTGCGCACCCGCATCCGCGAATGGTGGGGCATCACCGACGACGTCTCGGCGAGGAAGACCGTCGGCCTCCTGCTCGACGGCATGCACAGCTCGACATTCGAGGTCATCGCACCGTTGGTGGCCGAGGCGATCAGCAGAACCCCTGGCCACGACCCGGAGGTCCATCGAGAATTCCTCGCGGCCCGGGCAGCCGCTCGTGGCGAGTCACCGGGCTACTGGATCGGCCACTACAACGCCCTCTACAACCTGCGGACCGCGAAACTCCTCCGTAATACGGTGTCCGACAGACACTTTCCCACGCATGTCCGCGCCTGGGATCTCGGCAGACTGCCGTTTGTGGTGCGGACCTGCCTGCGTTCGGGCTACCTCGAGGTCGACGAGTGCTGGCCGATGCTGTTCGCCGGGCTCGACTCGGCGCGGAGCTATTACGCCAACTGGCGTCAGTTCGCGCACGGCGTCGTGATCGGGCGCGCCTACTGGAGCGCACTCACCGACATCGGGAAGGCGGGCGATGCCGCGCAGGCCGCCGGCAACTGGGTCAACGCCCTCCTGGTGCGATCAGACAGTCCGTGGCGGCGGATGCCCCTCTGGCCCGAGGAAGAGCCGCAACGTCGCGTTCCGTAACGCGTCGTCGTCGAGGGCTCCGGTGTCGAAGGCGTCCTTGAGCTTGCGGAATCGTGCGAAATCGTCGGTCACGCCGCGGTCGTCGGCGCGCTCGAGGCTGCCACCGCGGTCGTCGAGCATGGTGCGCGAGACGCACCAGTACAGCCGGTCGTAGAGCGATTCGCCGACAAGCGCATTGGTGAAGAACAGCTTCGTCGTCGCCTCGTAGTCGTGCAGGTAGAAGATCCGGTACCCGTCGTCGGTACCACCGTCGGTCATCTCCAGCGCCGCCTCCACAGGCAGCTCGTAGGCGTACCCCTCCCGGGTCTCCGTCGGCACACTCACCATGATGACGCGGCGCGTGGTGACGGCCATGATCCCCCACACCCCACGCAGCCAGGCATTGCGGGCCGCGAGGAGGAGTTCGTCGTCGCGGAGGTAGGCGATGAGCCGATCCAACTTGCCGTTCGGCTCGGATTCCCACCACAGGGCGGCGGCGATGTCGGGACGATGCGGCGACACCGGACCGTGCCCGGTGGCCAGTCCGGTGAGATGTGCGAACGGTGTGTCGGCATCACTCACAGGTTGCAATGTAGTTGCTCGTTTCGGCGGCGCGCGACGGGTCCGCCCTCAGCCGGTGGCAGCCACCTTGTCGATCGCCTTGACCAGCGTGGTGGTGAACACCGCGGTGTCGGGTGCACCGAGCAGGCCACCGGACGTCACCGCGACCGAGTAGCCGCCGACAGTTGCCCACGCCAGCAACGAGGTCGCCGTCACCTCTTGGCCGTTGACCGTGGACGTACTCGTCTGCTCGACCGCGAACACGTCGTCGGCCTTGGTGTCCGGCACGTCGATCGGGGTGTTCTTGATCGTCGACGACGCTCCGGCCGCGTCCCCGTTCTTGATCGCGGCGCTGACCTTTGCGCAGTCACCGGTCATCGATGCGCGGATCGCTGCCATGTCGCCCTTGGCAGGCGTCACCACCTCGGCCAGAGTCGTGGAACCGTGCGCTGCCACGAGCATCCCCATCGCAGACGTGTCCATCGTGTCGGGAACCGTCGTCGGCGGCGCACAGGAGGCCGGACTGATGTCCGCTCCCCTGGTGGCGTCGAGCATGCTGTCGGCGGACTTCTGCATCTGATCCGGCGGGATGGGTATCTCCTGATAGCCCGCCGGCAGCTCGGATTTGGTGAGCACCAGATCCTTTGGCGGAACGGTCACACCCGCACCCGCCGGGGACGTGTCGGCCGACGCCTGGTCGGACCCCGCTCCCCCGCATCCCGCCACCATTGCGATCGCCGCCATCCCGGCGATCGCACTCGTCGTCACACGCACCGATGCACGCATCGGGCCCACCCCCTGGTCGAAGAAACGTCGCTGTGGAGCGTAGCCGACCCACGATGATCCGCTCCGCCGGCCGAATGACCTCTCGCGACCGCTCACACCGATGCCGCCGTCAGCGGTCAGCTGTCAGAACCCGTCGACGATGGTGCCGTCGTCAGGGATCACGTCCTCGGTGCGGGTCCGCCAGTCGGCGAGCATGTGCGCGAATCGCCTGCGGGTGTCGGCGTGGGCCGGGTCGCCCGCGAGGTTGATCTGCTCATCCGGATCGTCGAGCAGGTCGTAGAGTTCGTGACGCGCTCGCGGAGAACGGGTCTCGGAAAGGTCTAGTGATCTCGCGGAGGGACTCTCGGCGATGTCGAGGGGCAACAGCAGACGAGGCCGCTCGGCGTAGCTCTCGATGTAGCTGAACTCCTTGGTCCGCACGGCACGGATCGGATCAAAGGCGTCGTGGTAGGTCTTCTCCGTGAAAACCTCTGTGCGGGCGGGCGCCTCGTGTGGGTCGAGGAGCTGCTCGGCATGGGATTCGCCGTCGACGTCGCCGGGTACGGGCACCGACAGCAGGTCCACGAGCGTGGGCGTGAGGTCGACACCGGAGAACAGATCGTCATAGGTGTGCGGGTCGACGCCGCGACGCGTCGGCGGCCGGATGATGAGCGCGATGCCGGTGCCCTGCGCGTAGAGCGTCGACTTGGCGCGCGGGAACGCCAGACCGTGATCGGTGAAGAAGACGACCCACGTCGTGTCGTCGAGGCCGAGTTCGGCAACCGTGGCGAGAAGACGGCCCGCGGCGGCGTCGGCCCGCGCGATGCTGCCGTGCAGACCGGCCAGGTCCTCGCGAACATCGTCGGTGTCGGGCAGAAAGGACGGCACCGTGATCGACGACGGATCGGCGTGCTCGTATTGCTCGGCCGGGTAGGGACGATGAGCCTCGACGAAGCCGGCGGTCAGCAGGAACGGTCGCTCGTCGGATGCGTGGACGTGCGCGTGTAACCACTCCTGCGCCCTGCCCACCACATGGTCGCACTGTGTCTCGGTGACGTCGACGGTGTCGAAGCCGAGGCGGCCGGGATCGGCACTCTCGTGCTGCATGCCGAACAACGCTGTGCGATAGCCGACCTCGGACAGCATTGTGGGCAGGGTCCGGACGTCGCGGTGGTACTCGAACCCGTGGTGAGCGAGCCCGATCAACCCGTTCCGGTGCGGGTAGCGCCCGGTGAAGATCGAACCGCGAGCGGGCGAGCACAGTGGTGCGGTGGCGTGCGCATCGGTGAACAGGATCCCGTCCGAGGCGAGCGCATCCAGATTCGGACTGTCGACACCGTCGATCCCGTAACACGCGAGATGGCGCCCGAGGTCGTGGCAATGGATCAGGAGGAGGTTCTCGCGGGGGGTCGCGCCGCTGCGCGCTTCAGCGCGTGCCGCACCGTGTGGTCGCGAGGACGACATCTCTCCATGATGCACGGACCCTTCGAGGCTCGCTTCGCTCGCACCTCAGGGAACAGAAACGGTCACTGCGCTCGCATTTGCGGGCACAGCCGGGTTCCCCAGAAGTGGGGATCTTGAAGTTGAACTCATCCTCAAATACAGTCGCGCAGAGTGAGCCAGACCACATACTGGGTACCACGTCGCGAAGGACACACATGAGCACTGTCAACACCGTCACCGGGCCCGTCGACTCCGCCGATCTCGGCAACGTCCTCGTCCACGAGCACGTCTTCGTGCTCGGCGAGGAGTACCGGCAGAACTATCAGGACGACTGGGACGAGGACGAGAAGATCGCCGAGGCCGTCCGCGATCTCCGCGAACTCAAGGGCCTCGGCATGGACACGATCCTCGACCCGACGGTGCTCGGATTGGGCCGCTACATCCCACGCATCCAGCAGATCGCCCAGCAGATCGACCTCAAGATCGTCGTCGCGACCGGCCTCTACACCTACAACGACATCCCCTTCCAGTTCCACTACACCGGCCCGGGCCTGCTCTTCGACGTCTCCGAACCGCTCGTCACGTTCTTCACGAAGGATCTGACCGAGGGCATCGCCGACACCGGGGTCAAGGCTGCGTTCCTCAAGTGCGCGATCGAAGAACAGGGCCTGACCCCCGGCGTGGAACGGGTGATGCGCGCGGTCGGACAGACCAGTGCGCAGACCGGTGCGCCGATCACGGTCCACACCAATCCCCACACCGAGTCCGGACTGGTTGCGCAGCAGGTGCTCTCGGAGGAGGGTGCCGACCTGACCAAGGTGGTGATCGGGCATTCGGGCGATTCGACCGACCTCGACTATCTGATGAAGCTCGCGGACGCGGGATCGATCCTCGGGATGGATCGCTTCGGGCTCGACGTCCTGCTGCCGTTCGAGGACCGGATCAACACCGTCGTCACGCTCGTCGAGAAGGGATACGCCGACCGGATGGCGCTGGCCCACGACGCCGCCTGCTTCATCGACTGGTTCGATCCGGAAGCCAAGCGGCAAGCCGTGCCGAAGTGGAATTACCGCCACATCAGCGAGGACGTGTTGCCGGCTCTGCGTGAACGTGGCGTGAGCGACAAGGACATCGACACCATGCTCGTCGACGTCCCGCGCCGCTACTTCGAGTGATCTGCCGTTCCGGACCGTCGGCCGGACGTCAATCCGGTCGGCGCAGTCCGATCGCGTTGACCCATAACCGGGTGGCGGTGAAGACCATCTCGTCCATGTCGAGCTCGTCGCCGAGAGCGAACCCGTAGTAGGCCATTCGGGAGACCATCCCCGACAGCGCACGCGCGGCCTGCATCGGGTCGAGGTCGGGATCGGCGAGACCCCGGGTCTGGAGCTCCCGGATGCGCTTCGCGTTCCGTTCCGTGAAGACCTGCGCGCGACGACGACGCGTCTCGCGGAACTCTGGGCTGAGCCCGGCGACCTGCTCGCGGACCAGCATCAGCTGGGCGTTGCGTCGATAGGCCTCGAAGTACGCGCGATTGGCCGCTTCGATCACCGCGGTCGGATCATCGTCGGACGACGGTTCCACGTGCGGCAGACCGGGATGCAGCATGTCCTCCTGCGCCTCGGCGAGGACGGCGTCGAGGATGTCCTCTTTGCTGTCGAAGTAGGTGTAGAAGGACCCGGTCGCGCAGTTCGCCTCGGCGGTGATGTCCGTGAGGCGGGAATCTCTGAAACCGTCGCGCTCGAACACTGTCCGCGCCGCGGAGATCAATGCCGAACGCGTCCGCTCACCCCGCGGGGTGAGCGGACGTGGCCCCGTCGTCATCGCGAGACGAGGGCCTGATCCGAGACGCCGTGCACCTGCTCCGGGGCAGACGCGGCGTCACGATAGGGCCGCAGCTCCCGACGTGCGATGGCCCGCTTGTGGACCTCGTCCGGCCCGTCCGCCAGACGAAGAGTCCGGATATGGGCGTAGGCCAGCGCCAGAGGGAAGTCGTCGGTGACGCCGCCGCCACCGTGCACCTGGATTGCGCGATCGATGATCTTCAGCGCGATGTTCGGTGCGGCCACCTTGATGGCCGCGATCTCGGTGGCAGCGGCCTTGTTGCCGACCGTGTCCATCATCGCTGCGGCCTTGAGCGTGAGGAGCCGGACCATCTCGATGTCGATGCGCGCCTCGGCTATCCAGTCCTGGATGTTGGCACGGTCGGCGATCGGCTGCCCGAAGGTCACGCGCGCGGTGGCCCGGGTGCACATCAGTTCCAGGGCGCGTTCGGCGATACCGATGGTACGCATGCAGTGATGGATTCGACCGGGACCGAGGCGTGCCTGGCTGATCGCGAACCCTTCGCCCTCGCCCTTGAGCACGTCCTTCGCGGGTACCCGCACGTCGGAGAAGACGAGTTCGCCGTGACTCTCGCGGTCCACGTAGCCGAAGACGGGCAGGTTGCGCAGGATGGTGAGGCCCGGCGCGTCGGTGGGTACCACCATCATCGACTGCTGACGATGCGTGGCGGCGGTCGGATCGGTCTTGCCCATCACGATGAGGACCTTGCAGTCGGGACGGACCGCGTTGGAGGCGAACCACTTCCGGCCGTTGAGGACGTACTCGTCACCGTCGCGAACCATCGAGAGCTCGACATTGGTGGCGTCCGAGCTGGCCACGCCGGGTTCGGTCATGGCGAATGCCGACGCGATCTCGCCGTCGAGGAGCGGCTTGAGGTAGAGCTCCTTGTGCTCGTCTGTCCCGAAGAGCGTGAGCACCTCGATGTTGCCGGTGTCGGGAGCGTTGCAGTTGAAGACCTCCGAGGCCCATCCGACGCGACCCATGATCTCGGCCAACGGCGCATACTCGAGATTCGTGAGGCCCGGACCCCAGTCCGAATGCGGGTGAAAGAGATTCCACAGCCCGACCTCTTTCGCCTTCGCCTTGAGCTCCAACAGGATCGGCGGCGTGGCGTGCGGATTCTCCGACGCACGCATCTGTTCGTCGAACACCGACTCGTTCGGGTACACATGGCTGTCCATGAACTCCAGCAGCTGCTCACGGTACTTCTCACTGCGCTCGGACGGGTTGAGCAGATCCATCGGTGACTCCTTACGAGGTGGGGGCTTCCTTGAGGCTCTCCTGGTACCGCCGCATGCCGCGCAGCCAGCGGTCGTAGTCGGCACTCTTGTGCCGGTACATCTCGAGAACCTCGGCATGGGGAAGGATGAGGAAGCGTTCGTCACCGAGCGCTTCGATGACGGTGTCGGCGACCTCGGCCGGGGTGAGTACGCGGCCGGCAGTCTCGACTGCACGTTGCATGAGGAGCGCGTCATCGTCGTCGGGGACATCGTCGGGGCGCAGCAGCTTCGTGTCCACGCCCATCGGGCACAGACAGCTGGCGCGGACGCCACGATCGCCGTAGGTGACGTTGAGCCACTCCGCGAACCCGACGGCCGCATGTTTGGTGACGGAATAGGTGGCCGATCCGAGTTGGGTGAGCAATCCGGCCGCCGAGGCGGTCCCGACGAAGTAGCCGCCGCCACGCTCGACCCACTCCGGAACGAGTCGTCGGGCCGCCCGGATATGACCCATCACGTTGACGTCGACGACGTGTTCCCACTCCTCGTCGGAGGCGAACAGTCCTGGTGCACCACCGATACCGGCGTTCGCGAAATAGAGATCGACCGGCCCGAACCGTGCTTCTGCGAGCTCGATGACGGCGTCGATGTGGGCAGCGGATGCGGCGTCGCCGGCGATGGAGGCCACCGCGCCGGGCGTCGAGGTCTCGATCCCGGTCGCCACGGTCTCGAGAGTGTCCGGGTTCAGATCGGTGAGAACGACGCGGGCGCCCTGACCTACCAGCGCTTGCCCGATCGCGGCGCCGATCCCTCCGGCGCCTCCTGTCACGATGGCCACCTTGCCGTCGAGTTGCATACCCAATCCCTCTGCCGCCGAATGTGACCGTGAACCTACTTGAAGTTGCGTTCAGGTTCAAGTGTGGCGAAGTGGTGACAAACGCCCGCCCGACGACGCTGCAGGACTAGGCTGACGGAACGGGCACTTGCAGCAGCGTCGAGTGCGCGTTTGTCGATCGCAAGGAGACATTCGTGATCATTCTCGGCATCGTCCTGCTGGTTCTGGGGTTCATCTTCAGCATCCCGATCCTCTGGACGATAGGCATCATCCTGATCGTGATCGGCGCGATTCTCGCCGTTCTCGGTGCGACCGGCCGCGCAGTCGGCGGGCGGGCGCACTACTACTGACGATCGGGTCGAACGCTCGACCCGGCAGAACCAACGCCGCGGCCGGCGGACACGGATGTCTCGTGTCCGCCGGCCGCGGCGTTTCGGTAGAGCTCAGCCGCTCACGCGGCGAAAGCCTCCAGGCGAGTGGGTTGCTCGACTCCTGAATAGTGCGATGCGTCGCCCTGGAGCACCTGGCTCTGCTCACCACGCACATCGACGGGGATGTCGCCCGCGAGGGTGATGCGATGCAGTTCTCGTTTCTGGTTCCCGTAGTCGGCGATGCCGTAGTGCTGGGTGGCTCGGTTGTCCCAGATCGCCACGTCGCCCAGCCGCCAGTTCCAGCGGAAGGTGTTCTCGAGCTTGGTGATCCGTGTCTGCAGCAGTTGGTAGAGGTCGCCGAACTCGGCAGCCTTGAGCCCGCGGAACTCCTTGGCGAAATGACCCAGCAGCAGGCTCCGCTCCCCCGTCTCGGGATGGACCCGGACCACCGGATGCAGGGTCTGATACTCGGCGCTGGTGAATTCCTGGTAGTGCTCCGCCTTCCTCGAGACGTCCACGCCGCCGGACGGTTCCTTCAGCCCGACATAGTCGTACAGATTGCTGTGGGTCGCCCAGAGTTCTTCGGTCAACGCTCGCAACGGCTTCGGGAGCTGCTCGTACGCGGCCACCGTCGATGCCCAGGTGGTGGCGCCGCCGTATTCGGGCAGGGTGACCGCACGCAGGATCGACGCCTTGGGGATGCGATCGACAAAGGTGACGTCGGTGTGCCAGCTGTTGGCGGCGCCCTCGATGGTCAGGAGCTGGGTGCCTCGCGACGTGACCGTCGGATGGGGTGCGGTCGGATCACCCAGCAATTCGGCGAATGCGTACTGTGATTCGTCGTCGAGGTGATGCTGGCCGGTGAAGACGACGACCTTGTTGGTGGCCAGCGCCAGCCGGATCGCCGCCACCTGCTCGGCGGGTAGCTCGCCGCCGAGTCGGACCTGCCCGATCTTCGCGCCGATGTTCTCGCCGAGCTTGTCGACCGTGATGCCCGCATCACGGTAGATCTGCCGTGCGCGGTCCTCCCGGTCGGTCCGTTCGTCTATCTGTGCCAATGCCATTGGGAATCCCTCTCTGTTATTTCCTTACATTGCCGCATATTTCGGTGCGGCAATCGAGATCTGAAATCACGACGATTCGAAGTCGGCCGCGTTCAGTCCGCGTGATGCTCCGCGCTCTCGTCGATCGCACGCCGGACCCCGCCCGGGACACGCACGGGGCCCGGTCGGTACGTGACCGCGCGAAGCGCCGGACCGAATCGGAAGACGCCGCGACGGGCACGCAGATCGGGGTCCACCGGTCCACGGGCGTCGAGCCCGACCGAGATCCCCGTCCACGGCGCCATCCCTACCAGCTGGAACTGGTCGGGCAGCTTCGCCACCACCGACGTCTGGCCGTCGCGGGTGATCTCGACCGAGAGGTCCCAGCGCACCTGCGGTGTCGCGGCCGCTCGAACGGTCACGGCAGACACCGCGTCGGGCAGGGGTGCCGATACCCGAGTCGACCTGCCATAGCTGTTGAACACGAGATGCACTGCCGCGTCCTCGATGTAGAGAAGATATCCGCCCTGCCGATCACCGTGCGCCACGAGCACACCCTCGTCCGACGGAGTCCACCCTTCGAGTTCCACGTCGATGTCGAAATCCCGATAGGCGATCAGCCGGCTCGACCGATATCGCTCCAAGGTCGGCGTGCCGGCGAGGATACGCGCCGGATCGCTGTATCGGTCCTCGTCGGGACGACGACGTATCTGATCGGCAGGCGAATCGAACAGCGGGAACACCGTATTGCGCCAGGCCGTCTCCTCCCATGCCTGAGCCAGCTCGGCGACTCGGTCTGGGTGTCGCGCCGCCACGTCGGTGGTCTCTGCCGGATCGGCGGTCACGTCATAGAGTTCCCACGCCGGGTCATCGACCTTCGCCGGATTCGTGTGCAGCGAGACCAGTTTCCATCCGTCCCGGTAGAACCCCCGGTGGCCACCGAACTCGGCGTACTGCTCGGTGTGCGACGACGACACCGACCGGTCGCGCAGGAACGATGCCGCGCTCACACCGTCGCGCTCCTGCGCCGGCCGGCCGAAACGCTCGGGCGGGGTCGGTATGCCCGCGAGATCGAGCAGGGTCGGCGCCACGTCGGTGACGTAGGAGTATTGACGGCGGACGCCGCTGTCGTCGTGTTCCCGCCGCAGGCCGTCCGGCCAGGAGATCACGAACGGCACGCGCACCCCGCCCGCGAAGGTCTGACCCTTGTAGAAGCGGAACGGCGTGTTGGACGCCTGCCCCCACCCGCGCGGGTAATGCACGCCTACGGCCGCCGAGCCGATCAGGTCCTCGTCATGCGGCACGTCGCGTTCCCAATCCGGGGGCACCGGACCGTGCACGAATTGGCTGAAGTACGAGCGTGTTCCGACCGGGCCGCCCTCGGCGGTCCCGCCGTTGTCGGAGGTGAACACGATGATCGTGTTGTCCAGTTCGCCCAACTCGGTGAGCGTTTCGACGACACGCCCGACGCTCTGGTCGACGCTGTGGACCATCGCGGCATAGACCTCCTGGTACCGCTGGAAGCGACGCTGCTCGTCGGGTGCCAGGGTCTCCCCGAGTGGCGCGTCGTAGCCCGGTGTGGTGTTGCGCTCGGCCATCGGAGTGTCCGGATCGAACAGACCTTCGTCGATCTGTCGCTCGAAACGCCGCTGCCGGACCACGTCCCAGCCCTCGGCGTAGCGTCCGCGATACTTCGCCAGGTCGGATTCCTTCACCTGGTGCGGACCGTGCATCGCAATGTGGGCGAAGTACAGGAAGAACGGCTTGTCCCTGTCCTGCGCACGCAGTGCCTTGATCTGGCCGATCGCCCGGTCGGTGAGGTCGTCGGTGACGTAGTAGTCGTCGGGGTACTCGTCGACATCGACGACGGAGTTGTCGGAGATCAGCTGATTCGGGTGGAAGAACGAGTTCAGACCCTCCAGCGACCCGTAGTAGCTGTCGAAGCCGCGCTGCACCGGCCAGGAGTCCCGGCTGCGGCCGGGCCCCATGTTCGCATCTCGTACCAGATGCCACTTTCCCACCGCATAGGTCGCATAACCGCTGTCCCGCAGTATCTCTGGCAACGTGAGCACATCGTCGGCGAGTTCGAGCCGAAGGCCCGGATATCCCGGATCGGAGTTCGCCACGCTGCCGTAGCCCGCGCGGTGAGGGTTGAGGCCGGTCAGCAACGCCGCGCGTGCCGGCGAGCACACCGGTGTGGTGTGGTAATTGCTGAGCCGCAGACCTCGCTGGGCCAATGCGTCGATGTTGGGTGTCTCGATCTCGGCCCCGAACGGTCCGATGTCCGAAAAGCCCATGTCGTCGACGAGCACCACGACGATGTTCGGCGCCTCCGACCGTGGGGTGCGCTCGGCCGGCCACCACGGTTCCGAGACGGAGGAAGTCCGGCCGACGGTTCCGCGGAAGTCCGCGTAACCGCGGGCCTGCTCGGGTGGACTCTGGTGTGGCGCCATAGGGATCCAGCTCTCTCGCGTGGTTCTCGGATGCACGGGTGACACCGTGCGTCACAGCACCTTTCAGACTGTCGGCGGAACTGTCAATACTTTCACCGAGCCCCTTTGTAACCTCCGAGCCGGCTTGGCGTTGGGCCGCTCACCTGTCCACAGTGGTGACCTGACCGTTCCTGCGACGCCGCGAGACCGGTCACCCCAGCCCCGCTGAACAGAGAGTTCACAACGATGCCCGGACGCCGTACCCACACCGTGCGAGTACTCGCACTGGCCATTGCCACCGTTCTGCTGGCGGCGGGATGTCAGTCCGCGGTCTCCCAGCAGGAGAACTCCGCCGCCGCTTCGCTCGCGCCCGGCACACCGGCACCGCAGGGAGGCGACCTACGCGTCGGGATTCTCGGCGACTTCACACCCAAGACGTTTCTTCAGATCGGCACCGGGAATCTCGCCGGTCAGGTGGTGAGCAACACGTTCGACACCCTCATCCGCTACTCGCGTGACGACCTCACCGTTCGACCGTCACTGGCGACCGCGTGGCACCTCACACCCGACGGACTGACGCTGACATTGGATCTCCGCCCGGATGTCACATTCCACAACGGCAGGCCGTTCGTCTCGTCGGATGTGCAGAACTCGCTCGAGGCCTACCTCGCCGGTCCCTGGACGCCGCAGTTCAAGCGGACGGCCGCGGCCATCACGGCCTACGACACAAGCGATCCGCACCGTGTGGTACTGCGCTTCGCCCACCCGTTGAGCAACATCTTCGACCTGCTCGACTCCGCCCCGATTCTTGATGCGCAGTCCCTCCCGCAATTGAAGGAGGGTAAGTCCTACATCGGTACGGGACCGTTCAAGTTCGCGTCCTGGCAACCGAACTCATCACTCCGGCTGGTTCGCAACGACTCCTACTGGGCCGGACGACCCAACCTCGACTCGATCACATTCGTCATCATCCGCGACCAGCAGTCGCTCTACACCCGGCTGCGAACCGGCCAGATCGACCTCGCGTACGGGCTGAACTACCACGATCAGCAGTTGGCGACCACGCGGTACGGCTTCCGGGACGTCACCTTCACCGGTGCCGAGTCGCAAGAATATGTCGGGATCAACGTCACCAATCCAGCGCTCTCGGACGTGCGGCTCCGGCGGGCCATCGCGCTCGCCATCGACCGCCCCCGCATCATCGACGACGTCTTCCGAAAGAGCGGCTACGTGGTGAATCTGCCGTGGCCGAAATGGTCGCCCGCCTACGACGCGGCGGCCAACTCGACCTACGGTCGTGACGTCGCCGAGGCGAAGTCGCTGGTGGCGCAACACGGCCCGGTACCGCCGATTCCTCTCGACTTCTCGACGCAGGGAATCGATCGGGTGGTCGCCGAGATCGTGCAGTCGAACCTCAAGGACATCGGCATCCCGGTGACCTTGGTACCCAACGACCGCACTGCGCAGTCCGCCAAGCTGATCGGCGGCAAGTTTCCGGGAATCTGGTTGCTACAGCACGCCTTTGCCCAGTTCACGCCGTCGACGCTGGCCGTCTCGGCCTACCCCTTCAACGCGGCGAAGAATTCCTCGAACTATCTGAACCCGCAGTACGCTGCAGCCGCCGAGGCGGCGTGGAAGGTTCCCGACGGCGCGTCTCCGGCGGCACTGGACGCCTACCGTCGCCTCGACGACATCTGGTTGCGAGACCTCTTCCTCGTCGAGATCGGCATTGTCTTCCAGAAGGTCGCGACGTCGAATGCGGTCGGGAACATCGACTGGGATCGACGTAACCAGTTGCACCTCAAGGACACCTACCTCAACACCACCGGACGGAACTCGTGATGCTCGGCTATGTGATGCGACGAATCCCGACGGCAATCGTCGTCCTGGCGATCGCCTCGATCCTCATCTTCTCGATCTTGCGCCTGATCCCGGGCGGCCCGGAGGCGGCCCTCGCCGGCCCCGACGCGGGGCCCGAACAACTCGCCGCCATCCGGCATGACCTCGGTCTCGACCGGCCGTTCCTCGTGCAGTACTTCGCGTGGCTCGGCGGGATCGTCACCCTGAATTTCGGCCAGAGCTACCAGGTAGGTGGCGCGATCAGCGACCTGATCGGATTCGGGCTCGTCAACACCGTGGTGCTCACAGCTGCCGCCCTGGTGATCGCGGTCGTGCTGGCGCTCGCACTGAGCCTGTCCGCGACGATCTCCCAGAACCGCGCGGTGCACGCGGTGCTCATCGGCATCAACGCAGTCGCCATCGCGATCCCGACTTTTGTCGTCGGCACCGTGCTGATCCTCGTATTCGGCGTGCAGCTGCGATGGCTACCGGCCGGCGGCACGCCTCCTGCCGGCTACACCGACGATCTCCAGGTCACCCTGCAGTATCTGATCCTCCCTGCGCTGACCCTCGGCCTGCCGGCCGGCGCTGTGCTCGCACGATTCCTCACCGAGGCGCTGCGGACCGAACTGCGTCAGCCGTACGCGGTGACCGCTCGATCGCTCGGCGTGCCACGCCATACCATCGTGCTGCGCAACGCACTCCGAAATGCACTGCCGCCCACCCTGACCGCACTCGGACTCGTCGTCGGCGGCCTGCTGGGCGGCGCGATCCTGGTGGAGTCGATCTTCGGCTGGCCAGGGCTCGGGCTGCTCACCGAGGAGGGCATCTTCGCGCGTGACTATCCCCTCGTCCAGGTGCTCGTACTGCTGTCGGTGACGGTGTTCGTCGTGCTCCAGCTCCTCGCCGACATCCTGCACGCCTGGCTCGACCCACGAATCCGATTGGCAGGTCAATGATGTCCCGAAACACCGCGACGAACAGTCCCACATCGTCCGATCCTCTCGCCTCCGTCTTCGGTGCCGAGGCCGTCCTCGACATCGCACCAGGCCTGCTCCCCGAGTCGGCCGCCGACAGTGTCGGGTCCCGAACCCGCCGGTCGGCGCTGCGCGGCTTGCTCACCGGTTCGGGGGCAGCAGGCACCATCCTGGTCGCGATCGTCGTGCTGCTCGCGGTGATCGGCCCGTGGTTGACAACGTTCGGCGCCGACCAGCAGATCGACGGTGCATACCTGCTGCCCCGAGTGCCGAACACTGGCTGGGCACCGACGATCTCAACCGCGACCTTCTGACCCGCGTCCTCTACGGGATCCGGGTGGACCTGCTGATCATCTTCATCGCCGTGCCGATCGGCGCGGTGGTGGGTATCGCGGCGGGCCTGGTGACCGTCAGTCACCCGTGGAGCGACGTCGTCGCGCAACGCACGTTCGACGTCGTGCTCGCGTTCCCCGCCCTGCTGCTCGGGATCGCGCTCACCGCGGTCCTGTCGCCCGGCGCGCAGACCGTCGTGATCGTGATCGCGATCGCCGAGATCCCGATATTCGGCCGTCTGACCCGGACCTCGGTACTCAAGGTCCGGGAGATGCCCTACGTCGAGGCCGCTCGCGTCAGCGGCGCCACCAATCGGCACATCCTCCTGCGCCACGTGCTGCCCAACTCGGTCGAGGCCCTCGGCGTCCAGTTCGCCCTGTCGCTGTCGCTGGCGGTGTTCGTGGAGGGCGCGATGAGCTATCTGGGCATCGGAGTGGTCGCGCCGACGCCGTCCCTCGGATCGATTCTTGCGGCCGGAAACGGATATCTCGAGACCAATCCCTGGTTCTCACTCGGCCCGCTCGTCGTGATCTCGGCCCTGGTATTGGGCTTCTACCTCATCGCACAATCCATCTCCCGAACCCAGAGGCAGTGATGACCACATCAGCAACACACGCCGACGTGACCGTGCCCGCTTTGGAGGTCGAAGACCTGCGGGTGACCTTCGCCTACCCGCGGCCGGCGGTTGCCGGGATCAGTCTCCGGGTCGACCGCGGCCAGATCCTCGCGCTGGTGGGCGAATCGGGGTCCGGAAAGACCATGACGGCCCGTGCCGCGATCGGCCTGCTCCCCGAGACCGCGACCGCGACCGGATCGGTGAAGGTCGACGGCGTGGAGGTGCTCAACAGGTCGGAGAAGGAACTCAACGCCGTCCGCGGGACCCGGGTCGCCATGATCTTCCAGGAGCCGCAGACCGCGCTCAACCCGGTACAGACCGTCGGGTGGCAGCTGCGCCAGGCGCTGCGCACACACCGCCGGATGTCGCGACGAGATGCCCACCAGCAAGCCGTCGAACTGTTGCGTCTGGTCGAGATCCTCGATCCCGGACAGTACCCGCATCAGCTGTCGGGCGGGCAGAAGCAACGCGTGGTGATCGCCCTGGCGCTCGCCAACGACCCGGTCCTGTTACTGGCAGACGAACCGACCACCGCTCTCGACGTCTCGGTCCAGCGGGAGATCCTCGATCTTCTGCTTCGGCTGCGCGACCGGATCGACGCCGGGATCCTGCTCATCACCCACAATCTCGGCGTCGTCGCGGACATCGCCGACCGAGTGGTGGTGGTCCAACTCGGCGAGGTGGTCGAACGGGGGGACGTGTTCGACATCTTCGCCAGGCCGACCCAGCCGTACACCGAGCAACTCCTCGCAGCCGTCCCCACGCTGCCGTCTCCCCAGGATGACCCGACCGTCGACATCGATCCGGACAGCGCCGACCCGGAAAGCGCCGACCCGGAAAGCGCCGACGGGGAGGCCGTCACGTCGCCGGCCGTGGTGCAGGTCGACAACATCACGGTGCGTCACCCGGGCCGGTTCGGCAGCGCGCCCCGCACCGCCCTCGCAGGTGTCTCCTTGACCGTGCATCCCGCCGAGGTAGTCGGTGTGGTCGGCGAGTCGGGGTCAGGGAAGACCACCCTGGGGCGCACCATCGGTGGGCTCATCACCCCGGCGTCTGGCCGGATCACGCTCGGAGGCAAAGACATCGCGCGGTTACCACGCGCCGAGCTCCGCACCGTGCGCCGTACCATCGCGTTCGTTCCACAGGATCCGACGGCGTCACTCGATCCCCGGTTCACCGTCGCCGAGTCGATCCGGGAACCGCTGGAGATCCATCGCCTCGGCGGTCGCGACCAGCGGAACACCAGAGTCGCCGAACTGCTCGACGCCGTGCAGCTGCCGCGCAGCTTCGCGAACCGGCTTCCCCACGAACTCTCCGGTGGCCAGCGGCAGCGCGTCGCGCTCGCCCGCGCTCTGTCCGTCGAACCCATGTTGTTGATCGCCGACGAGCCGACGAGCGCGCTCGACGTGTCGGTACAGGCCCGTGTTCTCGAGCTGTTCGCGCAGTTGCAACGAGATCTCGGCTTCGCCGCGCTGTTCATCAGCCATGACCTGGCCGTCGTCGAACAGGTCGCCGACCGCGTGGCCGTTCTCCGCGACGGGACACTGGTGGAGAATGGCGACGCCCGGACCGTGCTGTCGGCGCCGCGTGCGGACTACACCCGCGCACTCCTGGCCGCGGTGCCCTATCCCGATCCGGTCCGGCAGCGCGCCGGACGTTGACGGCGCGTCACGTTGAGCCGGTTCTGGCCGCAGTTTCTGGTTCCGGCTTCGAGCCGAAACTGCGGCCAGACCCTGCAGGTGCGGCCAGAACTTGAGTGTCATCTGGTTGAGGGAAGGACGTATCCCCAGGGGTGTGATCTGGATTACACTTGGGTCTTCGGCGCACAGACGAGTCGAAGGGAGGTGTCCCTCATGTTCGGTATGATCGCAGATCTGGTTTTCAACATTCTCCGAGCTGTCGGCGGCTTCCTCTGGTGAGCACCAACGCATTTCGCTCATCCGCCACGGGAGACGATGCTCCCGTCCTGCTTCACTTCCCGATGTCTCTGTTCCCCAAGTCTTCCGGTCGCCGTGCGGCGATCAGGTCAATGCCGCGAGCGCTCGATCAGCAGTGCCCGGTGTGAAGTAGTCGATCACCGGCAGGATCGCACGCAGCGCGGCCGGCGCGACGTCGGTGGGCTGATGGGTGATCGCGCGGAGAATCCATCGTCCCGCCTCCTCCACGCTCAGCGCGTGCACGTCGTCGTATTCGGCTGTGGGCGCGATCATCTCGGTCCGCACGAGCGGATAGAGCACGTTGGTCGCGCGGACCGCCGGATGCGGCTTCTCGGCGTTGAGACTGCGCCCGAAGATGGCGAGCGCATTCTTCGACGCGGCGTAGGCGGAGAATCGCGGAAACGTGTTGGCCATGATCCCCCAGGTGCACACGTTCACGAACTGTCCGTGGCCCCGCTCCACCATGCCGGGGAGCAGGCCCAGCGTCAGTTGCACCGGCGCGAAGTAATTGAGCTGCATGGTGCGCTGGTAGTCGTGCAGCCGGTCGACGGAGTCGAGGACGGTTCGTCGGATGGAGTGACCCGCGTTGTTGACGAGGACGTCGACCTCCTCGGCAACGAGATCGGCGATCAGGGACTCGATGGCCGCCTCTTTCGAGAGGTCGCACGTCCGGTGTTCGCAGCCGGTTTCATCTGCCAGAGTGCGCAGTTCGTCCTCTCTCCGCGCGACGGCGATGACGCGCGCGCCTTTCTCGGCGAGCAGAGTCGCAGCCTGTCGCCCGATGCCCGCCGACGCCCCGGTGACGACGATCGTCAGACCGGCGACGTCGCGCCCTGGTCCGGCGAGGGCATCCTCGACGGGCCCGGGGAGGAGACTCCGGCGCTGGACGAGGTCCATCAGTGTGCTGGTCAGGGAAAGTGACGGCATGGGTCTCCTAGGGATTCACGTGGTCGCATCATTCTCCGGCCTGCGGGGGCCGAGTGTGCGCGAGAACACGCGGGGTACCTTCTCCACGGAGTCTCAGATGAGCGCCACTGATCGGGGGATGGGCAAGCGTGAGCGTGAACATAGGTCGTCGACGATTACTCGTCGGTGCGGCTGCTGCCGCTGCAGCGGCGCGACTGGGTAGGGGGACCGCGGCCGCAGAGCCCGCGCCGCCGCCCGCATACCCGACGATCTTCCATTCGCCGCCGATGGAGAAGTACGTCGACGACCTGCCGGTGCCGACCGTCATCAGGTCGTCGCCGACCGAACCGATCGAGATGGTCGCTCGGTCCACCACGACGCGCTTCCACCGCGACCAGCCGCGGGTGCCGGCGATGGGTTACAACGGCGAGTCGTATCACGGCCCGACGATCGAAGCCCATGTCGACGAGCCGACCACCCTCCACTATCGCAGCGAACTCGGCAGGCATACTTTCGCGGCAGACCTCGACACCACCATCCACGGTGTCTCGGAGAGTTATCGCGATCGCCCGCCCACGTCCTTGCACCTGCATGGCGGAGCCACTCCGCCGCAGTTCGACGGGCACCCGCAGCGTCTGTTGCTGCCCCACCACGGGACGTCGGTGTTCGAGTTCCCGAATCGTCAAGAGGCCGGCCATCTCTGGTATCACGACCATGCGATGGGCATCACCCGCGCCAACGTCTATGCCGGGCTCACCGGGATGTACTTCCTGCGCGACGGCCATGACACCGGCGGCGCCGACAATCCTCTCGGTTTGCCGTCCGGACCGAATGAGATCCCTCTCGTCCTGCAGGAGAAGGTCTTTCACGAGAACGGTCGCCAGAGCCTGCGATCCACACCCGTCGTCCCACAGGGGCTGTGGGAAGGCGGTGCCGTCGGCGATCGCGGTGTGGTGAACGGCCGCGTGTGGCCGAAGATGACCGTTGAACGCGGGCTGTACCGCTTTCGCCTCATCAACGCCGCGTCGTTCTCGGTCTGGCGACTCTTCTTCTCCAATCGCATGCGGTTCTGGGTGATCGGCAACGAAGGCGGTCTGCTCAACGAACCGGTGCGGTGCCGCTCCATCCTGGTGGCACCCGCCGAGCGTTTCGACATCCTGGTGGATTTCGGTTCGCTGGCGCCCGGTGAGTCGGTCGAGCTGTGCAACGATCTGACGCCTCCGTTCCAGGCGACCATGCTGGGCGAAGTCGCGCTGTCGAGGTTCTGTCGCTTCACCGCGGGAACCGGCCGTGGTCACCGGGGTCCGGTGCCGACTGCGCTGCGCGGTGGCCGCAATCGGCCGGCGCGTATCCCCCGCCGGCCCGTCCCGAGGTGATCCGACGGGTGTCCGTGTCACAGCCGTACGAGGTCCGTCTGCCGCCGGCGATCATGTCACTGAACAATCTGCGGTTCCGCGACCCGCAGATCGAGAAGCCCCGGGAGGGCACCGTCGAGCGGTGGGACATCATCAACATCACGCCCGACCCGCATCCGATCCACCTGCACCTCATCATGTTCCGTGTTCTCGGGAGACGACCCCTGCGCACTGTCGAGTACCAGGCGGCCAATCCACAGCCGCCCATCGGGACCCGCTGGGCACCCGACCCGAGCAACTTCTACGCCGGGCCCATGCGACCTGCGAGCGCGTGGGAGGCGGGTTGGAAGGACACGGTGCGGGCCGACGGCGGCCACGTGACGTCGATCCTGGTCCGATTCCCCCGGGCCGACGAGCTCGGTTTCGATCCGGACGCGATCTTCTCCTCGGACGCCACGGATTCGCGCACCCGACCGGCGCACGGTCGATCGGTCGCGCCGCACATGACCGCGCCACACATGACCGCGGAGCACCACGCCGGGGCGATGCCGGTCCACGGAACTGCCGCCTCCGACCTACAGGGCTACGTCTGGCACTGCCACATCCTCGACCACGAGGACCACGACATGATGTTGCGGTATCGGCTGGTGCCGTGAACACACCAAAAAGGTCAGGTCGCATCTTCTGCGGCCTGACCTTGGTGATCGATCGGAGCTGATCTGCTCGTGGTGGGCGAAGGGGGACTTGAACCCCCACGTCCCGAAGGACACTGGCACCTGAAGCCAGCGCGTCTGCCATTCCGCCACTCGCCCGTGGCTGTCTGCGTGAGACTGGAAGACGATAGCAAGGCCGACGGGCGGAAGTAAAACCGGTCGGTCGCCCTCGCTACCCGCTGCACGGCCACGTCACGCGGGTGCGGCCGGTGAACGCGGGTCGTCGACGGCCCGCGCGAACCGGATGTACCCGCGTTTTCCGAGAACAATATTCCGATTCGTGATCAGAAATGCGCGCATTGTCGCTGGTCACCTCGTGTTCAGCGCGTAGGGTGATGACCACGACGTCGGTGGTGCTGATGTTGCGCGCGGTGCTGGATTGACGGGGACTCCGTCATAATGGGCACAATCGGTATCATCTATCAAGGCCATACGCACGGCGACACGCCATGGCCGACTGGAACCGAGCCGCGAAGGGAGGTCGCCGGTGGGAATTCTGCAGCGCATAGAGCGCAAACTCGAAGGAGCCGTCGACGACGGCTTCGCACGGGTCTTCGGGGGCCAGGTCGCCCCCCAGGAGATCGAGAACGGACTGCAACGAGAGGCCGAGGAATCCCTCGAGGATCTCGGCGACGGTGCAGTCCTCGCTCCCAACAGCTATACGTTGTTGTTCAGTCCCACCGACTACGAGCAGATCGCGGCCGAGTACGAACTGAATCGCAAAACGTTCTCCAAGCATCTCGAGAACTTCATCTCCGACAATGGCTGGCAGACCTACGGCCGGGTGGTCGTAGAGTTCGACCAGTCGCCGTCGTTGCATACCGGTATATTCCGCGCCCGCGGTGCGGTGAACCCGGATGTGCGCCTGCGGCCTGTCGGGTCCGGTCCGCAGCGACCACCAGCACAGCAGCACCCACAACGTGCACACCGAGAAGTAGGAGCCCCACAAATGACCAACAACCCCGGATACGACCAGCGCAGGGGCACCGACCCGGCGTACGACCAGGGTGGCCAGCAAGGTGGCTACGACTACCCGCAGGGTGGTTACGACCAGAATTACGCCCAGCAGCCCGGCTACGACCAGGCCTACGCACAGCAGCAGGGTTACGGACAGCCCGGGTACGGCCAGCAGGGATATGACCAGGGCTACCAGCAAGGTGGCTACGACCAGGGGTACGCACAGCAGCCCGGCTACGACCAGCAGGCGTACGACCAGGGCTACCAGCAGGGCGGCTACGACCCGGCGTACGCACAGCAGCCCGGTTACGAGCAGGGTTACCAGCAGGGCGCCTACGATCCCGCGTACGCACAGCAGGGTTACGACTACCAGCAGGGCTATGCCCAGCAGCCGCAGTACGGCTATCAGCAGGGTGGGTACGACCAGGGCTACGCGCAGCCGGGTGGTTACGCGCCGGCGGCGATCACGCTGCTGCTCGAAGACGGCAGCAACCGCACCTTCCAGCTGCGGGACGGATCGAACATCATCGGTCGCGGCCAGGACGCTCAGTTCCGCCTCCCGGACACCGGCGTGTCGCGCCGGCATGTGGAGATCCGCTGGGACGGCTCCACCGCGATGCTGACAGACCTGAACTCGACCAACGGCACCACGGTCAACGACCTTCAGGTCAGCAGCTGGGAACTCGCCGATGGCGACCGTATCCGCGTCGGACACTCCGACATCACCGTTCGATTCCAGTAGTCCAGGAGCATTTGCCCGGTCTCCGCTGAATCCGGCCCTTCGTGACGCTCGGCCTGCGCCTCGCTCCACAGGGATCGGACGTCGGGTCGCGCGTTGATACTGAACTGTCACATCTCGATGTCGGCGAAATCGGCGTCTGCCCATAAGATGCAGTCGGGTCCGTTTCAACGACAAGGCGCCCGGGGTGGAACGAGCGGGCCACGAGAGGCGATGGCGCTGGAGGTGAACACGTAAATGCAGGGCTTGGTGCTGCAGCTGACCCGGTTCGGGTTCCTGCTGCTGCTCTGGTTGTTCGTCTACGCCGTCATCCGGACTCTCCGGGCCGACATCGCCACCGCAGGTGGCTCCCGGTTGGCGCGCTATACGCGGGGAGACAAACGGGACCGGTCGGCGGCTCGGACCGCCAGGGGGTCGGCACGCTACCTCGTCGTCACACATGGTGCGCTGGCCAACACCCGCATCACCCTCGGCACGCAGCCGGTGCTGCTCGGCCGTGCCGACGACTCGACGTTGGTGCTGACGGATGACTACGCGTCGGAGCGGCATGCCCGGCTCTCACGGCGCGGCGACGACTGGTACGTCGAAGACCTCGGATCCACCAATGGCACGTATCTCGACCGATCCAAGGTGACAACTGCCGTCAAAGTCCCCATCAGCACACCGATTCGCATCGGCAAGACCGTGATCGAGTTGCGCCCGTGACACTCGTGCTGCGCTATATCGCGCGAAGCGACCGTGGGCTGGTCCGCTCGAACAACGAGGATTCCGTGTATGCGGGCGCGCGATTGCTCGCACTCGCCGACGGGATGGGCGGCCACGCGGCCGGTGAGGTCGCCAGCCAGTTGGTCATCCAGGCGCTGCGCAACCTCGACGACGACGAGCCGGGCGGCGATCTGCTCGCGCAACTCGACCGCGCCACGCACAGCGGCAACGCCGCCATCGCCGCCCAGGTGGACCACTCCCCCGAGCTCGAGGGCATGGGGACCACCCTCACGGCGATCCTGTTCGCGGGCAACCGTATCGGTCTCTGCCATATCGGTGACTCGCGCGGCTACCTGTACCGCGACGGCCAGCTGACCCAGATCACCCGCGACGACACATTCGTGCAAACCCTCGTCGAAGAGGGCCGCATCACGCCCGAGCAGGCCCACTCCCACCCGCAGCGTTCGCTGATCATGCGCGCGCTGACCGGCCAGGAGGTGGAGCCGACCCTGACCATCCGGGAGGCGCGCGCCGGCGATCGCTATCTGCTGTGCAGTGACGGTCTCTCGGATGTGGTGAGCGAGGAGACACTCGCCGACACCCTCGGGTCGATCGTCGACCACAAGGAATGTGCCGACCGGCTCATCGAACTCGCCCTGCGCGGTGGTGGGCCGGACAACGTGACGGTGATCGTCGCCGATGTCGTCGACACCGAATACGGGGATTCGCGACCCATCGTCGGCGGTGCCGCCGGCGTCGATGACGAGGGTTACACCCCCAATCCGGCGACGGCGGCCGGCCGTGCCGCGGCGTTGCGACCGCCACCGGCCGAACCACAGCGACCGACCATCATGGCCGACGACGAACCGCCGCCGCGCAATCGGCGTCACCGGTGGCTCCTCGCGGGCACGGCGATCGCGGTGATCGCACTCATCGTCGCCGGGTTCTTCGTCACCCGGGCGATGGTGCGCAACAACTATTACGTCGGCGCCGTCGAGGGCGACGTGATGGTCTTCCAGGGTTCGCCCGACAAAGTGCTGTTCCTCGACCTGAGTTCGACATCTCAGAGTGCCTGCGTGACCGGTCTCGACCAGACCGACCCGCAGATCGAGTTCGTCGACGACAACGCGTCGGACACCTGCACCCCATTGCAGGTCGCCGATCTCGCCGAACTCGACCGCAACGCGGTGGTCGGCAAATCGATTCGCAACATGCCGCTGGCCGACGCCGAAGAACGGGTGCGGCAGCTGAACTTCCTGCCACTGTGCCCGCGCCCGCCCCGGCGCCTGCCCCTGCCCCTGCCCCGGGGGCTCCGCCGACGCCGGCTCCTGCACCGTCCCCGCGCACCACGGCTCCGGCTCCGCCGACCACCGAGACGTCGACGCAGGTGCAGCCGCAATATGACAGCGACGGCAACAAGATCTGCCGGGGCCACTGATGAGCCAACCTGCAGCGTCCGTCCACGCCCCACCGCGCCAGCCACCCGAACAGACCGGTCGCACGGCGGAATTGGTGCTCCTCGGTTTTGCCATCGGTCTGGTGACGGTGGCGCTGCTCATCGTGCAAGCAGCCCAAGGGCAGAGTCTCACTTGGGATCTGGCGAAGTACGTGATCGCCTACGTCGTGTTGTTCGGCGCCGCGCATGTGGTGGTCCGGCGCTACGCGCCGCACGCCGACCCGTTGCTGTTGCCCGTGGTCGCCGTTCTCAACGGTCTCGGTTTGGTCCTCATCCACCGTCTTGATCTGGGTACGGGACGCAACGGTGAGACGGTCAATCCCACCGACGTCACCCACAATGCCGATCAGCAACTCGTCTGGGCGGCACTGGGCATCATCGCATTCTCGGCGATCCTCATCCTGGTGCGCGATCACCGGACACTGTCGCGGTACTCGTACACGCTCGGCCTGGGAGGCCTTGTCCTCCTGATCATCCCGGCCCTGCTGCCGTCGTCGATGTCGGAGATCAACGGTTCCAAGAACTGGATCATCCTGCCGTTCTTCTCGATCCAGCCCAGCGAGTTCGCCAAGATCCTCATCATCATCTTCACCGCAGCGTTCCTGGTGTCGAAACGTGATCTCTTCACCACCGCGGGAAAACACTTCCTGGGCATGGACTTCCCGCGGGCCCGCGACCTCGGTCCGCTGCTCGCGGCCTGGTTCGTCTCGATCGCGGTGCTCGCCTATTCGTCCGACCTGGGCAGCTCGTTGCTGATCTTCTCGACGATGCTGACGATGGTTTATGTCGCGACCGAACGCGCGAGCTGGCTGGTACTCGGCGTGACCCTGTTCGTCGTCGGTGCGCTGCTCGCCTATCAGCTCTTCGCCCACCTCCAGGTGCGTGTGGAGATCTGGCGGGATCCGTTCAGCGACTTCAACGGAGCGGGATACCAGATCGGTCAGAGTCTGTTCGGCCTCGCCACCGGCGGGTTGTTCGGCACCGGCCTGGGGTCTGGGCGACCGAACATCGTCCCGTTCGCCAACACCGACTTCATCATCGCCACCATCGGCGAGGAACTGGGATTGGTGGGCCTCGCGGCCGTCCTCATGCTGTACCTGATCTTCGTCCTGCGGGGCCTGCGCACCGGCATCGCGGTTCGGGACAGCTTCGGCAAACTGCTCGCCACCGGCCTCTCCTTCACCATCGCCGTGCAGGTGTTCGTCGTGGTCGGCGGTGTCACCAAGCTGATCCCGCTGACCGGTCTGACCACCCCGTTCCTCTCGTACGGCGGTTCGTCGCTGCTCGCCAACTACATCCTGGTGGCCCTGCTGATCCGGATCTCGAACGCGGCACGCGAGCCCGACCCCACACGTAAACGACCGCCGCCCAAGAGCATCGACTCGTTGCCGACACAGGCGGTGCGCCGATGAACAAACCCATCCAGCGGGTGTCCATGGCGGTGATCGTGATGGTCATCGCCTTGCTCGCCAACGCCACGTATGTGCAGGTGTTCAAGGCCGACAAGCTGCGGTCCGACCCGCGCAACAACCGTGTGCTGCTCGACGAGTACGCGCGGCAGCGGGGCGCGATCACCGCCGACGGCGGCTCCGTGGTCGCGGTGTCGGTACCCACCGACAGCAGGCTCAAGTTCCTGCGCACGTATCCGCCGAGTACCGCGACCGCCTTTGCGCCCGTCACCGGCTACTACTCGTTCCAGTACGGGAGTACCGGACTGGAGCTGTACCAGAACTCGATCCTGAACGGCAACGACGACCGCCTCTTCGGCCAGCGGTTCATGGACATGTTCTCCGGCCGGGATCCGCGGGGCGGCAACGTGGTGAGCACCATCGTCCCCCGGATGCAGCGTGCGGCCTTCGACGGCTTGCGCAACGGTTGTCAGGGCGGCTGCCGCGGTGCGGTGGTGGCCTTGCAGCCGAACACCGGCAAGATCCTGGCGATGGCGTCGACGCCGAGCTACGACCCGAACAAGTTGGCCAGCCACGATCAGGATGTGCGGGAGAAGAGCTGGGCGGCGTGGAATCAGCCCGGCGACATCGCCAATCCCATGCTCAACCGGGCGGTCAATCAGCTGTACCCGCCGGGGTCGACGTTCAAGGTGGTGACCACGGCCGCCGCGCTCCGCGACGGTGAGACCCCGGATGTCCGGCTCACGGCGGCGCCCTCGATCGTGCTGCCCGACACCAACACCTCGCTGACCAACTACGGCGGTGAGACCTGCCCGGGTTCGTCCGGCGGCACTGTATCGCTGCTCCAGGCGTTCAAGTACTCGTGCAATACGGCTTTCGTCGATCTGACGACGAACAAGATGAAGGATCCGATCACCGTGTTCCGTGAGACGGCGCAGCGCTTCGGCCTCGACGAAAAACAACCGGACACCCCGCTACCGGTGTCCCGGTCGACCGTCGGTGCCATCCCCGACCTCGCCGCACTCGGTCAGGCCTCGATCGGGCAGCGAGACGTCCGAGTGACGCCGATGCAGATGGCGATGGTGGCATCCACCGTCGCCAACGGCGGCGTCCGGATGCAGCCCTATCTGGTGGACAAATTGCAGGCGGCCGATCTGCGGACGTTGCAGACGACCCAACCGACGACCATCAACGAGCCGATCAGTTCAGATCAGGCCGCGACCCTGACGTCGCTGATGATCGAGTCGGAACGGAGTACACAGGGTGCCGGCGGTCCGGTCTCGATCGCGTCGAAGACGGGTACCGCCGAACACTCGGCGACCTCGGACGTCGAGTCGGAGACGCCTTACTCGTGGTACATCGCCTTCGGGCCGTCGTCCAATGCGCAGGTCGCGGTCGCGGTGGTGGTCGAGAACGGGGACCCGGGTCCCGCGTCGACAGGGGGTACGGTGGCGGCGCCGATCGGACGAGCAGTGATCAATGCGCTTGTGGGAGGTGCACGCTGATGACCCTGCAGAGCGGTACCACGATCGCCGACCGTTATCGGCTGATGCGACTCATCGCCACCGGTGGCATGGGCCAGGTCTGGGAGGCCCTCGACAGCCGGCTCAACCGGCGGGTCGCGGTCAAGGTTCTCAAGGCCGAGTACTCGAACGACCCCGAGTTCACGGCCCGATTCCGCACGGAAGCGCAGACCACAGCGAAACTCAACCACCCGGGGATCGCGAACGTCTTCGACTACGGCGAGACCCCCGACCGGGGTGGCGGCGATCCGCTGGCCTACCTGGTCATGGAACTCGTCGACGGCGAACCGTTGAACGCGGTGATCTCCCGAATGGGACGGCTGTCGCTGACCAACACCCTCGACATGCTCGAGCAGACCGGACGTGCGCTGCAGGCCGCGCACAGCCAGGGCCTGGTGCACCGGGACGTGAAGCCGGGCAACATCATGATCACGCCGACCGGTCAGGTCAAGATCACCGACTTCGGCATCGCCAAGGCGGTCGATTCGGCGCCCGTCACCCAAACCGGCATGGTGATGGGCACCGCACAGTACATCTCGCCTGAGCAGGCGACCGGCGACGAGGCGACCGCGGCGTCGGACGTCTACTCGCTCGGTGTGGTCGGGTACGAGGCGCTGACCGGTCGCCGGCCGTTCCTCGGCGACGGCGCGATCACCGTGGCGATGAAGCACATCCGGGAGACCCCGCCTCCCCTGCCGACGAGTGTGCCCGGCAACGTGCGCGATCTGATCGACACCACGCTGGCCAAGGATCCCCGTCAGCGGTACGCCAACGGCGGCGAGTTCGCGGCCGCGGTGGCCGCGGTACGCGCAGGTCACCGGCCTCCGCGTCCCGGCGCGATCGCCGGTGCCGCCGCGGCGGGTGCCGTGGGTGGCGCCGCCGCAGCAGCGGCCATGCATCCCAACACGCGGGCGATGGCCGATACCGCCGCGGCCCAGCCCGCGACCGCACGCACCACGAGCCGGCCGCCCAGTCGACCGGTACCCCCGGCCGACGACAACAGTTGGACCACGGGTCAGAAGGTGCTGGCCGGCGTCGCCGGGGCGCTGTTGATCGCTGCGCTCGCACTGCTCGGCTACTGGCTGTTGAACCTGGATTCGTCGGGCGCGGAGACTCCGGCACCGTCGTCGACGACGACGATCACCGAGACCACCACCGAGGCCCCGGAGACAACTCAGGAAGAAGCGCCGGTCCCGACGACCACGCGCGAACGACCGACGACCACGACGCGGACCACCACCGAGGAGACGACAACCCCGGAGGCGCCCACCACGACGACGGTTCCCGAGACCACCGACCCCGGTGCTCCCACCGCAGAGCGTCCGAAATTCCCGACGTTCACCATTCCTGGCTTCCCGGGTGGATGAGTTGACCGATAATGGATGAGGTGTCGTTTCGAAGCGCGGTCCGGGCATACCCGCCCGGTCACCGTCCGGACGATCGCGAGCAGCGAAAGATGGTGAGCGCAAGGTGATGTCGACACCGCACCATCTCTCCGATCGGTACGAACTGGGGGAGACTCTCGGGTTCGGCGGTATGTCGGAAGTCCATTTTGCCCGGGATCTCCGGCTTCACCGCGACGTCGCGGTCAAGGTGTTGCGCGCCGACCTGGCCCGTGACCCGACGTTCTATCTCCGTTTCCGCCGAGAGGCGCAGAACGCGGCGAAGCTGAACCACCCCACCATCGTGCAGGTGTTCGACACCGGGGAGGCCGAGACCGAGGACGGCCCCCTGCCGTTCATCGTGATGGAGTACGTCGACGGTGAGACCCTGCGAGACGTACTCCGGGCCAACGGCCAGGTCTCGCCGCGCCAGGCGATGACCTGGATGGCCGATGTGGCTGCCGCGATGGACTTCTCGCACCGCAACGGCATCGTGCACCGCGATATGAAGCCCGCCAACGTGATGATCGACAAGTCCGGCGCCGTGAAGGTGATGGACTTCGGCATCGCCCGCGCGATGAGCGACTCGACGTCGACGATGACGCAGACGTCGGCGGTCATGGGCACGGCGCAGTATCTGTCGCCGGAGCAGGCGCGCGGCATCAAGGTGGATCCGCGAAGCGACATCTACTCCATGGGCTGTGTCCTTTTCGAGTTGCTCACCGGTGAACCGCCGTTCACCGGTGACTCGCCCGTGGCGGTCGCGCACCAGCACGTGCACGAGGATCCGCCGTGGCCGTCGTCGATCCGTTCGGAGATCCCGCGCGAACTGGATTCCGTCGTGCTGAAGGCGATGAGCAAGAACCCGGCCAACCGCTATCAGTCGGCCGCCGATCTGCGATCCGACCTCATCAAGGTGCTCGCGGGCGGCAAGCCGTCGGCACCGATGTTGCTCTCCGACGAGGACCGCACCGAGTTCATGGACAGTGGACCGCGCCGCGCCCTGGCCGCCGAGGCCGGCGTCAGACGTGGCAGCGGGAACCATCGGCGCGATGACGCCGACGGAGTCGCCGACGACGAGGATCCGTCGCGGCGTCGTATCCGTGGTCCGGTGATCGGTGCCATCGCGGCTGTCGTCGTGCTGGTCGCCGGGTTGTTGCTGTGGTCGCCATGGAGTGCGGACTCTGCACGTCAGGTGCCGGTGCCCGCCGTCGCGGGCAAGTCGCTCACCGACGCGCGGGACAGCCTCGAAAGGGCCGGTTTCAAGGTCAAGCAGCTCGAGGAACCCAGTCTCGACGTGGCGAGCGGCTCGGCCACGCGGTCGGCACCGGCCCAAAACGTCCTGGCCACGCAGGGATCCGAGATCACCCTGTACATCTCGACCGGTCCGCAGCGTCACAAGATGCCCGACCTCCAGGGCCAGCCCCCGGACGAGGCCACCGAGGCCTTACGTGTCCTCGGCTTCTCGAACGTGAAGACCGATCGGGTCGATTCGAGCGTGGACCTGAAGGACAAGGTGGTCAGCACCACGCCGCCGATCGGTGCCGAGGCCCCGGTGAATGGTGCGGTGGTGGTGCATGTGGGCAACGGCCCGCGTGAGATCACCGTCCCCGACGTGACCGGGCAGACCGAAGATGCGGCACGCACCGTCCTGGAGCAGGTCAATCTGAAGGTGGTCTCGGTCGCAGGCGATTCGGAGCTGCCGGCCGGGCAGGTCGTGAGCAGTTCGCCGTCGGCGGGAACCACCGTGGAACAGGGCTCGACGGTCCAGATCGTCGTGTCGCGGGGCAACATGTTCGTGATGCCGAACCTGCGCGGACAGACTCCGGCACAGGCCCGGCAATCGCTCGCCGCGGCAGGCTGGTCGGACACGACGCTCACCAGGTCGACGCGGAACGTCCCGATCACCAGTCCCGACGACGGCAAGGTGGTCGGTCAGGAGCCCGACGCCGGGGCACGCGTCCGCAAGAACGGGTCTGTCTCCATCGTCGTCGGGCAAGGCAGTCTGCTACCCGGCTGACAGCCCCCGATCCCGAGGTTTCCCCGCTGCCCGAGACGCAAGCACGCCACCCCGCCCCCGAGATGCGAGCACGGCCACCCCGCCCCTGAGGTGCGAGCGAAGCGAGCCACGAAGGGCGTCAGCCGATGGCGTCGACCATCTCGGCCTCCAGAACCGCCACCCGCGATTCGTCGATGTCGATACCGCAGACCGCCAGCCAGTTCGCGAGCATCCGGTGACCGCCCTGCGTGAGGACACTCTCCGGGTGGAACTGCACGCCGTGGATGGGCAGTTCCCGATGGGCCATCGCCATCACGATGCCGGTCTCCGTACGTCCGGTGACGATCAGTTCGTCCGGGATGGTCTCGGGGAGGACGGTCAGCGAGTGGTAGCGCGTCGCGGTGAACGGATCCGGTAGTCCGGCGAGCACTCCCGCGTCGTCGTGGAACACCAGTGAGGTCTTGCCGTGGAGCAGTTCGGGCGCACGGTCGACAGTCCCACCGAACGCGGCGCCGATCGCCTGGTGACCGAGGCACACGCCCAGCAGCGGCAGCCCGGTGTCGCGTGCGACGCCGACCATCGGAATCGTCGCGCCCGCGCGCTGCGGCGTGCCCGGTCCCGGGCTGAGGAGCACACCGTCGAAACCCTCGACCGCGGCCGCCGGATCGGCGAGCTGCGGATCGTCGTTGCGCCACACCACGGCCTCGACGCCCAACTGTCCGAGATACTGGACGAGGTTGTAGACGAAGCTGTCGTAATTGTCGATGACCAGGATGCGGCCGGAGTCACTTCCGGCTCCCACGTGCGCGGACGGCTGATTCACCCCGTCAGGCTACCGCGGGCGGCCCGACGTGGGTCATCTGGTTTTCGATGACGGTCGACGCCGGAATCGCGACATTGTCGGGTCAGCTACCTGGTGCGATACCGTGGACACGGAACTCTTGCGAGAGCGACGGACCGCCGGAACCCGGTGCGGGCCATCTCCGGCACCGTCGCGCCGACCGACAGCCCGATGCGCTGTTCAGCACTACAAAGGAAGTCATGCCGAAGTCAAAAGTCCGGAAGAAGACCGACTACACCATCAACCCGGCCAGTCGTACGCCGGTCAAGGTGAAGGCCGGACCGTCGAGCAACATCTACGTGTGGATCATGCTCGGACTGATGCTGCTCGGGCTCGCCTGGCTCATCGTGTTCTATCTCGTCGCGACCCCGTCTGCTCTCGGCGCCGAGGGCAAGGCCCTGCATTGGATGTACAACCTCGGTCCCTGGAACTTCCTGATCGGATTCGCCCTGATGGTGGTGGGTCTGCTGATGACGATGCGGTGGCGCTGACCACCGGTGCTGCATCCGACTCACATGTGTGTAATTCATCCACACTGTGGAAATCACATGTGTGTAACTCATCCCCACTGTGAGTAAGTCCTGTGGATAACTCTGCCGGTCTGTCCACATACGAGTGGTCGACACCGCGCCCGGCGGCGTACACACTCGCCGCCGGCGGGCTGATCCTGCTGGTCGCGGCGATATTGACCGCCTCCGACCCAGTCGGTTTGGTCCTCATGGGATTCGCCGCGGTGCTCCTTCTGGCGTTCGCCGGATATGCCCTGTGGATACGTCCCCGGCTTGCCGTGAGCACTGTTGATCCACAGCCGACGATCACGTTTCGCACTCTCGGGGGCACCCACACCTATCCGCGGGATCGGATTGATCGGATCCGTCTGATCGACTTTCGGCGCATCGGCCGGCGGACCGGTCAGCTCGAGTTCGATGTGCTCCGCGACGATGCACCCTCGATGTCATCGAGCGACGGCTTGCGAGAGGACACCCGTCTCGTGGTGTTCAGCAGATGGGATCTCGGCGCAGATCTCGGCGACGTCGTCGACGCTCTCCGGCAAGCCGGTTTCGTCGTCGAGGATCAGCGTCGATAGAACGGGTCCGCGAGGTGGTCAGCCGACCACGACGTGTGTGCTGGCGTAGGTGATCCCGGCCCCGATGCCGATGGCGATGGCGAGCACGAGCAAGACCGCCACGCTTATCCAGCCGACCCGGCTCACCGACGCTGCGGTACGCCGTTGCGGCGAGAGCACCCATTGCGGCAGGAAGATGATGCCCGCGGTGGCAGCCGCACCGAAGACCAGGCCGCCCACATGGGCGAGCAGGGAGATCCCTGGGATCGTCACCGACAGGACCAGGTTCAGGACGATGATCGAGATCACCGGTACCGGTGAGACACGTGCTTTCAGCACGATGATCAGCACCGCGCCCATCAGACCGTAGATCGCGCCGGACGCACCGGCGTTGATGGCGACATCGCCGAACACCATGACGGCCGCGCTCCCGCCGAGCAGCGACGTCACGTAGACGGCCAAGTAGCGGGGGATCCCGATAGCCACCTCGAGGTCACGCCCGAGGATGTACAGCGAGATCATGTTCAGCGCGATGTGGGTGACCGAGAAATGCAGGAAACCTGCGGTGAGCAACCGCCAGTAGTCGCCACCGGCAACCCAGGGTTTCACCAGCGCCCAGTCGACGAACAGCTGCGACCGCACCATGTCGCCGCCCTTCGCCTGCATCAGGCAGATCGCGAAGACGACGAGGTTGACGGCGATCAGACCGTAGGTCGCGTACGGACGGGCGGCCACCATCGGCTTGGCCACCATCGGCCGGATGCCGCGGTCGCCGAACGTCGGCCGCGTCACCGACCGCTGGACGCCGTCGTTGCGGAGACAGTCGACACAGTGCTGGCCGACGGCCGCTGGGCGCAGACATTCCGGGCATGCGGGCCGCCCGCACCGGCTACAGGACAGGCCGGTCGGGCGGTCGGGATGCCGGACGCACACCGCCGGCTGACCGGCGGCGTACTGGGGTCCGGGGTGTTGCGGGCCGGTCAGTTGATTTCGATCTTCTGGATGACGACTTCGTCGAGCGGGCGATCGGAGCGGTCGGTCGCCGTGGTCGCGATGGCGTCGACAACCTGCTGCGATGCAGGATCGACGACCTCACCGAAGATGCTGTGCTTGCGGTTCAGGTGGGGGGTAGGGCCGACGGTGATGAAGAACTGAGAGCCGTTGGTCCCCGGTCCTGCGTTGGCCATGGCCAGCAGGTAGGGACGGTCGAACTGCAGTTCCGGGTGGAATTCATCGGCGAACTGGTAGCCGGGGCCTCCGCGGCCGGTGCCGGTCGGGTCGCCGCCCTGGATCATGAACCCCTCGATGACGCGGTGGAACACCGAGCCGTCGTAGAACGGGCCGCTGTCGCCGCCGGAGGCGTTGGGCCGGCTGTACCCCTGGGATCCGTCTGCGAGGCCGGTGAAGTTGGCCACCGTCTTGGGTGCGTGGTTCGGGAAGAGTTCGACAACGATGTCGCCGCGATTGGTGTGAAGGGTCGCGGTCTGCTTCTGAGTAGTCACATCTCCATCCAACCACTTGACGGCAAGTCTGCACTCTGCCGTCCGCGAACAATGTGGCGCCCGTCAATCGATCGGCGACAGCTCCAGCCTCGTCGGAGATGCCCGAGGTGACACGCGATCAGTCGGGCTGGCACGCTGGTGGGTATGCCGAACAAGTACGTGTGGGCCGTGGTGTCGGTCCTGGCCTCCCTGCTCGCGACCGCGGTCGCGGTGGTCATCGTCCGCAGGTCGCGTCGCGAACCCGCACCTGTGTCGGCGACGGTCCCACGGGTCGAGCAGCTCAATTCCACACCCGGAGACTCGACGACGGCGGCTTCATGAATTCCGCGTCGACCGGGCCACTGCGACGAACGACCCAGCGGTAGCGGCGCGGTCGCTCCGCCGAGACCGGTAATTTGTAATGGTGACCTCCGACGACAGTTCGCGTCCGCCCGCCGAGCCGGAACCCACGGACGGCGGGAAGAACGGCGACAGTGACGCCGCGACGCCGACCCCGCCGGTTTCTGCCCCGTGGGAGCGCCGTCCGACCGCACCGGTCACCGCGCCCGGCCCGGTACAGCCCGCATCCGGACCATCGCGTCAGGCTCCGTCCCCTCCCTCGCCGGGCCCGGGCGCCCCGCGTCCCCAGCAATCCGGGCCGCCGCCTGCCGGTGGGCCCGGCCCGAGGCCGCAAGGACGACGCGGGCCGGGCGGCCCCGCCCCGGTTCCACCAGGTGGACCGCCACCCGCAAACGCCCCGCGCGGAGGTGTCCCGCCGTGGACCAGTGGCCCGGGCGGCCCCCGCAATGCACCGCCACCGCGTCGCGGCGGCCCGCCGCCTCCCGGTTATCGGCCCCCCCAAGGCCAGCGACCACCTCCGCCAGGCCGTGGCGGTCCGACACCTCCTGCTGGTGGCCCACCACACGGCCCTGGGCCCGGCGGGCCGCCCCCGGGCAGTCCACCGCCTGGTGGTCCGCCACCCGGTGCCGCCCCGACGCGTGCCGCCTCCATCCCGGCTGCCGCCGCTTCCTCCGAGGCGACGACTCGCACGCCCGCCGCACCGCAGGGTGATGAGAAGACGACCGTCAACCGCCCCGGAGTCCCCCTTGGGCCATCCGAAGACTTCAGGCCCGCCAACCTGCCGCAGGACGCGAAAACCGAACAGAGCGAGTCCGCCAGGCCGCTCGCCTATTCGGCGTCGATCAACAAGCCTGTCGATGACGTTCCGGAGGAGACCGTGCCGCCACGCACCCGCACCGCTGCAGGTCAGTCCCCCCGTGCCGCTGCATCGAACCGTCCCACCAACCGAACGGCCATCTGGGCGTTGGTCTTGTCCATCCTCGGGATCACTGCGCCTGTCGGTCTCTATCTGGGGTACCGCTCACGCGCCAGCATCGCGCGTAGTCGCGAACTCGGTGAACCCTTTGCGCGCGTTGCCATCTGGATAGGATGGCTCTACATCGCCGTGTTTGTGCTGGCGCTGCTGATGTATTTCTGGATTGCGGGTCAGGGGTCGTAGCGCGGTTGTCCCTGAAACGCTCGTCGGCACAGTCGTAACCGAATTGAAAGGCCTGACGTGTTCCGTCATTCCTTGATCTTGTTGTGCAGTGCAGTTGCGCTGGTTGCTGTATCCGTCGTCGGTGCGGGGACCGCGGTCGCGGCACCACACCCAGCACCTCGGATCAGCCAATACAGCGAAGACATCTGGGCAGTGGGCGGGACCAGTGGCTGTCGTGGAGCCATCCACGTCAAGATTGAAGTTGACCCGAACCGCCCAGGCAACGCGTTTGTCTCCTACACCCCGCGTTCGTTCGTCGGCGATGATCCGGGTTGGCACCGAAACCCCGTCTGCAAGCTACGCGTCGGCGCCCGCATGGACATTGTTCGGGGCGAGGGTTGGTACCGGACTGTCGTCGCGGGTCCGCGTGGTGGGAAGCCTGTCAGGCTGACGCTTCACCCCGGTAGCGGAGTACACATGCTGGAGTTCTTTACTGAGGGAGTGCAATGGGGCACAAGGAATTTCGTTGTGATTCCCTGAATTTCAACGGCCCGTTCCATCGAGAATCACGCGGTGCAATCGGTGGCTGCCGGTGCGCCTCACACGCAGAGGGCTGCCGCTTCCTTATCTGAATCGACGCCCGACCAAGGCCGCGGGGTCTCGCTATCTCGCCGTCGACGTCGCGAGACTCCGGAACGCCTTCCATGTGCTCGGTGAAAACCTCTGCTGCGCATCCCTGTCGAGGGCTGTTCCCTCACCGAGCACGGGCTCGTAGTCCAGCCCGACAACGCCGGCCACTTTCCCTGAGATCACGTCAACCAGCATTTGGGTGAGCGCTTGGTGGTTCAGAGTCGGCACCTGGCAACAGATGACGACAACGGTGCGCGACAACACACCCGAGTGGTCCCATTCGGTGAATATTTCCCGTGCACGATTCAGGAGATCGGGTCTTGGGCCGACCACCAAAACCGGCGTGACATTGTGCAACTCGGGGTTCTCGAGCTCCGTCAGAACCGAGAGTGGTCGAGCTCCCGCGTCGACGACGGGCACCGCACCGAATCGCCAGCTGTGTAAGACCACATCGGTGACTGCAGCGTCAGGGGCCGGCAAGAGTCCTGTGCCTGTCCCAGTTCGTAGCAGCGCCTGATCTCCAGTGGCGCGAAGACGCTGGTGCAAGTCTCCGTCATTGCCGGCGGCGTCCACCCACCATGATGCGCCCCCTAGCGACGCGCCTGCGCGGTACTCGGCCAACAGGGCCGAGACGACGGAAACGCCCACGCCACCCGCCGTCCCGCACACGACCACGCTTCGTTCTGCGGTGTCCGGTGGATGAATCGGGCCGGACTGTCCCTGTGCATCCTCGCTCATCGTCACTCTCGAAATCGGTTGTGTCGGGTGATCCACAAACAGCCGGATCGCAGCTACGTCCCAGATTCCGGGACGCCGCGGCCAGTCTATTCGGAGCGCGTCGACGTGGTCAGCGCGCCGGTGCCGCTTCCTGCGGCCAGTTCACTTCGCCGCCGGGTACCGCCGACTTTATCTGTCCGCTGCGCTGCTTTGTCATGTCACGAGCAGAGTTCTCACCCTGCTTGGCCCCCCCACCCAGGACTCCATACGGTGCCAGCGCCTGGTCGACGCTCCAGTTCGCTCTCCAATTCCCGACCCCGAGGTTGACGTCACCGTGGTGGTTCACCACGTACTCGACGCTCGGAAGACCGGACTTCTTCGCGTCATCGGCTGACAGCTTGTACTCGAATTGGTTTGCACCCGGGTTCGGAAGAGGCTGGGCCTCCGGTGCATGCGGCTTTCCCTGCTTCCATGGCTCCTTCGGATGCGCGCCGGGGTCTCCAGCTCCTAGGGCGTAGGCGAGGGCTCCACCGGCAGTGCCACCGAGCGCGGCACCTAGAGCAGCACCAGCTCCGCCAGCGCCGACCGCGCCCACCGCAGCGCCAACACCAATGCCGATCAGCGCACCCGGACCAGCACCCGTGCCGCCTGCTGGCAGTGTCATGCCAAACCCGACTGCAGCCCCCACCCCGGCGCCGACCACCGCACCACCGACCGCACCCATCGCCGCCGCCGGAATACCCAGTGTGACCGCACCGGCGGTGCCCCCGGTCATCACACCGATGATGGTGGCGGCAGCCTGCCTCGTCGCCTCATCTTCGGGAACACCGACCGAGATCAAGCCTTGTGCGATCTTGGCCTCGCCATACGCTGACCACTCGTTGACCGATGTCACATCCCGCTGCGACATGCCCTTGGGGATGTCGGTGACAAAGTTGCCCACGCGAATCTTCTTGGGCGGCGGCGCAATCGGCCGCACCGGCTTGGCAAGACGCGGCGCCGTCAACGGCTGAGACGGCAGCGGTGTGTACGCGTTCTCGTACGTCGCACCGGAATCCGGTTCTGAGTACGACCGATACGGCGCCTCGCGCGGCGGGCTCGGAATCGAACCCGGCCCGGGGTTGTATGCCGGCTCGACCTGAGGTGTCGGTGTGGTGCCGCCCTGTTCAGGAGCTGGCGCGTCGGGAGTCGTGCCACCTTGTTGGGGCGCGGTATCGCTCGGGCTCGTCCCACCCTGTTCCGGAACCGCCTGGGCCAAGCCCGCACCCAGACCCGTCGCGATCGAGGCCGCCAGCGCTGCGGACGTCATCGTCATCCGGAGCGGCATGCGATGGTCCTCCGGGATGTGGCGGTGGCGAGCCCCGCGCCGGGGTGGGTGAGCCATGGTCGAGAACTTCCTTTCGTTGCCGATTCGCTCGGGAACCGGATAAGCCGGGGGCATCGTCAGAGATCTCTGATCACTCAACGGACTTGATCGATGCGATCCAGGTCTTCCCGCGAGCCTCGACGGTCTGGATTCTCTGCCGATAGACGATCGGGACGGCGCCCGATTCCGGTGGAATCTCCGTCAGGACCACGTCGTATGTGGTCTTCCCGCGCGCGGTGATAGACAGGCAGTACTGCGTGCCTGACGAGCGCTGATCGATATACCGCTGCATGACGTCCCGCGATGCCACGGCGTTGGGCGCGGCGACGGCGCGAGCGGCCGAGGCCGAACGTTCGACGTAGTAAGCATGGTTGAAGGCCTTGATCACGCCGGGGCCGGAATTCTGATCGCCGGCGTCGTTACCGGTCGTGACGCCACGTTCGGTTGTCGACGGGCACGCGGCACCCACGGCCGTCGACGCTGCTGCCGAGCTCGATGGCGCCGCCGCTTGATCAGTGGCCGGATCGTCGCCGCTCGTCGCTTTGCCAATCGCCAGCGCGGCCGCCACCCCGACCACCACGACCGCGGCGGCGGCGCCGACGATGGGGCCGCGGTGGTTGGTCCAGAAGCGCTTCGGGCCCTTATCCCCCTTCGGGGTGACCGTCCGGACTCGCATCTGCTCGAACAGGTCGTCGTCGGACAGCGGAGGACGCTCAGATGGTGCGACCTCGATGGGCTCGTCCGACTGCGGCAGCTCGTCACCGATTGATTCGAGGCGCGGCGCGGACGGCTCGGCGGGTGGGAAGCTCGCAGAGTCCGACCGGGGCGGAGCCGCGGTGACGAGTCTTGCGTCGGCAAGCGCTCGCGCCAGCTCGCGGGCTGGGGATTCACCGGTTGCGGGCCATGCGGGAATGTCGGCGAACCACTCCGGTCTACTTCCGGTCAACACAGCTGCCTCCCCTCCACTGGCCGTTTCGGGAAAACTCGACAGTGACCGGGCACGAGGCATCAGCATCGCTGATGGTGGACAGTTCCCCCTGCGTCGTCAACAAAGCCCCCGAAAACCTAAACGCACCCCGACATAAGCTCGCTGGCAGGATACCCGACCTGCTGTTCTCCAGCGTCGGTGTATCGCCGTCAGGATTGTTTCATGGGCGTGGCTGGCTGTCCGAACCTGGTCGCATGGGATTGAGCCACCCGTACGCTCAATTCATTCGTTTAGACGACGATTCGGAGCCGAGTAAGGCAGCATTCAGGGAACCAGGATCACCCAGCCAGTGCCATAAGATTGTGGCGACCGGACAGCGGTCCCACGAGCGTACGACGCAATGGTGAACTGAACTGGTCCGGAACCAGTGAAGATGTCCTTAACCACCCGCTCTCCACGCCGCGGACCAAACGTAGCCGGAATGAACGTCTGCTTGTAGAAGGCGTTGGCACTCAGGTGCGTTGTCATCAACAACACTCGGCACCTGGGATTCTTAGCCCATCCCTTGCCGTCTCCGGTGAAGCCAAAGGACGTCGCGGTCACCCTTGTGACGCCTCGCTTACCCTTCGGCGAGGTCAGCCCTATGTTCACGCTTCCGCGGCAGAAATCGTGATCGCCGAACATTCCGAAGTTGTCGCCATAGCCGACGCGCGGCAGTTGAGGCTGTGCAACAGCGGCCCCCGCACCTAGCAGCGTCATCGCACTAACGCTGACAACGAGCAACCAAATAGCGAACTTGCGCATCTAGACCTTCGCCCCCAAGTACGACGTCGACACCGACAACCCCCCTAACGTAGCCGATCTCCTGACGCACACCCCCTTGCAGGCGGCGTCGTCGCGAGAGTTGCATCGCAAACGCCCATAGGTCGTCGTCGACTTTTGGCACGCAGAGGACTTCTAACGAGAACCGAGGTGTCCATGAGGGACAGCTCACGCCGAGCCCAAAGGGCCCGAACGCTAACCAGATGAGATCAAGATAGGCCGAAATGGTGGAGCCTAGGAGATTCGAACTCCTGACATCTGCCTTGCAAAGGCAGCGCTCTACCAACTGAGCTAAGGCCCCGTGCCGGCCAGATGATGGCCGAACTGGGTGCGAATCGGGTGTGCGGAACACCTCTCGCAGTGGGCCTAGGAGGACTTGAACCTCCGACCTCTTCGTTATCAGCGAAGCGCTCTAACCGCCTGAGCTATAGGCCCTTGAACCGAGGTGTGAGATTACCCGACCGAAGCCCGAACATACAAAACGGGTGGTCGGGGGGCCTCGATTCGCGGCTCCTTCGTCGCCGCTATTCGGCCGACGGAACGGGACGCGACTGCGTCCGCCGCCACTCGGCCGACGGAAGGGGACACGGCCGCACTCACCGCCACTGGAACAGTGAAACGGGACGGGCTGCCCTCACCCACTCGAACAGCGGAAGGGGACACCACCGCCGCCACCACCATTCGGGAGGGACACGACCGCCGCCGCAACCACTCGGGCGGGACACGACGGTCGTTGCCCCTACTCGAGGCGGAAAGGACGTCAGTCCAGATCCGCGAGCGTCACCTCGGCGCCACCGATCATGTCGGCGCAGAGGTTGTAGATGTAGGCGCCGATGGTCGCGAGCGCGGTCAGCAGGATCGCGTTGATGGCACCCAGGAGCACCGCCCAACCGAACACCGAGCCTGCCCCGATGATGTCACCCTCGCTGCTGGATCCATCTGCGGTGACCAGCGTTCCGAACGAACTGTTGACCTGGTCCCACACCCCCATGCCGTCGAGGATCAGATAGAGCACGGCCACCGAGATCATCCAGATCAGGAAGCCGGCCACGGACAACACAGCGGCGATCTTGAAAGTCGCCCACGGGTCGATACGGCGGATCTGGACGGCCGCACGGAGCGGCCGGCCGCCGATCGACGTCGGCGCCGAGCGGGTGCTCGTCTGCTGCGTGCTGGACGTGCCGGACGGCGAGTTCACATGGTGGATGGCATCGAGGTTCGGCAGCTTCTCCCCGGGCAGTTCGTCGCGCTCGATGTGCCGAGTCGGTGACTCGACGAACTTCTCCGTCTCCTCGGTGGCGGTCGCAGTACTCCCCCGCGGCCCACTCGATTCACCGCGGAAGTTCGACGACGCCGAATCGCCACGGGGATCGTCGAGCTTGGTGATCGGGGCCTGCTGGCCTGCCATGCTGGCGGCCGCCGTGGCACTCACGATGCCCCGCGGTGGCGGACCCGGCTGATGTGCGGTGCCGTTGGACCCGTCGCCGTGCTGCGGTGATCCATTCGGCCCGGTCGGCGCCTGCCCGGCGGCGGTGCCGTTGGGGCCCCGCTGCCACGGCGGCACGAGACCTCCGGGACCGCTCGCCGGACCGTGAGCCGATCCATGCGAATTCGGTCCACTACCGGCTCCGGAAGCACCGGGCGCCTGTGCACCCGGACCAGAGGCCGCATGAGGACCGACATCCCCGTTTGTCGGCTTCTTGTCGTCCGGTGTGTTCGGTGAGCTCACTGGCATTTCCCTCATTCGGTGGTCGTATGACCCACACTAACTGCTACCGGTCGCCGAGCCCGGACGCTACTTGCCCGAACCCGCCGATCCATCGAGTTCTTCGTCCGGTTCGTCCGCGTTGCGGGCTATCGCGAGCAACGTGGTGCCCTCGCCCAGGTTCATCAGGCGCACACCCTTGGTCTGCCGACCAGCACGTCGGACCTGCTTGGCACCGGTCCGGATCACCCCTCCACCCGACGTGATCGCGTACAACTCCGAATCATCGTCGACTATCAACGCACCGACGATCTCGCCACGCCGACGGTCGTGCTGGATGGTCAACACGCCCTTGCCGCCGCGCCCCTGGACGGGGTAATCGTCCATCGCGGTCCGCTTCGCGTAGCCACCGGAGGTCGCGACCAGCAGGTAGGTGCCCTCGCGGACCACGTTGAGCGACAGGAGTTCGTCGTCGCCGTTGAAACGCATGCCCTGCACACCGGAGGTCTGTCGACCCATCGGCCGCAGTGCTTCGTCATCGGCGTGGAATCGGATCGACTGCCCCTTCTGCGACACCAGCAGCAGATCGTCATCGGCACTGCACAACTGCGCGCCGACGAGCTCGTCCTCACCGCGCAGATTGATGGCTGCGATGCCGCCTGAACGGTTCGAGTCGAAGTCTTCCAGCTTGGACTTCTTGACGAGCCCGTTGCGGGTGGCGAGCACCAGATACGGCGCATCCTGATAGGTCTTCAACTGAATGACCTGTGCGATCCGCTCCTCCGGCTGGAAGGCCAGCAAGTTGGCCACGTGCTGGCCACGAGCCGTGCGGTTCGCCTCGGGCAACTCGTACGCCTTGGCGCGGTACACGCGTCCCTTGGTGGTGAAGAACAGAATCCAGTCGTGTGTCGAGCTGACGAAGAAGTGCTTGACGATGTCGTCCTGCTTGAGGCCGGCACCTTGCACGCCCTTGCCGCCACGGCGCTGACTGCGATAGAGATCGGTCCTGGTCCGCTTGGCATAACCGGTCTCGGTGATCGTCACGACGACGTCTTCGCGTGCGATCAGATCCTCGTCGGAGACGTCACCGTCAGCGGCGATGATCTTGGTGCGACGCTCGTCGCCGTACTTCTCGACCACCTCGGCGAGCTCGTCGCGAACGATTGCCCGCTGCCGCTCCGGCTTGTCCAGGATGTCCTTGTAATCGGCGATCTCACGCTCGATCTCGGCGAGTTCGTCGACGATCTTCTGCCGCTCCAAGGCAGAGAGCCTGCGCAGCTGCATCGCGAGGATGGCATCTGCCTGGATCTCGTCGATCTCCAGCAGGTCCATCAGTCCGGTGCGCGCGGACTCGGTGTTGGCCGACGCACGGATCAATGCGATCACCTCGTCGAGCGCGTCGAGCGCTTTGACGAGACCACGCAGGATGTGGGCACGTTCTTCGGCCTTGCGCAGCAAGTACCGGGTCCGCCGCACGATCACGTCGATCTGGTGCGCCACGTAGTACCGGATCATCTGATCGAGACGCAGGGTCCGCGGCACACCGTCGACGATGGACAGCATGTTGACACCGAAGCTGGTCTGCAGCTGGCTGTGCTTGTACAGGTTGTTCAGGACGACCTTCGCCACGGCGTCGCGGCGCAACGTGACGACGATGCGCATACCCGCACGGTCCGAGGACTGATCCTCGATCCTGCTGATGCCCTTGAGCTTTCCTTCGTTGACCTGCTCGGCGATCGATTGGATCAGGTTGTCGGGGTTGACCTGGTACGGCAGCTCGGTGACGACGAGGGTCGTGGTGCCCTTGTTCTCCTCGATGTCGACGACGCTGCGCATCCGGACGCTGCCGCGCCCGGTGGTGTAGGCGTCCTTGATCCCCTGGCCGCCGACGATGAGTGCAGCGGTGGGGAAATCGGGGCCCTTGACGCAATCCATGCACGCGGCGAGCAAAGCCTCGTCGTCGGCGTCCGGATTGTCGAGGGCCCAGAAGACCGCGGCGGCAACCTCGTTCAGGTTGTGCGGCGGAATATTGGTCGCCATACCCACCGCGATACCGCCGGATCCGTTGATCAGCAGATTCGGGATACGCGACGGAAGAACAGTCGGCTCGTTGGTCTTGCCATCGTAGTTGGGCGTGAAATCGACTGTCTCCTTGTCGATATCGCGCAGCATCTCCATGGCCAGTGGCGTGAGACGGGCCTCGGTGTAACGCATGGCGGCCGCACCGTCGTTGCCACGGGATCCGAAGTTGCCCTGCCCGTCGATGAGCGGATAGCGCATCGACCACGGCTGCGCCAGGCGTACCAACGCGTCGTAGATGGCGCTATCACCGTGCGGGTGATAGTTACCCATCGTCTCCGCAACGGGTTTGGCCGATTTCACGTAACTACGATCGGGTCGGAAACCCGCGTCGAAGGACGCGTAGAGCAGTCGGCGGTGCACCGGCTTGAGTCCGTCGCGGACCTCCGGGAGTGCGCGACCCACGATCACGCTCATCGCGTAATCGATGTAGCTGTTCTGCATCTCCTGGCCGAGGTCGACCGGTTCGATCCGGTCGCCGGCCCCGTCGGCGGGTGGCAGCGTGGTGTCAGTCATGTCTTCGGTTTCCCTTCAGCGACAAAGAGTCGAGATTCGCGGTCATCAAGGGTTTCGAGGCTCGTCGCTCGCGCTCCTCGCACCTCAACCGGCGAATGGCGTCAGACGTCCAGGAAGCGAACATCTTTGGCGTTACGGGCGATGAAGCTGCGGCGCGCGGCCACGTCCTCACCCATCAGGATCGAGAACAGTTCGTCGGCGGCGGCCGCATCGTCGAGGGTCACCTGACGAAGCACGCGAACCGAGGGATCCATCGTGGTCTCCCACAGTTCCTTCGCATTCATCTCGCCGAGACCCTTGTAGCGCTGGATGCCGTCGTCGGTGTTGATCTTGCGACCCGCGGCTCGCCCGGCTTCCAGCAGGCCGTCACGTTCGCGGTCGGAATATGCGAATTCCGGCTCGCTCTTCTGCCACTTGAGTTTGTACAGCGGCGGTTGCGCGAGGTAGACGTGTCCGTGTTCGACGAGCGGTCGCATGAACCGGAACAGCAGCGTGAGCAGGAGCGTGGAGATGTGCTGTCCGTCGACGTCGGCATCGGCCATCAGCACGATCTTGTGATAGCGCAGCTTGCTGATGTCGAACTCGTCGTGGATGCCGGTTCCGAACGCCGTGATGATCGACTGGACCTCGGTGTTCTTCAGCACGCGGTCGATCCGTGCCTTCTCCACGTTGATGATCTTGCCGCGCAACGGAAGGATCGCCTGATACATGGAGTCGCGGCCCGATTTGGCACTGCCACCCGCCGAATCGCCCTCGACGATGTAGACCTCGCACTTGCTGGGATCATTGCTGCGACAATCGGCGAGCTTTCCGGGCAATCCGCCGATGTCGGTTGCGGTCTTGCGACGCACCAACTCTCGCGCCTTACGGGCCGCGAGACGTGCTTGAGCCGAGTCGACCGCCTTCTTGACGATGGTCTTCGCCTCGGCCGGATTGGCCTCGAACCAGTGGCCGAGATGCTCGTTGCAGGTCTTCTGCACAAAGCTCTTGACCTCGGTGTTGCCGAGTTTGGTCTTGGTCTGGCCCTCGAACTGCGGATCGCCGACCTTCACCGAGATGACCGCTGCGAGACCTTCGCGGATGTCGTCGCCGGTGAGCTTGCCGTCTTTCTCCTTGAGGAGCTTCTTGTCGTAGGCGTACTTGTTGACCGTGCTGGTCAGCGCCGCGCGGAAACCCTCTTCGTGGGTGCCACCCTCGTGGGTGTTGATCGTGTTCGCAAAGGTGTGGACGGACTCCGAATAGCCGGCGTTCCACTGCATCGCGAGCTCGAGCTCATGCCCGGTGCCCTTGGCCGTGAATCCGATCACCGACGTGTGGATCGCGTTCTTGGTGCGGTTCAGGTGCTTGATGTAGTCGATCAGGCCGTCGGCATAGTGGTAGGTCCGGGTGCGGACCTTGGCCGCCTTCTGCGCCTTCTCGGCCTCCGACTTGATGCTCTCGGCAGAGTCGTCACCCTCCTCCATCTCGGCCTCGGCAACCGCCGCTTCGTCACTGAGACGATTGTCGGTGAGGGTGATGGTCAGGCCCTTGTTCAGAAACGCCATCTCCTGCAGACGACGCGCGATCGTCTCGGCACTGAACGTGGTGGATTCGAAGATCTTGGCATCCGGCCAGAACCGGACGGTGGTACCGGTCTTACGGGTCGCCTCACCCTGGTTGAGCGGACCCGGCTTGGCGTAATCGTAGGTCTGGTCCCAGTGGAAGCCGCCGTAGTTGATCTCGAGTTCGACCTTCGTCGACAACGCGTTGACCACGGAGATACCCACACCGTGCAGACCACCGGAGACCGCGTAGGCCTCGGAGTCGAACTTTCCGCCCGCGTGCAGCTGCGTCATGACGACCTCGACGGTGGGCACACCCGTCTTGTGCATGTCCACCGGAATGCCGCGGCCGTCATCGACCACCTGGACACCGCCGTCCTCGAGGAGGGTGACGTCCACTCGGCTCGCGTGGCCGGCCATCGCCTCGTCGACCGAGTTGTCGACGACCTCCCAGATCAGGTGATGGAGGCCTCGCTCGCCGGTGGACCCGATGTACATGCCGGGCCTTTTCCGGACAGCTTCGAGACCTTCGAGGATGCTGATGGAATCGGCGCCGTACTCGCCTGACTTCTTCGGCTTCCGGTTCTTCTTCGCCGCAGGGCTGTCAGACCGGTTGGTGTCGTTGGTGTCGGCCACGAGTTGCGTCCGCTCCTCTTCTGTCTCGGTGATACCCGGCAGCGATGGACACACGTCGACTCACCCGCGCCGGTGACGCGGACGAGATCGGGATACAGCCCGGGCCCGGAGACCGGCTGACGTCCACCCCTGTCGGGACAACTACTACATAGTACTGCCTGACCCGAACAGAAACGGGCATCCGGGGCCGCTAACGCCCGCGTAGATCGATTTTCTTCATCCGATGCCGGTCCGATCGTGGGTCGGCGGCAAATCTACGTTCTGGGGAAAGCTGACCTCGCTTTGCGGTTCTGGATCTGCTAGGCCCCGCCGGGCCCCTCCTCAACCGTAGGTGTCCCGCGGACCCCGGCCGGAGATGTGTTTGGGTCCCTTGCGCCACGACGGCGCCTTGGGACCGGTGATCCGCAGACTCGTCACCATCCCGTCACCGACGGCGGCGGCGATCTTCGCCAGGATGGTCGACTGCATGTACCGGAGCTGTGTGGCCCACGCGGTGGATTCGGCCTGGATGTGTAAGACGTTGTCGCTCAGCGTTGTTGGCCGCGCGTGCGTGGCGATGTCGGTGCCGACGATCTGCTCCCACATGCCGAACAGAGTGCCCTCACCGATACGCGGCTCCCAGCCACGTTCCTTGGCGATGTGGCCGGCAAGGCGTCCCAGCGGCTGTGGGTCACGACCGTCGGGGCCGGAGCCGGACCAGCGCCGACGGCGGCCTGCGGTGCGGCGAGGACCTGTGATCGGCGAGGAACGTCCCTGGCCGACGGACTTGCCGGCGGCGCGTGCAGCGGCACGCGCCTCCTCGAGCGCCTGTCGCGCGAGTTCATAGCCGGACGACGGTGAACCGGTGCCATCCGGCCGGTCGGGCGCGGCCGAGTCGTCGCTCATGTGGAGCCCTCCCCCATGTCGTCGCCGCTCACGAACGAGCGTCGGGACCCATTCTCCTCCGTCACGTCGACATTGACGCGTCGACCCGCGATGGCCGATGGGATGTCGTCCGCGACGGCAGCGGTGACCAACAACTGCTCGGCGGATTCGGTGAAGGCCACGAGTTGCGCTCGGCGCTGCGCGTCCAGTTCGGCGAACACGTCGTCGAGCATGATCACCGGCTCCACACCATCGGCCCGGACCAGCTCGACGGATCCGAGGCGTAGGGCCAGGGCCAGCGACCATGATTCGCCGTGGCTCGCGAAACCCTTCGCGACGTCATCGCCGAGCACGATGTCGATGTCGTCGCGGTGTGGACCGACCAGACTGACGCCGCGGTCGATCTCTTTGGGTCGCAGTTCGCCAAGACGCGCCAGCAGGATCTCACTGATCTCCTCGGCCGAGACCGGAGCATCGGGCTCGGGCACCACATCGGCTCCGGCGGCAGCACGGTATGCCAGACCGGCCGCACGCGAGTGCGGCGCGATGGCCGCATAGGACTCCGTCACGTGGGGGTGAGGTCCCTCAGCACCTCGATCCTCGCTGCGGTCACCTGGCCACCCAGATCGGCGAGTTGACCATCCCACACGTCGAGAGTGCTGATCACCGAATCCGCGTCGGATCCACCCCGTCGCAACGCGGACCCGGCGGTCTTCAGCAGCGCGGATCGCTGGCGAAGAACGCGATCGTAGTCGGAACGCGTTGCTGCCCAACGTGGTCCACGTTGCGCGACCAATTCGTCGATGAAGCGTCGGCGATCCGACGGGTCGCCGCGGATCAGCATGAGGTCTTCCGGTGCGAACATCACCGCACGAAGGATCCCGAGGATGTCACGCGATCGACGCGACGGGCTGCCGTTCACGGTTGCCTTGTTGGCACCCTCGGCCTTGATCTGCAATTGCACGGTCAGTTCGCGTCCGGCGTTCTCCACCGTCGACGTGACGAGGGCCGCGTCGGCACCACTGTGGACCAGCGGCGCATCGGAACTGACCCGATGTGACCTCAGATGCGCCAGATAGAAGACGGCCTCGAGCAGGTTCGTCTTCCCGAATCCGTTGCGGCCCACAAAGATGGTCGGTTCAGGCCGGAGGGTCAGCTCGATCTCGCGCCAGGACCGGAAGTCGCGCAGACGCAGGTCGCGAACGAACACGTCAATCCGCGAGGGGCGTACCGGTTTCGCCGACCGAACGCCCCTGCTTGTCGGTGACCGCGTGTCCGCCGAACTGGTTACGCAGCGCCGATACCGCCTTCAGCGCCGGTGATCCCTGATCCTGACGTGATGCGAATCGGGCGAACAACGCCGCCGAGATGACGTTTGCCGGCACCGAATGCCGGATGGCCTCCTCGACGGTCCATCGTCCCTCGCCGGAATCGGTGGTGTAGTCGGAGATCTCGGAGAATCCCGGATCCTCCTGCAATGCCCGGACCAGCAGTTCCAACAGCCAGGACCGCACGACAGTCCCCTGCGTCCATGCCCGGAGGGTGCCCTCGACATCGGTGATCAGCGGTTCGGCGCAGAGCAATTCGTAGCCCTCACCGTAGGCGTGCATCAGCCCGTATTCGACTCCGTTGTGCACCATCTTGGCGTAATGACCTGCGCCGACCGGACCGGCGTGGACGAAACCGTCGGCACGATCGCCGGGTGGCCGCAGTGCGTCGAAGATCGGCATCGCCCGCGCGACGTCGTCATCGCTGCCGCCTGCCATCAGTCCGTAGCCGTTCTCCAGACCCCAGACGCCACCCGACACACCGCAGTCGATGTAACCGATTCCCTTGTCCCCCAACGCCTGCGCATTCGGAAGGTCATCGGTGTACTTGGAATTTCCACCGTCGATCACCAGGTCACCGGCATCGAGCAGGCCGGCGAGTTCGGTCACCGTGGAACGCGTCGGATCCCCCGACGGCACCATCACCCAGATCACCCTCGGCGTCTCGAGCGCGGCGATCATCTCCGAGAGCGAGCCGACGTCGGACACCTCCGGCCGTGGGTCATAGCCGACGACCTGGTGTCCGGCCTCCTGGATCCGGGTGCGCATGTTGGCACCCATCTTGCCGAGACCGACCAGTCCGAGTTGCATCGACGATCCTCCGCTCGGTGGCGATTGGGTATGTGACGGATCCGCAGGTCAGCCCGGAAGCCGTACCGGCATCAGCAGGTAGGTGAAGACACTGTCGGGTGCGACGAATGCGCCGGACTCGTCGGCCACCGGCTCTTCGCCGGTCGACGGACGCAGCACCGCCGGCCGGCTCGGCGTGGTGAATCCGAAATCCACCGAGGCGACGCCGATGGCCGACAGCCCGTCCTGCAGGTACCCGGGATTGAATGCGATGGTCAAGGGCTCACCGTGGAACTGCACGGCGAGTTCCTCCTCGGCCTTGCCGGCCTCGTCTCCGCCTGCGGTCAAGAGCAGAGTGCCTTCGCTGAACTCCATCCGCACCTGCGCACCGCGCTCGGCGACGAGGGCGACACGCTTGATCGCCTCGATCAGCGGTGCGCTCTCGATGGTCGCGATCGCGGTGTGGCTGGCCGGCAGCAGCTGACGGAACTTGGGGAACTCGGCGTCGAGCAACCGGGTGGTGGTGCGCTTCGTCTCGCCGAGGATCCCGAGGATCCCTTCGCCACCGATGCCGGATCCGGTACCGAATGCCAACGAGATCTGGCCGGTGGACTCGGATCCCGCAGTCCGAGCGCTTTCGGAGAGGGTCTTGGCGGGCACCAGCACCGCACCGGTGGTGTCGGGGGCGGACGGATCCCACTCCAGCTCGCGAACGGCCAGTCGGAACCGGTCGGTGGCGGCCAGGACCACACGATTGCCCTCGATCTCCACGCGCACACCGGTCAACATCGGAAGTGTGTCGTCGCGGCCGGCGGCGACGGCCACCTGCCCGATCGCCTCGGCAAAAATCTGTGCGGGGATGGTTCCGGTGACCGACGGCGGGGTGGGCAGTTCCGGATAGTCCTCGACCGGCATCGTGGGCAGGGAGAATTTCGCACTGCCACAGGCAATGGCCACACGCGTGCCGTCGAGGCTCACGTCGACCGGCTTGTTGGGCAGCGCCTTGGTGATGTCGGCGAGAAGTCGCCCGGAGACGAGCACCTTGCCGGGCTCGGCGACTTCGGCTGCGACGGTCTCCTGGGCGGACACCTCGTAATCGAACCCCGAGACCTCGAGGCCACCGCCATCGCCGACGGTGAGAACAACACATCCGAGGACCGGAACCGGCGGGCGGGCAGGCAGGCTGCGGGCCACCCAGGCAACGGAATCTGCGAACTCGTCACGCGCGACACGGAACTTCATGCTGGGTGGTTGCCCTTCTTCGTCTGCTGACTCTCGCCCCGTCCACCCGAATCCGCCGAGCACCGATCCGGATCGACCCGGCGCGAGTGCGTGAGCGGTTCGCATGGGGATTCCCGCCGGAGTTCCACGCGCTTGTGCGAATGGGATTCCGGGTGGGGATTCCACTGTAGAACGAGGGTGCCAGACGGGGAGGTGTTGGGGGGAACTGAACGCGACGATGTCGCCGGGCTCGGCACGCTCGAGTGCTCACTGTGCACAGTCCCTTCTCTTAGAAGAGATTCTTTAGAGAAGGATCCATGACAGTAATAGGGCCTGTGGATCTGTGCACAAACGGCGATCGTGGCTGGTCACGGCGGACGGGCGCTTGTGGACCCGCGGTGGATATCTGTGGAGGCGTTCACTCGTTCATGTGGAGTCCGGCGACTGTTCAATGACGCTCCACGCTTGCTGCACAGGCGAGCGCTGGTTATCCCGAGGGTTATCCACATCTGGTGATGACAACAATCTGTCGCCGAATCGGCCCGGATCCAGCGGATCCGTGCATGACAAACCCTGTGGTTCGAGTCGAGAGTTGGTGCCGGTCGGGCTCAGACGGCGCGTTGTTTGATGCGCGCGGTGAGTTCCTGGACGTGGTCGTAGACCTTGCGTCGCTCGGCCATCTCCTTGCGGATCTTGCGCTCGGCGTACATGACCGTCGTGTGGTCGCGGTCGAACGTCTCGCCGATCTTCGGGAGTGACAGGTCGGTCAGCTCACGGCAGAGGTACATGGAGATCTGACGTGCCTGCGCGATCGATCGGGTCTTGCCGGGGCCGCGGAGTTCCTCGACCGAGATATCGAAGTACTCCGCGGTGATGGCCAGGATGCTCGCCGCACTGACCTCGAGCGTCCCGGAATTGGGCAGCAACGCCTGTAGGACGACCTCGGCGAGGGACTTGTCGAGGTCGGCGTTGTTGAGTGAGGCGAAGGCGGTGACCCGGATGAGGGCGCCCTCGAGCTCGCGGATGTTGCGTTCGATCTTCGACGCGATGAGTTCGAGCACGTCGTCGGGCACGGCGATGTTGTCCATCTGCGCCTTCTTGCGCAGGATCGCGATCCGAGTCTCCAGATCGGGCGGTTGGACATCGGTGATGAGGCCCCACTCGAATCGGGTCCGGAGCCGATCCTCAAGTGTTGCAAGCTGTTTCGGTGGGCGATCGGACGACACGACGATCTGCTTACTCGCGTTGTGCAGCGTGTTGAAGGTGTGGAAGAACTCTTCCTGGATACCTTCTTTGCCGATCAGGAACTGGATGTCGTCGACGAGAAGGACATCGACGTCGCGGTAACGCCGTTTGAACGCGACCCGCCGGTCGTCACGCAGCGAGTTGATGAAGTCGTTGGTGAATTCCTCGGTGGATACGTACTTCACCCGCATCCCGGGAAACAGTCGCTGTGCGTAATGCCCGGCCGCATGCAGCAGGTGGGTCTTGCCGAGGCCGGATTCGCCCCAGATGAACAACGGGTTGTAGGCGCGGGCGGGTGCCTCGGCAACCGCCACGGCCGACGCATGGGCGAACCGGTTCGAGGCGCCGATGACAAAGGTGTCGAACGTGTACTTGGGACTCAGGTTGGCACTCGAGGGAGACTGTCCGGCGGTCGGCCGTTCGGCAAAGTAGGTCGACCAGTCGGCAGGCTCCGAGGAGGTGGCACGTTCCGGTCGTCCGTCGAAGCCGCTCTGGGCGGGCGCCGGGGGCGTCACGGTGGCCACGGCGGAATCGGACCGTTCGGTGGACGGCGCCACTGGTTCGGGCAGCGTCTCCTCGACCACGGGGGTGGAGATGCGGACGCCGAGGTCGACGGGCTGGCCGAGGTGCCGGCTGAGCGCAGACCGGATGGTGTCGCGAAGATTGCGTTCGATCTGTTCCTGGACGAGGGGGGTCGGAACGGTGAGCAGCGCGAAGCCCTCGGCGAGGGTGAGTGGCTGGACGAGCGAGAGCCATGCCTTCTGCTGGCGGGTCAACGGCTCGTGGTCGTGGGCGGCGGCATCGTTGTTGAGCTCGGCCACCACGCTTTGCCAGACCTCGCCAAACGTATCGCGATCACTCATCACGGTGCATCACTCATAAATGCCAGGTCCTCCTACCGGAACAACGACCAGCGTTGGTCATGAGGATGTCACCTTGCCGCACCCTGCCCCGAGTTGTCCACATGGTTGTCCACAGCTGTGTACAGATCTGGGGGTGCGCTGAGTGCTCTGGCGGCCGGAAGGGTCCACTGAATCGTTCTCTTCGTTGACTCTGCGCCCGAAGTTAACAGAGTGCAGTCCCGCCGACAAAGTGAATCGGTGGATTAGGTCACCCCGATTGTGTGCCCCGAGGGCGGCCGGTCTCGGACGACCTGTGTGCGACGTCACGTGGGGCGGTGTTTGCCTTGGGCCCGTTTGATTTGCTGAGGCGTACTCAGTAGTCTCGACTGGTCATCCAGGTTGCGTATTTGCGCGGTGGCCTGTGGTTGTGGTGATCGGTTCCGACGCAGCTCGGACCGGTCGGCTCATCCATGGACGCCCAACCGACACCAGTTCGGCACCGCACCGGGATCAGAAGACCACCAAGAAGGATGTGGTTCGCGCGTGCAGTCGGCGCGGCGCCACGCAGGAGCACAAGGAGTCACCCATGGCCAAGGGAAAGCGGACTTTCCAGCCCAACAACCGTCGTCGCGCACGCGTGCACGGTTTCCGGTTGCGGATGCGTACCCGCGCGGGCCGCGCCATCGTCAACGGTCGCCGCAGCAAGGGCCGCGCAAAGCTCACCGCCTGACCCGACAGCGACAACACCGGCGGTGTCCTCGACATCGCCGGTCGCTGGTATCGATGGTGGCTGCTGCGCATCGGATCTCTCGCGGATCCGACTTCGATCGCACGCTGAAAGCCGGTGTGCGGGTGACGACGCGTGACCTCGTTGTCCACGTCCTGCCACTCACCGGCTCGACAGTCGATCTCGACGATCCCCGCAGTCCCGGTATCGCCAGCACAGGCGGACCGTGGCTCGGACTCATCGTCAGCAAGACCGTCGGTAATGCGGTGATCCGGCATCGCGTGGCACGCCGGCTCCGGGCGGCGTTCCAGTTGTGCCGCGGTGAGTTCCCGCTCCCCCAGACCATGGTGGTGATCCGGGCCCGCAGGTCGACAGCAGAACAGAGCAGCACCGAACTCTCAGAACAGCTCGCCGATGCGTTGTCGCGGCGCCGAGTGCGAGAAGCTTTCGACCCTTCCGACCGTCAGGCATTGCGATGACCGACTCCGACCACGGGGATGAGCAGATAACACCGAAGCGGTGGTTCTATCTCCTGCCCCGGCGGATCATCATCTTCCTCATCGAGCTCTACCGCACCTGGGTCTCCCCACTGCGGCTACCCACATGCCGATTCGAGCCGACGTGCTCGGCCTATGCCGTCGAGGCCCTCACCCGCCATGGATTCCTGTATGGCGGGTGGTTGTCGATCGTGCGGCTGTGCAAATGCGGCCCGTGGCACAAACCCGGCTACGACCCGGTACCCGAGCGTGGGATCCGGGAACTCTTCAGAGCCACCGAAAACACACCGTCAGAGGTTAGGGGTAACTGACCCGTGCTCAACTTCATCTACTACCCGGTCTCCTGGATCATGTGGGTCTGGCATTGGATCTTCGCGGAGATCACGCCGGACAACCCGGGAGGCAACGGTGTGGCCTGGGCGCTGTCGGTGGTGTTCCTCGTGTTCACCCTGCGCGCCATCCTCTACAAGCCCTTCGTGAAGCAGATCCGCACCACGAAGAAGATGCAGGAGATCAATCCGCAGCTTCAGGCGATCCGCAAGAAGTACGCCAAGGATCGCGTCAAGATGACCGAGGAGATGCAGAAGCTGCAGAAGGAGCACGGGTTCAATCCCTTGCTCGGCTGCCTGCCGATGCTGCTGCAGGTCCCGGTCTTCATCGGTCTGTTCCACGTGCTCCGTTCGTTCAACCGGACGGCCACCGGGATGGGACAGCTGGGCATGTCTCCGGAGCAGACCCGCGAGGTCGGCAACTATGCCTTCAGCCCCGAACTGGTGCAGAACTTCCTCGACGCACGTCTGTTCGGTGTCCCGTTGTCGGCGTTCATCACCGAACCGGTCGAGCAGTTCCAGGCATTCGTCCAGCCGGGTGCACCCATCGACTTCACGCGCACGCAGATCGCGATCGTGGTGATCCCGATGATGATCATCGCGTCCATCGCCACGCACATGAACTCGCGGGCGTCGGTTGCTCGGCAGCCGGAGGCTGCGCTCGAGAACCCACAGACCCGCATGATGAACATGCTGGCGTTGTACATCTTCCCGCTGGGCATCCTGGTGACCGGGCCGTTCTTCCCCGTGGCGATCCTTCTGTACTGGATGAGTAACAACATCTGGACCTACGGCCAGCAGCACCTCGTGTTCGGGCGAATCGCGAAGGAAGAAGAAGCCGCGAAGCTCGAGAAGCAGGAAAAGCAGAAAGCCAATGCGCCGAAGCCCGGTGCCCGGCCGGATCCCGGACGAAAACTTGCCAAGGGTGAGTCAGCTGGAGACGTGGACGAACAGGCTTCGGCGGCACCGGCCGCTGCGGTGGCGACGTCGGCCGGCCCGCTGAGCGGCTTGCAGCGTTGGCTCCGTCCTGACCGTCGACCGAAGGCTGATGCCGGCACGTCCCCCGCCGAGGCCGATGCTGTGGCGTCGGGTTCGGATGCGACTGATGCCACGGATGCGTCGTCGCCGAGTGTGGACGGTGCGGGCTCTGCGGGACAGACTGCGAAGTCCGGTTCGAGTGCCAAGTCCGGTGGCGGACAGAAATCGTCGGCAGGCCAGAAATCGGGTACTGCTCACGTGGCCGGCAAGAACCGCAAGGGCAACGCGAAGCGTAAGAAGGGCGGCCGTCCCGGCGGACGCCGCTGATCCAAGGGCAGCCACTCCCCTCCCCTTTCGCGGGTGGCACCAGAGACGTTGATCAGAAGCAGAGTTAGGTGGAATTGAGATGACAGCAGAGACCGCTGCACAGGACGAGCAGGAGATCCGCGACGACGCCGCCGAGCCGGCCGAAGAGGCCACCGGTGGCGACGCGGTCGAGACCGCGACAGGCGAGACCGCAAGCGACGAGACCGCGACCGACGCAACGGAGCCCTCAGGATCTGGGACCACGGATCGTGGTGCTGATGACGATGACGCTGACGCTGACGACAACTCCGACGCTGACGATGACTCCGACGACAACTCCGACGACGAGGAAGAAGTCGACGACGAGGAGCGTCTGGTCGAAGAGGGTGAGATCGCCGGCGATTATCTCGAGCAGCTCCTCGACGTCTTGGACTTCGACGGCGACATCGACCTGGACGTCGACGGCGACCGCGCGATCGTGAGCATCGACGGTGGAGATGATCTGACCAAGCTGGTTGGTCGTAAGGGTGAGGTGCTCGATGCACTTCAAGAACTCACACGCTTGGCCGTGCAGCAGGCAACGGGTGATCGCAGCCGGCTGATGCTGGACATCGCGCGGTGGCGCGCCGATCGTCGGGACCGTCTGGCCCGGATCGGCACCGAGGTCGCTGAGCGCGTTCGAGAGTCGGGTGTCCGTGAGGAACTCGACCCGATGACTCCGTTCGAGCGGAAGATCGTCCACGACGCGGTGGCTGCGGTGGACGGCGTCGTCAGCGAGAGTGAGGGCGCCGAGCCGAAGCGTCGTGTGGTGGTGTTGCGTTCCAGCTAGTGTTGCGAGAGCACGCGATGAAGTCCCGGTTCCGGCCGGGACTTTGTTGTATCTGGCACCGGTAATCACATTGGTGTAACTAGGTCGTAGTGGGTGTGGTTTCACGTGGAACACAGCGAGCGAACCTCTGCGTTTCACGTGAAACATGGCTATAGCAAGCGTCGCCGACGAAAGGATGTTTCACGTGGAACCAGCCGAGGGCGACGAGCCGCGGCCCGCTCCCCCAGAGGCGCTCACCGTCTTCGGTGACCGATTGGGTACGGCGGAGAGATATAGCACCGCGCTGGCCGGAGACGGCGTGGTTCTCGGTCTGATCGGACCGCGCGAGGTTCCGCGTCTGTGGGATCGCCACGTCTTGAACTGTGCTGTGATCGGCGACGTCATAGACCGCGGTGAGACCGTCGTAGATATCGGCAGCGGGGCCGGGCTGCCCGGGATCCCACTCGCCATCGCACGCCCGGACCTTGTGGTGACCCTCGTGGAGCCACTGCTTCGTCGCAGTGAGTTCTTGCAACGGATCGTCGACGAGTTGGACCTCGACGTGACGGTGGTTCGGGGCCGTGCCGAAGAGAAGGTGGTGCGGGCGGCGGTCGGTGAGGCCGACGTGGTCACCTCACGCGCTGTTGCACCTCTGGAGCGCTTGGCGAAATGGTCGGGACCTCTCGTTCGTGAGGGCGGCAGAATGGTGGCCATCAAGGGCTCTTCTGCCGGCGAGGAGATTGAGCGAGACCGCGACGTGGTCGGTCGGGCCGGTCTCTCAGACCTGCGGGTGGAACAGTGTGGCAGGGGTGTTTTGGAAGTGCCGACCACGGTGGTGATCGGGACCAAGCGGCGTGGCGGCGCGGGCTCGGGTAGGCATTCGCGAACACGTAACAAGAAGGGGTGACCGGATTGGTGTGGAGTCCACGGAGGGCGCAGAATAGACGGCAGACCGGTGATCGGTCTGCGGCATCTGAAGCCGTAGATGGTCGTGATGCCCACGCGGGGCAGGTTGCCGAAAGTTACGAAGTCGGGCGAAGGAGTCCAAGCGTGGTCGATCAGGACCCGAGTGTTTCACGTGAAACCACAGTCGGCGGCGGGTCCCCTACCCCGCCCAGCCCAGGCCCATCGACAATACGTCCGGAGTTCCATGACACTCCGATAGCCGCCGCCGCGGCTCGCGCGAGCCAGGTCCTCACCCCAGGTGGGTCCGGACAGCTGCCACGCCCGCCGAAGACCCGCATCCTGACCATCGCCAATCAGAAGGGTGGTGTCGGCAAGACGACGACCGCGGTGAATCTTGCCGCCGGCCTGGCGCTGCACGGGCTGGGAGTTCTGGTCGTCGATCTCGATCCCCAGGGCAATGCAAGTACCGCACTCGGTATCGACCACCGCGCTCCGGACATCGCGTCGGTCTACGAACTGTTGCTCGGCGAGGTCACGCTCGCGGAGGCCGCTCAGAAGAGCCCGAACAACGATCGGCTCCTCTGTGTCCCCGCCACCCTCGATCTGGCCGGCGCCGAGATCGAGTTGGTGTCTCTCGTCGCACGCGAGAATCGTCTGCGTAACGCCCTGAATGAGGACACACTTCGCGACCTCGATGTCGACTACGTGCTCATCGACTGCCCGCCTTCTCTGGGCCTGTTGACCGTCAACGCAATGGTGGCGGCCAAAGAGGTCCTCATTCCGATCCAGTGCGAGTACTACGCGTTGGAAGGCGTCGGTCAGCTGTTGCGCAACATCGAGTTGGTCCAGGCGCATCTCAATCCGTCGCTGCATGTCTCGACCGTTGTCCTGACCATGTACGACGGCAGGACCAAACTCGCCGATCAGGTCGCCGACGAGGTCCGCAACCATTTCGGAGACAAGGTACTCAAGGCGATCATCCCCCGCAGCGTGAAGGTCTCCGAGGCGCCGGGATTCGGAATGACCATCATCGAGTACGACCCGGGTTCACGTGGATCAATGAGCTATCTCGACGCGTGCCGGGAGTTGGCCCTGCGAGGCGTGGCGCCATGACCTCCGCTTCCGACCACCCGAACATTTCCTGGCAGGTCCGGCCGCTGCGTGCCGATTGTCGTCGGTCGGTACGGATAGGATTCGAAGTCGTAGTGGGACGGCAGTTGCCGAAACACCCGGTGTACCCAGCGAGAGGACAGCAGTGAGTCAGCGAGATACTGCACAGCGTCGAGGCGGCCTCGGGCGTGGTCTGGCCGCGCTGATCCCCACCGGTCCACCGGAGGGGGATGCACCTACCGGCCCCCGTCTCGGTTCCGCGGCCGCCGATGTGGTCATCGGCAGGACCACACCGGCAGGCTCGGACTCCCCTGGCTCGTCTGTCCGCAACACCTCGGGGTCAGACACCGCCGCCGACGGCACTCAGGGCAACGCGACCTCCGACGCCACGTCTCCGGATCCCAATGCGTCGGCGGCGAACGAGATGGGCGCGGTCTATCGCGAGATCCCACCGTCGCAGATCCAGCCGAACCCGCAGCAGCCGCGCACGGTCTTCGATGAAGAGGCACTGGCCGAGCTCGTGCACTCCATCAAGGAGTTCGGCCTCATGCAGCCCATCGTGGTGCGGCGGCTGTCGGCTCCTACCGACGACGGCGTTCTGTATCAGTTGGTGATGGGTGAGCGGCGTTGGCGTGCCGGTCAGGAAGCCGGACTCGAAGCGCTCCCCGCGATCGTTCGCGAGACCGCCGATGCGGATATGTTGCGCGACGCGCTGCTGGAGAACATTCACCGTGCCCAGCTCAATCCCCTGGAAGAGGCGGCGGCCTATCAGCAGCTGCTCGACGAGTTCGGTGTCACCCACGAGGAACTCGCGAATCGGCTGGGCCGATCACGGCCGTTGATCACCAACATGATCCGATTGCTCAAGCTGCCGGTGCCGGTGCAACGACGGGTCGCGGCGGGTGTGCTGTCGGCCGGCCACGCGCGTGCACTGCTGTCCCTCGAGACGGGAAGCGACGCCCAGGAAGCGTTGGCTGCTCGGATCGTCGCGGAAGGTATGTCGGTGCGGGCCACCGAGGAAGCCGTGACCCTTTCGAATCGAGGCGACCGGGACTCGTCGACACCGGCTTCCCCCGCGAAGCGGAAGCCGATGCAGATGCCCGGGCTGCAGGACGTCGCGGAACGGCTTTCGGATCGGCTGGACACGAGAGTTACAGTCAGTCTCGGGAAGCGAAAAGGCAAGATCGTGGTGGAGTTCGGCTCAGTCGAGGATCTCGAACGCATCGTCGGTGTGGTCGACCCCCGTGGGGTCTCGTGACCCCGTGAAGAGGCCTCACGCGGGTACCCGGGTGATACGTCACAGTGACATTTGATCAGCGAGGACGATGGTGACAGTACGAAATCTCTTGTCGCACTACACTTTCGATCTCTCGCACCCGGCCGAGGCGGCGACTACGCGATGAATCTCGCGGTGACCCGTCTCGATCTGGAATCGTTCGATTCGTTGCCGATGCACACGCGTCGTTGCGTCTTCTGGGAAGTGGATCCGTCATCGTCGCGCGCGACCGAGAACGAGATCTTCGGCAATGTGGGGTCGGCGTTCGAGAGCGAGTTCGACAAAGAGGCGTGGATCTCCGGTGTCCTCCTCGAATGGGGCACTTGCGGGCAGGTCGCCGTGGACGGACAGACCGGCCACTACGTGGGAGCCGCGTTCTACGCCCCGCCCGGTCGTGTTCCGCGTTCGGGCTACTTCCCCACTTCCCCGGTGAGCGCCGACGCGGTGCTTCTCACGTCGATTCGTACCGAGCCAGGGTTCGAGGAAGCGGCGCCCATTCTCCTCGACAGCGTCATCACCAACTTGGTCCGTCGTGGTGTCCGAGCCGTGGAGGCATTCGGTATCGTCCGGACGCCGAAGGAGTCGGCTGATTCGTCGGCGGTCAGCCCGTCTCCGTCCGAACACGACGAGGTGGCAGAGCTCGGCGCACTGGAATCGATCTCGAGTGAGATGCAGTTCTGGTCGGATGAGGCAATCGTCGAGCTGACCCGCGCGATGCACGACAGCCCGCAGACCGATCTGTGCACCGAGTGCATCATCGACGCGGACTTCCTCAAAGACTCAGGGTTCGACTTGGTGGCGTCGCACCCCCGGTTCCCCCGGTTCCGCCTCGAACTCGACGAAGGACTGGGATGGAAGCACGAGGTGGAACACGCTCTCGAGAAGCTGGTGGTGATGGCCGCGATGGATCTGGCCGGGCGTGAGCGACCGGCAACAGTGCCGGTCGGCCGACGACAGCACTGAATTCAGCTGGAAAGACGCTCCGCCGCAAGGAGTTCGGCGAATGTATACGTCCCGGTGGGACGGTCGTTCTCACCGAGCAGGTACAAGCGCTTCACGGCCACGAGAATCGCTTCGGCGATCACGTCACGGGCCTTCGGATCGTTCAGGAGTTCGGCATCGTTCTGGTTCGTGATGTAGCCGACGTCGATCAGCGCTACCGGCATTCTGGTGAGCCGCAACACATCCCAGGTTCGCTCGTGTGTCCGGCAGTCGGTGAGACTTGTGCGGGCGGCGATCTCGCGTTGAATGAAACCGGCGAGGTTGCGTCCGATGGTGGAGAACGACCCGTGCGAGTTGCCGAAATGGAACGACGCCACACCATGTGCGCGGTCGTTGGGGTAATGAGCACAGCGCAGCGAGATCATCAGATCGGCATCCACGAGATTGGCCACGCGGGCGCGCTCATCATCGCTGGGGCGACCTCGGCCGTCGTGTGACAGGAACGTCTCCATGCCGGCGGCGGCCATGCGGCCCTCCAGTCGCGCGCCGAGATCCCACAACACGGCCGACTCGAGTTCTGCGGTCGCTCCGAATGAAAGATCGTGCAGCCCACCGGAACCGGGGTCGATGAGGATTCGCTTGCCGGAGAGCTGTGGGCCGGATCGGCGGACGTGTTCCTCTTCGCGGATGGCGTGCGGTGATCCGCCAGTGACCCGGGTTCCGAGGCGCTCGAGGGAACGCAGGGTGGACGGTCCGCAGATGCCGTCGGAGGAAAGGCCGTACTCGCTCTGATACAGGCAGACGGCGTTGTGGGTGGTCTCACCGAACGTGCCGTCGACGAGCCCGGTGTAGTAGCCGAGATTCTGGAGCCGTGCCTGCAGGGTGGCGACGTCGTCGCCGACCATCGGTGCGGACAGACGATAGAGCAGCACACGTGTGCCGAGTTGGTAAGAGGCCTCACGCAGGGCGCGATACGTTGCCGGGCCGACGATGCCGTCGACGATCAGTCCACGTTCCTGCTGGAACGCCCGGACGGCGCGATCGCACGCATCATCGAAGATCGCCTCGGGAGGCGTCCAGCCACTGAAAGTGCCGGACATGCTCTCGGGTGCCGGACTCGACGTCAGCAGTCTGAGTCCGACGAGGATGTTCCGGATCTCGGCGACAGCCGAGCCATGATCCCCGAGTCGGAACAACGGCATCAGCATCTCCTCGTCCAGGCAGCGCGGTGGATGGGTGTCGGTGTCAGCGTCCCCCAGATCGGTGCTCACCGCACACCGCCGCAAACACCGAGCATTCTTTCAGGTCGCCTGGGGCACGACCAAATGATGGCGCCTCGAGGGGCGCCATCATCGGGCTCCTGCGGCTCCGGTCCGTCGTCTGACGTCCGGATAAACGCAGGTCAATCGGTCATGCGGGCGAGCCGACGACTCCGTCCAGCTCGCGCAGCAGGGCAGCCTTGCCCTTTGCGCCGACGATCGTCTTGGTGGGCTTGCCATCCTCGAACAGGATCATGGTCGGGATCGACATGATCTGGAAGTCGCGAGCCACGCCGGGATTGGCGTCGACGTCGAGTTTCGCGATGGTCAGCTTGTCGCCGTGATCGCGGGCGATCTCCTCGAGCACGGGCGCCACCATCTTGCACGGCCCGCACCAGGTTGCCCAGAAGTCGACGAGGACCGGCTTGTCGGCGCCGAGCACCTCGTCCTTGAAGGTCGCGTCGGTGACGGCGACGGTGTTTGCTCCCATGGTGTCCTCCTTATGGACGTCAGAAGTAGATGTCGGGTGGTAGATCAGGCAGTCGCGTCGACGACCACGAACTCGCCCTCGAGTCCGGCGTCGCTGTCGATATCGCCCTGCTCGGCGAGCCAGCGCTCGGCGTCGATCGCCGCCGAACAGCCGCTCCCGGCTGCCGTGATGGCCTGGCGGTACGTGTGGTCGACGAGGTCACCACAGGCGAAGACGCCCGGCAGCGATGTGTACGTGGTGCGGCCGGCAACCTGCACGTAGCCTTCGGGATCCAGATCGATCTGGCCACGGACGAGTTCGCTGCGCGGATCGTGTCCGATTGCGACGAACATGCCCGTCACGTCGATCGTGCTGGTCTCTCCGGTCCTCGTGTCGGTGACCCCGAGGCCGGTGACCGAGTTGTCGCCGATCACCGAAGTCACGGCGGCGTTGGTGACGAACCGGATCTTCTCGTTGGCTCGGGCGCGCTCGAGCATGATCCTCGACGCACGGAACTCGTCACGTCGGTGGACCAGCGTGACGCTACGCGCGAACTTGGTGAGGAAGGTCGCCTCTTCCATGGCGGAGTCGCCGCCACCGATGACGGCGATGTCTTGATCCTTGAAGAAGAAGCCGTCACAGGTGGCACAGGCCGAGACGCCGCGTCCGAGCAGGGTCTGCTCGTTCTCGACTCCCAGGTAGCGAGCGGCCGCGCCCATGGCCAGGATGACCGAACGCGCGCGGAACACCTCGCCGCCGACCTCGACCTCTTTGATCTCACCTTCGAGTCGGACGGTGTCCACGTCTTCCATGCGCAGGTCCGCGCCGAAACGGATCGCCTGCTCGCGCATCTCGTCCATCAGCTGGGGCCCCTGGATACCGCTCTGGAAGCCGGGGAAGTTCTCGACCTCGGTGGTGGTCATCAGAGCGCCACCGAACTGCGTGCCCTCGAAAACGACGGGCGCGAGCTCGGCACGAGCCGCGTAGATCGCGGCGGTGTAGCCGGCCGGGCCCGACCCGATGATGATCAGGTTGTGGATCTGCTGGCTGTCTGGCTGGGTCATCCGTCCTCCGTGCTCGACGGCGCGGTGGATTCTCGACTCCGCGCCGGGTGTCTCGGCTGTCTCAACATCAGGGTAAGGGCAGATGTTCCCGGCAGCGGGAGGCGTGCGTGGTCGGTCACATGTGGTCGGCCATGCCGACCACCCGGGGGCGGTGTCAGCCGCCGATCGTGGTCCGGCTGATCCGGGCCGGATTGCCGGTGGTGCAGTCGGGTGCCACGACCAGCGCATCGAAGCGTCCGGCGGTCCCTGTGGACAGCAGGATCACGACGCTCGCGAGGCCACGGATCGTGGCCCGCCCGGTGCCGAGGACCACGGTGTCGGATGGGACGCCGTTGGCGCCGGTACAGCGACGCAACGCCTCCTCCGATCCGAACGGAGCAAAGTCCTTCTTGCCCAGGACGGACAACATCGCGACACGATCACCGGGGCCGAGGCCGGGGAAAGTGGACGAGGACGGTTGCGCCTGGACCGGACGGTCGGGCTCCGGTGATCGGAGGACGCCGATGACTGCGAACACCGCCACGAGCGCCGCGGCAACCGCGCCGGCAGCCAACCAGCGGGCGCGAGTGCGTCGCCGGCGGCGTGTCGCGAGTTCACCGACGGTGCCGCCGTCGGACGAGGAGCTCTCCGCCGCGAGGGCATCGAGCGTTTGCCGGGTCCTCGAGGCGACCTCGGCGGGCACGGGCACCGGCGGCACGGTGGCCCCCCGCAGCTGAGCAGTCGTCCGGTCGAGCGCGGCGAGTATGGCACGGGCGTCGGGGTCGTCGGCGAGACGCGACCTCATGTACTCGGCGACATCGGTGGGTAGGGCATCGGCATGGAGATCGGCGAGGAGATCGGCCGGGTAGGGCGGCTGAGGGTAGCGCGACACCGTGTTGTCAGGGTGGTCATCTGCTCCCGGCGGGATCATCGTTCCACTCTCCCACTTCTCTCCCCCGGACCTGGTCCACCGTGGGTGGATTCAGCGCGGCGCCGGACTGGTATCTGGACGTGCCTGTGATCGTGATCGTCAGGATTAAGACGCACCGGTCCGCGGTCCGGTTCCGTCGAATCCGAAACCGGTGCCGGCGGCTCGGAAGTCGACACCGTGTGCTGGCACCATCTGTGGCAGCGTGTTCCCAGGAATGCGGCAATCGTCCCACCATCGAGAGGCAGCGCATCGTGAGCAAGCCGTTGAGTGCTTTGCCACATCCGCCGGGTCGCATCCCCGTCCTGGGTGATATCCGGTCAGCAGATCGTCGGCGGCCGACCCAGCACGAGGCGGAGTTGGCTCTTCAGCTCGGCCCCGTCTTCCAGCGGGAGTTGCTCGGGAACCGTCTGATCGTCGTCGGCGGTGCCGAACTGGCGAATCAGACGCTGGACGAACGCTCCTGGGGCCGCGCGCTCGTCGGACCGCTCGCCCAGTTACGGGAACTCGCAGGCGCGGGACTGTTCACCGCACGGTCGAAGGATCCGCTGTGGGCGCAGGCCCGCAGGATCTTGACGCCCGGTTTCTCGCAGTCGGCGATGCGGGTCTACCACGACGCCATGGCGAGCGTCGCCGACGACCTGGCGGCCAAATGGGACGCCTCACCGGTGGTCGACGTTCACCAGGACATGACCGCGGCGACGCTGGAAGTGATCGGTCGGGCCGGGTTCTCGTGCCGCATGGGATTACTCGGGCGACGTGACGGTGCCGCCGAGGGAACCGAGCAGTTCTTGGCATCCCTTGGGCGCGTGTTGGTCTGGGCAAGTGAGTCCACCAACGACGTGCCGCTGGTGGGAACGGTTCGTGAATTGCTCGGGGCGCGGCGGCGCAACGCCGACATCGCCGCATGCCGGGAATTCGTGAACGGCATCATCCAGGAGAGGTTGCAAGCGGGCGACCACGATCACACCGATCTGCTGGGCTTGATGCTCGAGACCGAGGATCCCGAGACCGGCGCCCGGCTACCCCACCACAACGTCGCCGACCAGGTGCTCACATTCCTGGCCGCCGGGCACGAGACGACCGCGGCACTGATGGAGGTGGCGCTCTATCACCTCGCCGCCGACCCGGCCACGGCCGACCGGATCGCCTCGACCGGCCTCGACCGGACCCCGATGACCTACGAGGACGTGGTGAAGTCTCGGCAGATCCGCGACTATCTCAACGAGTGCCTGCGGTTGTGGCCGCCGGCACCGGGCTTCTTCCGCGTGGCGCGCACGGATCAGGATCTGGGCGGCTATCACATACCGGCCGGGCGAGGCGTGTTCGTGCTGGCCCTGGCGGCACAGCGCGACGCCGATGTGTGGGGCCCCGACGCGCATGAGTTCCGCGCCGATCGTTTCACCGACGAACGCATCACCGCCAGTTCACGAAAGTTCTTCTCTCCCTGGGGGACCGGTCCCCGATCATGTATCGGGCGGCAGTTCGCGATGCATGAGGCGAATTTGTTGCTGACGACACTCTTGTCCAGATTCCGTTTCCGACTGGAACATTCGGACGAGCTGGTCATGCGTGAGCGGGCCACCCTGCGGCCGGAACCCTTCACCATCATCGCGACGTCGCGGAAGAGCTGAGCGATGACCTGGTATCTGATCGAGTGCCTGAAAACGGACACGATGTCGATTGTCTTTCGCGAGGGCGAGTTTCGCGAATGGGGGTCGGTGCGCGCGCTGACCCGTTCGGACGGTATCGATGTCGCCGGTCCGGTCGCCGAGGTCATCGCGTCCGGACAGGCCCTCAGTCGAGTGGTCGCAGGCCGACTCGGGGACCGCCGGATCGTCCTGAAGCCGGTCCTCGGATATGAGGGTGAGGTCTACGGCGTCAAGACCTGGGTCGGGAACCCCGACGAGCCGGTGTCACCGGAACGTGCGATCGCGTCCGTCAACTGGGATCCCCAGACGCTGATCGCGCGCCACACCCTGGAGTCGTACATGATGTCGTCGCACGACGCCGACGGGTTCGGAGATACCCGAGACCCAGGCCAGTTCCTGCGCAAGGTCGTTCAGTTCGATGCGTTGAACGAATTGGCCGAGTTGTGTACGAACAACGGCACGCGCACCACATTCCAGGGTCCACTCACCGTCCTTCACGACGACAGTCACCTCATGACGTGGCGCGGTCTGGCGCGCAGCGGTGCCGGTCCCGAAGGTGACGAGGTGCGCGGCCTGTTCCACGACGTCACCGACACCGAACCGATCCGCGTCGATCCACTCACCGCACTGCGGTTGGCCGACCTCGACCGTGACGGTGATGTGCCGCCGGCGGTGCTGGTCGCATTCCGGACCAATCCCGCCGATCCCGACGACGTGGTGCCGTTCCTCATCTACTGGCTGTCGGCACGTCCCGGGTATGTGGCGGAATCGGCGGTCGTCCACCATACGGATCTGCCGGGAAATCTCATCCATCCCGACGACTTCGGCGAATTCTTGCGTGCGCGTGAGCGATTGGGAAACGGACTCGACGATTACGAGGTGCCGTCGGCCGTGCGACTGCTGGCGCCGGACGGGTCGTGGGTGCACGTGCGATTCAGACTGCGGTGCTACCCGGGCGCGGTGGGTGAACAATTGCTCGTCGGGCGCTTCGCACGCGTCGCCACCTCCTGAACCGGCTGCTAGCATCAACGACACAAACGCGCGCCTCTCGAGGCGGATGTTCCCGAGCTCCGGATGTCCGAGTTCGGTCGCACACAGAGCCTGAAGCGGACCGTCTTCCCAGGTCGTCCGCTTCTGCTGTATGCGAGAGGTAGAAGCGTGTTGACGTGCGCCGTGGTCGGCGACGTGGTCGCCATGGATGGAATCGATGAGGTCGATCGGTGTCCGCGCACCGACCGTTCGGATTCCGAGCTGTTGGCCGCCCACACCGCCGGCGACCCAGCGGCATTCCGAGCGCTGATCAGCCGTCACGAACGCTATCTCTGGGCCGTCGCGGTGCGTACGACGCGCGATCCCGACGATGCTGCAGACGCGCTGCAGGAGGCCCTGCTCAACGCACACCGCAACGCCTCGCGGTTCCGAGGAGACGCGCAGGTGCGCTCGTGGTTGCATCGCGTCGTCGTCAATGCGTGTTTCGACAAGCTGCGGCGGAACACTGCGCGAGTCTCCGTCGAGTTGCCGGAGGAGGATGCGCCGGATCTCTCCGACGGCATCGACCCGGCCGATCGGGTCGTCTTCCGGCTGGACATCACCGCTGCGCTGGCCGCCCTACCCGAACACCAACGCCTCGCCGTCGTCGCGGTGGATGTCGAGGGTTTCAGCGTCGCCGAGACCGCTGCCCTGCTCGGGGTCGCACCGGGGACCGTGAAGAGCAGGTGTGCCCGTGGGCGCGCCGAACTCGCGAAGCTGCTCGGTCATCTGCGAACGCCGTGAGGTTCTGCTGGTCGGACGGTCAGCTGTCGCGCAGGTGACCGAGTGCGTGGGCGAGCCGAAGTCTGCCCCGTGAACAGCGGCTCTTGATGGTTCCGACGGGCACGCCGAGTCGCTCTGCTGCCTCGCTGACCGAATAGCCTTCGACATCAACGGCGATCACGGCTGCTCGCTGATCGGGGGGCAGCGTGGCGAGCGCATCGCCGATGGAGAGCGAGAGGTCGACGGCCGCCATCTGGTCGTGATCGTCGGCGAGCGGCAGAAGGTCGTACTCAGGGATGGGGACGGTCCTGCGCACGCGATTGCGACGCATGCGGTCAAGGCACGCATTGACCACGATCCGGTGCAGCCAGCTCGTCACCTTGGCATCGGAACGGAATCGCGCGGCCATCCGATGTGCGTTCAGCAGGGCATCCTGTAGGGCGTCGGCGGCATCGTCGGGATTGTTGCTCGTGCGGCAGGCGAGCGACCACAGATAGGTGTGATGCCGTTCGATGAGGGTCGCAAAAGCATCGGGCTCGCCGGCGATGTGGGCGCGGAGCAGATCTTCGTCGCTCCGCGCGTCGCCGCTCCCCGAGTCATGCGATGAAGGTTAGTGGATTCCTACCGTTGTCGGCTCACTGACCTGCAGGTTGTCCACAGTTCTGGGGACACGGGAGAGGTTGTGGACGGGTGCGTGATCCGCGTGACGGGAGACCTCTGCGCCTCAGCCGAGCAGGCTCTCGTAAGCGGCGACGAACAGTTCGACGCTGACGTCGAGGATCGCGTCGAGGTCGAAGAGATCGGGTCCGGCGTCGTCACTCGCGCCGAACTCTCCGTTGGCACTGGTGTACCAGTCGACGAGAAGCTGTGTCACGGCGCCGACGAGTCCGATGGCGGCCAGTCGCTGCGTGCGATCTGGGTTCCCCTCCCCCAGCGCCAGCGTCAGGATCAGATCGGCCCATCCGTGGATTGCGTTGAGCCGCAGCCGTTCCAGATCCGGATTGACACCGACCACCTCGACCAGCATCACGCGGGCGCGACGTGCGTCGTCGGCCAGACACCGCACGAAGGCGGTGAGCGCGCCTCGAGCCACCGCAGGCGCATCCGAAGCGGCGACCCCCGCCGCACCCACTCCCCCACCTTCGGACACGACACCGGCCGCGGCATCGATCGTCGCAGCGCGGGCGAATGCCACACAGTCGTCGTAGACCGCAGCCAGTAGAGCGGGACGATCCGTGAACGATTCGTAGAAGTAGCGCTGTGTCAGCCCGGCATGCTCGCATACCCGCTTCACCGAGGTGTTCGGATAACCCTCGGAGCCGAACAGATCCAGTCCTGCCGAGATCAATTCGGTTCGGCGCCGGTCCCGCCGCTCGTCGGCGTCGGCGCCGCCGTAGCGGCGGCCCTCGGGGTTGCTCATCGTTCTCCTCGGCGTTGTCGGTGGTCACGACGGCGGACTTCTTTACATGACGTCATCTGACACGCTATCGTGTCAGAAACTGATCTGACATGTAGCCGTGTCAGATATTCTGACCGACCAGCAGGAGAGCCCGATGCTCGACATCCTCCCGGAGGCGATGCGCGAGCCGACCGTGCTCGCCATCCCGTTCTTCGTCCTCATGGTGGCGCTCGAGTGGACGGCGGCGTGGAAGCTCGAGCACACCGAGACCGAACGGCCATCCCGACGCCGGGAGCGCTCGTCGGGACCGCCGGGGTCGTACAACGCCCGAGACTCGCGGGCCAGCCTCCTGATGGGGCTGGTGTCCATCGGCACCAGCGCGGCATGGAAATTGCTTGCGCTGCTCGGGTATTCGGCGGTGTTCGCGTACCTGGCGCCGTGGCAGCTTCCCGCCACCGCCTGGTACACGTGGGTCTTCGCCTTTGTCGGACTGGACTTTCTCTTCTACTGGGAGCACCGAATCGCCCATCGAGTCCGGCTGGTCTGGGCGACGCATCAGGCCCACCACTCCAGCGAGTACTTCAATTTCACCACCGCGCTGCGCCAGAAGTGGAACAACAGCGCGGGCATCATCATGTGGCTGCCACTCCCCTTGCTGGGAGTGCCGCCGGCCCTGGTGTTCGCGGCCTATTCGCTGAATTTGATCTACCAGTTCTGGATTCACACCGAGCACATCGGAAAACTCTGGGCGCCTGTCGAATTCGTGCTCAACACGCCGTCCCATCACCGGGTACACCACGGCAGCGACACCGACTACCTCGACCGCAACTACGGCGGGACCTTCATCATCTGGGACCGGATGTTCGGGACCTTCCGCGCCGAGACGTACCGACCCACCTACGGATTGACCACACCGGTTGACACCTACAACATCTGGCGATTGCAGACGCATGAATACCGTGCGATCGCGCGGGACGTCCGCTCGGCGGCCGGCGTGCGCGCACGCCTCGGATACCTGTTCGGCCCACCCGGGTGGCGTCCCCGCCGGAGCTGATGACGGTGGACCGTCAGCCGGTCATCGCGATCTTGCCGATCTTGGCCTGATATCCGCCGGGACCCGGGGGCAGCGACGTGAGCCAGACCATCAGGTACGGGCTCTGCTGCGGGTTCGGGATGGCGATGGTGGTGGTCTGCTGGGAGACAGATCCGGTCGCCACCTCGGCGGTCTGCGCGAGCGTCGGCTGCGCGGTCGGGGATGTACGGATCGAGACGTTGAAGCCGGGCGTCGGGGTGGAGATCGTCACCGAGTTCACGGCGTGCTGGCCGCCGAGGTCGAACATCAACCCCAGGCCTTTCTTGAGACCGCCGAAGTCGGCCGAACCGCGGTAACTGTCGGTCTGCCAGGGCGGGGCGGCGCCGCTGATCACGTTCTGCAGATTCGACGCGTTGTCGGGAGGTTGTCCGGAGACGTCCACCAGCGTCACGTTGCGCAGGGCGATGGGGCCGGCCGCCGGAGCCGGCGGAGCGGGCGCGGCAGCACTGGGCGAGGGTGGTGCGGACGTGGTGGTGAGGATCGAGTCGATGTCGGTGGAGCCGTCGTCGGAGCCGAACAGGTTGGTCGCCCACACCACCAACGCGAGGACGATGAACAGACTCAGCAATCCGGCGCCGACGAGCAGGGCGATGTTGCGACGCCCGGGCTTGTCGGTCTCGCCCGAGGAGCGATCGGACGGGGATCCCATCGCCACCGGAGGAGCGTCGCCGATGGCAGGCAACATGTCCGTGTTGAGGTCCAGGACCGTGGCCTGGTCGAGGACGTGCTGCACGGTGCCCGCGGTACGTATGCCGCGGCTGCCGTCGAGCGCCCGTGCCGCGACGGCGGAGATCTCGAACGGTGTCTCCGGGCGCGCTTCCCGCGGCTCGATCGGTGTGCCGTCCTTGCCGGGTGCAGCGATCGGCAATCCGCCGACCGGTTCGGTGGTGTCGTCGGTGGTCACCAGCGACGACCCGGTCTCGCTGTCGAGCGGCCACCGGGCGAGCAGCAGTGCGTAGAGCACCGCACCGAGCCCGCGCACGTCGGAGGACTTGTCGTCGGGGGTGAGGGTGCCGGGGAACGCCAACACCGCGTTGCCGTCGGTGCTGATGCGGATGCGGTCCGGATGGTCGATCGACAGCGTCCCGCCCGATCGATGGGTCGCCTCGGCGGCGGCAGCGAGCGCCCGGACCGCACGCGCGGCGCCGATCGGGGACGGACCGGACTGCGCGACCTCCGCCAGCGACGAGCCGGGAACCCACTCGCTGACGACGATGCCGCCCGACGACCCGCGCACCACGTCGAGGACGCGCGCGACACCCGACGACGAGATCTGTCCCAGCCGCAGTGTCCGCGACAGCACCGCCTGCGGTCCTTCGTCGGTGACCTTGGCGGACTCGCCCCGTTCCGGCGGGGGTGTGAGTTGCTCGGCGTCGACGAAGGTGAGGGCGACCTCGCGGTCGAGGTTGATGTCGAGGGCGCGCCAGAACTGCAGGCCACGCGAACCGCCGTGATGGTCGAGCAGGCGGTAGCGGCCGCCCGCCACGGCGGCGCCGGGCACCAGTCGCGGACCGCGCGGTCTAGGGCGTGTGACGGGAACTGTCGCGCTGTCGGATGTGTCTGCGTCGGAGGACTTCTCGTCCTTCGACTCGCCCTTCGACGGCGACGGCGTGGCGGAAACCGGGGAATCGGTTCCCGGTCGGTCCGATTTCGCCGACTTGTCGGCGTTGCCGTCGCGCGGCTGTGCCGGCTTCTCGTCGACGGTCACCGAACCACCGTCGGAGGTCGGGGCGTCGGGGATGATCTCGGTGTCCTGTGTGGTACCGATCTCGTTGTCACTCAAGCGCCGAGCTCCTCTCCTGCGGTAGCGCATATCGCGGGGCGAATGGACCCGCATCTCGCCGCCATCACGAAGGCGTGCGGCCCCACCACTGTGAACCGAGTACGACTGCCAGGTGGCCGTGCCCCGGTCGAAACGGCGGAGCACCTGTACTTGTCCAGAGTACGGGAGCGACTCGTCCGGAGTGATACGCGGAAACTGAACCGTGATGGTCGGTGCCGATTCTGTTACCGAACTCGGTGGCGGAGCGAGGGCAGGGATGAACCGACCGAGCATGCGCCGCACCGACATTCCGATCGCAACGACGTCGGGGACCTTGGCCGCGGCTAGTCCCGCGTAGGTCACACCCAGAACGACGACGGCGGTCACCAGGAGGTAGACGAGCGATCCGAACTTTCCGACCTCGGTCGCGAGGTGATGGAGTCCCGAGAGGTTCGCGATCACCCAGACCACGGCTGCGATGCCGATCGAGACGCCGAGCGTGATGACCGTTGTGCGGTACACGTCGGTGAGCCGAGCATTGTGCAGACGGTTGCGCAGCAGGTAGTGGCCGACGACGGCACCGACCAGATAGCCGAGCCCGTTCGACAACGCGAGCCAGCGAACCACCAGTTCGGGATCGGAGAACAGCACGGGTCCGAGGTAGGAGGCCGCCACCTTGACGACGGTGATGCCGAGCACCATCACCGTCGGCGTCCAGGCGTCCTGACGCGCATAGAACACGCGTAGCTGGACCAGCGTCATCGAATAGGGGATGAGCGTGAAGGCGCCCCACGCCAGGACGGAGCCGAGCTGTGAGGCGGTGTCGGCATCGAATTTGCCGAAGTTGAACACCGCGATGCCGATCGCCGGACCGAAGAAGGTCATGTAGGCGACCACCGGAACCAGCGCCACCATGGTCAGCCGCGTGGCGAGGGACAGGTCGTCGACGACGGCACGATCGTCGTCGGCGGCGGCGTTGCGCGACAGCCTGGGCATGATCGCGGTCAGGATCGTCACGCCCAGCACGCCGTAGGGGAGCTGCAACAACTGCCAGTGGGTGGCGTAGACGCTGATGCCCGACGCGTCGGCGTGCGCGGCGATGCGGTAGGTGATGACCAGTCCGACCTGCAGGATAGCGACATAGAGGACGATGGCCAGCGCCATGTTGCCGAAGCGCCGCAGGCGCGCGTCGAGCCCCCACTGCAACTGCAGACGAACTCCGGCCCGCTTGAGCCACGGCACCAGGACCGATGCCTGGACCACCACGCCGAGGGTGGTGCCGATGCCGAGTACCAGTAGCTGCGGATCCGACATCCGGACCGGGTTGAGGGTGATCTCGCCGGGCATCAGGGCGTACAGCACCAGCGTCGCGATCTGGACGATGTTGTTCATCACCGGTGCCCAGGCGCCGGGCTTGAAGAAGCCCTTCATGTTGAGGATCGCGATGAACAGCGCGGACAGCCCGTAGAACAGGATCTCCGGTAGCAGCAGGTAGGCCAGGGCGGTGGTCAGCGGCCGGTTGACGTCGCCGTCGCCGACGTTGAGGAAGGTCAGGAGGGGCGCGGCGATCAGGGCGATCACCGTCGCGGTCCCCAGCGTGGCCAGGGTGAGGGTGAAGATGCGGTTGATGAACGCGCGGCCGCCGTCGGGGTCCTCGGCCTCGGCGCGTACCAGGACCGGGATCACGATCGCGGTCAGCACCGCCCGAGGACGACCTCGGCGATCATGTTCGGCAGCACATAGGCGGCCTGGAACGCCGATGCGATTGCGGGGCCCAGCATGGCCAGCACCAGCACGGTCCGGATGAATCCGGTGATGCGACTGGTCAGGGTGGCCAGCGCGATGGATCCGCTGGTCCTGAGGATGCTCGAGTCGGAATCGCGCTCGAGACCGCTGGGGCTGCCCTCGTCGGGCCCGGTGTCGTCGAGCGGGGGCCGTTCACCGGTGTCGGTGAGAGTGTCGGAGGGGCGCCGGGACGGGATGAAACGTGGCGGAGGCGCGGACTGGCCGGCGGGTACAGGCCCTGGTGTGCGCGGACCGGGTGCAGCAGGCCGGGGTGCAGCGGGCCGGGATGCAGGGGGCCGGGGTGCAGGCGGACGCGGACCGGACGGGGGAGGTGCGGAGGGCGGCGTCCCGGCGGGCCGACCGGCCAGCGGCGGCTGATCGGCGACGGGGCCGGTCATCGGCGGGGGACCGGCGGCGGGCCGTCGTCCGTCCGCCCCGCGGGGAGGTATCCGGCGGGGCGACGCGCGGCGCGGTTCGCGTGGTCCTTGGTCGGTCATGGTGTGTCTCGGTCGTTCGAGCCCGTCGTCGCAGGCGGGGCCGTGTCCTCTGTCTCGGGGTCCTCTGTCTCGGGATGTGACATCTCTTGATGCAGGGTACGGCGACGCTCCTGATAGGTGGTGCCGGCCAGCAGTCGTTCGTGTTCATCGGGGTCGGGCCGGTCTTCGTCGGCCGGGTCGGGCTCGCCGCGGAACCGGTGCCAGAGACGTCGCACGGTCAGCAGCACCAGCGCGACGGCCGCGCCGATGGTGATCCAGAACAGCGGCTTTCCGTAGGCGTTCGCGTGGACGGACAACCGGATGGGAGAGCCGAGGGAGACACCGCTCGAGGTGGACATGCCGATGGTGACGGTGATCGCCTCGGAGTTCTCCGCGCGTGTGGGCAACTGGATCTGGCGCGTCCCACGGGCGGGGATCTCGATGACGCCGATGTCGCCGACGTCGAGTTCGTGTGGTGCGGTGACGTTCATCCGTACCCGGATCGGCAACGACAGCTCATTGCGGACGACCAGGAGCAGGGGACTGCGCTCGGACGCGAGCGTGTACCGCCCGCCGGGGTCGAGGATCGTCACGGCGCCCCGCATCCGCGTCAGGGTGTCGCCGGATGCGGTGACGCGGGCCGCGCGTTGAGTCCGGATCTCGGCTCGTTCCGCAGCGCCGGCGCGGTCCGGCACCCGGATGGCGCGCAACAGGTCCTCGCGTAGCGGCGCCATGTATCGCTCGGGCGTGGCGGCGACGTCCTCGGATTGCATCAGCGATGCCTGCAACTGGTACGACAGCTCGGCGTCGTCGCGCATCCTCGCCGCGGTGCGGTCGGAGACCGACACGCCGAGCGACGCGAGCGAACCGACGCCCGGAGGTCTGACGAAGCGCGCGGTGGATCCGGTGCGGCCGAGCTCGTCGACGACGTCGGTGAGCGAGGTGGGTGCGGCCACTCCCGACTCCAACAGGAGGGTCGCGGTGGTGAACAAGGCGTTGGTGTCGTCGGTGGACGGAGACCAGTAGGTGGGCGGCACCACGAAGGCGCTGCGCCCGGCCGCCGGCAGTCGAGGTCGGGGCTCGCCCCGTTCGGTGCGTTCGGGCGCGGAGATCGACGGATAGGCCAGTGCGGCGACGGCCGCCTGCCGCCGGCCCGCGGCCGACTCTCCCGCGAACGACACCTCCTGCTCGGGCGGAGTGAGCGGGGTGGTCGACGGCGCGGGGCCCAGGCCGGCCAGGGACGCCGTGATCGGGGCCTCGGCGGATTGGACCCGCAGGTCACCGATTCGGTATTGGCCGGTGGCGCCGGGGCGCGTGGTCGCCATGCTGCTCGTCGAGGTGACGGCTTTGTCGAGGGACGCCGATGTCAGGACGCTCGCGCCGGTCGCGTCGAGAGCTCCCAGCGCCGGGATGGTGATGCCCCGGACGCTGCGCACCCCGAGGATCGCGTCGACGACGTCGGAGGGCGTGGTGAGCGCGTCGTTCGTGAGGCCGGTGTTGCCGATACGGGCAAGCGATGTCAGATCGGCCTGCGCGAACGGCAGAGCCACCACACACATCTGCCCGGCGAGCTGACGCAGGTCGGTCAGCCACTGCAGTGCGGCCGGCTGTCCGGAGCCCGTGGTGGTCGACGACGTCGGGTCCATCGGATCGCTCGAGACCTGGTAGCCGAGCGACATGGACCGGACCGTCACCAACAGGTCCGGATCGATGGCCAGGCACATGCTCTGTTCGAGTTTGGACGGCTTTCGCCCGGTTGCACTCCCGGAGTCGTCGGTGGTGCCGCTCTCGGATCCGCCGCCGGTGTCACCGGACGGCGGCGCGGAGGACTCCGCGGACTTCGACGCCCCGTTTCCGCTCGTCGCGGTCTCCGATTCGGAGGCCGCGGAATCGCTGTCGGGTGGATCGGTGTCGCCCGCGACCGACCGGGCCGCCGCGAGCAGGGTGTTCAGCCGGCCACCGGGCTCGAGTGACCTGGCCAGTTCTTCGCCCACCAGGCGGACCGGCTCGGTCTGCCCGCCGAGCACTCCCGGGGTGAGCTGCGGTGGTGCCGCCAGCGGCCAGAGCATGGTGAACCGGGCCGGACTCGACAGATTCGCCGAGATCGAGCCGTCGGCGCCCAGATCGGAGTCACGCGGGTTGGGCTCGCTCGCCTCCGAACTCGGATCGACGTAGCCGGCCGCACGGTCACGGTCGGGGGCAGCGACAGCACCGGCAGGAGCGTGCGCGACTGCGCGAGCTTGGCCGGGTTCCCGTAGTCGGGAAGTCCGTTCACGTTGACCTGTAACGGAAACACCCCGGTGCGCTGTATGTCGAGCCCGCCGTCGCCCGACAGCGGGGCCTTGACGGTGAACGGGATCGACCGACCAGGTGAGAGATCGTCGGAGATGGGCCGGAACGGGGTCGCGGCGCTGACCGGGACGGGCGTCACGGCGAGGCTGCTCCGGAGTCCTGCGGCGTCGGCGACCGGATCGCCGCGTTCGAGGCGCACCGACAGGTTGTGTAGCTGCCGGTCACCGATGTTCTCGATCTGTCCGGTCACGGTGACCACGGATCCGCCGCTGCTGGTGACGAGAGAGGGGGAGACGGTGTCGATGGACAGCCGCAGGAAGTCGTCGGGGATCCCGTCGTCGGCGGTGGCCGACGCGTCCGGTACGGCGGCCGCCGGAGCAGCGGCCAGCAGCACGATCGTCAGGACCGCGACGATCGCCGCGGAGGTACGCGCGATTCGACGACGAGAAGCAAGAAGCCTGATCACCCGGCGGTCAGGCATCGCCGGCCGGAGGTCGCCGGGGACGTCGCCGGCGCCGACGGGACCGCGACGGTGGTTGCGGTTCGTTGCGACGCTGGTTGCGTGCGGCTGCGGCTCTCTCATAGGCGTTGGGTTCGGTGCGAATGCTCTCGGCCTCGGACTGGGCCAACCGGTTCGGGTCGGCGGCGAGATCGGCGATGACGCCGCGGGCCATCCGGGCCAGTCGCCGCTCGTCAGAGTACGTGAGCTTCCTGGGTAGTTCGGCCAGCGGCACCCAAGCCACCTCGCTGACCTCGTAATCGGCGTCCGACAGCTCGCCGCCGATGCTGCGCAGGAGATAGTGGTGAACCGTCTTGTGGATGCGCCTGCCCTCGCTGACGAACCAGTAATCGATCTTGCCGAGCGGCGCGACGACGGTGCCGCTGATGCCCGTCTCCTCCGCGACTTCCCGGATCGCGGTCTGCTCGGCGGTCTCGCCGGTCTCGATGTGGCCCTTGGGCAACGACCACATCATCCGGCCGCGGCGGTCCATCCGGCCGATGAGCGCGGCGCAGAGCTCATCGACGGGGAGGTCGAGGTCGGAGATGACCAGCCCGCCGGCCGAGGTCTCGCGAACGGTGCGCAGGCGTTCGGGTCCCTGTCCCTGACCGCGTTCGGGACGGGTACCGGTACGTCTGCGGTTCTTGGTCTTGCCCGCGGTGGTGGTGCCGTCGGAGCCCGCGGCGTGGGTCAGGCCGGTCTTGGTGATCTTCGCGGTCACCGCGACCAGATCCGATGGCTTCGGCGGCGAGACCCGGGTGTGTGTCGGCGTCCCTTCGTCGCCGTCGCCGGCGAGCCGTTCGGGATCCGTCGGTCGTTTCGGCATCGGCCCGGGCTTGGGCGCGTCGCGGCGGTCGACCGCACGAGGTGTGTCGGCTGCGCTGTGATGCGCCTCGGTACCCGACGGCGTCGTGGACGGCCGCCGACCGCGCCGGCGGCGTCCACGGCGGCCGCGACGGGCCTGTCCGGGCTTCGGCTCCTCGGGGGTGGCCGCGGCGGCAGGGGTTGCGGCACCCGGATGCGAACCCCGTGCCAGATCTGCCGGGGTCACGCGTCGGCCGGACCCGGCGTCCGACCGCGCGGATGAGGTGTCGCGGGTCACATCGCCGGTGCCGTGACCTCCCGCGGTGACGTCGGAGGCGACGTCAGAGGGGTCGGTGGACGGATCGGCGGACACGCCCTCGATGCTAGCCGTTGGTCACCTGCTGTTTGCCCGGATGGCCGGTGGGCCGCCGGTCGCGTGTGGCGGTTCACGACGATTTGTGGTCGTCGGACGTCACGACGGTAGGCTGGCATGCCGTGACAGAGCCCGAACGCCGCACCCGTCTGCTGGCATCAGCGGCCGTCACGCTGCAGGGGCTGTCCGACGTGTTGGTGCCACTCGGCGCGGCGTTCGCGGATGCGGGCCACGAGCTGTACCTGGTCGGCGGGTCGGTCCGGGACGCAGTGCTCGGCAGGCTGTCGGGCGATCTCGACTTCACGACCGACGCCAGACCCGAGCAGGTCTCGGCATTGATGGCCGCCTGGGCCGACGCCCGATGGGACACCGGCATCGAGTTCGGCACGATCAGTGCGCGCAAGGGCGACCACATGGTGGAGATCACCACCTTCCGATCCGACGCATATGACCGGGTCGGACGCAATCCGGAGGTGGTGTTCGGCGAATCGCTCGCCGACGATCTGGTGCGGCGCGACTTCACCATCAACGCGATGGCCGTACGGATCGGGGCGGACGGCCCCGCGGAGTTCTGCGACCCGCTCGACGGGATGACCGCCCTCCTGGCGGGAATCATCGACACCCCGGCCACCCCGCAGGAATCCTTCGCCGACGATCCGCTGCGGATGCTGCGGGCGATCCGGTTCGTCTCTCAGCTCGGCTTCCGGGTCACGCCGCGGGTCTCGGATGCGATCACCGAGATGTCGGCGCAGATCGATCGGATCACCGCCGAACGTGTCCGTACCGAGTTGGACAAGATGATCCTCGGTGAACATCCGTTGGAGGCGATCGACCTGATGGTGGACACCGGCCTGGGTGAGCGGGTGCTCCCGGAGGTGCCGGGGATGAAGCTGACCATCGACGAACACCACCAGCACAAGGATGTCTACCAGCACTCGCTGACGGTGCTCAGGCAGGCGATCGACCTCGAGGAGGGTGATCCCGATCTGATCCTGCGGTGGGCCGCCCTCCTGCACGACATCGGGAAGCCGGCCACCCGACGGCACGAACCCGGTGGCGGCGTGAGTTTCCACCACCACGAGGTGGTCGGTGCCAAACTGGTCCGCAAGCGGATGCGGGCTCTCAAGTACCCGAAATCGATCGTCGAGGATGTCTCGAATCTGGTGTTCCTGCACCTGCGCTTTCACGGCTACGGCGACGGCACGTGGACGGACTCCGCGGTCCGTCGCTACGTCAGTGACGCCGGGCCACTGCTGGATCGCCTGCACAAACTCGTCCGGGCCGACTGCACCACCCGCAACAAGCGTCGGGCGCGGCGGCTCCAGGAGAACTACGACCACCTCGAACAGCGGATCGCGGCTCTCAAGGCGGCCGAGGACCTGGATCGGGTACGGCCGGACCTCGACGGCAACGCCATCATGGAACTGCTGGACCTCCCGCCGGGCCCCAAGGTCGGCGAGGCGTGGCGCTACCTCAAGGAGCTGCGACTCGATCGTGGGCCGCTCTCGTACGAGGAGGCGGTCGAGGCGTTGCGGGAGTGGTGGAGCGAGCAGGGATAGGGCACCGCAGATCCTTGCACAAGGCAATTCTTGCACTATGCAATACTGCCAGGCATGCCATCGAGTCAGAGCACCGGCGCGAGCGCGCCCGACGTCGCGACGTTGCAGTTGGCGACCCGCGACCTCGTGGGCATCGCCTTGCACAGCGTCGCGGCGGCCACCGGGGATGTGTCACTCGCCCAGTTCCGGATGCTGTGGACCCTGGCCGCGATCGGTCCGAGTTCATCTGTCGACGTGGCACAGGCACTCGGTGTCGGAGCGTCGTCCGTAACGCGCCTGGCCGATAGGCTGCAGAACTCCGGTTACCTCGCGCGCGGCTCGGAACCGACCAATCGACGGGTGGTGACGCTGGATCTGACCGAGGCGGGCCACGGTCTCGTCAAACGCGTCCTGCAATGGCGCGAGGACGAGTTGACGAGAGTGCTGTCGCAACTCGAACCCGAAGAGCGAGCCGGCATGGTCGCGGGCCTACGTGCCATGCATCGGGTCGTCGGCGAGGAGTATGCATCCGAGACCGGGCCGTTGCCGCTGTGAGGCCCCGGATCCGGCGGCCGGTGGTCCGCAACCGCCCTGCCCCCGCCGATGCAGTCAGCCCGTCACCCCTCGGTGACTTCGCGGTCGACCGGCGGATGCTCTTCATCGTCGCGTGGGCGGTCCCGGTCGGTGCACTCGGCGCCGGAGCGGCGTGGTTGCTCCTTCATCTGATCGGGTTGGTCACCAATCTCGTCTTCTACCAAAGGATTCGATTCGACCAGATCTCCCCGGGCGCGCAGGGACACCCGTGGTGGTTGATTCTCGCGGCACCGATCCTCGGCGGCCTGTTGGTGGGACTGATGGCACGCTTCGGCTCCGCTCAGATCCGCGGTCACGGTATGCCCGAGGCGATCGAGGCGATCCTGATGCGGGGAAGCACCATCGCCCCTCGAGTGGCCGTACTCAAACCGGTGTCGTCGGCGGTGAGCATCGGTAGCGGCGGCCCGTTCGGGGCCGAGGGCCCGATCATCATGACCGGCGGCGCGATCGGTTCCATCCTCGCGCAGCATCTGCATATCACCGCCGACGAGCGCAAGACGCTGCTGGTGTCGGGAGCGGCAGCGGGCATGGCCGCCACATTCAACTCGCCGGTCGCCGCAGTGCTGCTGGCGGTCGAGCTGCTCCTCTTCGAGTGGCGCCCAAGAAGTTTCATCCCGGTCGTTGCCGCGGTCGCGACGGCAACCGTGGTGCGGGCGTCCATCCTCGGCTCGGGTGCGGTCTTCGCCGTCCCGACGTCGCAGGGTGTGTTTCCGTGGACGGTCGACCTCGGTGCCGTGCTCGTGGGCCTCAGCGGGGGGCTGTTGGCCGTGGCCGCAACGTGGTTGGTGTACCGATCCGAAGACGCCTTCGGGCGCCTGCCGATCCACTGGATGTGGTGGCCGGCCATCGGCGGTCTCGTCATCGGTGTCGGTGGACTGATCGAGCCCCGCGCACTCGGCGTCGGCTACGACGTGATCGACGACCTCCTGACCGGCCACGCGACGACGAGCCTGATCATCGGGATCCTGACGGTGAAGACCGTCATCTGGTCGGTCTCCCTGGGGTCGGGGACATCAGGGGGCGTGCTTGCGCCGATCTTCATGATCGGCGCGGCGCTCGGCGCGTGGGAGGGGAACATCCTGCCCCACACCACACCGGGGCTGTGGGCGATGCTGGGACTGGCCGCGGTCCTCGGCGGTGTCATGCGCTCACCACTGACCGGTGTCATCTTCACGGTCGAGCTCACCCACGCCTGGTCGGCGTTGCTGCCACTCCTCGTGTCCGCGACGGCTGCCTATGCATTGTCGGTTCTCGTCCTCAAGCGCTCGGTGCTGACCGAGAAACTCGCCCGCCGAGGACAGCACCTGACCCGCGAGTACTCGACCGACCCGCTCGAGTCGTTCACCGTCGCGGATGTGGTGCCGACCGATGGGGCGGCGCTTGCCCGGGTCGCCGAGCACGTCGACGACTTGCCGCACGTGTATCCGCGGCAGACCCTTCGCGAGGTGGCATATGCGCTGGCCGATCTGGGGGCCACCAGTGCCGTGGTGGTCGACGACGTGGGCCGCCCGACCGGACTGCTCACCACTGCCGATCTCCTCACCGCACGACTACACGACCTGACCGAGTCGCGACATCGCGAACGGCACCTGACGGTGCCGCGTCGTCGGGCGGCGGTTCCCGCAGATAGGGAGCTGTCGACGGTCGATCGATGACGCGTCGTGCGCGCCATCAGCTCACGCCGACGGCGGGGCGAAGATGACTGCGGCGCCGGGGACCGCCTCGAAGGTCGCCGGCAACTCGCCGACCAGATCGCCGTCGATCGAGACCAGAGCCGTTGGGTCGCAATAGAATTCGATCTCGCGGCCACGCAACGTGCGTACCATCGGGTGATTCACGTGATGCCCGGAGAACACGGTGGGGAAAACCCTGGCGAATGTCAGTCGCGGGAACCGCGAGGGACGGGCGGCCAGGGTGACGTCGAGCATTCCGTCGTCCATCGCCGCCGCCGGGGTGATCTGCATGCCGCCGCCATACGACGTCGTGTTCCCGATGGACGCGAACACCATGTCGTCGTCGACGTCCACGTCGTCGACCCGTACGTGATAGTGCCGCGAGCGCAGGCCGATGAGTTCGCGCAGTGCCGCGACGGTGTAGCGGGCCTGGCCCTTCGGCCACGACATCCCGATGGCGCGCGCGGTGACCGATGCGTCGAAACCGGTCGCCGCGACGGTGGCGAACAACGAGCATTGCCCGTCGGGAAAGGTCACCCGGCCGAGATCCACGGTGCGGGTGTGGCCGAGCGCGATCACCTCGACCGCCGCCGCCACGTCGTCGAGGGGGATGCCCAGGTTGCGAGCCACGTCGTTTCCGGTGCCGGCAGGTATCACCCCGATCGGTGTTCCGGTGCCTACGGTGGACTCGAGTGCGAGGCGGACGCTGCCGTCGCCGCCGACCACCGCGATCGCGTCGGTGTCGGTGCGAGCGGCTTTCGCGGCGCGCTCGGCGGCATCCTGCGCATCGAGTCCGATGATCAGTTCCACATCGATGCCACGCGCCTCGAACTCGCGGACCGCATGTTCGGCCGTCACACGGCCGGCGCCGTGTCGCGAGTGCGGATTGGCCAAGACCGTCGTGTGACGAACCCGATGGTCGTGGGAAGTGGAACCCATGGGTTACAGTGTTACATATCATGTCAATCTGTAAAGAGGACATCGGGGACCAGGTCCTCGACGCCGCCCGCCGATGCCTGGTGCGTAACAACGGTCGCAAGGTGACCGTTGCCGAGATCGCGCGTGAGGCCGGGGTCAGCAGGCCCACGGTCTATCGACGCTGGCCCGACATGTCCGAGATCATCCGTTCCCTGCTGACACGCGAGGTTCTAGGCGTCGTCGCCGCGGTCAACGATGTCACGCCGCTGCGCACCGCCGACTTCGACGCCACGGTCGACGTGGTGGTGCGGGTGGTGGCCGCACTCCGCGACGACGAGCTGGTCTCGGCGCTCTGGCGCGAACAACGCGAGTTCATGATGCCCTACGTCTTCGACCGGCTCGGGACCAGTCAGCAGGGGGTGCTCGCGATCCTCTCCGATGCGATCGCCAATGGTCAGACGCGTGGCCAGGTCCGCGACGGTGACCCCGACAAGATGGCCGCGATGGTCCTCTTGATCACCCAGTCGTCCATTCAGTCGAGGGCGCTCGTCGAGTCGATCCTCGGCGACGAGTGGAGCCGCGAACTCCACCACGCACTCGCGTCCTACCTACGCCCGCCTGACGATCTGCCGACGGCCACCTGATGCGAGCGCCCTGATGGCAGCGTTGAACGCCGACCGCCGACGCGACGGTCTGAGCGTGCTCGCCGAGGCGACCGAACCGCTCGATCTGCTCGTGATCGGCGGCGGGATCACCGGCGTCGGGGTGGCCCTGGATGCCGCGACCCGGGGCTTGCGGGTGGCGCTGGTGGAGGCACACGATCTCGCGTTCGGTACGTCACGATGGAGCAGCAAACTCGTGCACGGCGGGTTGCGCTACCTCGCGGGCGGTCATCTCCCGATCGCGCACGAGAGCGCGGTCGAGCGTCACCATCTCATGACCACGATCGCCCCGCACCTGATTCGCCCACTGCGGCAGGTGGTCCCGGATCTCGGGACCAGGGGCTCGGCCGCTCTGATCCGATCCGGCTTCCGCGCGGGTGACCTGTTGCGGAGGGTGGCCGGTACACCGACGGACGTCCTACCCGCGCCCGCGCGACTATCCGTCGAGGAAACGATCGCGCTGTGTCCCGCAGTCACGAGAGACGGTCTTCGCGGGGGTGCGTCGAGCGCCGATGGTCAGCTGATCGACGACGCGCGACTCGTGGTCGCGGTCGCGCGGACCGCGGCCACCTTCGGTGTCACGGTGTGTACCTACACTCGCGCCGACGACGTCACCGGAACCGGTGCGCGGCTGACGGACACCCGCACCGGAGAGAGTTTCGACGTCAGGGCGCGCACGGTGGTCAACGCGACCGGGGTCTGGGCCGGGACGCTGGATCCATCGGTGCGGGTGCGGCCCAGCCGTGGCACGCATCTGGTGTTCGACGCGGCGACCTTCGGCCATCCGACCGCGGCGCTCACCGTGCCGGTCGCCGGCTCGGTCTCACGGTTCGTGTTCGCGCTGCCCGAGCAGCTCGGCCGCGTGTATGTCGGGCTCACCGACGTCGACGCACCGGGACCGATCCCCGACGTCCCCGAGGCATCCGACGACGAGATCGATTTCTTGATCGATGCCGTGAACGTCGCACTGCGGCAACCGGTCTCGCGCTCCGACATCCGCGGCACCTTCGCCGGGTTGCGGCCGCTCATCGACACCGGCGAGCGTGGGACAGACCGCGGCCGCGGGGATCTCGCCGATGTCTCGCGACGGCATCGGATTCAGGTGACCGACGGCACCCTGGTCGGTGTGTTCGGCGGCAAACTGACAACTTATCGCCGGATGGCGCAAGATGCCGTCGACGCTGCGGTCGCGGCCGGAGGTCTCACCGCGGGCGCCTGCGTGACGGCGACGACGCCGTTGGTCGGTGCGGCCGGACTCGTCGAGTCCACCGGCCTGCCGCCGTCGATGATCCGTCGGTTCGGTTCGGAGGCAACGAAGGTGGTGTCCACCGCGCGCCTTCAGCGGCCGCTGGACCCGATCGCGGGCGACATCGACGTGACCCGCGCCGAAGTGGAGTTCGCGGTCACCCACGAGGGTGCGATCACCGTGGACGACGTCTTGGAGCGACGGACCCGGATCGGATTGGTCGCCGACGATGCCGAGCTGGCCCGGGAGGCGGTCACCGAGATCGTCGACGCAGCGCTGAACTCGTCCTGCTGAACTCGTCCTGCTGAACTCGTGCAGCGGGGTTGGTGCCGGGATCGGGAGTGGTCGCGCCGGTCAGTAACCCATCGTGCGCAGGGCGTCGGCGAGGCGGTCGAGATCCTCACGCTCGACGTCGAGGTGCGGGCTCACCCGCAGCACCGACTGCTCGGTGGCGAGCGGCGCGCGCCACGAGTCCGCGGCCGTGACCAGTATTCCCAACGCCAGCAGGTTGTCGCGCGCGGCCGCGACATCGGACGGCTGCCAGCCGGGCGGCGGGGCGAGCGTGGTGATCGCCGAGGGCTCGTCGATCGGTTCCAGGACCTCCCAGCTGGCGATGCCGTCGAGACGCTCGCGAGTGGTGCGACCGATCGCGGCGAGCTCCCGGAAGACCCGCTGCTGCCCGATGGTCAACATCTCCGACACCGCGACGCCCAGGCCGAGGCGACCGGCGACGAAGGCTTCCGAACTCTCCACCTCGACCGGGCGCAGCGAGTCCTTTCGCACCGCCACGAAACCGACCCCACGCGGGCCCGTCAGCCACTTGCGACTCGTCCCGTAGACCACGTCGGCCCCGGTCACGGTCGGAACATGTCCGGCTGACTGCGCCATGTCCACCACCACGGGCACGCCCGCGGCGTGGGCGATCTCGACGATCCGGGTCACGGGTTGGACGACACCCGACGCCGAGCCGATCTGACAGATGTGGATGAAGTCGGGCTGCTCGAACTGCAGCATGTTCTCCAGCGCGTCGGTGTCGACGTGTCCGGCGACATCGGCGTCGGGCAGCGGTCGTACCGCGTACCCGCGGCGTTCGAACTCCACGAGATTGGGACCGAACTCGTTCTTCGCCACCCACACGGTGGTGGAGATCGGCAGGTTCCAGTAGGTGAGGAGCGCGCGAAGGGCGGCTCGGGCGCTCTCGCGAAAGGCGAGTTCGTCGGCGGTGTGCCCGATCAAGGAAGCGAGATCGCGTTTGTCGCGGGCGATCTCGTCGTCACGGTCGGCGGCGGCGATATAGGAGCCGCGTTCGGTCTCCCGCCACAGGTGGGCGGAGATGGCGCCGATCACCGCGTTCGACGACCGACCGGCGGCCGCCGAATCGAGGTGGACGATCTCCGGGCGGAGGCGAGCGCGTCGCCACTGTTCACCCAGTTCGCTCACGTACATAGACCCTGAACCTACCGGTTTGCACAGACGCAACGACTCTCGGGTGCGATGACGTCGGAAACGGATCGATCGCGAGCCCCGATGGGGTTTGCGAGGCGCGCACCCACCTGCACGGTTCGGTGGGTGCAGCGGCGTGACCTCACCTACCATGGTGTTGCCTGCGGGCATCGGCCATGTCGACGATCATCAAGGCGCGCAAGGAGAATCAATGCCCCAACGCGAACCAGCCGGACCGGTGGACCGGGCGCTCATCGGTGATCCGGTGACAGTGGACGAGCACACGACGTTCATCCCCGTCATCCGCAGGGGTATGCGCGGCCGGCCGGTGGCGGTGGGAGCGTTCACCGTGACTGACGGGACCACCACGTGGACGCCCGCGGTCGACAGTGGACGCGTCGCGGTCATCGGTGTGATCACCGGCCTGGTGGCCGCAGCGCTCGGTTCGGCTGCGGTGTTGCGGCAACCGCCCTGGCCGAGGATGACGATCACCGAAGAACGCCCGCGTACCGGAACCCGATAGGTCTGCGCTGCGTCGAACCCGTATGGACCCGACCATCGACTACCTGTTCGGCACCGGCGACGGTCATACAACTTCCTGGACCTCGGTCGCGGACGCCGACCTCGACGGAGACGGCACCGCCGACGCGGTCTGGCTGGACTTCGACGGTGACGGGCGTCGTGACGATGCGATGTGGGACACCGACGGGGACGGCACGGCCGATGTCGTCGCCCTCGACCGGGACGACGACGGCCGGCCGGACGAGCATTATCGGGACAGCGGCGTGGGGGTGTGGGGCGAACGTACGACCGACCCGTCACGCGGCGAGGAATCGTCGGAAAGTGGGGGCGTGGTGCCACCGCCGAGGGCAGGGCGCGTCGACGCTCCGGCGCCCCGTCCCGGCCCGCCTGGTTCCACGGACGTTTCCGTCGCGGTCCGGACCGAGGATCTCGACGGCGACGGGACAACCGACATCGAGATGAGGGGTGATCTCCGGGCGGGGATCCCGGTGGCGCATCGGCTGTATGTAGACGACGACGGGGACGGCCGCTTCGATCATGTCTTGATCGACGAGAACGACGACGGCCGTGCCGACGTCAGCTTCGACTCTCGTTCGCCTCGATTCGATCGTCGGTGAGCCCACCGTGGCGCGGGTGGTAGGGGGTGTGGACCACCCGGACCACGAGTGACCCGACCAGGTACAGCACGGTGCCGAAGATGACCAGCACCACCGACTTGCCGTCGTCGGGGATGGCGAGGGCCGCCAGGGTGACCGCGCCGACATAGGCGATGTTGAAGACGGCGTCCTGCACGGAGAACACCTGACCGCGCACCGCGTCACCGATGTCCACCTGCATGGCGACGTCACCGCAGAGTTTGGCGACCTGTCCGATCAGGCCCAGGACGAACGCGGAGATGCAGAGGGCCACCGGGTTGAAGGTCACCAGGGCGACTTCGGCGACGGCACCGATGAGCAGGGCTGCGATCAGCGTCTTCTTGCGGCCGATCCGGTCCACCGAGTAGGGGGTCACCACGGCCGCGAGCAGAGCGCCGCCTGCGGTGAACCCGGCGACCACGCTGACCCCGGCGAGCCCGTCGCCGGCACCGGCCTGCTTGCTGATCACCAGCAGCATGAGTGTGTTCATGCCGAAGACGAGCCGATGGGTGCCGATGGCCGACAGCGCGGCGGAGACCGTACGGGAGCCGGCGACGGCCCGGGCGCCGTGCAGCAAACCCACCGTCACGGCGTGTACCGCCGAGCGTCCGGGATCGTCCGGCTCATCGGGGCCGAGTTGCAGTCGGGCGAAGCCATGAGCCAAGGCGCCCGCGATGAGAGCGATGACCACCCCGCCGAGGGTGGTCAGGGCACTTCCCGAATTGTCCGGCCCGAACAGCGCGCGCAACACCGCCGCGATGCCCGCGCCGACGGCGAGCATGCCGGCCCCGAGGGTCGTGAACAGGGCGTTGGTCGCGACGATGACATCTCGGTGGGCCACGTGTGGCAATCCTGCGGACAGACCGGAGGCCACGAACCTGCTTGCTCCCGTCACGGCGAGCGCACCGATCAGCACGATGGTGTCGGCCGCGCCCGCGGCGATCGCCACCGCGACGAGCCCGATCATCCCGGCCCGAATCACGTTGGCGTACATCAGGACGTGGCGTCTGTCCCAATGGTCGAGCAGGGCCCCGGCAAACGGGCCGATCACCGAGTAGGGGAGCAGCAAGACGGCCAGCCCGCCGGCGATGGCCAGGGGATCGGCGTGTCGTTCGGGATTGAACAAGATCGCACCGAAGAGCGCGGCCTGGAAGACGCCGTCGGTGATCTGGCTGGTCAGGCGGACCGCGAGAAGCCGTCCGAGCCCGGGTGAGTACGCGAGCGAGCGAACGAACCCCCGGAGGCCGGGGGTGGCATGCTGCAAGCCTGACGTCACTGATTCAGACTACCGACCTGATCGGCCCGGCCATGCGATGATGTCTGAGTGGCCGGCGGCGACGATTCAGAGGAACCGACCCCCGAGTTCTACTCGGAGGGCGGCGCGCCGGATTCCGCGCGCGACTTCTCGTCGGTGGGCCGGGTTCGGCCCGGGACCCTACTTCTCGCGTCGACCGATCTCCTCGAGCCGACCTTCGCCCGCACCGTCATCTACGTCATGGAGCACAACGATGCGGGCAGTCTGGGCGTGGTCCTGAACCGGATGAGTCAGACCGCTGTGCACAACCTGTTGCCCCAGTGGTCGGATCTGTCGGCCTCGCCTCGGGCGCTCTTCGTCGGCGGACCGGTCAAACAGGACGCCGCCCTCTGCCTCGGGGTGGTGAAACTCGGCGCGGACATCAGTGGCCACGAGGGGTTGCGTCCTCTGGACGGCCGCGTGGTGCTGGTCGATCTGGACGCCGACCCGGCCGAACTGTCCGAGGTCCTCGTCGGTGTCCGGGTGTTCGCCGGCTACTCGGGCTGGGGCATCGGCCAGCTCGACGGCGAGCTCGAACAGAACAGCTGGATGCTGGCCTCGGCGCTGGCCAACGATCTGCTCGTGCCACCGACCACCGATCTGTGGGCCGACGTCCTGCGTCGCCAGCCGTGGCCGCTGCCGCTTGTCGCATCCCACCCGATCGACGTGAGCCGGAACTGAGCTGACCCGCACAGCCGAGAGGACGGGTGACGTAGCACACCGTCTCTGCTAGATTTTGGACGCTTGGTTCGGTCAGACGGGGGTCGATGACGTGCGGGTGGGGATGATCAGCGGGATCTTCGGGATCCTCATGGCGATGGTGATGGTTCCGGCGACCGCGGGTGCGGCGCCGTCCCCGACCGGGGGAGCCGCCGCAGCGCGGTGGGCGGCGTCTCATGACGGCCCGCAGCCGTATGCGGGTGTTGCCGTCACGTGGGATGTGCCGATCCGGATGAGCGACGGAACAATTCTGCGCGCCAATGTCTATCGGCCTGCCGACGGTGCCGGCCGCGCGACGACGAGGCGCAATCCGGTGATCGTGAACATGACGCCGTACACCAAGCTGATCACCGCGGTCGGTGCTGCGGTCACCCAACATCCGGTTCTCGAGCCCCTCCTTCGGCAACTCGTGACGGCGGTCAACCAGGTCGCCACACCGATCCGCGACATCGCCGACGTCTCGCAACTCACCAACACGCTTCGTGATGGCGGGGCCAAGACCTTCATGGTCGACCTCGATCTGGTGCGAAGCGGGTACACGCAGGTGGTGGTGGACGTCCGCGGCACCGGCTTCTCGCAGGGCAAGTGGGATGTCTTCCAGAGCCGCGAACAGGCCGACACGCTCGAGGTCATCGACTGGGCGGCCCGACAGCGCTGGTCGAACGGCAAGATCGGCATGTCCGGGGTCTCGTACTCCGCGATCAATCAGATCCAGGCGGCCAACAAGAACCCGGCCGCGCTCAAGGCGATCTTCCCGGTGGAGCCCGGGGGTGACCTCATCCGCGACATCGTCGCACCCGGAGGGGCACTCGGCGTGGGCTTTCTGCCGATGTGGCTGACGCTCGTCAACACCACCAAGCTGGTGCCGAACGTGTCGTCGATGCTCAACGGGACGTTCGACTGGAAATGGTTGGCCGACCGGATCTCCGACCCGCTGACCTTCTACCCGCAGCTGTTGGCGGCGCTGGTGACGCCCGACATCAAGTCGGTGCCACCCGAACTCGATGAGCTGCTCACCGACAGTTCCGAACCGCGAAAAACGTGGCAGGACAACGCTGAACGGATCACCACCCCGACCCTCATCTATGGCGGCTGGTTCGATCTCTTCACCAACAGTGAAGTGCGGATGTACAACAAGATCCCGCTGTCGCCGGGCAAGAAGCAGCTGATCATGGGCGACGGCTACCACTTGACGATCGGCGGCGGCCAGCAAGGCCGGGCCGGCACACCGCCACGTCTGGATGTCCTGCAGAAGGCATGGTTCGACAAGTGGCTCAAGGGAATCGACAACAAAGTCGACGCCTACGGTCCGGTGAACCTGAAACAGGTCGGCGATCAGTGGATCTCCGCGAAGCAGTTCCCGCGCGCCGGCATGTCCCGGCAGCGGCTGTACCTCGGCGACCGGCGGAGCGGGACCGCCCCCCATGCGGTGCGGGACGGCAGCCTCACCACTGCGGCCCCGGCATCACATGGCCGGATGACGGTCTCGCCCGGGCTGCTGACTCTCTGCTCGCGGGACGCAGCTCAGCAGACGGCCGGTGCGCTCGCACTGTTCCCGTTCTGCGCCAGGGATGCCCGGATCCCGGAGCGGGACGCACTCACGTTCACCACCGCGCCTATGCGCACCACGCGCAGCGTCTCCGGTTACACGAACCTGCACCTCAACACCGTCATGGACGCGTCCGACGGGTACTGGACGGCCACGCTCAACGACGTCGCGCCGGACGGCACGTCGAAGGTGATCAGTTCCGGCCAGGTCATGGCGTCGCTGCGCGGTTACGACCGCTCCCGCTCGCAGTTCGCGCCCAACGGGGACGTGATCGATCCCTTCTACAACCTGACGCTGGCCTCCCGGCAGCGGGTGACACCGGGGAAGCAGGTGGCCCTCGACATCGGGTTGCTGCCCACCGAAGCGCTGATCAAGCCGGGTCACCGGTTGCGTGTGGATGTCTTCGCGATGAACGTGCCGCGGGGGCTTCCGCTGCGCCCGTTGCTGAACGAGTCACAGCTGAAGCCGCAGCACATCCAACTCGATCCGCAGCGGCCGAGTTTTGTGAACCTGCCGCTCTCCACACCGATCCCGTAGCGCCCGCTCACCGCGCGGCCGGTTCACTCCGCTTCGTGGTTGTCGGGGTACGCGGTCACCGCGAGAAAGCGGATGGGCAGACGGACCAGATCATGCGGGCCGTGGATACCCTCGCCGTCGAGCAGCAGGCAGTCGCCCGGACGCAGCGTGTATTCGGCGTTGCCGTGCCCGTAGACCATGACTCCCTCCAGCATGTAGAGGAGTTCGGTACCCGGGTGCTGGAAGCGGGGGAACACCTCGCTGTCGTCGGTCAACGTGACCAGGACGGGTTCGAGGCGCTTGTGTTGTCCGCGCAGCGCACCGAGGTGCTCGTAGTGATGACCGATTCGGGTACCGCGGCCGACGATCACCGCCCCCTTGCCCGACTCGGTGTAGACGGCTTCGCGCTCTGCGTCGGCGCCACGGAACAACGAGGTGACCGGGACGTCGAGACCTGCGGCGAGGCGGGCGAGAGTCGACAGACTGCAGGAGGTCTGGGCGTTCTCGATCTTCGACAGCATGGCCTTCGAGATGCCGACCTTGGCGGCCATCTCGGCGACCGAGAGGCCGGCGTTTCGGCGGAGCAGCCTCACCTGATGGGCGATCGCGGCCTCCAGGTCGCCACCCGTCGGCGGATCTCCCACCACCTCACGCTGGACGGGCGCGGGGTCACCGGTGTCGCGGACGATGTTGGAGGCGTCACCTGTCATGGTCGCAGTTTAGCGACCATTGTTTCCTGACAGTGGACGGACGCTCAGACGGCGTCGACGAGTTCCGGCTCGCGGCCGTACCGCGTCGCCAGCCAGGAACACAGGATGAGCTGGATCTGGTGGAAGATCATCAATGGGAGCACGATCAGGCCCACGGTCGAGCCGGCGAACAGGACCGTCGCCATCGGGAGACCGGTGGCGAGACTCTTCTTGGTGCCGCAGAACTGGATGGCGATCACATCGGCGCGGTCGAATCCGAGTCGCTGTGGCACCCATCGGGTGACCACCAGCATCACGACGACGAGGATCAGCGAGATCACCGCGACGGCGACGATCTGTGCCGCGTCGACCATCGACCAGATGCCCTCGCGGACACCTTCACTGAAGGCGACGTAGACGACCAGGACGATGGAGCCGCGGTCGGCGAACTTGGTGGCGTGGGCATGGCGGGAGAAGAAACCACCCACCCACGGCCGTGCGATCTGTCCCAGGATGAACGGTACGAGGATCTGCCCGACGATCTTCACCACCGACGACGCGTCGATCTGCATGTCGTTGTGAGTGCTCATCAAGGCGACCACGAGCAGTGGTGTGAGGAAGACGCCCAGGATGTTGGAGGTCGAGGCGCTGACGATCGCGCCCGGTACGTTGCCGCGCGCGATCGAGGTGAACGCGATCGACGACTGAACGGTGGAGGGCACCAGGCACAGGAACAGTAGACCGTTGGCGAGATCGGCACCGACCATCGGCGTGACCAGGGGCCGCAGTGCCAGGCCGACGAGCGGGAACACCACGAAGGTGAATGCCAGGATGGTCACGTGCAGCCGCCAGTGCTTGAGCCCCTCGAGCGCTTCGCGCGGGTGCAGGCGCGTGCCGTAGAGGAAGAACAGCAGTGCGATCGCAGCGACGACCACCCAGTCGAGGACGTCGGCGGCGGCGCCGCGCGCGGGTAGGAAAGCGGCCACCAGCACCGCACCGAGGATGGCGAGCACGAAGCCGTCGACCGGCGAGCGGTTCAGCAGCCCACGGATCACCGCGAGAGGAGAAGACACTGATTCACGCCTGGGCGGACTCGTTCGAGCAGACACTCTTGAGGCTGCAGGCACCGCAACTCGAGGTTCCGCAGGCATCCGACGCTGTTTCGTCGTCGGGCAGCGCGGCAGCGGCGCGCACTCCGTAGGCGCTGACCAGGCCGACCACGAACAGCGCGGCGATCACGCCGACCACCGCGAAGGCGACCGACCAGTACCCGCCGATGCCGAGGGTGACGATTCCACTCAGCACCAGGATGGCGGCGGCGGCGAGTAGTCCGGGCGCGGCCACCCGGTTGGCCACCTGGAATGCCTCCTCCGAGCGCATCGACTCGTCGGCACGGACACCCACCCAACGATTGCGGGGGAGCCGCCCGACCATCCCGAGCACGCCGACCACCAGCCACATCGCGGCGAGCGCGAAGACGACCACAGCAGCGACGACAGACAGGACGATCACATCGACCACCATACGACTGACTGTCGTAGCACACCGAATCGGCCGTTGTCGCGGGATCGGCATCCTGGACCGCTCCCCGTCGACGCGATCGCCGAACCGAGGATTTACGCTGGTCGGGTGACTTCAGCTGATTCTGCCCACACTGCGTCGACCGCCCCGGCCGCCGGCTTGCCCGGCCATCGGTACACGGCGGAGCTCGCCGGTGAGATCGAGGCGCGTTGGCAGCGCAACTGGGCGGACCAGCACGCGTACGAGGCGCCCAACCCGGTGGGACCGCTTGCCGGAGATCTCGCGGCGTTCGGCGGCGGTGCGGCCGACGCCGAGGCGAAGGTCTTCATCCAGGACATGTTCCCGTACCCGTCTGGTTCGGGTCTGCACGTCGGCCACCCCCTGGGGTTCATCGCCAGCGACGTGTTCGCGCGGTACCAGCGGATGATCGGACGCAACGTTCTCCACACGATGGGCTTCGACGCCTTCGGGCTGCCCGCGGAGCAGTACGCGGTCCAGACCGGCACACATCCGCGGACCACCACCGAGGCCAACATCGAGCGTTATCTCGGCCAGATCCGCCGCCTGGGGCTGGGCCACGACGAGCGTCGACGTGTCGCCACCACCGACGTCGAATTCTATCGGTGGACGCAGTGGATCTTCCTGCAGATCTACAACGCCTGGTACGACGCCGACCAGCGTAAGGCCCGTCCGATCGCCGAGCTGGTCGACGAATTCGCTTCGGGAAAGCGCGAGGTCGGCGACGGGCGAGCGTGGTCGTCCTTGGACAAGGCCGGGCGCAACCAGGTCATCGACTCGTATCGTCTTGTCTACGAGAGTGATTCGTTGGTCAACTGGTGCCCCGGCCTGGGTACGGTGCTCGCCAACGAGGAGGTCACCGCCGACGGTCGGAGCGATCGCGGCAACTTCCCGGTGTTCCGCAAGCACCTGCGTCAGTGGATGATGCGTATCACCGCCTATTCGGATCGTCTGCTCGACGATCTGGACCTGCTGGACTGGCCGGACAAGGTCAAGACCATGCAGCGCAACTGGATCGGCCGTTCCCGTGGTGCGCAGGTCACCTTCACCGTGCCCGCCACCGACAGTTCCGTCGAGGTCTTCACCACCCGGCCCGATACCCTGTTCGGCGCCACCTACATGGTGCTCGCACCCGAGCACGCGCTGGTCGACACGGTGACCGCCGCGGCGTGGCCCGCCGGCACCGACGAACGTTGGACCGGCGGTGCGGCCGATCCGGCGGAGGCGATCACGGCATACCGTGCCGCGATCGGGGCCAAGTCCGATCTCGAGCGCCAGGAGAACAAGGAGAAGACCGGCGTCTTCACCGGCGCGTTCGCGACCAATCCGGTCAACGGCGAACAGATCCCGATCTTCATCGCCGACTACGTGCTGATGGGTTACGGCACCGGTGCCATCATGGCGGTGCCCGCGCACGACAGCCGTGACTACGAGTTCGCGACCGTCTTCGGGCTGCCGATCCGCGAGGTCATCGGCTCGGAACAGGGCATCGAAACCGAGGCGTTTCTCGGGGACGGCCCCGCCGTGAACTCCGGATTCCTCGACGGTCTGCAGGTCGACGACGCGAAGGCGAAGATCGTCGAGTGGCTGGAGGAGCAGGGGACCGGTCGGGGCACCATCCAGTACAAACTGCGCGACTGGCTGTTCGCCCGGCAGCGCTATTGGGGCGAGCCCTTCCCGATCGTCTACGACGAGGACGGGAACGCGCACGCACTCCCGGAATCGATGCTGCCGGTGGAGCTCCCGGAGGTCGACGACTACGCGCCGGTGTCTTTCGACCCCGACGACGAGCACAGCGAACCGTCTCCGCCGCTGGCCAAGGCAACCGATTGGATGACCGTCGAGCTCGATCTCGGTGACGGGGTCAAGACCTATACGCGCGACGCCAATGTGATGCCGCAGTGGGCCGGTAGCTCGTGGTATCAGTTGCGCTATATCGACCCGACCAATGAGGACACGTTCTGCGCCAAGGAGAATGAGGCCTACTGGATGGGTCCTCGCCCGGCCGAACACGGCGTCGACGATCCGGGCGGACTCGATCTGTACATCGGGGGCGTGGAGCATGCGGTTCTGCACCTGCTGTATTCGCGCTTCTGGCACAAGGTGCTCTTCGACCTGGGATACGTGACGAGTCGGGAGCCGTACCGAAAACTGTTCAACCAGGGCATGATCCAGGCCTACGCGTACACCGACGCCCGTGGCATCTACGTGCCGGCCGATGAGGTCACCGAGCGCGACGGCGGGTACTTCTACAACGGCGAGCCGGTGACGCAGGAGTACGGCAAGATGGGCAAGTCCCTCAAGAACTCCGTTGCGCCCGACGACATCTGCCGTGACTACGGGGCGGATACGCTGCGGGTCTACGAGATGTTCATGGGGCCGCTGGATCAGTCCCGGCCGTGGGCGACCAAGGACGTCGTCGGGTCGCAGCGGTTCCTGCAGCGGATCTGGCGCTTGGTGGTCGACGAGGAATCCGGTCAGATGCGCTGCACCGAGGGCGATCTCGACGACGACACCAAACGACTGCTGCACAAGACGATTGCCGGTGTGCGCGAGGACTACGCCGAGCTGCGCAACAACACGGCGGTGGCGAAGCTGACCGTGCTGACCAATCACCTGACCAAGAACTTCGAGAAGTCGGGTGCGCCGCGTGCGGCCGTGGAGCCGCTGGTCGTGATGCTCGCGCCGCTGGCTCCGCACGTCGCCGAGGAGCTCTGGCATCGGCTCGGGCACCAGAGTTTGCTGGCACGCGGCCCGTTCCCCGGGGCAGACGAACAGTGGCTGGTCGAGGACACCGTGGAGATCCCGATCCAGGTGAAGGGCAAGGTGCGCAGTCGCATCACGGTCGCGGCCGACGCCGACGAGGCGACGGTCCGCGCCGCCGCGCTTGCCGACGAGAAGATCGCGCCACTGCTCGACGGCGAGCCGCGGAAGGTCATCGTGGTGCCCGGCCGGATGGTCAACGTCGTTCCCTGAGCGAGGCGGCGCCCGCGCCGCGTGCCGCGCCGACGCGCACCCGTCGTCCATCCGCGCATGTCGCGACGTGCGCGGATGCGTGGCGGGTGCGCGTTTGCCTCTTCAGGCGGCGCAAACCATCCTCGCGCTCCTTCTCCCGTTTCATCGCATCGAACGGTGTCTCTCCGGGTCGGAGGTGATTGCGATACTTGACGTCGCCGTCGAACTCACCGACCAACCGGCCCGACCAGTCGTAGTCGGTCCGGCCGACAAGGTTCCCGTCGGCGTCGCGGAACTCGTGCTGCAGCCGAGGCACCGGTAGGCCGGCCTCGATCATCTGGGCGCGACCCCACGATTCGCCGGGATTCTCGGCGTCGCCGTCGGCGTGCAACAGCGCTCGTCGTGCCTGGCCGACACCTGACCGGCGCCGGCGCAGCATCGTCGAGATCAGGTCCCGGTCGGCGCCACGCCGGAGTGCGGCGTCGAATACCGCGAGTGCGCCCGCGAAACCCATCGTGGTGGTGCGGGCGACGTCGACGGCGGTCCGTTCCAGCGACGTCACCCGCACCCCGTCGACGAGCACCACCTCCGCGGGTTCGAGGCTGCCGATGTGTGCGTGTCGCTTGGCGCTGCGGTGGCCCCCCGAGCGAGAGCCCGTCGTCACGTGGACGCGACGCAGACTCGGTTTGAGCATCGGGAGGTCGTGCAGCGTCGCGGCGGATTGGTGGCTGAGCGTGTGGTCGGGTCCGGTCACCGCGAGGGTTGCGATCGCGGTGAGGCGGTGCAGTTGCTCGGGGGTGCGTTCGGCAGGCAGCGCGGAGACACCGGGGATGATGTGGACGAGTCGGCCCTGACGATGGGCGCGGGCGAGGTCGGTGTCGGTGAAGCCTGCGGCGAGTGCGCGGGCGCGATGTACGAGACCGTGGCGGTCGGTGGGGTGAACAGTCACGGGGATAGGACGCGCGGTGGCCCCGGCTGGTTTCATCCGAGATGAACGCGCACCCGCTACGACGACGCGCACGTCGCGACATGCGCGCGAGCCTGTTCGGTGCGCGTTTGCGGGCGCGAACTATTTGGGCGGGAGCTTGCGGGCGCAGTCGGCGCCGATGCTGACCCACCGACGCAGTTGGCGTTCGGTTCGGATGCCGTCATCGGAGATACGCAGCCAGCCGCGGGTGTCACGGCCGGACATCACCATGGGGGCGGTGTGGTCGAACTCGAGGAGTACCTCGGTCTCCTCCGGCGGGACCCGCACCATGAGGCCGCCCTGCCCACTGGCGGCGAGGGCCATGTTGCCGTTGATCAGAAAGGCGAGGCCGCCGAACATCGACTTCTCGTTCAGTCCGCATTCGGCGGCCAACATCGCGCGAATACGGTGGGCGAGGTCGTCGTCGTAGGCCACGCCTCGAGAGTAGGCCGACGGGAAGGGTTGGAAAAGAACTTACCGATGAGTAAGATATCGGCATGGCGATCAACCTGGAGCTCCCGTCGACTTTTGACTCGGCGGTCGAGCGCACCCATCTCGCGGCCGAGCACATCTTCCGGCCGATCTCCCGCAAGTACGACAAGGCTGAGCACGAGTACCCGACCGAGCTCGATGAACTGGGCAAACTCGCGAAACAGGGCCGTTCGAAGGAGAACGAGTCCGACGGTGACGCCCCCGATTCGGACGCGCCCTCGCTGAACGGTCCCAACATGCGCGCCCTGATCTCCGCCCGCGAGATGAGTTGGGGAGATGTCGGTCTACTCCTCTCGATTCCCGGACAGGGGCTCGGCAATGCCGCCATCGCCGCCGTGGCGACCGAAGAGCAGCTCGAGAAGTTCTCCGGCGTGTGGGCCGCAATGGCCATCACCGAGCCGAGCTTCGGCTCGGATTCCGCGGCGGTGTCGACCACGGCCACCCGCGATGGCGACGACTACGTGATCAACGGCGAGAAGATCTTCGTCACCGCCGGGTCCCGAGCCGACCACGTGGTGGTCTGGGCGACCGTGGACCGGAGCGCGGGCCGCGCCGCGATCAAGAGCTTCGTGGTGCCGATGACCACCGAGGGTGTCACGGTCGCTCGCCTGGAGCACAAGCTCGGCATCCGGGCCTCGGACACCGCGGTGCTGCGATTCGAGAACGCACGTGTCCCCGCCGACAACCTGCTCGGCTCACCCGAGGTGGACACCAAGAAGGCGTTCGCCGGCGTGATGCAGACCTTCGACAACACGCGTCCCGTGGTGGCCGCGATGGCGATCGGACTCGGCCGCGCAGCGCTCGAAGAACTCCGGCGCATGCTCTCCGAGGCGGGGCACACCATCGACTACGACAAGCCTGCCGCGGCCCAGCACGCGTCGGTATGCGAGTTCATCCGACTCGAATCCGATTGGGAGGCATCGTGGTTGCACACGGTGCGGGCGGCGTGGATGGCCGACAACAAGCTGCCCAACTCCAGCGAGGCGTCGATGTCGAAGGCGAAGGCAGGCCGCACGGTCACCGATGTGACGAACAAGGCCGTGGAAGTCGGTGCCACCGCGGGGTTCTCGGAGACCATGTTGCTCGAGAAGTGGGCGCGCGACGCCAAGATCCTCGACATCTTCGAGGGCACCCAGCAGATCCAGCAGCTGATCATCGCGCGGCGGGTGCTGGGGAAGTCGAGCGCGGACCTGAGGTGACGGGTCTCGTCCGGCCAGCCGGTCGTCAGGACAGGTAGCGGACCTTCACCGTGTCGATCGTCCCCTCGAACGGGAACGGTGCGCGATCGTAGTAGTCCATCGACACGGGGCTACCCAGACACGTGCCGATGTCGAGGCATTCGTTGGCGGAGAACAGTAGTGGCACGCTGATCGGCACCGACCCGGTCGCCACTGTGTCGCCGTTCGCGGACATGGTGATGGTCAGCGGGCCGCCGGGTCGGGTCTCGGCGAACTCCGTGGTGATCTCCAGTGCCACACGGCCCGCCGGTATCGGCTCGGAGCTCCGAAACTTGGTGCGCTGCATGATGAACAGGTTGTATTCGAAGCAGAGGTGGCCGTCGTCGAAGTAGCAGGTGAGGCCGCCACCGGCACCGCCGAGGGCATAGAGGACGCCATTCGCGTGGTCGGGGAGCTCAGCGTCGATCTGCACCGAGTTGGCCCGGTTGCCGAGGCCGGGCGCACAGAACTCCGGCATCCGGACGATGTCACCGGTGAACGTCCACTCCCGGTAAGGGGTCGAGATCCGCATCTCCGGGTGATAGACCGGCACCCACAGCCCGCCGCCGACGGGATACACGCTGTTGCGAGCTGCCTCGATCGCGAAGATCTCTTTGAGCTGGGTGAGTTTCTCCGGGTGTTCGGCAGCCAGATCGCGAGCCTGCGTCCAGTCCTCGTCGAGATGGTAGAGCTCCCAGACATCTTGGTCGGGAGTCCAGTCCTCGATGCCGGGTGGCAGCCCGGGAACCCAGGGCGACCGCGGCCCGAACGCCGATGCCATCCAGCCGTCGTGGTAGATCGCACGGCTCCCCATGATCTCGAAATACTGTGTGAGCAGCCGCCCGTCTGCCTCCGCATCGTCGAAGGTGTACGCGAAGCTGACGCCGTCGAGCGGCTGCTGCTCGACACCGCGGACCACGCGGGGCGGCGTGATCCCGATGACCTCGTAGATGGTCGGCACGATGTCGTTGCAGTGGTGGAATTGCCTGCGAGGCCGCGAATCCGGAGTGATCGCCTTCGGCCATCGAATCGCCATCGGGTTGCGGGTCCCGCCGAGATGTGAGGCGAGCAGTTTCATCCCCTTGTACGGCGTGCTGCCCGCCCACGCCCAGGCGGCGTGGTACTGGTTGTCGGTCTTGGGTGAGCCGAGCACATCGAGTCCCCCGAGCTCCTCGAGCGCTTTGATGTGCATGTCGACGGTGGTGGGTATGCCGTTCTGCGCGACGAGCTCGCTGATCGTGCCGTTCTGTCCTTCTCCCGACGATCCGTTGTCGCCCCAGATGTAGAGGATCAGGGTGTTCTCGTCGTACCCGAGATTCTCGATCTCGTCGATGAGGCGGCCGACCTGGACGTCGACGTGTTCGGCATATCCGGCCGCCACCTCCATCAGTCGCCGCTGGAACGGCCGCTGATCCTCGGGGATGTCCTCCCACGCGGTGAGACTGGGGTCGCGTTCGGTCAGTTCCGCATCGTCGGGGATCCAGCCCTGGGTCTTGGCACGCTCGAACACGCGCTCGCGGTAGGCATCCCACCCGTCGTCGAACTTGCCGGCATACTTGTCGGCCCATTCCTTCATGATGTGATGCGGGCCGTGCAGGCAGCCGCTGGCCCAGTACATGAAGAACGGTTTGTCGGCCTCGAAGGCCTTGTGCTGTCGTAGCCAGTGGATCGCGTCGTCAGCGAGATCCTCGCTGAGGTGGTAGCCGTCCTCGGGTCGCTTGGGCGGGAGGACGCTCGTGGTGTTGCGAACCAGGTTCGGCTCCCACTGCGACGCCTCTCCCGCCAGGAATCCGTAGAAGTACTCGAAACCTTTGCCGGTCGGCCAATTGTGATACGGACCCGCCGGCGTGGTCTCCTCGGCAGGCGTGTTGTGCCACTTGCCGAAAGCTGCTGTCGCGTAACCATAGTCGGTGAGGACCTCGGCGCACAGGGCGGTGCTGGTCGGGATGTGACCAGAGTATCCGTCCCAATCGTTTGCCAGTTCCGCGATCTGACCGTTGCCGATCCGATGGTGATTGCGTCCGGTGAGCAGCGAGGCACGGGTCGGCGAGCACATCGCGGTGGTGTGGAATCGGTTGTAGCTGATGCCCTCGTCACGGATCCGCGTGAGCGTGTCGGTTCGCACCTCGCCGCCGAATGTGCTCGGCAGCCCCGGCCCCGCGTCGTCGATCAAGACCACCAGGATGTTCGGGGAATCGGCGGGCAGCGGACTCGTCGCGGGCTGCGGCGAGTAGACGGACTCTTGCATGGTCCGACCGGCCAGGGAGCCGGAGGTCTTGCCGGGGAACGGCAGTGAATCCTGTGGCGGGAGTGTGGGAAAGGCGGAAGCGGGACTCTCGGACATCGGCGTCGTTCCTCATGGTGAAGTGGTCGACAGGCCGCCGGCGCAGACCAGTCGCTCGCGCTGCATAGATATCACCACGAACGGCCGGTTCCCGCACCATATTCACCGAAACCGGACACCGGGCGGCGTGCCGTCACCGCGTATTCAGTCGGTGTTCGACGAGCGCTCACCACGGGGCGCGAGACGCACGTCGATCCCTTCGGCGCGGGAACCGGAGATGGTTCGGACATCGACGGTGACCGCGTCACCGGACGCGGAGTCGTTCAGCCGCAGCGGAGCTCCGTCCGGCTGCAGGTATCGATCGCCCCACTGCAGCAGCCCCACGATCACCGGCAGCAGGTCGTTGCCCATCTGGGTCAGCCGGTACTCGCTGCGGGCTCGCTGTCCGGGTTCCCGATAGGGGACCTTCTCGAAGATGCCCGCCTCGGTGAGCTCCCGCAGACGTGCCGCCGCGACGGCATCGGTGATACCGACGCGTCGCGCGAACTGATCGAACCGCGTCGCACCATAGAAGGCCTCCCGAAGGATCAGGATCGCCGAGCGCGTGCCGACGATCTCGAGGGCCCTGGCGATCGAGCAGTTCGTGGCCTGCCAGGCATCCCGATCGGAGAGCGGTCCGGTCAACGTCATCATGTGAACCATCCTATATCTGACTTGACAGCACTATAGTCAGCGGCGTACCCCGTAACTATGGCCGACAAAAGTCAGCCCTGAGATGGAGGTACTCCCATGACCAACGCTGTCATCGTCGACGCAGTCCGGACGCCGATCGGCAAGGGCAAGAGCACCGGCGCCCTGCACGATGTCCACGCTGTCGACCTGCTGGCACACAGCCTGTCCGCGATCGTCGAGCGCACGGGCATCGATCCGGCGTCGATCGACGACGTGGTGACCGGCGTGGTGAGTCAGGTCGGAGAGCAAGGTTTCAACATCGCTCGGCGTGCCCTGCTGGCCGCGGGTTTCCCGGAATCCGTGCCGGGGGTGTCGGTCGACCGGCAGTGCGGGAGTGGTCAGCAGGCGATCGCATTTGCCGCTCAAGGGGTGATGTCGGGCGCCTACGACGTCGTCGTCGCGGCGGGCGTGGAGTCGATGTCTCGGGTTCCGATGGGTTCGGCGGTCGCGGGGACGGCAGATCTCAACGGCGCGGCCTTCGACAAGCGATACCCCGATGGGCTTGTCGGGCAGGGTATCTCGGCCGAGCTCATCGCGGCGCGCTGGAACATCTCACGAACCGCCATCGACGAGTTCGCGTTGCGTTCCCACGACCTCGCCGCGGTGGCCACCAAGAACGGTCTGTTCGAGAACGAGATCGTGCCGATCGCCGGCCTGGACGCGGACGAGGGTATCCGTACGGGTGGCACCGTCGCCGATCTCGCGAAGCTCCGGCCGGCCTACCTCGACGAGGCGATGGCGGAGAGATTCCCGGAGATCGACTGGAAGATCACGGCCGCGAGTGCCAGCCAGATCAGCGACGGATCGGCCGCGGTTCTGATCATGTCCGAGGAGAAGGCGCGCGCGCTCGGTCTGCGTCCGCGGGCACGTGTGCACTCGTTCTCGGTCGCCGGCGACGACCCGCTGTTGATGCTCACCGCGATCATCCCGGCGACCCGCAAGGTGCTGGCCCGCAGCGGCCTCGACCTCGCCGATATCGGATTGTTCGAGGTCAATGAGGCGTTCGCGCCTGTCGTGCTGGCCTGGGCAAGTGAACTCGCGGTCGACCTCGAGCGGGTCAACGTGCACGGCGGGGCCATCGCCTTGGGGCATCCGCTGGGCGCGAGCGGCGCCCGGCTCGCGACGACGGCGATCAATGCGCTCGAGCAGCGGGGCGAGCGGTATGCACTGCAGACGATGTGCGAGGCAGGCGGTCTCGCGAACGCGACGATCTATGAGCGTCTCGACGCCTGACAGTGCTACGGTCTCGAAGTAGAACTTGTTCTACTTCGAGGAAGGCTTGTGATGACGGTTGACCAGGGCACAGTGAGCGAGAAGATCAACACGGCGGTGGACGCCTACGTCGAGCTGCTCAATTCGGGGACCGCCGAGCAGATCGCCGATCTCTATGCGGCGGACGCATCGGTCGAGGATCCGATCGGGGCCGACCTGCGCACCACGCGTGAAGAGCTCATCGAGTTCTACTCGGTGATCACCGGCATGGACGAGCGCACCGCGACGCTGAAGTGGAAGCGGGTCGCCGGAGACACCGCGGTCTTCGAGTTCACCCTGGTCACCGGGACGTCCGGGATGAAGTTCGAGATCACCCCGATCGACATCATGGTCTTCAACGCCGAGGGCAAGGTGTCGTCGATGCGCGCGGTCTGGGAGCAGTCGGACCTCAAGCAGCTCTGAGGACGGCACTTCGCCGGTCCGTCAACCCCCTCACGGAGCGGGAGCGGCTTGGGTGTCAACCACGCCCCGTCGGCCGGAGCACGATCTCTTCGGGATGTGCGTCGGCCGGCGTGGCGATCGCCTGCACCACCGCGCCGGCCACCGACGAGGTCGTCAGGAATTTCGACGGGTCGTAGTCCTCGCCTTCGATAGCGACGATGTCGCGTTGCATGTCCGTATCGATGCGGCCGGGGAAGATCGACGTCACCCGCAGCGTCGGCTCTTCGGCGCGCAGCGCGTCGGCCAGCGCCCGTAGACCGAATTTGCTGGCCGCGTACGGGGCCCAACCCGGGTTGGCCCGCCTCCCCGCGCCGGAGTTGATGAACACCACGTGTCCCCGCGCCTCGCGCAGGGCCGGCAGCAGCAATCGGGTCAGTTCGGCGACGGCCACCAGATTCACCTCGAGAACCTGATGCCATTCTTCGACCGGGGTCTCGGCGATCGGTTCCAGGCTCGTGCCGACACCGGCGTTGTGGACGAGGACGTCGAGCGCACCGATCGCCTCCGTCGCGGCCTCCACCTCGTCGTAGTCGGTGAGTTCCACCGGGAAGGTGCTCGCCCCGTCCAGCTGCGTGGCGAGCGAGTCGAGTTCGTCCGATGGACGTCCCCCGAGCAGAAGGTCATGGGTGGGGGCGAGCCGGCGGGCGATCTCGGCGCCGAGTCCGCGGCTTGCCCCGGTGATCAGAGCGGTGGGCACGGTATCGAGGTTACGGGGTCTCCACGTGTCCACGCTGCTTCCCCTCGATGCGCGGCAACGCGGCGCGCAGTGCAGAATCGACCCGTGGCCCGGTATGGATTCACCCCGACTCAGCTGTCCGCACGTGCTGCGTACCTGCTCCGCGGCAACGACCTGGGCACCATGACGAGCGCCGCGCCCAAGCTGTACCCGCACATGTGGAGTTGGGATGCGGCGTTCGTGACCGTCGGTCTGGCCCCGTTGTCGGTGGAGCGTGCCGTGATCGAGATGGACACCCTGCTCTCCGCGCAATGGGAGAACGGGATGATCCCGCACATCGTGTTCGCGAACGGCAGAGACGGCTACTTCCCGGGGCCGGCGCGCTGGGAGTGCGCGCGACTCGCCGCGTGTGCACCGGACTACCCGGACACCTCGGGCATCACCCAGCCTCCGGTGCATGCAATTGCGGTGCAGCGCATCCTGGACCACTCGCGTCGGCACGGCCGGACCACGCGGTCGGTCGCAAACGAGTTCATCGATCGGCGCTGGAGTTCGTTGGTGCGGTGGCATCGGTGGCTCGCCCACGCACGGGATCCCAACGGCCGTGGTCGCATCACCCTGTTCCACGGCTGGGAGTCCGGGATGGACAACTCGCCGCGCTGGGACCGGCCGTACGCGAATGTGGTTCCCGGCGACGACCTTCCGCCCTATTCGCGCGCCGACCTCGATCATGTCGCGGATCTGTCGATGCGGCCCAACGATCTCGAGTACGACCGCTACATGTGGCTGGTCGAGCAGATGAAGAGGGCCAACTACGACGACGACATCCTCCCCAAGGTGATGAGCTTCGCGGTGGAGGACGTCTTTGTCAGCGCGATCTTTGCGGTGGCCTGTGACGTGCTCGCGACCATCGGCGAAGACTATTCGAAGCCGCGGTCCGACGTCCGCGACCTGCGTGCGTGGGCCGATCGTTTCCGCGCCGGAGTGGTCGCCGCCGCCAACGAACGAAACGGTGCAGCAAGGGATTTCGATCTGCGCGCCGATGCGTGGATCAACACCGAGACGATCGCGGTGTTTGCCCCGCTCATTTGTGGCGGGTTGTCGCGGGAGCGTGAGCGGGCGCTGTTACGGCTGTTCGACGGCCCGCGGTTCTGTGGTCATCCGGACCTGCGTTACGCGGTTCCCCCCTCGACGTCACCGATCTCGATGGACTTCCGACCGCGGGAGTACTGGCGCGGCCCGGTATGGCCGGTGATGACGTGGCTGTTCAGCTGGGCGTTCGCGCGTCGCGGATGGACCGAGCGATCAGCGCGTCTTCGGGAGGAAGGATTGCGCCAGGCCACCGACGGTGCCTTTGCGGAGTACTACGAACCCTTCACCGGTGAGCCGCTGGGCAGCATGCAACAGAGCTGGACGGCCGCCTCGGTGCTGGATTGGCTCGACTAGCCCGTTGCCGGACCAGCCGTTGCCGGGGTTCTTCCCCGGGTATCGACTCTTCCCCCGCATGTATTCGGGGAAGAACGCGTACCCGGGGAAGAACGCGTAGCCGGGAAGAACGTCAGTACTCCTCGGCGCCGACGAGCGCGGCGTCTTGCGCCACGTGGTGAGAGTCGGCTCTGGCCGATCGGACGAGGGAGACCGCACCCACTGCGATGGCGCAGTAGGCGACCGCGAACCAGAACGGGGCCGACGGCGCGAACCACTCGGCGAGGTAGGCGACCATCACCGCCGATGCCGCACCACCCATCCAGCGCAGGAAGCTGTACCCGGCGCTCGCGACCGAACGCGGCTTGTTCGGATCGGCCGACGACATCGCGACACCGGTGAACAGGGTGTTGAGAATGCCCGACGGCAGACCTGACAGCACGATGGCAAGTCCGGTCAACCACACCTGCCCGGCGATCACCCCGACGCCCGCGAGTGCCATCGTGACGCCGTAGCCGCCGACTGCGACGACGACGCCGCCCTTCTGGCCGAGTGCATCTGCGATCCGTGGCGCCACGAAGACGCCCGAGACCGCGGTCAGCAGGCCCCAGCCGAAGAAGACCATGCCGGCCGGGATCGGGGAGAGACCCATGGCCAGCGGTGCGTACGCGATGACGGTGAACAGCGCACCGGTGTAGAACGCCGAGCCGATCGAGGTGAGCAACAGCGTTCGGTTGCGCAGGGCCTTGATCGGGTCGACGACGCTGACGGCGACGCGGTCACCGCGGGGTCCGTCCTTGGGCAGCATGAGCGCGCACAGCACCGCCCGATGAGCATGAGCAGGGCGGTGCCACCGAACGGTCCGCGCCACGTCCACGCACCCAGCAGTGCGCCGACCAGCGGCCCGACCGCCAGGCCGACGCCGAGTGCGGCCTCGTACAGCAGGATGGCGCCGTGCTGACCGCCGCGGGCGGCGCCGACGATGAAGGCGAGCGCGGTCGCCATGAACAGCGCGTTGCCCAGACCCCACAGCACGCGCAGCGCGATGAGCTGGTCGATGTTGCCTGCGAAGGTCGAGACGCCCGCGGCGACCACGATCAGCGTCAATCCGACGGTCAGGGTTCGCTTGGGCCCGAACCGATAGGCAGCCCAACCGGTGATCAGCATCGCCACCACCTGCACGCCGAGGTAGACGGCGAACAACAGGGTCAGTTTGGAGGGCGGGGCGTTGAGCTCCTCGCGAATCGTGTTGAGGATGGGGTCCACCAGGCCGATGCCCATGAAGGCGATGACGGCGGCAAAAGCGGTGACCCACACCGCGCGGGGCTGTTGCCGAAAGGTCTCCAGCAGGGACGGGTGGTGATGTTGTTCGTCGGTCTGCACTGTGGGCACGGACCGGTCCTCGGTGACTGTCATGCTTTCCTCGGATTCGTCATTCGTCCGATGCGATCTCGCTGTGCGCGGGGACCGCGTCGAGTTGTTCGCGGAGTGCCTGCAGGGCGGGGGCCGCGGCGGCGAGGGCCGCGCGCTCGGCGTCGTCGAGTTCGGACAACGCCGCGGTCAGGATGCTGTCCCGTCGGCCCCGGACCCCTTCGAGAACGGACCGCCCGTGGTCGGTCAGTCCGACGAGCACGGCTCGACGGTCGGCCGGGTCGGGGCGCCGCTCGGCGAGACCGTTCCTGGTGAGGCCGTCGATCAGCGCGGTCGCCGTCGGCATACGAATGGACTCGCGGTCGGCGAGTTCACCCATCCGCATGGGACCGTTGTCGAGGAGGACCGCCAGCGCGGACGCCTGGGCGGCGGAGTACTCGGCGATCGGGGTGCGTCGGCGTAATGCCAAGTAGAGCCTGGTGAGTATCGGGCGCAGGGCGACGGCCAGATCGGAGACCTCTGAATCAGACACATTCGCAACCCTAATACTTAGGCTTGCGAAATAAAAGGCTGTCTACTGTGAACTGTATGACAGGCTCTTCGAAAAGGTTCTCGGATCTCCCGACCAGGTCGCGCGCTCTGATCATCGTCGGCGCGGTGGCCCAGTTCATTCTCCAGGGTGCCGCGTTGCGCGATCTCAAGCGGCGACCGGCGGGCCAGGTCAACGGACCCAAGCCGCTGTGGGTGGGCTTGAGCTTCGTCAACTACTTCGGTCCGATCGCCTACTTCGTCGTCGGGCGCAAGGGCTCCTAGCGGTCCTCAGACGCCGATCGGCGAACCGCCGTCGCGCCAGATGGCGACCACCGCTGGTCGGGGCTGGCTCGTGCCGCCGTCCGGCCAATGCGAAGCCGGATTGTCGGCGGAGTGGTCGTCGAGTTCGCCCGGATGCTGCACGCACACCAGCACTCGGTCGCGGTCGATGATCGGCCCGCACGTCTCGGCGCCCATCGGTACCGTCAGGAACTGCTTGGTCTCACCGCGGCGATCGCCGTCGAGGGCGACGGCGAACAGCCCGTCGTTGGTGTCGAGTGCGTTGCCGTCGGTGGAGATCCACAGGTTCCCGTGCGGATCGAACGCGACGTTGTCAGGGCAGGAGATCGGACTGACCTTGGTCTTGTCGAAGCCGCCGAAGTATGTGTCGGCCTCCGCGGGGTCACCGCAGACGAGCAGCAGATCCCAGGTGAAGTCGGTGCCGGCGTGGTTGTCGGTGATCTCGATGACCTGGCCGTTCTTGTTCTCGTTGCGCGGATTGGCGCTGTCGGCGCCGGCCTTGCCCTCGGTGCCGCGCTTGCTGTTGTTGGTCAATGCGCAATAGACCTTGCCGGTACGCGGGTGCGGTTCGATGTCCTCGGGGCGATCCATCTTGGTGGCGCCTGCCTTGTCGGCCGCGACGCGGGTGAACACCGCGACCTCCGCGGGGTTCATGCCATCGACGTGGGAACGCGAAGTACCGTCGGCGCCGACGGTGAGCAGTGGATGCCATACCCCGCGTCCGGCGAATGATCCACTGGGCGGGAGCTTTCCGCTGCCGTCGATCGCGTCCGGTTCGTTTCCGGTGAACGACGCCACGTACAGCGTTCCCTCGTCGAGAATGCCCAGGTTGTGTGTGCGTGCCGTCTGCGACAGGCCGGTCTTGATCCGGCGGGACGACACGAACTTGTAGATGTACTCGAACCGTTCGTCGTCTCCGCTGTAGGCCACCACGGTACCGGCATCGGGGCCCGACGACACCACATGAATCGTCGCGGACTCGTGTTTGAGCCGTCCGAGTGCGCTGTGCTTGACCGGCATCGAAGCCGGATCATGCGGATCGACCTCCACGACATACCCGAACCGGTTGGCCTCGTTGGGTTCCCGGGCGAGATCGAAACGCTTGTCGAATCGGGCCCACTGGTGGTAATCGGCGTCGTCTTCGAAGCTGTACCGATCGAGCCGGTCCTTGGCGGCCGCATCGGTGACACTGCTCGCGTTGGCGAAGTAGTTGTTGTAGTTCTCCTCGCCGGAGAGCATGGTGCCCCAGGGGGTGAGCCCGCCAGAGCAGTTGGCGATGGTGCCCAGCACGGTGGTGCCCGCCGGATCGGCGGAGGTCGTCACGAACTCGCTGCCCGCGGCGGGGCCGGTCAGTCGGATCGGCGTGGATGCGGTGATGCGGCGGTTCCGTTGTCCCACAATGGGCGTCAAAGCGCCGGTGCCGGGCGTCGCCGCGACCTCGACGACCGTGATCCCGTGCGCCGCCATCGAGATCAGCGCCTGCTGCTCGGTGGGCTCCTTCGGCTTGTAGCCGGTGAACATGAACTCTTCGGTCGTGTACTCCTGGTTGCACACGAGGTAGTGGTGGTTGGCCACTCCGTCGACGGGGATCAGCCCGGCGAAGTCGTTGTTGTAGCCGAACTGCTTCGCCTGCGCCTCGGGCGTCTGATTCGCGAAATCGAACGCAGGCGCGCCCGGGATCACCGGATCACCCCAGCGGATCACCGTCCGCTGGGTGTAGCCATCCGGAATCACCAGGGCATCTTCGGTATTGGGCACGACCGGATCGAAGTTCATCCCGGGCGGGGGAGTGCCGTCGGGGACGGCCGAACTGTCGGTGCCACCGGCATCGTCCGAGCCGCACGCCGCGAGCAGCGACGTCGCGCCGAGTGCGATGGCCGCACCGGCCGATGAGCGGAGCACAGCCCGGCGGGAGGCGCCGGCGCGCAACAGATCCCGGAAGTAGGGGTTGTCGCTGGTGTTGCCGGGCTGATGCCAGCAGGCTTCGCCGCATTTGTACCGGCAGGTCACGTGGGCACGTGCCGACCGGCCGACATCCTCTCCGGACGACGCGAACAGCTGCAACGGAATACGCACGTGGACCCTCCCCGGGACGCTCTCTGTGGGCTGAATCGAGAACTGCCCGAACGTTAGGGAGGGAAAGGAAACCCGTGTGGATCAGCGCGTGAACACCGGACGACCAGGGCGTGTCAGAAGCGCCCGCCGACGCCGATCCGACCTGAGGTACCCGACCCGCCGAAGGAGCCCGGGCTGCGGCCGCCACTCCCGTAGCCACCGCCCCCGAATCCGCCGCCCCAACCACGGCCCCCGCCCATCCCGCCGCGGAGGAAGCTGTCGACGAGGATGCCGCCGAGTACGGCCCCGGTGACCGAACCGCCGGTCTGATGTGGTTGCTGATTCTGGTGCCACTGGGCGACGTCGCCCTGGGCGGCCATCAGCGCCTGGTCGGCGAGTGAACCGGCCCGTCGCGCCGCGTCGGACGCCTTGGCCGGATCCGTGGCCGAGGCCTCGTCTGCTTCCTGCAGGAGCCGCTGTGCCTCGGACAACCGGGTGCGGGCGATCGACTGGATCGCGCCGCGTCGGGTCGAGATGAAGTCGCTCGCAGCGGAGACCTTCGCGTGGGCCGAAGTCATCGCGGCGGTGAGCAGTTCGGAGCGGCGCCGGCGCTCTGCGGAAGCCGATCGTGCGGAATCGAGGGCCCGGTCGAGTTCGGCGTCGGCGTCGATGAGCGCGGTGAAGGTGCCCAGTGGGTCGTCGGCGAAGCCGGAGCGGGCGGCCGAGAGCGCCTCTGTCGCCGACGACACCGCGGTCGCCAGGGCGGGGCCACCATCGGCGGTGAGTGCCGCGGCCTCGGTCAGTTCGCCCTCCACCTCGTCGATCAATGCGGGCATCCGGGAGTGAGCGGCCGCGATGTTGCGGTCGGCGTTGTCGATCGCGTCGAGCAACCTGTTCGCCTGCTCGAGTGCGCCCTCGGCCGAACGGATCGCGGCGACCGCCGGTCCCTGCTCGCCCGCCGGGGCCTCGGCTGCTTCTCGGCCCTGGTCGGCACTGTGCTCGGCGAAGTCCAGCTCCTCGTGGGCGAGGGTGATGTTGTTGGTGATCGAGGCCAGCACCGTCTCCCCGTGCTCGGCGATCAGCGTGTCGAGCTGATTCTGGGACTGCTCGATCCGTGCCCGCACGGCAACGATCTTCTGGGTCAACTCGGCCAATCGGGAGTCGGCGTTGATGAGCAGGTTGCGCATCGCGTCGAAGCTCTCCACCTGCGCGTCGAGAGCGGCGTCGACATCGGTGCACGTGGTGATGATCTGGACGAGCATGGACCGCTGTTCGTCGGGGGTCTCCGAAATCGCATCGTCGAGGCGCTGGCGCAGCACGAACGATTCGGCGAGTCCCTTCTTGGCCTTCGTCAACGCGTCGGAGAAGGGCGTCGTCTCCGTGTCACCGAACTCACTCACCGCGAGCTGCAACTCCTCCTCACTGGTCCGGATCGCGTTGTCCGTGTCGGTGAGGACCTCGCGCGACCAGGGATCGAGCACCTCGAGCGGTTGGGCGATGAGTTGATCTCCGGTGAGTTCCTGTTCGCGCATGGCCTCGAGGCCGGCGTCGATCTGCCTGCGCTTGCGCCGCCGGGTGTAGAAGAGGGCGCCGGCGCCACCGACCACGACGACACCACCGACGGCCGCGGCGGTGATCGCGCCCGTGTGCGACGGCGTCATGGCGTCGGAGATCCCGGTGACGGCGGCTTGTCCGGCTCCCGCCCAGTCGCTGTTCTTCAGGGCCGGCACGATGTCGCCGCGGGCGATGTCGTCGAGTGCGTCCTGATCGAGGCCGTCGATCGACTCGGGTGAGTCGAAGTAGTACGCGCGGTCGTCGGCGGCCACCGCCAGGAGCACGTCTCGGTCGCCGAGGTTGCTCTCGGCCACGGTCTGCTCCGCCCATTGTTGGGCGGTGAGCCCGCCGAAGTCCCGTACGTAGACCACCCAGAGCTGTACCTCGTGATCGGTGTAGAGCTGATCGATCGAATTCTGCAGGCGATCGCGCTGCGCGGTGGTCAGCACATTGGCCGAGTCGACGACCTGTGTGGGCAGCCGTGACGGCGGTTCGGCGTGCGCCGACCCGCCGAGGCCGGCGACGAGCGCCGGGCCGACCAGCGCTGTTGCGGCGGCCAGGACGACGAGGCCGAGACGGATGACAGCCGTGGCAGCGCGGGCGCCGGCGAGTCGGGACTTCCATCGGGGTGACGAGAGCAACCGTGCGGTGGAAAGCATGGGCTCCAATCTATCCGGACGGCCCGACGCGCCGGCGCGGCCCGGTCATCGGGTGTCGGTCAGCTGTTCTGCGAATCCCGCCACTTGCAGACCGCTTCGAGGACGCTGAGATCGTAGTCGGGTCCCGACGACCCGACGGTGATCAACGAGATCCCGGCGGCCACGAGTTGCTCGGCCTCGCGGATGGCGTCGTCGGGGGTCTTCCCCTGCACACCGGCGGAGTGTTCGATGGCGTTCGGATCCCGCCCGGCCTTCTCACAGTGGTCGGCGAGGATCCCGGACTTGCGTTCGTAGCTCGGCACATCGACGAAGTAGTGCCAGATGTTCGCGTACTCGGCGACGTGACGCAGCGTCTTCTTCTCGCCACCGCCCCCGATCAGGACCGGTATGTCGCGAGTCGGCGCCGGATTGAGCTTGCCGAGCCGGGCACTGATCCGAGGCAACGACGCGCCGAGATCGTCGAGCCGGCTGCCCGCGGTACCGAAGTCGTAGCCGTACTCGTCATAGTCCTTCTCGAACCAACCCGACCCGATGCCGAGGATGAGCCTGCCGTCGGACATGTGGTCGACCGTGCGTGCCATGTCGGCCAGCAACTCGGGGTTCCGGTACGAATTGCAGGTGACGAGTGCGCCGATCTCCACGCGACTCGTCTGTTCGGCCCAGGCTCCCAGCATCGTCCAGCACTCGAAGTGTTCACCGTCGGGATCGCCGTAGAGCGGATAGAAGTGGTCCCAGTTGAAGGCGATGTCGACGCCCATGTCCTCGGCGCGCCGGACGGCGTCGCGGATCATCGAATACCGAGGAGCATGCTGCGGCTGGAGTTGGACGCCGATACGGACAGGGAAATCTCGTGCGGTGAAGGTCATGTTCTCCAGTCTGCCCAAGCTTGCGGCCTAAGTCATCGAACGATGTCCGCATCCCGAAAAAGCCCTGGTGACCAGTGCATACGGATCGTTGCAACGTTGTGTACCCGGCTGCAACGTAGGTGCAACCGGCTCCCTCGTAGTGTGTGTAGCAGATCACATGTGGTTCATCACGTGGCGCATGCGACAACCCAGACACCTCGATCGGACAACACTGAGGAGCACCAGATGACCGTCTACGCGAAGCCGGGCACCGATGGATCGGTGATGAGCTACGAGTCCCGTTACGACAACTGGATCGGTGGTCAGTGGACCCCGCCGGTGAAGGGCCAGTATTTCGAGAATCCGTCACCGGTGGACGGCAAGACGTTCTGCGAGGTCGCCCGGTCGACCGCCGAGGACATCGACCTCGCGCTGGATGCTGCGCACAAGGCCGCGCCCCAGTGGGGCAAGACGTCGGTCGCCGAGCGATCCCTGGTGCTCCTGCGCATCGCCGACCGCATCGAGGAGAACCTCGAGAAGATCGCCGTCGCGGAATCGTGGGACAACGGCAAGGCCGTTCGCGAGTGCCTCGCCGCCGACATCCCGCTCGCGGTGGATCATTTCCGCTACTTTGCCGGCGCACTGCGCGCGCAGGAGGGCTCCATCTCCGAGGTCGACGAGGACACCGTCGCCTATCACTTCCACGAGCCGCTCGGCGTGGTCGGTCAGATCATCCCGTGGAACTTCCCGATCCTGATGGCGGTGTGGAAGCTCGCTCCCGCCCTCGCCGCGGGCAACGCCGTCGTGCTGAAGCCTGCGGAGCAGACACCCGCGTCGATCCTGTACGTGATGAGCCTGATCTCGGATCTGCTCCCGGCGGGTGTGGTGAACGTGGTCAACGGCTTCGGCGTGGAGGCAGGCAAGCCGCTCGCCTCGAGCAACCGCATCCGCAAGATCGCGTTCACCGGTGAGACCACCACCGGGCGTCTGATCGCGCAGTACGCATCCGAGAACCTGATCCCGGTGACGCTGGAACTCGGTGGCAAGAGCCCGAACATCTTCTTCGACGATGTGATGAGCTCCGACGACGGTTTCCTCGACCGGGCGCTCGAAGGATTCACGATGTTCGCGCTCAACCAGGGCGAGGTCTGCACCTGCCCGAGCCGTGCACTGATCCAGGAAAACATCTACGACGACTTCCTGGGCAAGGCAATCGACCGGGTGAAGCAGATCAAGCAGGGCAACCCGCTCGACACCGACACCATGATGGGCGCGCAGGCCTCCAACGACCAGTTCGAGAAGATCAACTCCTATCTGGCCATCGGCAAGGAAGAAGGTGCGGAGGTCCTGGTCGGTGGCGAGATCGCCGATCTCGGTGGCGACCTGTCGGGTGGCTACTACATCAAGCCGACCGTCTTCGGTGGCAAGAATCAGATGCGCATCTTCCAGGAGGAGATCTTCGGTCCGGTCCTGGCGGTGACCAGCTTCAAGGACTACTCCGAGGCCATCGGCATCGCCAACGACACCCTGTACGGACTCGGTGCAGGCGTGTGGACCCGTGACGGTGCGACCGCGTATCGGGCGGGCCGGGAGATCCAGGCCGGCCGGGTGTGGACCAACACCTATCACGACTACCCGGCGCACGCGGCCTTCGGCGGTTACAAGCAGTCGGGCATCGGCCGGGAGAACCACCTGATGATGCTCGAGCACTATCAGCAGACGAAGAACCTGCTGGTTGGTTACGCTCAGAACGCCAAGGGCTTCTTCTGATCGGTGCGGGCCGGACGACAACGAGAAAGCAGAGGTGATACCCGTGTCGGACCAACAGGTTCCTGATCGGGTGGTCGCCACAGATGCCGCCGTGCAGCTTCTGACGAAACTGTCAGAGCTGCACGGCGGACTCATGATCCACCAGTCCGGTGGATGCTGTGACGGCTCGGCCCCGATGTGTTACCCCGTCGGGGAGTTCCGCGTCGGGCAGCGCGACGTCCTCGTCGGCGAGATCGCCCTCCCGGAACCGATTCCCGATGTGCGGGTGTGGATCAACGGCGACCAGTTCGAGTTGTGGAAACACACCCAGCTGATCCTCGACGTGGTGAAGGGCCGCGGCGCCGGGTTCAGTCTCGAGGCTCCTGAAGGCGTTCGGTTTCTTTCCCGCGCAAGGGCTTTCAGAGAAGAAGAAAATCAGACACTCGCAGCGCATCCGCCGCTGACGGGTGCTGCGCTGGGTGTTTGAGGCGGCGAACAACACCTGCTCCCACGTGCCGTCGCCATCGGTCGTTCGCGTACGGCCGATGGCGACGAATCACGCCCGCTGACCGCCCAGAAGACCGATCTCGGCCAGGCTGAGCCCACGAGTGCGCGCCGAGTCGACCACGTGACCGGCTCTCGGTTGTCGTGCGTACCGACGGCGGGGTGAGTGGATCACGGGACGTGCCCGCCGGAACGTCATACCCGCAGGGTGATTGCAGGGCGTCGAGGCTCGGTTTTGATCGAAGAGACCGATCGACGACCACTTCCGGGAGGAATCGCAGTGTTGAACCGGGCACCGGCCCGACCAGATGAGACACGAGCGGCCGTCCCCCTTCGCCAATCCATGAAGCGCGCCACCGGCTGCGCACCAGCAAGGAGCCATCAATGGAGTCTTTTGTCCAGTTCCGCAAGGGCACGACGCCCGTGCACGTCCACCGTGACCTCGACGGTCTCAAGGACGAGGAGCTAGGTCGTCAGGGATTTGTCGGTCGGCAAGCGCAGCTCTATCACGACAACGATCCGACGCAGTATCGCGCGGAGGGCCCGATCTCGATGACGGATGTGCTCGTGGACGACCTCGAGCCGACCGACCTCACCGATGCCGATGGCGCGCCGTTGGTGTTGTTCTCCAACGAGGACGTCCGCTTTCTGCTCTCTCGCCGCAGTCAGCCGATGCCGTTCTTCGCCCGCAACATCGGCGGCGACGAACTGTGGTTCGTCCATCGGGGCACCGGGGAATTCCAGACCGAGTTCGGGACCATCCCCTACGAGCCCGGCGACTGGGTGCTGCTGCCGAAGGCCGTCACCTACCGACATCTGCCGGCGGCAGGCGAGGAGCAGGCATTCCTCATCATCGAGGCGGTCGAAGAATTCCGCACCCCTCCGCCCGGCGTCCTCGGACGCCACCATCCGTTCGACTCGTCGGTCGTCTTCGTCCCGGAACCGGAGGTGCATTCCGACGGTGGCCCCGAATGGCGCGTCCGGCTCACGCGCCGCGACGAATGCGGTTGGCTTGTCTACCAACATCATCCGTTCGACGTTCGGGGCTGGAAGGGTGACTATTTCCCCTTCAAGTACAACATCCGGGACTACAACCCGATCGGATCCGAATCGGTGCATCTCCCGCCGACCGCCCAGATGTTCCTGAAGGCAGAAGGCGTGGTGGTGCTCAACTTCCTGCCGCGGCCGGCCGAGGCACGCAACGGTGTCGAGCGGCTGCCGTGGTTCCACCGCAACGCCGACTACGACGAGGTCGCACTGTTCCATTCCGGTGATCTGTTCGGCGTCCAGATGCCACCGGGGCTGTTGTCCCATGCCCCACAGGGCATCCACCACGGCCCACCGGAACGGGCACGCGCCCGGGCACGCCGCAAGTTCGCCGAGTACGACCGCGTGAACTGGTCGGTCATGTCGATCGATTGCCGCAAGCCACTGACCGTCAACCCCGAAGTGCGAAAGATCAGCGAGGCACAACGATGAACACATCCACCCCCGCGGCGAAGACCTACGAGCGTTCGCCGTTCCTCGTCGTCTTCCCGGATTCCTCGACGGCCCGCGACACCTACGGCGGTACCGGGGAGAACGTCGCACTCGAAGGGCACCTGCTGCGGCCGGAGGCCGACTCCGACACCGTGATCGTCTTCATGCACCCCATCGGGGGAGGCGCTTACCTGCCGATGACGAATGCCCTGGCCCGCGCCGGACACCACGTCATCTACTGCAATTCCCGCTACCGGGGCGCCGACTACGCGCTCATCATGGAGAAGGTGGTCGAGGACCTCGGAGCGTGTATCCGCTACGCCAAGGAAACCCTCGGCTACCAGAAGGTGGTTCTGGCCGGCTGGTCCGGGGGCGGGTCGCTGTCGGTCTTCTATCAGTCGCAGGCCGAGCACCCGACGGTCACCTCCACCCCGGCGGGGGAGGGGCCGGATCTGACCGCACTCGACCTGATCCCTGCCGACGGCCTGATGCTGCTCGCCGCCCATGTGTCGCGCCACGTGACGATGACCGAGTGGATGGACGCATCCATCCTCGATGAGGCGAACCCTGCCGACCGCGACCCGTCACTGGACATCTACGACCCGGCCAATCCCGAGCAGCCTCCCTACAGCGAGGACTTCGTGCGCCGCTACCGGGAGGCGCAGATCGCCCGCAACCGCCGGATCACCGCATGGGTGAAAGACAAACTCGCCCAGGTGAAAGCAGGCCCGCGGCCGGACGACGAATTCGCTTTCGTGGTGCACGGCACCATGGCGGACCCACGCTGGCTGGACCCGAGCCTGGATCCCAACGACAGGGAGCCGGGAACCTGCTATATGGGCGATCCGCAGACCGTCAACATGAGTCCCGTCGGCCTCGCGCGGTACTGCAGCCTGCGTGGATGGTTGTCGCAGTGGAGCTACGACGATGCCAACGCAGACGGCGTGCGGTCGGCGGCCGGCGTACATGTCCCGGTCCTGGTGATCGGCAACACCGCCGACGACGCGTGCACGCCGAGCCACACCCGTCGGCTCTACGAAGGTTTCACGAACACCGAAGCGCAACTGTGCGAGATCAAGGGCGCGACCCATTACTACGCCGGGAAGGATCAGCGTGAGCAGTTGGCCCAAGCGGTCACCCGGATCTCGGAATGGATGACCGACAACGGTTGGGTGAGCTGAGTGCCGCCTGACGGAACCCTGTCCGGCGAAACCCTTTCTGGCGAAACCCTGTCTGGGCTCCGCTGTCGGAACTGGCAGGAGATGATCCGCGACCGCAAGGCGCGGACACCGGATCTCCCTGCGATCACCGACGACCGGTCCGACACCGTCACCTTCGACCAGCTGCACGACCGGATCGCCGCGAACTCGGCGGGGTGGTCGGCAGCAGGCGTGGGGCCGGGTGACGTGGTCGCCGTCCTCGGTCGCAACAGCATCGAACTGGTGGTGAACACGATCGGGATCGCCGCCACCGGTGCGATGCCGATGATGTTGAACTGGCGCCTCACGCCGGTCGAACTGACCGAGCTGGGTCACCTCGCCGAGCCGGTGGCGGTCGTCGCAGACGAGGCGTTCATGGGCAACGCGGCCGCGGTGTGTCCGGCAGGTCGACCAGTGGTGCTCGACCACCGCGCGGGTGGCCCGGCCGCACCCACCTCCCACGATCTCGCTCAGCAGCAGCAGCAGCCGCCGCAGTCGCTACCGCTGCCGGATCAGGAGACCTTCGCTCTGCTGCACACGAGTGGCACCACCGGTCTGCCGCGCGTCATCCCGCTGACCTACGCCGGACATATCTGGGGCTGTGGCCGTCTCAGCGAGATGGTGGGAATCACCGAGCAGGATGTGCATCTGCGGTTCACCCCGCTGTTCCATCTCGCCGGACTGCAGGAGATCTTCACCGCACTCATGAGTGGCGGGCACACCATTCTGCGCGAGGCGTTCGACCCCGAACAGTGGCTCGACGACGTCGAGCGGCACGGCGTCACGTTCGGTCACCTGCCCCCGGTGACCATGCGGCGGGTACTCGAGGCCGTCAACGGTCGGTCGGCGGCGCCGCGCCTGGGAACACTCCGTGAGGTCTGGTACGGCACTGCGCCGGCCGACCCCGCGATGGTGGCCACCGCGCTCGAGGTCTTCGGATGCGGGCTGCGCCAGGTCTACGGCATGACCGAGGCGCAGAGCCCGGTTTCGATGCTGACACCGGAGGACCACCTGCAACCCGACTCCCGTCTCGCGAGTGCAGGTCACCCGCTCGCCGAGTGGGACGTACGTCTGCTCGACGCCGCCGGTGCGGAGGTGCCGATGGGCGGGGCCGGCGAGATCACCGTGCGCGGGCGGCAACTGTTCCCCGGCTATTGGACGGCCGACGGCGCCTCGTCCGAGGTGATTGATCGCGATGGCTGGTACCGGACGGGCGACGTCGGTCGATTCGACGAGCGTGGGTTCCTCTTCGTCGTCGATCGGGTCAAGGACATGATCGTCACCGGCGGCGAGAACGTCTTTCCCGCCGAAGTGGAGGCCGCCCTCGTCGACCACCCAGACGTCGTCGAGGCGGCCGTCATCGGCGTCCCGAGCGACGAGTGGGGTGAGCAGGTCCATGCCGTGGTCGTGCTCGGCGCAGGTTCGACGGCGAGTACCACCGACGTCATCGCCCATGCCCGTACCCGGCTCGGCGGGTTCAAGGTGCCGCGCTCGGTCGAGGTCGTTTCCGAACTGCCCCGAAATGCCAGCGGGAAAGTCCTCAAGAGGGAGCTCAGGCGCTCCTCATCCCCATCACGTGAAGGAATGACATGACCGACTCCCCACCCACCGGCCTCACCGAGCGGCTGGCCGGCCGACTCGGCGACGGCAGCTATCGGCGTATCCGGCTCAGCGTGGACGATTCGATTGCCACCGTCGAACTGTCGAATCCGGAGCACCGCAACGCCATCGACCATGACATGCATGCCGAGATCGACGACGTGTTCGCGGCCATTCATCGCGACGGAGCCATCCGCGCAGTGGTCCTCACCGGAGATCCGGCCGGAAAGGCGTTCTGCGCCGGGGGAAACTTCGACTGGTTGGCCGAACAGGCCCCGACCGGTGAGGGGTACTCCGAGATCCTGCGTGTGGGAACAGATCTGGTCCGGTCGATCATGGGCACGAGGCAGCCGGTCGTCAGCGCCGTCACGGGTGCGGCCATCGGACTGGGCTGCACGATCGCGCTGCTCGCCGACGTGGTCTATGTGGGTGAGGACACCGTCATCGCCGACCCGCACGTCGGGATCGGGGTGGTGGCAGGAGACGGCGGTGCGGCCCTCTGGCCGATGCTCGTGGGGCCCCACCGCGCCAAGGAGTTCCTGATGACCGGCGACCGATTGACCGGCCGGCAGGCCGCGGACATGGGGCTGGTCAATCACGCGGTGCCTGCCGGAGACGTCCTGGACAGCGCATACGCCATGGCGCACCGACTGGCCGAGGGGCCGCGCCTGGCCGTCGAGTTCACCAAGTCGTCGGTCAATCTGCTGATGCGCCAGCAGCTGGAACAGGTGCTCACCGCGTCGCTGGCGATGGAAGGCCTCAGCTTCCACAGTGAGGACCATCGCAGGATGCTGGGTTCCATGATGCGCTGACCGACGCGGTAGACACGATCCTCCCGGGCCTCGTGGCGACAACAGTCGCCACGAGGCTTTCGGCGTTTCCGGGCCGCGCACCGACAGCGCCCCAACGGGGTGAGAGCCCAATCACCCCGCAAAGGTGATTGCACTCACACGCGTTGGCTACAAGCTGATCGCATCACATCTCGAGTGGGAACGAGGAGAGGTTTCGATGAGACGCTGCCTGTGCTGGTTCGCGGTGGTGGTCGCCGCGCTGATGCTCACCGCGTGTGGTCGCGGCGTCAGCAGCCACCCCGACGACGAGCTCCACTTCAGCATGCCCATCGGGCCCCGAACCTGGGATCCGCACCCGGAGACGCGCGCGTTCGCCTATGGGTGGTACTCGTTGCTCTACGACGGCTTGATGACGACCGACGCCCACGGAGCGATCGTCGGAGACCTCGCCCGGTCATGGAATCTGTCGGCCGACTCGCTCTCCATGACTCTGGCCACCGGTGTCACGTTCGCCGACGGAACCCCTTTCGACGGGCAGGCGGTGAAATGGAACATCGAGAAGCAGCAGGCTCAGACCGGGACGTCGCCGGTGCTGAAGCTGATCTCCGCGGTCGACGTCGTCGATTCCTCGCACGTGGTCTTCCGCCTGGCCCGGCCGGCCCCGAATCTGGTCCATCAGCTCGCGGGAATACCCGGCCTGATGGTCAGTCCGAGGGTTCCGGCGGAGCAATTGCAGGCCGGAGCGCCGGCGGGTACCGGCCCCTATGTGCTCGATCGCCATGCCTCGCAAAAGGATACGAAGTACACCTTCGAACCGAACCCGACGTCGTGGCAGGCCCGGAGTGCCCATTTCGCGCGGGTCGTCGGCAACATCACGGCCGACGAGGTGGCCAGCGCGAACGCGCTGCGGTCGCATCAGGTGGACGTCGCCTACCTGACACCGTCACAGGCCGTCAGCATCGGTGACGACTTCGATGTCGCGACGGCCCCCGCATATGTGCAGAGCTTCGTCATCCTCGATGCGGGCGGGAAGAAGCTGACACCCCTCGCGAAGGAGAAGGTGCGTCAGGCGATCGCACTGGCCGTCGACCGAGACATCTTCGTCTCGAAGATCAACGGTGGCTACGGGGAACCTGCCGATCAGCTCTTCACCGAGGGGCCGGGCCATCTCGACGGGTATCACGCGCCGAAGCGCGACGTCGCGCGTGCCCGGAAACTGCTGGCCGAGGCGGGCGTGGACACGGTGACCATCGGGAGCGAGACGTGGGGTTCGTTCAGCATCGGGAACCTCGCGCTGAAATCGATGTTGAGCGACATCGGTGTTCGGCTCCAGCTCGAGAACGTCGCGCCCGGACAAGACATCGTGGGGATCACCGGTGGCGACTACCCGGCGGTCTACACCTACATCCCGGATCGCGATCCGCAGAGCATCTACGCCAAGTACCTGGCGGCGAACGCGCCTTACAACCCCTACCACCACGTCGATCGCGGTATCGATGCAGCGGCGCAGAAGGCGGCACGAAGTATGGACGATCCCGACGCCATGAAATCGGCCTACGCCGATCTCATGCGAGACGTCTACGACACCGGCTGGATCATTCCGATCGCGCGATACGAAACGCTCATCGGCTATGACCCGTCGGCGGTCACCGCCGTGGCCGCCTGGACCGGCATCACGTCGGCCTTCTACATCCGCGACGTCACGCCTGCCTGAGCAGGACGCCCGCGCCTGTTGAGAGCGTCCGGACGTCACAGTCGGGCGCAACCGAAAGGAATCATGTGTACAAGATGGTGCTCGACCGGCTCATCTGGCTGGTCCCCATGCTGTTCTTGGTCTCGCTCGTCACGTTCTTGATGTTGGCCTTGGCCGGCGGGGACACGGCGGCGACGATCCTGGGAGATGCGGCCACACCCCAGGCGGTCGCGGCCAAGAAGAGTGAGCTGGGGCTCGACCAGGGCCTCGTCGCCCAATACGTCCATTGGCTCGGTGGGATCTTCTCCGGTGACTTCGGGAAGTCCTTCATCGACAACTCGTCGGTCGGCACCTCGCTGGCCAAACGGTTCCCCGTGACGCTGGCCCTGACGATCGGGGGACTGCTCGTCGCCGTCGTCGCCGGAGTGTCGGGCGGAGTCCTCGCCGCACTGCGACCAGGGGGTCTGGTCGATCGGGCCATCACCGTGCTGACGTCGGTGGCCCTCGCGCTACCCGGCTTCTGGATCGCCATGCTGCTCTCACTGTGGATCGGGGTCCGCCTCGGCTGGCTTCCGGCCGGTGGATACGTCGCCCCTTCCGACAGCGTGATCGGCTGGCTGCAGTGCCTGATCCTGCCGAGCCTGGCCCTGGGTGCGACGGCCGCGTCATCGGTCGCGCGCCAGATGCGGGCCGCGATGATCGTGGCGTTGGAGTCCGACTATGTCCGAACCGCGCGCGCAAAGGGCATGCACGGCCTTCCGCTCATCCGGCGACACGTGCTGCGCAACTGCTGGGGTCCGGTCGCGACGATCATCGGTTTCCAGGCCGCCACGATCCTGGGCGGGTCGATCGTGATCGAGGCGATCTTCGTCTTGCCGGGGATCGGCGGCATGGTCGTACCCGCAGTCCAGAACGGCGACTACCCGGTCATCATGGGCACGGTCCTGCTGGTCGCCGTCGTCGTCCTCCTGGTGAATCTCCTGGTGGACCTCATCTACTCCTACGCAGATCCGAGGGTGCGTGCATGATGACCGACACGAAGAAGACGACCTCTGAGGATGCGGCGGCTTCCGCATCCGCGCCGTCCGGACTGTGGCGGCGCTTCCGGCGCCGGTACGTCGCGGTGGGCGCCGCCGCATTCCTGATCCTGTTGTGCGTCGTCGCGGCGCTGGCCCCGATCATCACCCCATACGATCCCGACGCGACCGACTTCGCCTCGGCGTTCTCGGGCTTCTCGAGCAACCACTGGCTGGGCGCCGATCAGCTCGGCCGGGACACCCTGAGCCGTCTCATCGAGGGAACGCAGATCGCGATGATCGCCGGTCTCGAGGCCATCACGGTCGCGGTGGTGCTGGGCGTGCCGATCGGTCTCGTCGCCGGTTACGCGGGCGGCATCACCGACCGAATCCTGATGCGGCTCGTCGACGTCTTCCTCTCGCTACCTGGCATGCTCGTCGCCCTCGCCATCATCGCAGCGCTCGGCCCGGGTCTGGTGACGGCCATGTTCGCGGTCGGCATCCTCTTCGCGATTCGCATCGCGCGATTGGTGCGCGGCTCGGTGCTCTCGACGCGCGAGGAGCTCTACGTCACCGCCGCACAGCTCTCCGGTGCGCCTGCGGGGACGGTCATGATGCGGTACGTGCTCCCAAACGTGGCGATCCCGCTGCTGGTCGAGGTCGCCCTCTACTTCGGGGTCGCGCTGCTCATCGAGGCGATGCTGAGCTTCCTCGGTGTGGGCGTGCAGCCGCCGCAGGCGACCTGGGGGGTGATGCTGTCCGAGGCGCGCACGTACTTCTATCAGCAACCGCTCCTCGCGGTGGTGCCCGGCGTCATGATCACGCTGACCGTGCTCGCGTTCAATCTGGTCGCCGACGGACTGGCGGCCTCGGTGAACCCGCGGTCGGCTCGTCCTCGACCGAAAGCCGCACCCGCAGAGGCTGTCCCGAACATTGTCGAACCGGTCGAGGCCGCCGCGCCGGAAGCCGTGCTCTCGCTGCGGAACCTACGTGTCAGCCTGCCCGGCGACGACGGCCCGGTTCCGGTGCTACGTGGTGTCTCCCTTGACGTCTGCCGCGGTGAGGTGGTCGGACTGGTCGGGGAGTCCGGGTCGGGGAAGTCGATGACCTCACTGGCGAGCATCGGGTTGCTGCCACCCGGTGCCGCGGTCAGCGGTCACATCCGTTGTGGCGAAAGAGAACTCGTCGGCGCACCGGAGAAGGCCTGGCGAGACGTTCGTGGGGCCAGGATCGCCATGGTGTTCCAGGAACCCGGCAAGGCGCTGAACCCGGCGATGACCGTGGGACGTCAGCTCGAGGAGACCGTCAGGTTGCACCGTCGGGTCGACCGGCGAGCGGCGCGCGCCGAGGCGATCAGACTGCTCGCGCGGGTCGGTGTCCCCGAACCGGAACGCCGCGTGGAGGACTACCCCCACCAGTTCTCCGGCGGCATGGCGCAGCGCGTGGTGATCGCCATCGCGCTGGCATGTGAGCCGGACATGTTGATCGCCGACGAGCCGACCACGGCTCTCGACGTCACCACCCAGGCCCAGGTACTCGACCTGCTGATCGACATCAAGAACGATCTGGGCGTCGGCATCCTCTTCATCACCCATGATCTGGGGGTCGTCGCCGACATCTGTGATCGGGCCGCGGTGATGTATGCGGGTGAGATCGTGGAGACGGCTTCGGTCGACGACCTGTTCACGGACCCGCGTCACCCCTACACGCGGGCTCTGCTGACGGCCACTCCCGACGACGGCGCCGACCTGGACCGGCTACCCACCATCCCGGGCCAGGTTCCCCGACCCGGGGCCCTCGGAGACGGATGCGTGTTCGCCGGTCGCTGCTCGGCGGCGGTCGACGGCTGCGGTTCCACCGAGCCACCGTTCGTCCGAATCGGGGACGGACGCCAAGTTCGTTGTCTCCTCGTCGATTCGGCTGTGCCCGCCATCCCTGAGAAGGAGACAGTATGAGCCCCCGGGCCTCTGGACAGACCGCGACATCGAGCGTGGACCGCACTCCGCTCTTGGTGGTCGACGACGTCCACATCTCCTACCCCGGCCGGCGCCGGCTGTTCCGCCCGACCCCACCCACCGAGGTGATCAAAGGCGTCAGTTTCGACGTGGGTGTAGGGGAGACGGTCGGATTGGTCGGCGAGTCGGGATCGGGAAAGAGCACGATCGGCAAGGCCGTCCTGGGGCTGCTGCCGGTCACCTCGGGATCGATCACCTTCGACGGCCGGCCGATGCCGACTGATCGGCAGGCGACGAAGTGGTACCGCCACAACGTGCAGGCCGTGTTCCAGGATCCCGTGAGCTCGCTCAACCCGACCATGACGATCGGCGCCACGATCGCGGAGCCGATACGCCGGCTCCTCGGCGCGACCGATCGGCGGGAGATCACCTCTCAGGTCCACGATCTCCTCGATGCGGTGGGACTACCTGCGCGACAGGCTCATTCCTACCCGAGCGAACTGTCGGGGGACAGCGACAGCGGGTCGCGATCGCCCGGGCCCTCGCTCCGCGGCCCCGTCTGATCGTGGCCGACGAGGCGGTCAGCGCGTTGGATGTGTCGACTCAGGCGCAGATCGTGAACCTCTTCGCCGACCTGCAACAGGAGATGGGTGTCGCCTATCTGTTCATCGCGCACGACCTGGGTGTGGTGCGTCATCTGAGCAACCGCACCGCGGTCCTGTACCAGGGTGATCTCGTCGAGTGGGGTGATGCCCGCGAGGTGCACGATCATGCGGAGCATGCGTACACCCGACGCCTGGTCGCGGCGGCACCTGTTCCGGATCCCGCCCGGCAGCGGGTCAAGAGAGAGGCCCGCAGGGCCGCGAGGCGGTGATCTGCGGCTTCTCGCGACTCACCGGTCGAGGATGATGCCGAGTTCCTCGAGCTTGCGCACCGCCTGGTCGCGCTGCTCCACGCCGAGCTTCTGGTAGATGTGCCGCAGGTGTGTCTTGACGGTGTTCTCCGAGATGAAAAGCTGTTCGGCGAGTTGGCCGTTGGTCAGCCGACTGTCGAGGTAGCGCGCGAGCTCGAGTTCCCGCGAGCTCAGGAGGACCTGGTTCTGCTCGGCCATACGGGACAGGTGCGAGATCACCCGGCGCGTGAATCGCGGGGTCGGACCGGCCGTCGGATCCGTCGCCTCGGCGGCGCGCGCGACGATCGACTCGAGGCCGGTCGCGAAGTCCAGCACGGTGTGCCACATCTCCTCCTTCTCGGCGAGCCGCAACGCATGGAGGACGTACTCGGTCGCGGCCTGCGGATCCTTGTCGCGGCACGCATGTGCACGGCACAGGGCGGCGGCGACGTCGGTGGCGGCGGTATGGACCGCGTCGAGGTCGGCGGCGATGGCTGAGAGATCGGCCGTCGAGCCCAGGACCAACGCGCAGCGCAGCCGTTCGCGGACCGCCATCCCGGGGGCCTGGACTCCACGTAGCCGCTGGCTCGTCTTGGCGAGCTGGGTGGCGTCCCGGGTCAGCGCCTGCATGACGGCCGACGTCGCGAGTACCCGGCTCTGGAGCACCGGGTCTCCGGTATCCCACGTGGCCTCGACCACGCTGTCGAGTTGTTCCTGAGCCGCCTGTCGGTCGCCGAGCCGACCGAGGACCTCCGCCAGAGCAAGATCGATGCGCACCCTGGTGGTCGGGAACAGTGCCGTCTCGGCAAGGTCTCGGGCGCGCTGGAAATGGTCGCGGGCCTCGACCAGATCACCGTGTTCGGAGGCGACCAGGCCGAGGGCCAGGTGCGCCTCGGTGGTCAGGTGCGAGTCGTCGAGACCGCGCCGCGCCGCGACATTGAGCGTCGACTGTGCGCGCTCGGCACCCTGCGCGAACCTACCTGCCTCGCAGAGCACGACGGCGGTGATCCCCATGGCGTGAACGAGCGACACGTCCCGATAGCCGTGTGGCGCTTCGTCGTTTCGAGCGCCGAACATGTCCTGGACCGGATCGAGATCGCCCTGCCAGGCGCGGACCTCTTTGATCTGTTCTTCGGCGATCAGACGCAAGAAGTTCGTGCGGCTCGCCGAGCACATCAATCCCTCGGCGATCACGTCGAGCGCGTTCTGTGCGGCGTCGATCGCTTCGGTGTGGCGGAACCTCACCCGGTAGGCGATCGCGCGTACGACAAGGAATTCCGCGAATTCGTCACGCCGCTTCCAGGATCGAGGGGTGGACCGCTCGAGCAGTTCCTCGGCCTCCGAGACGTATCCGGCTTGGATCAGCGCCAGCGCCAGTCCCAGCACGCCCGACGGCTGGGCACGGAGATCGCGGGGTAGCCGACGGAACCATGTCAGAGTGTTGCTGGTGCGTCCCAACGGTTCCAGAGCGCCCAGCATGCGACTCAGCTGCCTGACCGCGTGCTCCGGAGTGGCCTCCAGCATCAGGGCCACGGCATCATCCCACTCGCCGCGCCGCTCGTACAGCAACGAGACCGAATGCCGGATCGCGCGCAGCTCCTCGGCATCTGGACCCTGGGGGTCCGCGCGCAGCGCGGCGGCGGCCACCGGCGGCAGGTGGAACGTCGGCGGGGACCCGGGGGTGCGCAACAGCATCAACTGGCGACTCGCGGCATCGTCGAGCAGTGTCGCCGCGTGCCGCGACTCGAGGGCGACCCGCGCGACCTCGTCATCGAGCGACGGCAGAAAGGCCAGTCGATCGAGCAGTCGGCGGAGCTGATCGGGCAGCGCCTCGACCACCTCGCTGCGCACGTAGCGCACCGCGTCCGTGGTCGACCAGTCGTCGCTGCCGGTGCGGCGTCGCTCCTCCACGCACAGCAGGGCCGGTGCGGCCCAGCCGGCGGTGAGCCGGTGCAGTTCGTCGACGTCGTCGACCGGTATCCCGGCAGCTTCGACCAGCGCGGCCAGTTGCGCGGGATCGAGCAGCAGATCGGCGAATCCGACCTCCACGGCCTGACCGCGGCCCGACCACCGTCGCCAGGAGACCGGCACCTGGTCGCGCCCGGCCAGCACGGTCCACCGACCCTCGCCGATGCGGCGGACCACCGCCGCGTCCAGTTCGTCCGAGGGTGCGAGGACATGGGCGTCATCGATGCACACCACGTCGGTGTCGCCGGCCAGCGCCTCGAGGACACTGCTCGGCCCGCTGATGAACGCGTCGAGGGTCACCGCATCGAGACCACGTGTGCGCATCGAATCGGCGATCGTGGCGAGGTACGTCGTCTTGCCGGCCCCGGCGGGCGCGATGACGGCCACCAGATGGCCGGGCAGCAGATCGTCGGCAGCACGCAGCGTGTCGGATCCTGGAGCGGCGCTCACACCAATCACCCTGTCCGGTTGATGAGGTTGTCCACAACGGTGGCGAGACTGAACGAGACGTCGGTCACCGGCGATCCCCGATCGCAGACCGCGATTGTATCCCACGTCAGAGAGGACGATGATGGCCGCAGAAGCCGCGCCCGACCGCAGAGGCGTGCCGCCTTATGCACGGGGCTACGACGATCACGCCGGCCGGATCGGCCGGACCATCACCGAGTCGGACCGGCACTGGCCGGCCGAGCAACGGGCGCCCGAGGGCGCCCCGAACGTGGTCGTGATCCTGCTCGACGACATGGGCTACAGCGACATCGGTCCGTTCGGTTCGGAGATCGAGACACCCAACCTGGATCGGCTGGCCGACGCCGGTGTGCGGTTGACGAACTACCACACCACGCCGGTCTGCTCGCCCGCTCGGGCCGCACTGCTCACCGGGCTCAATCCTCATCGCGCGGGCTACGGCTCGGTCGCCAACTCGGATCCGGGTTTCCCGGGAATGCGGTTGGAGATCGCCGACGATGTGCTGACACTCCCCGAGATCCTGCGTGGTCAGGGTTATGCCACGTTCGGGATCGGCAAGTGGCATCTGACGCGCGATGCCCTGATGAACGACGCGGCCGACAAGGGAACGTGGCCCCTGCAACGCGGATTCGATCGCTTCTACGGATCGAACGAGGGCTGCAACAGCTTCTTTCACCCCAACCGGCTGATCATGGACAACTCTCCGGTCGTCCGCGACGACTATCCGGACGACTACTACCTGACCGATGACCTCACCGACCGCGCGATCGAGATGATCACGGGATTGCGCGCGAGCGATTCCCGTAAGCCCTTCTTCCTGTACTTCTCCCATGTCGCGATGCACGGGCCGCTGGGTGCGAAACCGGACGATCTCGACCGCCACCGCGGCCGGTATGCGGCGGGATGGGACGAGCTGCGACGGTCGCGGCATGCCCGCCAGATCGCACAGGGTCTCTTTCCGCCGGACATGCCACTACCGCCGCGGGACGGCGGCAAAGCGGCGTTCGACGTACCGGCGTGGGACGACCTGAGTGCCGAAGAGCGGGATCTCTATGCCCGGTACATGGAGGTGTACGCGGCGATGGTCGACAGCGTCGACCAGTCGGTCGGCCGGGTCATGGACACCCTCGAGGCGCTCGGCGAGCTCGACAACACGATCATCGTATTCACCTCCGACAACGGTGGCACCACGGAAGGCGGGGTGGAGGGGACCCGTAGCTACTTCTCCCGCTTCGTCCATCTCGACGGCATCCCGAGTGACTGGGAAGCCGACGTGGCCCGCGACCCCGAACTGATCGGGGGCCCGCGTGCCATGGTCCACTACCCCCGCGGCTGGGGCATGGTGTCCAACACGCCCTTCCGTCTCTACAAGGGCCAGACCTTCGCCGGCGGGGTTCGTGTCCCCTTCCTGATGTCGTGGCCTCGCGGGCTCCGTCGTGATCAGGACGAGGACGGCATACGGACGCAGTACCAGTACGTCACCGACGTCGCGCCGACGATCCTGGATCTCCTCGGGCTGTCGTCGCCCGGCGAACGCCACGGCCGCCCCGCACAATCGGTCGACGGAGTGAGCTTTCGTCGCGTCCTCGGTTCTCCGGATGCCGACAGCACACGGTTCGAGCAGTATGCGGAGTTCGGTGGCAACCGCGGCTACTACCGGGACGGCTGGAAGCTGGTCACCCAGCACCGCCCCGGCGCCCCGTTCGATGATTCCGAGTGGGAGCTCTACCACCTGCGATCCGACCCGAACGAGCTCGTCGACGTCTCCGCGAGCGAGCCGGCCAGGCTCGCGGACATGGCGGCCGCATGGGAGCGCGCGGCATGGGAGAACACCGTGTTCCCGCTCAACGACCGTGGCCGCAAGGAGAATTCGGTTCGCCGGCCGGACGAGGACGAGCTGACGAACCCGGTTCGCCTGCTGCCGCGGACGCCGACGCTGGAGCGGTATCGGGCCCACCAGCTGATCGCGCTTCGGGACTTCGTCGCGGACATCGACTTCACCTGGTTCGGCGACGAGGGCGTGTTGCTCTCACACGGGGACCAGGGCGGCGGATACGTGATCTACGTCGAGGACGGCCGAATCCACCTGGGCTACAACGAGTACGGGCGGATGCACGTGGTGGGGGCATCGAGTGAGCTGAGCACGGGAAGGCAACTGGCGCGTCTGAGCGCTGTCGCCGAGCCCGACTTCCGATGGTCACTGACCCTGGACGTGAACGGCGTGGTGGTCGCCGAGATCCGATCCGTCGCGATGCTCGTGGGCATGGCGCCGTTCAGCGGCATCGACGTCGGCCTCAGTCGGGGCGGGCCGGTGTACTGGGAACTCCACCAACGCCGTCGCAGCTTTGCCTACACGGGCGCCCTTGCGCACGTCACCTATGTTCCGGGCGATCGTGCCCCTACGATCCGGCGCTCGTCGAAGCCGCCGAACTGGCTGTCGCAGCCGCAATGGACTGAGAGAGAGAACGTGAACCCCACCCATCCCGAGAATCCTTGGCGGCCACTGCAATGGGTACAGCAGGTGGCGCGACACGCATCGCAGTGTCCCGACGCCGCGGCACTCGTGTTCGACACCCGGACGATCAGCTGGTCGGAACTCGACGACCGTACCCGCCGCCTGGCCACCGCTCTCGCCGAGCGTGGCGTGCAGCGCGGTGATCGGGTCCTGCTCGTCACGACCAATCGGCCCGAGTTCGTCGAGACGCTGGTCGCCGTACACAGGCTCGGTGCCGTCCTGGTGCCGGTGAACTTCAGGCTGGCCCCCGCCGAGATCGATCACATCGCCGCGGACTCCGGGGCGGTCGCCGTCGTCACCGATACAGCGGTGCGCTCGGTTGTCGAACAGACCCGCGTGATCGAGGGCGGTATGCCGTGTCTGGTGATCGGCGGAGAGGGAGCGCAGAGCTATGAGGGCGCCCTCGAGTCCTGCGCGCCGGACAAAGGTGTCGGCCCCGACGATCTGGGTGAGTTGGCGTTCGTGATGTACACGTCGGGCACCACCGGCAAGCCCAAGGGGGCGATGCTCACCTACCAGAACCTGATGACCCAGACGATGACCGCGATCGGTGTGCTGCGTCTGGTCGAGCCGGACGAGGTCGCCGCCGTGACGTCTCCGCTCTTCCACATAGCGTCGATCGGACACGTCATCCCGAGCCTCGTGCTGGGCCACACGATGGTCCTCGTCGAGACCGGACGGTTCGAACCGGGCAGCTTTCTCGACCTGCTGGCCGCCCATGCGGTGACGTCGGCCTTCCTGGTGCCGACCGTCTGGCATCGGGTATGCGAGGAGCAGGCGCAGCGACCACGTGCGCTCGCGCTCCGCAGCCTGGCATGGGGTGCGGAACCGGCGCGCGCGGCCACCCTCGACCTGATGGCCGCGACCTTCCCCGAGGCGTCGATCTGCTCATCGTTCGGTCAGACCGAGATGTCGCCGATCACCCTGGTGGTGACCGGTGCGGAATCCCGGGCGAAGCTCGGCTCGGTCGGCAGGCCGGTGCCGCTGGTCGAGGTCCGGGTCGTCGACGATGAGATGGTCGACGTCGCCGCGGGAGAGGTCGGCGAGATCGTCTACCGCGGACCGGGTGTCACCGTCGGTTACTGGAATGCGCCGGAGGCGACGGCCGCCGCATTTCGGGGTGGCTGGTTCCACTCCGGCGACCTGGTCCGCGTGGATGCGGACGGCTACTTCTACGTGGTCGACCGCCTCAAGGACATGATCATCTCGGGTGGCGAGAACATCTACAGCGCCGAGGTGGAACAGGCCGTGGTCGCCCACCCCGGTGTCGCCGATGCTGCCGTCGTCGGCGCGCCGCACGAGCGTTGGGGCGAGACCCCGGTGGCCTTCGTGGTGCCCGACGATCGCTCGGCACCGCCCGATCCCGCCGACGTGATCGAGTTCTGTGCGGGCAGGCTGGCCAGCTACAAGAAGCCGACGGAGGTGCTCGTGGTGGACGAGTTGCCGCGCAACGCTTCCGGCAAGGTGGTCAAACCGACATTGCGGGGAATGGTGATGGCCCGCACCGACGCATCATCGTCCGACGAGCCAGGAGGCAATCGATGAGCACCGCAGCCACAGGAGCAGCCGGCGGTGTGGCGACCGGTGCGCTGTCCGGGATTCGGGTCCTCGAACTCGGAACACTGATCGCGGGACCCTATTGCGGACGACTCCTGGGTGACATGGGAGCCGACGTCATCAAGATCGAAGCGCCGGATCGGCCGGATCCATTGCGCGACTGGGGCCAAGGCGGTCAGAAGCTGTTCTGGCGGGTGCACGCTCGTAACAAGCGGTGCATCAGTGTGGATCTGCGGACCGACCCCGGCCGGGAGATCTTTCTCGACCTGGTACGCACCGCCGATGTCGTCGTCGAGAGCTTCCGCCCCGGAACGCTCGAGAGGTGGGGAATCGACTACGGCGTCCTGAGCGAGCTGAATCCTCGCCTGATCCTGGTCCGGGTGTCGGGTTACGGGCAGACCGGTCCCTACGCAGCGCGTCCGGGCTATGCCTCGGTCGCCGAGGGGATCAGCGGACTGCGTCACCTCAACGGGTTCCCCGGCGAGGCTCCGCCCCGAATCGCGTTGTCACTCGGCGACAGTCTCGGCGGCATGTTCGCGTTCCAAGGCGCGCTCGCCGCGCTGTACGCCCGCGAGCGGACCGGTCGCGGTCAGGTCGTCGACGCCGCGCTGAGTGAGGCGTCGCTGGCGATCCAGGAGTCGACGGTGCCGGATTATCACAAGACCGGCCATGTCCGGCAGGCTTCCGGCACCCGGCTCGAACGCGTTGCGCCGTCCAACATCTACAAGTCGAAGGACGGCCGGTGGGTGATCATCGCCGCGAACCAGGACACTCTCTGGATGCGGCTGGCCGCGGCGATGGGCCGCCCCGAACTGGGCACCGATCCGCGCTACGCCGATCACAACGCGCGCGGTGACCATCAGGACGAGCTCGACGAGATGATCGCCGCGTGGGCCGCCGACCACCTCGCCGACGACCTCGTCGCGATCCTCAACGACTTCCAGGTCGTCACGGGGCCGGTGAACACGGTCGCCGAGGTGATGGTCGACCCGCAGTTCCGTGCTCGGGAACTGTTCGTCGATCACGACGACCCGTCGCTCGGACCTGATGACGAAGGCTACGACCCAGAGCCGGTCAAGGGGGTCGGGGTGGTCCCCAAGCTCAGTGACACCGCCGGCGGCATTCGTTTCGGCGGCGCGAGCCGACCCGGCGCCCACACCGACGAGGTGCTCGGCGAGGTCCTCGGCTACGACGCGGAGACGCTTGTCCGTCTACACGAGGCCGGGACGATCGCGTGAGTGCCGTCTGGTCGCGACCGGCACCGCGTCCCCGGGCCGGATCACGGACGTCCTGACGCGTGTGGTCGCTACCGTCCGAACCCCACAAAGGTGGCGGCTTCCTCGACCGACTTGCGCTCGGAGACCACGGCATTGGCCGGGAAGGCGTCGTCCGGCCAGCCCAGTGCGATGCTCTTCATGATCACCTGGTCGTCGGGGATGCCGGCGTGTTCTCTCACCACCGGCGATTGCATGATGCCCTGACTGTTGATCACCGCCCCCAGACCGCGAGACCAGGCCGCGTTGACCAGGGCGGTGGAGACCGCGCCACAATCGAACGGCGTGTCGTCACTGCCGTCGAGGATGCGGTCGTAGGTCACGATCACGCACACCGGGGCATCGAACTGACGGAATCCTCGCAGCACCCAGTCCATCCGCATCTCTGCGTCGTCGCGGGCGATGCCCATCGCGCCGAACAGTTGTTTCGCGACCTGGACCTGACGGTCACGATGCGTGCCGGTGAACTTCTCCGCTCCCGTCCGGAACTCGCGTGAGTGGGGTACGCCGGCAAGGTTGCGCTCGGTGTTTCCCGCCCGGATGCGATCCAGCGGTTCTCCCGTGATCACGTGGAAATTCCAGGGCTGCGTGTTCATCGACGACGGGGCCCGCATCGCGAGGGTGAGGATTTCCTCGATCAGCTCCCGGGGGACGGGGTCGGGGGTGAATCCGCGGATGCTGCGACGCCCCAGGATCACTTCGTCGTACTGCATCGTCGATCTCTCCTTGCGCGAATAGCCGAAAGCCCGTTTGCCAGGTTACATCCGAGAGTTTCACCCCGGAGTTGTGCTTCCCCGACAAGCGGAACGGAGACCTCTGACCGACCCACCGGTCCGCTAGTCCGTCGGCGGCTCGTCGAGCCACCAACCGCGCACCATCCCGGCCGGCCGGCCGGGCTCCATGTAGTGCTCGGTGCCGAAGGCGAACGGGAACATCTCCACCGGTATCTCGAGGAGTTGCTTGACGTCGGTCTGACTGGCGTGGCATGCGAGCGCCTCGCGTTTGGTCATCACGTCGTCGCCGAGGTCGACCGCCCAGTGCAGTTCGGCCTCGGCCGTGCCGATCGGGTTCCCGTCGTCGCCCGCGGTGTCCGGGTCGAATCCCTCCATGCCCATCTCGGTGGTGAGCACGAACATCTGGCGCATGAGGTCCCGGTTCATCGTGACCTCGAGGTAGCGCGGCCGCTGTGCCGCGAGTTCCACTGCGGCGACGGTCGTCTTGTGCAACATGATGTGATCGGGATGGCCGTAGCCACCGTGCCAGTCATAGCCGACGACGACGTCGGCGCCTTCTTCGTCGAACAGGTCGGCCAGCCGCCGCGCCGCCTCGCTGACGTCCGCTCGGGCGAAGACCCCGTCGGTGTGGTTCTGCGCCCAGCCGGTCATCCCCGAGTCTCCGTAGCCGAGCCACGCCACCCGTGCGGTACCGGTGATGGCCGCGGATGCCTCCGCCTCGCCGCGCCGACGACTCGCCACCGTCTCGCCGGGCGCCAGGTCGTCGGGCACGTCACTGGCGATACTCCCCTCGCTGCGCTCGACCGGATCGCCGTCGGTGCAGTAGACGACGACCACGCGGTGACCCTCTCGCGACGCTCGGATCATGCTGCCCGCGGTGCCGGTTCCCTCGTCGTCGGGGTGGGCGTGGACGAAGACGATTGTGCTCATGGGTAGATCATGCTCGGTGCCGCGTGGGTCGAGTTGACGGCGTCCGACACTGCGACCGGTTGAGGCGATTTCAGTGCTACCGGTGTCAGTGAATCGACGGGTCACTGGGACGGGGCCGCTGGTGAGCGTCCCACGTTGCGCGAGAGGCAAGGCCCCGAGCACCGCAGAGATCGAATCGTCACAGGTGGCTCCGGCATTGGCGACCGCTATAGCCCGCAAGCCGCCGACAACATCGGGAGTGAATTGGTCCACAGCTCGATGTGCCTATGAGATGAGCCGACGAAACTTGTCGGTGGCCGCCGATAGGTTGGTGTCATGCAATCGAGCGCACCGGCGTTGGCCCAGATGGCCGACGATGAGCAGCACTCGGCCACCGAGTTGGTCGAGGTGCTCCATCACACCACCGCGGTGCGCGCAGCCGCCGACTACCGGATGTTGCAGGCCGCCAGTCTCATCCACGACGAACGTGAACAAGACCACCTTGTACGCCTGGCCGCCGAATTGGGTGAGCAGTCGACATCGCTGGCCAACCTCGAACGCCTCGCCCAGCGCGCGGCCGCCGGCGACAACCCACGCGCCCGCTTCGGCCCCACCGGCCTCGAGGCCGCCATCGCCGAAGTCGGTGCCGCGCTGACCGTACCCCCGGCCCGCGCGCGGGAGTTCATCGAAGCCGGCAGCGTGCTGCGCCACCAGTTGCCGTTCGTCGGTGCCACCCTGGGCACCGGGCGCATCGATCTGCACCGCTTTCTCGCAGTGGTGCGTCGCACCGCCCTGTGCACCCCCGAGAAGCTCGACCTGCTCGACAAGATCATCGCCGCCGACATCGAGACCCGCGAACCGATGTCGATGACCCGCTTCCTGGCCATGATCGACAAACACATAGCCACCCACGATCCTGCCGCCACTCGCCGGCGCCGCGAACTCGTCGATTCCGACCGCAACATCAGCGTGCGGCCCGACCGCCACACCCCCGGCCAGTCCCGCATCGGGGGGTCGCTGCCCGCCGAACACGCCGCAGCCATCGACGCCCGCCTGACCGCGATGGCCGTCGGCGTGCACGGCGACGATCCCCGCACCGCTGCGCAACGCCGCGCTGATGCGCTGGTCGCGCTGGCCAATGGTGCCGGCGCCCTCGACTGCCGGTGCGAAACCTGTACCCCCAGCCCCGACGGCGCTGACATCGACCCGGCCGACGTGGATTCCACCGACGTGGATTCCACTGACAGCGATCCCGCCGACAGCGGCACCGGCGTCGATGTAGTACCCGCCGACTCGCCGTGTGCTCCGCGCGCGACTTTCCACATCGTCGTCAATCTGAGCAGCCTGCTCGGCCTCGACGACGACCCGGCCTTCCTCGACGGCCAGGGCATCCTCGATGCCGACACCGCCCGCCGCCTCGTCGCCGAGGCGCGACGCAGGTACGTCCGGCCAGACGTCGTCGCCGAGCCGCAGTCCATCGACCGCTACGCGCCGAGCAAGAAGCTCGCCGACCAGGTCCGGTCGGGCGAGTTGTGCTGCAGCTTTCCCGGCTGCAACAACAGCGCCTTCCACGCCGACGTCGACCACGACATCCCGTTCGCCCAGGGCGGTCGCACAGATCCGCGAAACCTCAAGCCGCTGTGTCGTTTTCACCATCGCATCAAGACCTTCGCGGCGGGCTGGCGCGACTACCACGACCCCCTCGGTGAGGTGTTCTTCCAGTCGCCCACCGGCCACACCTACCTGGGCAACGCTTTCACCGGCCACGACCTGTTCGCATCCGTCACGCGCACCACTCGACCACCGGATGATCCCGCACGACAACGCATAGACACCCTCCGCACCCGACGTGCGACGTCGATCAAACGTGCCGACAAACGGGCGATGGACCGGTGGAACGCGGAGAATCCGCCACCTTTCTGAGGTCGGGCACTGCTAGGTCACGGCACATCCAGGACGAGCCTGCCGCCGCCGCGCGGATGCACCACCCGCGAAACGCAGCTGCACAGCTTGTCTGATTGTGCTTTCTGCTTCTCGCTGAAGAACACATCTCGATGGTCGATGGTGCCGTCGGTGTCGATCACGTCGACCTGGCACAGGCCGCATTCGCCCTTGCGGCAGTCGAACATCATGTCCACGCCCGCCCGCTCGAGGGCGTCGAGGAGTGAGTCGCCCTTTCCGACCGACGTCGTCACATCCAGACGGGGGATGCTCACCACGAAGTCCTCGGCCTCGAACCAGCCGCTGTTGCCGAACGTTTCGTAGCGAAGGTTCGGCAGAGGCAGTTCACGGTCGAGCCAGGCGCGTCGTACCGCGTCCATCAGCCGGATCGGTCCGCACATGTACATCTCGGTGTCGGTCTCCACCTCGCCGACCAGCGACGGGACGTCGAGCCCCTGACCTTCGTCGTCGACGTGCACCTCCAGGCGGTCGCCGTGCGTGGCGACGAGATCGGTGAGGAAGGCCATGTCGGCCCGACGGCGTCCGACGTATACGAAGCGGTAGTCGGCGCCGACCCGGCGGAGGACCGCGGCCATCGCCGCCATCGCGGTGATCCCGATGCCGCCGGCGACCAAGACGTAGCGAGGTGCGCCGACGCGGAGCGGGAAGTTCTGGATCGGTGCGGTCAGGTCGATCTCGTCGCCCGGCCGCAATGAGTGCATGAACTGCGATCCACCACGCGACGTCGGGGACAGGCGCACGCCGAGCGTGACACTCCGGCCGTCCGTTCCGCCGGAGACGATGGAGTACGAGCGGATGTCTCCATCGTCGATGCGGACGTCGACGTGCGCGCCGGGGGCGGCACGTTGGGCCTGTTCGGTCGCGATCACTATCTCGGCGATCCCGTCGGCAGCGGCGCCGACGGAGGTGACGCGACCGCGCTGCCAGCTGATCTTGTTGTCCGCCATGTCAGTTCACAACTTGCGCGGCGAGAGAACTGATGTCGGAGGGGGAGTCGGACCGCTCGGCCTCGATCATCCGCTGGATGATGCGACGCACCCACATCCCACCGGCGTCGATGTTGAGGTTGTAGAACTCGTGGTCGGGGTGCGCCTCGATCGCCTTCTGCTGCGCCGTCAGCATCAACTCGTCCTCACCGAAGACCCGGTGGACGCCGTCACGGAGCTGGGTGGTGATCAGCTGGCTGTCGAGGCAGTAGTTGCGCATGAAGGCCCAGAAGTACAGCGAGGTCTTCCTGTCGACCGGTGTCATCGTGTTCATCACGAACCCGTTGACGCCCTGACCCCGGTCGCCTTCGGGAGCACCGGTGCCGGCCTTGGCGACGCCGACATCGATGCGGATGGTCCCGGGCGCCTGGAACTCGATGATCTGCCAACGGTCGACCTTGCCCTCGAAGCCCGGGAACTTGTCACGCATGTTCTTGAGCCAGAACGGCGGAGCGTCGATGTCGTACATCCACCGGCTCACCGTGACGGTCCGTTCGTCGTGAGTGACGGAGAAGCCCGAGTCGCTGAGTTCGTCCTGACCGATCGAGGAGGCGTGGACGAACTCCTCGTGGGTCAGATCCATCAGATTGTCGAGCACCAGTTGGTAATTGGCTTCCACCTCGATGGTGCGTCCGTCGCCGGCCCAGTCGGGTGAATCCATCTGGAACATGTCCGGGATCAGGGCGGGGTCTGCGAGCGTGGGATCGCCCGGCCACACCCAGAAGAACCGATGCCGCTTCTCGACGGGGTAGGAGGCCACCATCGCGGAGGGATTGATCGTCTCCTGCGCCGGCATGTGGGTGCAGCGCCCGGCCGAGTTGTACCGGAGACCGTGATATGGGCATTGCAGCTCGTCGGTGCCGACCCGCGTCCCCATCGACAGCGGGGCCAGCCGGTGCCAGCATGCGTCGGCCAATGCCACCGGCCGTCCTTCGGAAGTGAGGTACAGCGCCATCGCCTTGCCCGCGACGGTGCGTGCCACCGGTGTCGCGGTGGAGAGTTCGTGATCCCACGCCGCGACGTACCAGGCGTTCACGGGGAAGTCCATGTTGGTGGCGGTCGCGCCACCCGGTCCGAGGTCGGTCATGAGAGGTCCTTGCGTGTCGATGGCGGTCCGTTCCGGGCCCACTAACTATGTCCATAGTGAGTTAGTGAGGTGGAGCACACACTATCTACGGATATAGTGATTCGCAACACGGACGACCGTCTGAGGAGACATGAGCCTTCGTCACGCGCTGCTCGCCCTGCTCACCGCGGGGCCCCTGACCGGCTATGACGCCGCGAAGCGATTCGGCGGCTCGGTGGGCCACGTCTGGCACGCCCCGGATTCGCAGATCTATCCCGAGTTGAAACGCATGGAGCGGGACGGGCTGGTCGCGGGCGAAGAGGTCCGGTGGGGCCCGCGCAGCACCAAGACCCAGTACAGCGTCACCGACGACGGGATCGAGGCATTCCGTGCGTGGATGAACACACCCCTCGGTCACGCTCCGGTGCGCGATGCCCACCACATGCAGGCGGCCTATTTCGAGTGGGCCGAACCCGATGCCGCGCGCGAGATCCTGCGACGGCACATCTGCTACCACACCGAGCAGGTCGAGCTGCTCACAGAGGTGCGCGACGGGATCACGGCCGGCACGGACCCGGCCATCGTGCGCAGACTCGACAGGTATCCCGCGAGCGAGCACGCCCGGATCATCGCCTACAAAGCACACACCTACGAGGGCATGATCAGCCGCGCGCAGGCTGAAATCGACTGGGCGCACAAGGGTCTCGAGCTCATCGAGCGGCTTGAGGGCACCTGAGGCGTCTGGGCTCAGCGCCTCGACAGCACCGTGAGCGCAAGACCCACCGCGACGAGCACTCCGACGTAGCCCGCGACCCCGGCCCAACCGAACGCCGAGAAGGCCAGTCCGCCGAGCGCTCCGACCACCGAACTGCCCAGGTAGTAGTGGAAGAGATAGAGCGACGAGGCCTCCGCGCGGTGCTCGGTGGCACGTGCGGACACCCACCCACTGGCCACCGAGTGCGCGGCGAAGAACCCGGCGGTGAACAGGAGCATGCCGACCAGCACCAGGGGAAGGGTGTCGGGCACGGTCAGCGCCAGCCCTCCGAGCATCGTGCCGACCGATGCGATGAGCACGCCTCGCCGACCCAAGCGGTCCGACAGCCGTCCCGCGTAGGTCGACGAGAACGTGCCGGCCAGGTACATGAGGAACACGGTCGCGACCACGGCCTCGCTCAGGTCGAACGGGGGACGCAGCAAGCGGTAACCGAGGAAGTTGTAGACGGTTACGAAACCGCCCATCAGGACGAAGGCGAGGACGAACAGCGGCAGCAACCGTGGGTCACGCAGGTGGGCCATCAGATGGCGTGCAGTGATCTTGGGTGAGACGCCTTGAGGGCTGAAGAACCGCGATGCGGGAACTGTCCGCCAGAACACGAGCGCAAATCCCAGCGAGACCAGACACGCCGCCTCCAGTGCCCACTGCCAGGACACCAGATCCGCCGCGATACCGGGGACGAGGCGGCCCGTGAGGCCGCCGATCGTGGTGCCCGCGACATAGCGACCCATCGCGGTGCCCAGCGACGCGCCGTCGACCTCCTCGGCGAGATAGGCCATCGCGACCGCCGGGACGCCGGCGCACAGCGCGCCCTGTAAGGCGCGGCCGACGAGCAGGACCTCGATCGTCGGCGACCAGGGGAGCACGACACCGATGATCGAGGCGGCGAGTGCGGAGATCACCATCACCCGGACCCGTCCATACCGCTCGGACAGCACGCTTGCCGGGATGATCGCGACCGCGAGGAATCCGGTGGTCAGCGAGACCGCGAGCGCAGAGGTGGTGGGGGAGACGCCGAAGTGGTCGGAGAGTTGCGGCAACAGGGCCTGCACGTAGTACAGGGCCATGAATGTCGTCATACCTGCCGCGAACAATGCGGTGGTGGCGCGACGATAGCCAGGCGAGCCCAGTTTGTGCCGGGTGGTCGGCGGTGAGGTGGTCGTCGTCGAGGTCATCGTGGTCAAGCGTGGGCCTGCCCGGCTACCGATCAAAATGAATCGATGATCACGAGCACATTCATATCTGAATAACACCAGCTAGGATCGACATCCAGTATGAATGTGCACCACGAACTCGATTGGTTCATCGTCATCGCGGAGACGGAAAACCTGACCGCAGCTGGTGAACAGGCCCACGTCTCCCAGCCGACCCTGTCGCGATTCGTCGCCCGGCTCGAACGTGACGTCGGGGTGGCGTTGTTCGACCGGCACGGTCGGCGTCTCGTTCTGAATCGTTTCGGGCAGGTCTATCTGGAGCGCGCTCGCCGCGCCCGCGTCCAGCTCGATGCCGCCCACCGGGAGATCGACGAGATGCGACGGCCGGCGCGAGGTGTGGTCCGGCTCGCCTTCCTGCATTCGTTCGGTGTCGCGATGGTGCCGGGCCTGATCAGGCGGTTCCGCGACGAGAATCCCGAGGCCCGGTTCACGCTGACCCAAGACGCTGCAGCCACCGTCGTCGACCGCGTGATCAGCGGCGACGCCGATCTCGCGATCGTGTCGCCGCGACCGATGCGCGCCGACATGGCCTGGTTCGCCATCGCCGAACAGAAGCTCGCGCTGGTGGTGCCACGGGAGCACCGATTCGCCGACCGCTCGGCCATCGGACTCGCGCAGGCGGCCGACGAGGAGTTCATCGTGATGGAACGGGGGTTCGGCATGCGCCGCATCTTCGATGAACTGTGCGCGGCCGCCGACATCGCACCGACGATCGCGTTCGAATCGGCGGAACTGTCCACCATCACCGGGCTGGTCGGTGCGGGTCTCGGGATCGGTCTCGTACCCGTCGACGAGGCGGGCGTGTACAGCCGGGGCCCGGAGGTCTCGCTGATCCCGTTGTCGGGCGAATCGCGCGAGATCGGGGTGACCTGGTTGAGGTCGCGACCCCTCCCGGAGACGGCAGAGCGTTTCCGCGCATTCGTACTCGCGGATACGGGGGCTGTGCAGTAGTTTTCGTCGACCGCATCTTTCTATTTCGGATATCGAATGAAGTTGGGGGTGGATATCCCGGAGAAGTCTTTGTTAGCTTCGTGGAGTTGTCCGTCGAAAGATGACGCCGAAAATGAATTGGAGGCGAAGCACCAAATGCGACGAAATATGATCCGTGGAATTGTTGCCGGAGCAGCTGCGGTCGGCGCCGCAGGTCTGGCGGTACCGGCGGTGGCCACCGCCGCGCCGGTGAACGCGATGAACTGCGCCAAGGTTGCCACGCCTACCAGCCCGAACGGGTGGGGGAACACATTCCCCGACGAACGTGGTCAAGCGGGCAAGGTGACGGCGACGAAGGTCGTGGATGACGATGGTTCGCTGGAGTTCATGACGACCGAACAAATGCCACGTCAAGCCTCATATCACGCGGCGGGAAAACTCCCTCTAGTTGATGTCGCAAAGAATCCACTCAGCTTCGAGAAGTCGGCAGGGAACGCGAATTGGCAGATCCGCGTGACCGGCGCGAATGTGAACTCGGCTGACGGATTCGCGACACTTGTCTGGTCCGCCCCGGCCGGCGCAGGCAAGGAGGACGCCAGCAAGTCGAACCAGTGGTGGGCCACTCGCGACCTCCCCGGCATCCCGAAGGGTCAGAACGCGACGCTCGAGAAGCTCACCGAGGCGGCCAACAGCGACAGCCACAAGACCGTCGTCGACCACTACGGCATCTCCAGCCAGCCGAACGACAAGACCGGCAAGGTGAACGTCGACAACGTGTCCTTCAACGGCTGCACGACGAACTTCGCCGCGACCGGTGGAGCCGGAGCCTTCGGCTCGCTCGATTCGCTGATTCCCTGATACAGCGTCACGACCACGGACGGGCCCGCGACCACTGATGGTCGCGGGCCCGTCATCATCGGACGGTGGCACTCACCACTGGTCGAAGACGACGTTGGTGGCGGGGTAATGGCTGCCGAAGGTATGACCGAGCCAGTACTTCGACGCGCCCGGACCGGAGATTCCGCTGGTGCCGATGTTCGTGTTCGACTGCGAATTGAGGATCTCGTAGGTCGCGGTAGGTCCGCTGGTGCCGATCCGGTACGCGACGTTGACGGCCAACTTCGTACCGTGGGGCGCCACGGCGGTGACGGTCTCGCTGGCTCCGGGGCCGAGAGTCTGCCTCGGGCCGTTGACCCAGACCCCGTTGCCGCTGGTGCCGGAGCCGACGAGATGCTCGACCTTGTCCGTGTGGTTGGTGATCGTCATCGCGACCGACGGCTCGCCGGGGTGGGTGACCGGCATGGTGCCGGCATGTGCGGCCCCGGCGCCGGCGAGTCCGATGCCGACTGCGGCGGCGACTCCGGCGATCCCGACGGTGGCTGCGGTGATCCGGGGGGGGCACCCCGTGGACGCGGCCGGGCGACTGAGCATCACGGCCGTGGCAGTGGGATCTCCGCGATCGCGACGGTGCCACCGCGAGGGTGCGGCCCGACGCGCAGCGTCCCACCCTGTCCTTCGAGACGCACCCGCCGCGAAGCCAGGCCGATATGGCCACCGGCAACCCGTCGGTCGAGCTGTGCGGGATCGACGCCGACGCCGTCATCGACCACCACGATCCGCGCCATACCTTCGTCCGCCTCGGCGGTCAGGTCCACCGCGGTCGCGCGAGCATGCTTGACGACGTTGGTGAGGAGCTCCCGAGCGGTGGCGAACAGCACCGGATCCACCGGTGTTCGCCGGTCGTCCGGCCATCCGGCAGTGTCGACGGTGACGGTGAGGGACGTGCGGTGTTCGACGGACCGGGCGAGGTCGGTGAGGGCGACCGCCAGACCGGCTTGTTCGAGGACGGCCGGATGCAGCTCGCCGAGCGTGGACCGCAGCAGTCGCGCCGACTCGCGCAACGCCTCGTCGATCCGCGCGATGCTCTCGGAGTCCCGGCCGTTGTCGCCGAGCGCGGCGAGTTCCTGTCTGGCGCCGAGCACGTACTGTAACGCGCCGTCGTGCAGATGCTCGGCCAGATCGCGGCGTTCACGCTGTTCGATCTGCATCACGTCGTCGAGCAGCCGACTGCGTTCGGCGGCCAGGGAGCCGATGGTCACCACTCGGGAACGCTGGAGCCGCGACAGCAGGACCGCCCCGAGCGCGAGAACCCCGATCACCGCGGTGCTCAGCAGGATCACCGACCACGGCCGCCCATTGGGCACACGGGCGATGGCGTTGGCCACGAAGTAGACCGCGACGGTCGGGACCACCACCGCCGCGCACACCAGGGGGCGCATGCCGATGGCCGCGATCATCGGGAGGAGCGCGAAGCCGGCAACCAGAACGTCTGTGGTCCAACTGATCTGGTCCGACTGGCTGGCGACCGCTGTCACCGCCACCAGCACCACGAGGTCGACGAACACGGTGAGCCACGCGAAGCGGATGGCGAGCATGCCGGCGCGCGGCGCGAGGAGTACACCGAGCAGGCACCACGCGACGTACAGTGCGGCGATCACGATGCAGACACCCGCCGCGTATGCCGGAGGCTGCAGGGCCACCGCCAGGAGGACGAACACCGAGAGGAGGAGGCGCAGCAGCACCTGAATCCGAATGCCCTGCAACGCGTGGTCGACCAGGATCGTGTCGATACGTTGCTCGTCGGCGAACTCGGCCGGCCCCAGGAGAGGGGCCGGGCTACTCGAGGAGGCCACGGCGCATCGCCTCGGCGACCGCTGCCGCGCGATCGGAGACGCCCAGCTTCTCGTAGAGCCGCTGGGTGTGTGTCTTGACCGTCGACGCCCCGATGTACAGCTCGGCGGCGACCTGCGGGATCGAGAGTCCCCGCGCAAACCCGGTCAGCACCTGACGTTCGCGCTCGCTGAGCGTGGGTGCATCCGGTTGCGAGCGGATGCGGATCTCACCGACGAGACCGGCCGCGAGATCGGGCGGAACCACCGTCTCGCCCTTGGCCACCCGGGTCACCGCGCCGACGATCTCGTCGCGGTCGGCATCCTTGGCGAGATAGCCGGCCGCACCTTCTTCCAACGCACGGAACACGATCGGGCCGTCGGTGACCGCGGACAGCAACAGCACCTTGGTCCGTAGTCTGTCGCGTGCCACCGCGTGGGCGACCTCAACCCCGGTCATGCCGGGCATCTGATAGTCGACGACGGCCACATCCGGCAGTTCCCGGCGGATCACCTCCAGACCTTCGGCGCCGTCGCCGGCCTCTCCGACCACGGTCACGCGCCCGCTCTGAGTGAGGCCGCGGGCAACCCCGTCGCGGAAGAACGGGTGATCATCGACGACGACCACGGTCACCAGGTTCATCGGCTCAGGATAGGGCGACCCGTGCAGCGGCGACGGGGAATCCGTCGGCCGCGGAACCGCCGAACCCGGCCGTCGGGCCGCAGTAGTGTCTGAGCATGGCGCGGTGGTTCGATCAGACAATCGTCGACACGGGTCGGCTGCCGCTGTTCTTCCTGCTCATCGCCTTTGTGTCGACGTTCCTGTTCATCCGTTTCAGCGTCCGTATGATCCGCGCGGAGGTCAGCTGGTGGCCCGGGAACGTGACCCCAGGCGGAGTCCACGTCCACCACGTGTTCTTCGGGATGATGCTGATGCTGTTGTCGGGGTTCGGTTTCGTGGCCGTCGACCCCTTCCGCACGCCCGTCCTCGACTGCACGCTCGCCGCCGTCTTCGGCATCGGGAGCGCTCTCGTTCTCGACGAGTTCGCGCTGCTGCTCCATCTCCGGGATGTCTACTGGTCCGAAGAAGGTCGAACCTCGATCGACGCGGTGTTCGTCGCCGTCGCCGTCGGTCTGCTGTTCCTGGTGGGGCTCCAGCCTTTCGGGGTCACCGACGTGGTCGGCGAGTATCGCGACGCCCAGGACGCGGTGACACGCATCGTCGTCCTGGTGGTCGTCGTGTTCGATGTCGCGCTCGCGACCATCACCCTGCTGAAGGGCAAGGTGTGGACAGGCCTGCTCGGCCTGTTTGTGCCGATCCTGCTGTGGTTCGGCGCGATCCGTCTCGCCCGGCCACACTCACCGTGGGCACGCTGGCGTTACCGCACCCGCCCGCGCAAGCTGGCGAAGGCGATCTCCCGCGAGGAGCGATACCGGAAACCGTTGGTGCGGTGGAAGATCGTCGCCCAGGAGGCAGTCGCCGGACGTTTCGGCGTCCCCGAGAAGCCGGTCGTCGCGCCACCACCCGCCCCCGCCGCCGCGAACCGGAGGGAGCGGATGCCCGGAGCCGTCGCCTCGGCGATCCGGTGGCGGCGAACCAGACGTCAATTGCGTACGGTGCCGACCTGGCGTCTGCCCGTCGTGCTCGTGACGGTGGCCATCGTCGCGGCCTGGGTGACTGTCGGGCTCGACGAGGTCCTGGAGCTGCAGGTGGACGCCGGAACACTGGCCACCTTGCTGAGTGTGATCGCCGGGTCGATGGCGACACTGACCGGCCTGGTGTTCACCGCGGTGACCTTGGCCATGCAGTTCGGGGCCTCGTCGATCTCGGTGCGGGTGATCCCGATGCTCCAGCAGGAACCGGTGATGCGGTGGTCCACGGGATTCTTCCTCGCGACCTTCGTCTACAGCGTGATCATCGCGATCGACCTGTCGGTCGGGGACCCGAACGGGCCGACCCCCGGATTGTCGACGGCGATCGCATTCGTGCTCACCACCGTGAGCGCGTATCTCTTCATCGCACTGGTGGTGAAGGTCGGTGCCATCCTCAACACGGCGCATCTGCTCCGGTGGATCGCGCGCGACGGCCGGACAGCGGTGTACCGGCAGTACCCCTCGAGGAGTTCACCGGCAGCGACGACGAGGTGGGCACGGCCTCCGTCGCCGACGCGGTCGATCTCCCGGTTGCGGTCATCACGATGGCGGAGATCGCGACGCGGGGCCGAACACTGCTCGCCGTCGACGTCGCACGGCTCGAGCGTCACGCCATCGACTGGGACGTGCGGATCGAGGTCCTGGTGTCGGTGGGCGACCACGTACCCCAGGGCGTGCCGGTGGTGGAGGCCCGCGGGGACATCGCCGATGTGGACCCGGCGCGCGTACGCGCCTGTCTGCTCTTCGGTGACGCGAATCAACCGTCGGTGAGTCCGGCCGCTGCGCTGCAAGCGATCTCCGACATCGCGCTCAAGGCGATGTCGTCGGGCGGCAACGATCCGACCGTCGTCGTGCAGGCACTCGACCACACCGAGGAACTCCTCCTGATGCTCGCGCCCCGCGTCCGCGCGGCGGAGGCCTCGGCGCCGTCGGCGGTCGTCACCGGCGTACGGAGACGGTGGCCGGATTATCTGGCGGTGGGCACCGACGAGATCCGCAGGCACAGCGTCGGGCAGGCTCAGGTGCAACGCCGTCTCCGGGCGTTGTTCGCGACCCTGCTCACGGCGTGCGCGCCCAGCCAGCGGGCACCGATCCAGGAACGGCTGGTGATGCTCGATGCCCAGGCCCGCCGGGACTGGGCGGACGATCTCGATCGGGAGCTGGCCTCTGCGGCGGATCGCCAAGGCTATGGGTCGGAGTGGGGGCGTTTGCACGCGCCCGCACACTTTCACCGGCCCGCCACGCCGGGAGAGCTGCCGGAGGATGGTCGGTGACGTGGCGCGGCCGGTGACGGCTACGCAGGGCGACGCGGGGGCCGTGAGTCCGACGTCGGTGTGCGACCGGCGCTGGGCAGGCCGGTCATGAAATCGGCTGCGAGGCCCAGTGCTCGGCCCGACTCGCGGGAGAACCGCGGGAACATCTGGAAGACGTGGCCTTGGTCGGGCCACTCCTGCAGTGTCACCTCGGCGCCGGCCGAACGGAGTGCGCGGTGCATCGCGCGCGCGTCGTCCCCCATCACCTCGAGACCTCCCACCTGGATCAGCGTCGGCGGCAGCGCCATCTCGCGATGCAGCGCGATCCGCATCCGTCGGTGATCGGGATCGGCAGATCCGGTGTAGAGGCGCAGGATTCGTTGTGCTGCAACGGCATCGATGATCGGATCGCGTACTCCGCGGAGCTGGCTGGCCACCGCCAGAGAGAACGTCGGATCGTACAGGGGCGAGAACATCACCACCCCGGCCGGTTGTGGGGCGCCGGTTCGATGGTTGTCCGCCAACAGATCGGCGGCGAGGTGGCCACCTGCCGAGTCGCCGGCCACGACGATCCGATCGGCGCGGAACCCGGCGGCCAGGAGCCAGTGATAGCCGCGAATCGCGTCGTCACCGGCGGCCGGGAACACGTATTCGGGGCCGAGACGGTAGTCGAGGCTGAAAGCCGACCACCCGGTACGGCGGGAGAGTCGGGCGACCAGTCCGCGATGGGTCCGGGCGGAACAGACGACGTATCCGCTGCCGTGGAGGTAATAGATGATCGGTTGGTCGGTGCTCGAGGGGTGGGCGGGGCCGGCGTGTGCGCTGACCCACTCACCGAGGACCCGGCCACCGCGCACCCCCTCATGGTCGTCGGCGGCGAACACATCCCGCACCGCCGCCACCCTGGTACCGGCCGGCGCCGGCGACATGGCGGCCAGTGACCGGTTCAGCCCGGGCCGCATCGCGCTGATCAGTCGGGCCGGTGGAACGGCGCCGCCGAGGCCTGCGGCGGTCATCAGAGGGTGGGAGACTCGCGAGAGGTATCCGTTGACGGCGCGCGAGCGCCACGAGCCGCGTCCGGTTGGCGGCCACTGCTGCGTCGAAGTGGGCGATCGCACCTCTTCGACGCTAGAGGATCCGGGCAGGTGCAGCAGCGGATCCGCCCGAGTGTCCCGGGTGGGCACCGGTGGGCGATCGCAGAGGGCAGGCGCGTGGGGCCGAAACGGGGGTCAGATGGCGGGTACGCTGCGGAATCATCACGGTTGTGCTATCCGGATTTCGATACCGGGCACCCGGCGTGAGAAAATGACTCACAATGCTTTCGCAGAGCAGGGTGGTGCCGGGTAGACGAGGTCTGACCCGGGTGCGCCGTCAGCAACGACGCTGACACGGGCACCGCCACTTGGCCGAAGAAGACTCCCAGGTCAGCCCAAGGATTCGGGGGGATTCGCGACAAGCCGGTGGTCGGTGTCCACGAAGACACGTCAACGGTGTCCCACGGACACATAACGGTGATTGCGTGCGCAGCGTCGCGCACAGAGTGAGGCGAACTTATGAAGCATGCTCCGGGCCCCATCGGGCTCTATGACCCGGTCAACGAGCACGACTCCTGCGGTGTCGCATTCGTTGTCGACATGCACGGACGACGCAGCCGCGACATCGTCGACAAGGCGATAACCGCACTCGTGAACCTGGAGCATCGCGGAGCCGCGGGCGCCGAGCCGAACACCGGCGACGGCGCCGGGATCATGATCCAGGTGCCCGACCGCTTCCTGCGGGAATCCGTGGACTTCGAATTGCCCGCCGAGGGCTCGTACGCCACCGGCATCGCCTTCCTCCCGCAGGGCTCCGAGGATGCGCGCATCGCGACCGAGGGCGTCGAGAAGATCGTCGAGGCCGAGGGCCTGACCCTGCTCGGCTGGCGCGAGGTCCCCACCAACGAGAACTCGCTGGGTGCGCTGGCTCGTGACGCGATGCCGACGTTCCGCCAGGTCTTCATCGGCGGTGCCGAAGGGATGGATCTCGAGCGGAAGGCCTTCGTCGTCCGCAAGCGTGTGCAGGCCGAACTCGGCACCAAGGGTGCCGGCGCCGACGGCCCGGGCCGCGAGACCGTGTACTTCCCGAGCCTGTCCGGTCAGACCTTTGTCTACAAGGGCATGCTGACCACCCCACAGCTGCGCGAGTTCTACATCGATCTGCAGGATTCGAGGGTGGAGAGCGCGCTCGGGCTGGTGCATTCGCGCTTCTCGACCAACACCTTCCCCTCGTGGCCGCTGGCCCATCCGTTCCGCCGAGTGGCGCACAACGGTGAGATCAACACGGTCACCGGCAACGAGAACTGGATGCGGGCGCGCGAGGCGCTGATCGACCCGGCGTTGTTCGGAGACGGTGACGTCGCCGCCAAGATCTTCCCGACCTGCACCCCGGGCGCCTCGGACACCGCACGTTTCGACGAGGTGCTCGAGCTGCTCCACCTCGGCGGCCGCACCCTCCCGCACGCCGTGCTGATGATGATCCCCGAAGCGTGGGAACGCCACGAATCGATGAAGCCGGAGCACAAGGCGTTCTACGAGTACCACTCGGCGCTGATGGAGCCGTGGGACGGACCGGCCTCGGTCTGCTTCACCGACGGCACCGTCGTGGGCGCCGTGCTCGACCGCAACGGGCTGCGCCCGAGCCGGGTCTGGGTCACCAAGGACGGCCTCGTGGTGATGGCGTCGGAGGTCGGCGTGCTCGACATCGACCATGCCGACGTGGTGCAGAAGATGCGGTTGCAGCCGGGCCGGATGTTCCTCGTGGACACCGCCGCAGGCCGCATCGTCGACGACGAGGAGATCAAGGACGAACTCGCCGGCGAGCACCCGTACCAGGAGTGGCTCGACAAGGGTCTCGTGCACATCGACGATGTGGAGGCACTGCCGCACGTCCACATGGCGCATGACCGCGTCGCGCTGCGTCAGCAGGTGTTCGGTTACACGAACGAAGAGCTGAACCTCCTGGTCGCGCCGATGGCGAAGACCGGCGCCGAGGCCATCGGCTCGATGGGTACCGACACCCCGATCGCGGTGTTGTCGGCCCGTCCGCGCATGCTCTTCGACTACTTCCAGCAGATGTTCGCCCAGGTGACCAACCCGCCGCTGGACGCGATCCGCGAAGAAGTGGTGACCAGCATCGGCGGCACCATCGGCCGTGAGGCCGACCTGCTGCATCCCGGCCCGGAGTCGTGCCGGCAGATCATGCTGCCCCAGCCGGTGCTCGACAACGACACGCTCGCCAAGCTCGTCCGCATCGATGACAACGCCGAGCTGCCGGACTTCACCAGCGCCCACATCCACGGCCTCTACCCGGTGGCCGAGGGCGGCGAGGGTCTGCGCCGTGCACTCGACGAAGTGCGTGCCAAGGTCAGCGCGGCGATCGCCGACGGCGTCTCGATCATCGTGCTCAGCGACCGGGAGTCGGACGAGAAGCTCGCACCGATCCCGTCTCTGCTGCTGACCGCGGCTGTCCACCACCACCTGGTGCGTGAGCGCATGCGCACGCGCGTCGGTCTCATCGTCGAGTCCGGCGACTGCCGCGAGGTGCACCACGTCGCCACCCTGATCGGTTTCGGCGCCGCCGCGGTGAACCCCTACATGGCCTTCGAGTCGATCGAGGACATGGTCGAGCGGGGTGCTCTCGGTGACATCGACTTCCCCACCGCGCGCAAGAACTACATCAAGGCCGCGGGCAAGGGCGTGCTCAAGGTGATGAGCAAGATGGGTATCTCCACCCTCGCCTCGTACACCGGTGCGCAGTTGTTCCAGGTCATCGGCCTCTCACAGGACACCGTCGACGAGTTCTTCACCGGCCTGAACAGCCAGCTCGACGGCATCGGTCTCGACGAGATCGCCACCGACGTCGCGACGCGGCATGCGCTGGCGTTCTCCGACCGGCCGACCGAGCGCGCCCATCGCGAGCTCGAGGTGGGCGGCGAGTACCAGTGGCGTCGTGAGGGCGAGTACCACCTGTTCAACCCGGACACGGTGTTCAAGCTGCAGCACTCCACACGGACCGGGCAGTACAAGGTCTTCAAGGAGTACACCAAGCTCGTCGACGACCAGGCGTCGAAGATGGCATCGCTGCGCGGCCTGTTCGACTTCAACTTCGGCGACCGCGACCCCATCCCGATCGAGAAGGTCGAACCGGCCAGCGAGATCGTCAAGCGGTTCTCGACCGGTGCGATGAGTTTCGGCTCGATCTCGGCCGAGGCCCACGAGACACTGGCGATCGCCATGAACCGCCTCGGCGGGCGATCGAACTCCGGTGAGGGCGGCGAGGATCCGCGTCGTTTCCACCACGACGAGAACGGCGATTGGCGCCGCAGCGCGATCAAGCAGGTGGCGTCCGGCCGTTTCGGCGTGACGTCGCACTACCTGAGCAACTGCACGGACATCCAGATCAAGATGGCGCAGGGCGCCAAGCCCGGCGAGGGTGGACAGCTGCCGCCGCACAAGGTCTACCCCTGGGTCGCCGAGGTTCGTGGTTCGACGCCGGGCGTCGGCCTCATCTCGCCGCCGCCGCACCACGACATCTATTCGATCGAGGATCTCGCGCAGCTCATCCACGATCTGAAGAACGCGAACCCGCAGGCTCGGATTCACGTGAAACTGGTGTCCGAGGTCGGGGTCGGCACGGTCGCCGCGGGTGTCTCCAAGGCCCACGCCGACGTCGTGTTGATCTCGGGCCATGACGGCGGCACCGGCGCCACGCCGCTGACGTCGATGAAGCACGCGGGCGCACCCTGGGAGATCGGCCTCGCCGAGACCCAGCAGACCCTGTTGCTCAACGGACTCCGCGACCGCATCGTCGTCCAGGTCGACGGGCAGCTGAAGACCGGCCGCGACGTCGTCGTCGCTGCCCTGCTCGGTGCCGAGGAGTTCGGCTTCGCGACCGCACCGCTGGTGGTGTCGGGCTGCATCATGATGCGCGTCTGCCACCTCGACACCTGCCCCGTTGGTGTCGCGACCCAGAACCCGTTGCTGCGGGAGCGGTTCACCGGCAAGCCGGAATTCGTCGAGAACTTCTTCATGTTCATCGCGGAGGAGGTGCGCGAGCTGCTCGCCCGCCTGGGCTTCCGGACCCTGCAGGAAGCCGTCGGCCACGTCGAGACCCTCGACACGGCAAAGGCGCTGGCGCACTGGGGCTCGGCCAAGGCCGGCAAGCTCGACCTGTCGTCGGTGCTGGCCATGCCCGAGTCGCCGTTCATGAACCAGGACCTCTACTGCTCCGGGGTCCAGGATCATTCGCTCGACAAGGCACTCGATCAGCAGCTGATCGCGCAGAGCCGTGAGGCCATCGATCACGGCACCCGCGTGTCGTTCAGCTCCAAGATCACCAACGTCAACCGGACCGTCGGCACGATGCTCGGTCACGAGGTCACCAAGGCCTATGGGGCACACGGGCTTCCGGACGGCACCATCATGATCGACTTCACCGGGTCAGCGGGCAACAGCTTCGGCGCGTTTGTACCGAAGGGCATCACGCTCCGCCTGGAGGGCGACGCCAACGACTTCGTGGGCAAGGGTCTGTCGGGCGGGCGCCTGGTGGTGCGGCCGGCGCGCAACGCCCCGGAGGGCTTTGTCGCCGAACAGAACATCATCGCGGGCAACGTCATCGGATTCGGCGCCACCAAAGGGAAGATCTTCCTCCGAGGTGTGGTCGGTGAACGATTCTGTGTGCGCAACTCGGGTGCGACCGCTGTGGTCGAAGGCGTGGGCGACCACGGCTGCGAGTACATGACCGGTGGACGCGTGGTGGTGATCGGCGAGACCGGGCGAAACTTCGCGGCGGGCATGTCGGGCGGTATCGCCTATGTCTATGACCCGGGCCGCAAGCTCGGTGACAATCTCAACACCGAACTCGTGGAGATCGAGGAGCTCGAGGACGAAGACGTCGAGTTCCTGGCAGGCATCGTCGACGAGCATCGCGCCGAGACGGATTCGCCGGTCGCGGCCGCCATCCTCGATGACTGGGATACGGCGCAAAAGCATTTCGCCAAGGTGATGCCGCGTGACTACAAGCGCGTACTGAAGGCGATCGATGCCGCCGAGCGCGAAGGACGAGACGTGAACGAAGCGATCATGGAGGCCGCACGTGGCTGACCCCAGAGGTTTTCTCAAGCACACCGAGCGGGAGCTGCCCGACCGTCGTCCGGTCGAGCTCCGGCTGCTGGACTGGAAAGAGGTCTACACCGACTTCGACAAGTCGGAGCTGCGCACGCAGGCCAGCCGCTGCATGGACTGCGGTATCCCGTTCTGCCACAACGGTTGCCCACTCGGAAATCTGATCCCGGAGTGGAATGACCTGGTCTACAAGGACCAGTGGCGTGAGGGTATCGAGCGGCTGCACGCCACCAACAATTTCCCGGAGTTCACCGGGCGGCTCTGCCCGGCACCGTGCGAATCCTCGTGCGTGCTCGGCATCAACCAGCCGGCCGTCACGATCAAACAGGTCGAGGTCGAACTGATCGACAACGCCTTCGAGAACGGCTGGGTGACCCCGGTGCCGCCGACCGAGAACACGGGCCGATCGGTCGCCGTCGTCGGTTCGGGCCCGGCGGGTCTCGCCGCTGCACAGCAGCTCACCCGTGCCGGACACGACGTGACGCTGTTCGAGCGTGCCGACCGCATCGGTGGCCTGCTGCGCTACGGCATCCCGGAGTTCAAGATGGAGAAGCGGCATATCGACCGTCGCCTGGCCCAGATGGAGGCCGAGGGCACCGTCTTCCGGACCGGGGTGAACGTCGGCGTCGACATCACCGTTGACCAGCTGCGTGCAGACTTCGACGCCGTGGTGCTGGCGAACGGTTCCACCATCGGTCGTGACCTGCCGATCCCGGGTCGCGAACTCGACGGTGTGCACCAGGCGATGGAATTCCTGCCGCAGGCGAACCGGGTCCAGCTCGGTGACACCGTCGAAGGTCAGATCTCCGCCAAGGGCAAGAAGGTCGTGATCATCGGCGGCGGTGACACCGGTGCCGACTGCCTGGGCACCGCACTGCGGCAGGGTGCCGAGATCGTGCACCAGTTCGAGATCATGCCCAAGCCGCCGAACGAGCGTGCGCAGTCGACTCCGTGGCCCACCTATCCGCTGATGTACCGGGTGTCCTCGGCCCATGAAGAGGGCGGCGAGCGGGTCTTCTCGGTCAACACCGAGGAATTCACCGGCGCCGATGGCACGGTGACCGCGTTGAGGGCGCACGAGGTGGTCATGCGCGACGGGCGGTTCGAGAAGGTCGAGGGCAGCGAGTTCGAACTCGAGTGCGATCTCGTCCTCCTGGCCATGGGCTTCGTCGGACCCGAGCGCGCCGATTTCCTCGACAAGCTCGGCGTCGAGTACGACCAGCGCGGCAACATCAAGCGCGACGACAACTTCGCCGCCATCGGTCAGCCGGGCGTCTTCGTCGCCGGCGACGCCGGTCGCGGTCAGTCGCTGATCGTGTGGGCGATCGCCGAGGGCCGTTCGGCCGCGGCGGCCGCCGATGCGTTCCTCGCCGGCCGTAGCGACCTGCCCGCCCCGATCGTCCCCACCCAGGTTGCGCAGCGCTGATCCGCTGATCTGACACAGGCGGGATCGTTTGTCCCGGATTTCATGATCCAGGGGCGAATCATCCGCGGATATGTGGTGCGTCGAGCCGGACATGTAGCAGAGTGGAGGGATGCTCCCGCATGGGTGGCATCTCGACACGCCGACTCGACGGGACGACCATGATGACGACAGGCGTGGATCGTCCCGCGCGACGAACCCGTCCGAAAGACCGCAAGCAGCGGATCCTCGAAACGGCCGCCGATCTCTTCCGCGGCCGTGGTTACCACGGGGTCGGGATGAGCGACATCGCCGGCGCCCTCGGTATCGTGCCGAGCGCGCTGTACCGGCACTACCGGAGTAAGCACGATCTGCTGGTCGCGGTCTTGGATGCGGCGTTGGTCCGCTACGAACAGGCCGTGGAGGGCGTGGACGACTGGGCGACGGCGAGCGGTCGGATCGCCCAGGCCGCGCTGGACGTCCAGGCCTTTGACGTGCTGTGGTCGCGGGACAGCGGGAATCTGTGTCCGGCGGAGTACGAGGTGCTCTTCGGGCGGCTACGAGGCGTCGGGCGGCGGGTCGCCGCGATGATCGACGTGGGTTCCGAGACGGGCTGTGTGCCTTCGTGGACCACGGCGTGGGCCGTCTTCGCAGCGCTCGACTGGCCCGGTCACCGTCCGCTGTCGGTGCCGGTAGCCGATCAACGGCGGACGCTCGCGTCTGCCGTCGACGCGATCGTGGTCGCCGGACGGCGCGATGTCGGACGCGAATCCGACACCGGCTCGACGTCGTCGGCCGACGAGCTGTCGGCGCGTGATGCCCTGGCCGGCCTCCGTCCGGCATCGCGCCGGGAAGCATTGCTGAGCACGGCGATCACCATGTTCGCGGTACGCGGGTACCAGACCGTGAGTCTCGACGACATCGGTGACGCGGTCGGTATCGCCGGCCCGAGTGTGTACAACCATTTCGCCAGCAAACGCGAGATCGTGGCATCCGGGGTCAGCCGTGCGTTCGAATCATTGTGGCTCACATTGGGTCAGGTTCTCCGCAGCACGTCGGACCCACGGCAGGCCCTCGACGATCTACTCGACCACTACGCTCGTTTCGCCTACGAGCATTGGGATCTGATCACCGTGTGCCTGTCGCACTCGGGGATCCTCGACGATGCCGAGCGCGCGGTGCTCGGGCGGACCTACCTCGACTACGTCAGCGAATGGCGTCGCCTCGAGATGGAGTGCCGGCCGGAACTGAGTCCCGACGAGGCACAGACACTCGTCGACCTCGCTCTCGCGGTGGTCGACGGCGTGGTGCGAATCCCGACCCTGCGAGAGCCCGGCCTGCCTGCGGACGCACGCTATCTCGCGCAGGCGGTGCTCGACGCCCAGATCACCTCCCGCTGAACGGTCGTACCGTGTCGGGCCTCACCGTCCCGCGAGCGCCGCAGTCATCTGACGCTCCACGGTGTCGGCGAGCCGGCCGAAACCGATCTGGGCAAGCGGGTCGGCAAGGCGGGCAACGCCGTTGAACTCGACATGTGCGTGATACGTGATGATGGTCGACGTACCGTCGCTGGTACCGAACGTCATGTCGTCGACGGAGGTCGCGGTCTTGTTGGTGCCGGTGAACGTGAGGTGGTCGGTCTCGTCGCGGGTGAGTTCATAGGTGAGCTCTGTGCTGATCCCGTAGAGCCGGGTGACGTTGTGCCACTTGGTACCCGGACCCACCGGATCGGCGCCGATCTGCTCGCAGCTCTGAGTGCCCGGATCCCAGTCGACGGCATTGGCGAAATCGCGGAGATATGTGACGACCTCGTCGAGCGGGCGGGCGACGGTGAACGTGCGGGTCACATCGACCACGGTTTCTCCTCTGGGTCGGAACGGTCGGCGGGCACACCCCGATCTGCTGTCGGGAGGCGAACCCACTCATGATTCGGCGCCGAACCGGTTCCGGATGGGCGTCCACGCACTAAACTCGTGAGACGAACCGCGCGAGGGGAGTGGTCGATGATGCATCCGCGGGGCATGATCGCCGCTGCGCTGACACTGGTTTCGGCCGTCGGGATCTCGCTCGGTGTGGGGTCGCCGTCGACTGCCGCACCGGGACGCTGTCCCGAGATCTATGTGCTCGCGGTTCCCGGCACCTGGGCCGACGGTCACAGCCCGGGCATCCTCGGGGCCGTCACCTCCGGTCTCGGGCCGGAGACCCGCGTCCAGTTCGTGGGATACGACGCCACCGCCTTCCCCTGGGAGAAGGCGGTCTACGGAAAATCCAAGGCGCAGGCGGTGGCGAACACGACCGGACTCGCCACCTCCATGGTGCGTCGGTGTCCGCGCACGCGAATCGCATTGACCGGCTACAGCCAGGGCGCCGACGCCGTGGGGGACGTGGCGTCGGAGATCGGTACCGGACGTGCGGCGATCCGGCCCGGCCAGGTGGCCGGGGTGGTGCTGATCTCGGATCCGCGTCGATCGCGGCGGGACAACCTGATCGGGCCGCCGCTGTCCGGTGAAGGCAGCGGCGGACCTCGTCTGGATGGCATGGGATGGGTGAAGCCCAGGGCTTTCACGATCTGTGAGCCACTCGACCTGTACTGCAACGTTCCTCGCGACTACTTCATCACGAGGATCGTGGGCTACCTGGCGGAGACCAGCGACCCGACCCCGAGCCAGATCAGCCAATACCAGGCGGAGGCGGGAGCCATCGTCGCCGAGCTGCTCACCCTCGGTGGACCGGGGAAGATCGTCGAGGAATTGGGAAATGCCCGCGCTCGCGAGCAGATCACGATGTTCAACAGATTCCTGAAGTCGGGTGCGCACGGCAACTACGCAACCTTCCAGGTTCGCCCGGGCGTGACCGCTGCGCAGTGGGCCCACGACTTCCTGGCCGGCCTGGCCTGAATCTGCGTGGCTCCGGCGGCCGTCGCGACCAGGGATGTAACAGACTCCGTGGGATCATCGATGTACCGGATAGTTGACATGTCGGCGGGCGGTCCCGGCGAATCGAAGTTCTGGTGTGGCGGAGAATACGTTCTCCGAAGGACCAAATGACTTGGGTGCGGCCGTCCGACCGATTACAGTAAGTCGAAGATCGAGTCCGTTGTAGCGAACCAGGGAAGTGATTGGTCATGAGGTTGGCTGATACATCCTCCAGCCCACGTCGAAGCTCGATGCTGAGCTCCATCACCGGTGGCAGATTCCGCCGAGCGCGCGGCACCACCACTCGCGCCTTTCCGGCCGAAGCCGAACGTCTTGTCACGCAGGCAGAACTCCGACGCCTTCATCTGTGAGCACCACCGCGCGGATCACGGCGGCCGCTGATCACTCGGCGGTGACCCGCGCGGACTGACCGCCGATCTCCACCACGTCGCCTGGCTCGAGTTGCCGGCCCCGGCGGTCTTCCACCTCTCCGTTGACCGAGACCATTCCGTCGGCGATGACACCTTTGGCCTCGGCGCCGGAGTCGATGAGGTTGGCCAGCTTCAGGAACTGACCGAGGCGGATCGAGCCGTCGCGGATGGGTACGTCATACACCGCAACCATCTTGCCGAACGATGCCGTGTCGAGCGAGTCCGAACGGCTAACGTTTATCCATGACGTTGGAAGCGCCGCGCTCAGATCTCGCTGCCGAAGGGACCTCTGAGGACGAGACGATCGATTCCGCGCCGCGAGCGCATACGCCGGCCGAACGGCGATCGCGTGAACTGATCGAGCGCATCCGTACGCCAATCGGATTCGGGCGACATGCGCCAAGGATCGCCGGGACCGTCGTCGGCGTGCTCGCGACGATCGCGCTGCTGTCCAGCGTATTCCCGTGGTTCCGGCACCTCGTCCATGTGCCGCGCGACTACGTGGACACCTTCGTCATCACCCTGCCCGACACAAGCTTCGCGTGGGCCTTTGTGCTCGCCCTGGTCGCCTTCGCGCTGTCGATGCGCAAGCGCATCGCGTGGTGGATCTGCGTGGTCTTCCTCGTGCTGTACACCCTGGGCAACGCGCTCTACCTGATCCCGTCGCTCGCCGACGACCTCGCCGTGACCGACAACGACCGCATCAACCTATGGATCGGCATCGTCGTCGATGTGGCCGCGTTGACCTTCCTGATCGCCACCTACAAACAGTTCCACACGCGTGTCCGGCGCGGCGCGGTGCTGAGGGCTGTCGGGGTCCTGCTCGGCGGTCTCGTCATCGGCAGCCTGCTGGGCTGGGGACTGGTGTGGTTGTTCCCGCACACCCTCACCCGTGCCGACCGTCTGCCGTACGCCGTCAACCGGGTGGTCGCGTTCGGGTCGATCGACCAGGAGGCGACCTTCGACGGCCGGCACAGCTACCCGCCGATCAACGGATTGCTCGGCCTGTTCGGTGCATTGGCGCTGATCGCGGCGGCGATCGTGCTGTTCCGATCGGTGCGGCTCAAATCTCTGATCACAGCCGACGACGAGAAGCTCATCCGTGCACTCATCACGCGCTTCAACGACGACGACTCGCTCGCGTATTTCGCCACGCGTCGTGACAAAGCGGTGGTCTTCGCGCCGGACGGGCGTGCGGCCATCACCTATCGCGTCGAATTGGGGGTGGGCCTGGCCGGTGGCGATCCCATCGGCGATCCGGAATCCTGGGATGACGCGGTCGCCGAATTCCTGACCCTCTGCGATCGGTATGGCTGGCATCCCGCGGCGATGGGTTCGAGCGTGCGTGGCGCCGCCGCCTACGATGCGGCCGGTTTCGGCTCGTTCTCGATCGGGGACGAGGCAATTCTCCCCACACGTGACTACAGCATCAACGGACCCGCGATGAAGGGTGTCAGGCAGGCCGTCACGCGCACCAAGCGAGCCGGGATCACGGTCCGCATCCGGCGTCACGAGGAGATCGCGGCGAATCCTGCCGAGATGGCTCAGGTGGTGGCGCGCGCAGATGCCTGGCGCGACACGGACGAGGAGCGCGGATTCGCGATGGCGCTGGGCCGTATCGGCGACCCGTCCGATGGCAACTGCCTCCTCGTCGAGGCCGTCGAGAACGCCGGGGACCCCGGGGAGAAAGTCGTCGGCATGCTGTCGTTCGTCCCATGGGGTCGGACGGGTGTCTCGCTCGACCTCATGCGCCGGGACCGGGGCTCGGTGAACGGCATCGTCGAGACGATGGTGACCGAGCTGGCCAAGAATTCCGAGCAGTACGGCATCACCAAGATCTCGCTGAATTTCGCCACCTTCCGCGCGTTCTTCGAACACGGCGCCGAGATCGGGGCCGGCCCGGTGATGCGGGCGACCTACTCGGTGCTGATGTTCGGATCGAGGTTCTTCCAGATGGAGTCCCTCTACAAGTCGAACGCGAAGTACCGGCCCGACTGGCAGCCGCGCTATCTGTGCTTCGAAGATGCGCGGGTGATGCCGAGGGTGGGTCTCGCGGCCATCGTGACCGAGGGCTTCGTCCGGTTGCCACGGATCGGCCGCGCGCGACATTACATCGAGGGTGCGTCGTCGATCCCGGCAGGCGTGGACGTCGACGGACTGATCGCGACGTTCGAGGCAGAAGCCGACGCCACCCAGGTGGATGTGCATCGGCCCGAGCAGGTCCGGGTGCGCCTCGCCAAGATGGAACGGCTGGTCGAGGAGGGTTTCGACCCGTATCCACCGGCCGACGCACCGACCCACACGATCGCGGAGGCGGTCGCCGAGCCGGCCGGCGCCGTGGTGACCATCGCGGGCCGGGTCACCCGGCTTCGCGACTTCGGCAAGGTGGTCTTCGCCGACGTCCATGACTGGTCGGGTCAGGTGCAGGTCCTGGTGGAAGAGTCACGGTTGATCCCCGGGACGCCGGATTTCGGTGGTGACGTCGATCTCGGTGATCTGATCGAGGCGCGTGGCGTGGTGGGAGCAAGCCGCTCGGGCGAACTGTCGATCCTCATCGACGCCTGGCGATTCAACGGCAAGTGTCTGCGGCCGCTGCCGGACAAGTGGAGCGGCCTGACCGACCCGGAGGCCCGGGTCCGTCAGCGCTACGTCGACCTGGCGATCAACCCGAAGAGCCGCGAACTGCTCGCGACGCGCAGCGTGGTGGTCAAGTCGTTGCGGGACTTCCTCGCCGAACGCGGCTTCCTGGAGGTGGAGACCCCGATCCTGCAACAGATCCACGGCGGGGCGAACGCCACCCCGTTCCAGACCCACATCAACGCCTACGATCTCGACCTCTATCTGCGGATCGCGCCCGAGCTCTACCTCAAGCGGCTCTGCGTCGGCGGGGTCGAGAAGGTGTTCGAGATCGGCCGCAATTTCCGCAACGAGGGCGTCGACTTCAGCCACAACCCGAGTTCACCAGTCTGGAAGCATATGCGGCGCACAGTGATTACCTGCAGATGCTCGATCTCACCCGTGAGATGATCCAGCACGCGGCCACCGCCGCCTACGGCGAACCCGTGATCGTGCGGACCGACGCCGACGGGAACGAAGAGCGCGTGGACATCTCGGGCCCGTGGCCGGTCAAGACCGTGCACCAGGTGGTCTCCGAAGGGGCGGGCGAAGAGGTGACCCCGGAGACACCGGTGGAGGCCCTCCGCGCGATCTGCGACCGGCTCGACATCGCCCACCGGCCGGACTGGGACGCGGGCCAGGTCGTGCTGGAACTGTACGAGCATCTCGGTGAGGACCGGACCACGTTCCCGACCTTCTACACCGACTTCCCGACGTCGACGTCACCGTTGACGCGCGCGCACCGAAGGGTGGCCGGGGTGGCCGAACGCTGGGACCTCGTGGCGTGGGGCGTCGAACTCGGCACGGCCTATACCGAACTCACCGATCCCGTCGAACAGCGCAAGCGGCTGACCGATCAATCGATCCTGGCTGCCGGGGGCGATCCCGAGGCGATGGAACTCGACGAGGATTTCTTGCAGGCCCTCGAATACGCTATGCCGCCCACCGGTGGGCTCGGGGTCGGCGTAGACCGTGTCGTCATGCTGATCACCGGGCAGTCGATCCGGGAGTCGTTGGCGTTTCCGCTGGCCAAGCCGCAGGAGAGCTGAGACCCGTAGGGGTCCGCGCGATGAGCCTGCGCAAACAGGCGAGGCCTGGCACAATCGGCATTGTGTCCGCGATCTCAAATAGTGTTTGTTGAGCTGAACTGTCGGACGGCCATGCGGGCAGATCTCCGCCACCAACGGAGGTCGCCGGATGTGCGCGCGAGAGGACACGCTCATGAGATCAGTGGTTCGACTGTTGGTGACGTTCCTCGTGGCAGCCGGGTTGGTGGCGGGATTGGGTTCGGTTGCATCTGCCTCGCCGGCCGCGCGACCGGGCGAGGCGGGCGCTGTGCTCTCGGGAATGCGGGTCCAGGCCGGAGGTAGTTGGGACTCGTTTCCGGCGATCTATCGGAACAGATACTGGCCACAGGCCGGCGTCTGGATGGAGTACAACACGCTGTTCAACGCCGCTCAGACCAGGGCGATCAATGCATCCGGGCTGGTGCCGCCGTTTGCCGACTCACATCTCCCGTTCGCCGGCGTCGGTGCATGGCTCCGGTCCGATACCGGTCTGGATCTGTTGGTGCGTCGGGGCGGTTGCTTCGCGATGGGCGTCCGGAAGGATCCGGTGTGGTCGCCGATGGCCAAGAAGTGGGTGTCGGCCATCGTGCAGCCCTACTCGAGTCCGCCGTATCTGAAGTCGTCGACGGATCTGGTCTGCGAGAACCGGCCGTCGCAGAGATGACCCGAGGCATCGGCGTCGTGAGTGGGCACCACATGCACCCGGTGACGGGCGAGGTGTAGCCGGTGCAGGGTGGCGAACGCTGCATCGCGATCCTCGTCTGCGAACTCGCCGGGAATCGCAGGCTTCTGGCGTACCCGTTGGACCTGTTCGGTGTGCCATGCGGCGTCTCCGGCCAACAGCACCCAGCGTGTGGTCGTCCGGGCCAGCACGCCGACGCTGCCCGGAGTGTGCCCGGCGAGGTCGACGACGATCACGGAGCCGTCACCGAAGAGGTCATGGCTCGCGGTGAACGTCGCGACCGGCGGGCCGTCGAGGTCGTAATCGATGATCGGACGGCCGTCGCTCAACGACGAGCGCACGCCGCCCGCAGGTGCGTGCGCGCCGTCGAGAGCCCACTGTCGTTCGGTGGTGCGCAGCCGGACGGGGAGATCGGGCAGATCGAGCAGTCCGCAGACGTGATCCCAGTGCGCGTGCGTCGGCAGCGCGAAATCCGGTGGGCGCGTCGGCGGGTGTGCCAGGAGCCCGTCCGCGGAGCTGATCGTGTCGGCAGGCGGGGTCACCAGCAGACGGGCCAGCCATGGGAGTTCGGCGATGGCCCGCGACGGTGCGTCACGGCAATAGCCGGGGTCGACCAGGAAGGTGGCATCGGGATGCTCGACCACATAGGTCGTCATCGCGTTGGGCAGCAACCCGAGACCCGCACCTTCCACGACACCGACCGCCGGTACGCGCCGGACCACCTGTGGCAGCGCCCGAACCGTGACCGTCACGTCGCCTGCCGGCAGCCCGCGATCCTCGATCGAGGCGAGCAGGCGTCGGTCCACCGGTCGCGGTCGTACCAGGCCACGGGCGAAGCGAGCGGCAGCGCCGGCGATCTCGACGACACCGATATCGTCGGGACCAGTGGGATCATCGTTCGACATCGGGATCTCCTGCAGCCTTTGTGGGTGCGGTGGCGAACCGGGCACCGCCCACCCTATGCGGGCCACGTGTTCGCTGACGAGGCATCGCACCACCACCTATAGGTGTTGCACCTGGTAACACCTAAACTATTGGCCATGAGCGACCTGACCTTCACCCCGACCGCCGACCTCGTCGATGAGATCGGCGACCTCGTCCGGAGCTGCGACACCCAGTTCACCCAGTACGGCGGACGCCGTGAATTCGTGGGCCGGGTGACCACGGTCAAGTGCTTCCAGGACAACGCGCTGCTCAAATCGATCCTCTCCGAGCCCAACCCCGACGGCGTGCTCGTCGTCGACGGTGCAGAGTCGGTGCACACGGCACTGGTCGGAGACATCATCGCCGAACTCGGACGATCCAACGGCTGGGCCGGGATCATCGTCAACGGCGCCATCCGCGACGCCAAGGCGATCGGCGAGATGGAGATCGGTGTCAAGGCACTGGGAACCAACCCGCGCAAGTCCACCAAGACCGGCGTCGGTGATCGCGACATCCCGCTGACAATCGGTGGCGAGACATTCAACGCAGGCGACATCGTCTACTCCGACGACGACGGCATCGTCATCGTCGCGGGCGCGCAGACCGACGACGAAGCGGTCGCCACGGCCGACACCGAGGCGGCCGACACCGACACCGAGGCGGCCGACACCGACACCGCCGACACCGACACCGCCGACACCGAGAGCTGAGGAACCGACCATGCCGAAGCCCACACCCGAATACTTCCGTCGGCTGGCCGCGCTGGTGGCCATCGACGACGCGGCAGCGCGACCCACCCGCCCGGTCCTCGAGGCGTTCAGTGGTGTGGAGATGACGACCATCCCGGTCGGTACCGCGGAGGATCTGGAGACGGCGGTCGCTCGAGCGCGCGCCGCGCAGGAGGGCTGGGCTCAGCGCAGCGCCGAGCAGCGGGCCGAGGTGCTGGCCGCGTTCTCCGAACTCGTCCACTCCCATGCAGCCGAGCTCATGGACATCGCACAAGCGGAGACCGGCAAGGCGCGGATCTATGCACAGGAAGAGGTCATCGACGTCGCGCTCACCGCTCGGTACTACGCGACGACGGGCCCCAAGACCCTCGCCGATCACAAGGTGAAGGGCATGCTGCCCGGCGCGACGAGCGTCCGGGTTCGCTACCAGCCCAAGGGCGTTGTCGGTGTGATCAGCCCGTGGAACTATCCGCTCACCCTGGCGGTATCGGATGCGGTGGCCGCCTTGCTGGCCGGCAACGGTGTGGTGATCAAGCCCGACAGCCAAACCCCTTATTGCGCATTGGCACTCGCAGAACTGCTGTACGAGGCAGGCCTGCCACGGGAGCTGTTCGCTGTGGTCCCGGGGCCGGGAAGTGTTGTCGGGCAGGCGATTGTGGCCACCACCGACTACGTGATGTTCACCGGGTCCTCGGCGACCGGCGCCACCCTCGCCGAGCAGGCCGGAAGACGGCTCATCGGCTTCTCCGCGGAACTCGGCGGCAAGAACCCGATGATCGTCACCGCCAAGGCCAACATCGACCGGGCGGTCGAGGGCGCTGCGCGCGCGTGCTTCTCCAACTCGGGTCAGCTCTGCATCTCCATCGAACGGCTCTACGTGGACAAGGCGATCGCCGAGGAGTTCACCGAGAAGTTCGCCGCACATGTCGCCGCGATGAAGCTGGATGCCACCTACGATTTCGTCGCCGACATGGGCTCCCTCGCCTCCGCCGCGCAGATCGACACGGCCGAAGCCCATGTGCAGGACGCCGTCTCGAAGGGAGCGAAGGTACTCGCGGGAGGTCGTCGCCGAGCGGATCTGGGCCCGTTCTTCTTCGAGCCCACGGTGCTCACCGACGTCACCGATGGGATGACCTGCTACGCCGACGAGACGTTCGGGCCCGTCGTGTCGATCTACCCGGTCGATTCCACCGACGAGGCGATCAAGTCGGCAAACGACACCGCGTACGGCCTCAACGCCAGCGTCTTCGCGGGGAGCAGCGCCGAGGCCAACGAGATCGCCGACCGGTTGCGCGCCGGCACGGTGAACATCAACGAGGGCTACGCCGCGGCCTGGGCCTCGACCGCCGCGCCCATGGGAGGCATGGGGATCTCGGGTGTGGGCCGTCGACACGGCGAGGAGGGGCTGCTCAAGTACACCGAGCCGCAGACCGTGGCCGAGCAGCGTTTCATCGGCATAGACCGCGCGCCCGGCATCCCGCAGGGCGTCTACCGGGCGGTGACGCCGTACGCCGTCCGCGCTCTGAAGTACCTTCCCGGGCGGTAGCAACGCCGGTTTCGTAGCAATAGATCGCGGTATTCGCGGTCTATTGCTACAGACTCGGGGAGGGGGCGGCGCAGTTCAGCGGGACGCCCAGCCGTCCGCAGCGCTTGCGAGTCGCCACTCGAGGTCCCAGCGATCGGTATGGCGACGAGCGACTCGCAGGCTGAGCATGCGCACGGAGGCCAGCATGACCGCGGCGACCGTGAGCCATCCGAACACCGCGACCGCACCCGCGCCGACGATTCGTCCCAGCCGGTCCGGCGGCTGGGGCACCACGTTGCCGGAGGCATCCGTCCAGACGATCGTCGTCGTCCCTGGCCTCGTCGTCGACGGGACGGACGCGGTGTCGGTGCGGGCCACGCCATGGTCCATCCACTTGACGGTGGCGCCGGTGTTCAAGGCGGTGGGCTCGGCGGGCAGGACATCCACCACCTGTGCGGACACCGATGTGGTCGATTCGGCACGCGCGGCCACCTGGTCGTACGTCGCACTGGCAGCCAGCACGGCGAGTGGGAGCGCGAGGACGGCGAGCACCGCGGCCACGAGACCCGCGACGCCGACCACCCGGTCGCCACGCCGTAGGAGCGGGTTGGACGACCACGGCATCCGACTGCTGATCGAGCCGAGCGCGTACCGCAACGTCGTCCTCCCATGCGATGTTCTGAAACGGGACCTTCTCCCAGCATCGGCCGAAAACGTCGGAATGGCGAGCAACGATGGTGCATGCGGTCATTTCTGTGACTGACGTGACAGACCGCGACGGCTGGCCGACCCTCACAGGGTTCTCCCAGTCACCGTCCAGCCTGGAGAGAGTCCCGGGCCCCACTGTGGGATCAACACATCCGACACAGGAGGACCCATGACCACAGTGCTGGCCCGCCCGGGCGCCACGCCGCCCGGCGAACCGCCACCCCCGACCGGCCGCCACGGCCGCCAGGCCGGCGAGATGCCGACGCACAAACACGCCGTGCGCTGGAGTCCGCTCGCACTCACCGGGCTTCTGGTGACCACGGCGGTGCTCTACTTCTGGAACCTGGCAGCCAGCGGATATGCCAACACCTTCTACGCGGCGGCGGCTCAGGCGGGCTCGCAGAGCTGGACGGCATGGTTCTTCGGATCCCTCGACTCGGCGAACTTCATCACGGTGGACAAGCCGCCGGCGTCGCTATGGGTGACCGGGCTGTCGGTACGGGTGTTCGGGATGAACAGCTGGGCGGTACTGGTTCCGCAGGCACTGATGGGTGTGGCCGCGGTCGCGCTGCTCTACTGCGCGATGCGGCGAACCTTCGCCGACCCGCGCCACGGCACCGCCGCAGGTCTCATCGCGGGCGCCGTGCTCGCGTTCACCCCGGCCGCGGCGCTCATGTTCCGGTTCAACAACCCCGACGCACTGCTCGTCCTGCTGATGGTGGCTGCGGGTTACGCGTTGACCCGCGCCATCGCGACCAATTCGGGCCGCTGGCTCGCGCTGGTCGGAGTGGCACTGGGCTTCGCGTTCCTCACCAAGATGCTGCAGGGCCTGCTGGTGTTGCCCGCGTTCGGGCTGGCGTACCTGATGTTCGCCGACAACGGTTGGCTCAAGCGGATCGGCCACTTGATCGGTGCAACCGTCGCGCTCATCGTGTCGGCGGGATGGTTCGTGGTGGCCACCATTCTCGTGCCGGCCTCGGCGCGCCCGTACATCGGTGGCTCAACAGACAACACCTTCATGGACCTGGTGTGGGGCTACAACGGGGTCGGCCGCATCAGCGGAGGCGGAGGTGCCGGCGGTGGCGGGGGACCCGGTGGAGGCCAGGCCGGCGGTTCGTTCGGCGGTTCCACGGGCCTCAACCGACTGTTCAGCTCGGAGATGGGCAACGAGATCTCATGGTTGCTGCCGGTGGCCCTGCTCGCGCTCGGGTTCGCGATCTACCTCGGGCTGCGTAGCTTCCCGATCTTCCGCTTCACCGACGGGATCAGCCGTGTCGAGGGAGGCGCCGTGGTGGCCTGGGGAGGCTGGCTCGTCATCACCGGACTGATCTTCAGCTTCATGAGCGGCACGATTCACCCCTACTACACAGTGGCTCTGGCACCCGCGATCGGTGCGATGGTCGGCATGGGTGGTGTGTTCGCCTGGCGGCGAAGGGATCACTGGGACGGCCGCATCGCGCTGGCAGCGATGATCGGTCTTGCCGGCTGGTGGTCGATAGTCCTGCTGAACCGCAACGACTTCGGGCCGGTGTGGTGCCGGTGGCTGATCGGTGCGCTGGCGGCGATCAGTGTGGCGGCGCTGCTGGTGGGCAGCGTGATGGCCTGGCGAAAGGCCGTGGCGGGCGCCGTGATCATCGGTGCCCTCGCCGGAGCCGGCGGTAGCGTCGGGTTCGCGATCGCGACAGCCGCGACCGCACACAACGGTTCCATCCCCACCGCGGTCAACACCGCCATGGAGAGTGGCGGCATGGGCGGTCCCGGCGGCGGTACACCCCCGTCGATGAACGGGCAGGCTCAGAACGGGCAGACTCAGAACGGTCAGACGCAGAACGGTCAGACGCAGAACGGGCCAACGGCCGCCGGCGGCAAGGGCCAGGGTCAGGGCCGGTCCGGTCGTGCGGGCATGGGTGGCGGCATGGGCGGCGACGTCTCGTCGAACACCGAACTCGTCTCCTTGCTGAAGTCCTCGGGCGCGACGTGGTCGGCGGCCACCAACGGTTCGCAGTCTGCCTCCGGTATCGAAATCGCCACGGGTACAGCGGTGATGGCGATCGGTGGATGGAGCGGTGATCCCGCTCCGACGCTTCAGCAGTTCATCGACTACGTGAAGGCAGGAAAGATCGGTTACTACATCGGCGGCGGCCAGGGTGGCCCCGGTGGCAACTCCGAGATCAGCACGTGGGTCGCGCAGAACTACACCGCGACCACGGTCGGCGGCACCACGGTGTACAAGCTCAACTGACCGCGAACATCAACTGACCGCGAACCTCTACTGATACGGGCCGCGAGGAGAGCCGCTCACCCTGCAGGGGTGGGCGGCTTCCCGCGCTGTCGGGTGGCGCAGGCAAGGTACTGTCGGGGTCATCCGCCGGGAAGGATGCCAACGATGACAGACCGACTCACCGAGTTCGCCAACGGCCCCTACGTGTTCGACGTGATCGACAGCGGACCGATCGACGGCACGCCGATCGTCTTGCTCCATGGTTTCCCGCAGCGCGCGACTGCCTGGGACTTGGTCACACCGATGTTGCACGACAACGGGTTTCGGACGATCGCCCCGGATCAGCGTGGCTACTCCCCGCGAGCACGGCCGCCCGCTCGCCGTGACTACCGTATGGGCGAACTGGTCGGCGATGTGGTGACACTGATCGATGCGCTGGGGGTGGATCAGGTGCATCTCGTCGGACATGACTGGGGCGCCGCGGCGGCCTGGACGGTGGCGGGTGAACATCCCGATCGGATCCGCACGCTCACGGCGTTGTCGGTGCCGCACCCCGCCGCCTTCGTACGAGCGATGCCGCGCGGACAGCTTCTGCGGTCCTGGTACATGGCGTTCTTCAATCTGCCGAAGATCCCGGAACTGTTGCTGTCCAGGATGCTTCGGCCCTCGTCAGGTGGCGGGAAGCGCATCGGGTTGCCGGAACCGTTCGCCGGGCGTCTCTACGACGACATCGTCGCGTCGGGGGCGTTGACCGGGGCGTTGAACTGGTATCGCGGAATGCCCTTCTGGACGCGCAAGGACCGACGGTTTCCGAAGATCGTCGTCCCGACCACATACCTGTGGAGCGACGGCGATTTCGCGCTCGGCCGCACAGGCGCGGAGATGACCGCCGGCTGGGTGGATGCTCCCTATGAATTCCGGGTGATCAACGGCGCCGACCACTGGTTGCCGGAGAATCGGCCGGCCGAGGTCGCGTCCGCGATCCTCGACCGGGTGGCGGCCGGGACGGCCTAACCGCGGCGACGGCGGAGAATCGCGATGAGCACCGCCACGACGGCGGCGAACGATGCCGCCGCCACGATCGGGACAGTCCGGTTCGCGGATGGCAATTCAGTGGGCGCACCGGCACGGAGTTGAGCGAATGTGGCTCGCTGCGCGTCGGATTCGGCGACGGCGTCGACAACGGCCGGTGACGGACGCGACGACGGGGCCGACGGTGCTGTCGATGCCGGTCCCGACGGTCCGGTCGGCGCCTTCTTCTTGACCGGCGGCTTGGCCGAGGCTGACTTGGCGGAGGCTGACTTCGCGGTGGCCGGCCTCGGCGCGGCGACGTCGGGCTTCGGAGACGGGGTGTCGGCAGGCGGCGACGGTTCGGTCGGTGTGTCGGCGCGCGGCGCCTCCTCGACGGCCGGCTTCTCGGCGGGGGCCTTCTTCGCCACCGGCTTCTTGGCGGGCGCCTTCTTTGCCGGAGTCTTCTTCGCCGCCGGCTTCTTGGCGGGCGCCTTCCTCGGTGGAGTCTTCTCGGCGGGCTGCCCCGAAACCGCAGCGCCCTCGCCCGCTTGCTTGCCGGGTTGGGCACCCGAACCCGGCGTCCCGTTCACGTCGGACGCCGAGTCGTCGGACGGCGAATCCTGAGGAGTGTTGTTGGGGCCGGGTTCGGTCATGTGCTCACGCTCCCTTGCGCGGTGAATCGGTGCGGCGGTGGGGCCCAGTTTATGACGTCGTCACGGGCGTCCACCTCACGATGGAAGATCAGACGTGGAGATCAGGCGCGCACGCCCAGCCGCGCCAAGATGTCGGCGTCGATCGCTGCGAGCTCCGACTCGATCGATTGGTGTGCGGTCCGCCGCTGAGCAGCCGGCATGGATTCCGCGGCGTCGACGGCGATCGCGAGATTGTCGAGACGGGCGGTCATCGCGGACACGAACGCCGAGCCCTCGTCGGAGGTGTCCTTGGTGGCGACTTTCTCCAGCGAGGCCCGGGTGGTGCTGATCCGTGCCGACAGCGTCGCCCCGTGACCGGAGAACTGACGCAGCACGTCCGGCGACACGCCGGCGCGACTCGCCTGCAATGCGGTGACCTGCCCGCGCGCCGCGACTGCCGCGCGGTAGGCGATCGGCACCACGATCGGTGAGACCAGCCGCACCACGGTCAGATAACGCCGGACACTCGCCGGACTGAACGCCTGCGCGTCGGCCGCGGCCTTCGCCTTGGCCTCGGTGGCCTTGGCATCGGCTTTCGCGACCTTCGCCTGGACCTTGCCGGCCGACTTGGTGGTCTTGCGCTCTTGCTTGAGCTCTTTGGCGCGGAGCTTTCGGTCGTGACGGCGGCGCGCCTTCTCCTTCTTCCGCGCGCTCTTCGCCTCGAGCTTTGCCTCCAACTTCGCCTTGGTCTTCAGCGCCTTCGCCTCGGCCTTGCGCTGGGCGCGAGTCTTGCCATCCGACGAGAACAATCCCATCTGAGGAACCTACCTCCTGTGCGGTGTCCCGGAGCTTGAGATCACACCCGGCTCAGAAACCGAGCGGGAGTGCGTGCATCGGTACAAGCATTACATAGGGTCGACATGGGCGGTCCCGCGTGAAGCGTCGTCGCATGACGGCGCGCTGCGGACCGATGTCGGAAAGGATGGGCGAGTGGCGGCAACGGCAGTGGTGTTGCACCCACGCGACCTCGCCGGCTGTGAGCATCGCCTCGCACTCGACCAGGCGCACCCCGACCTGGTGCGTGCGCGGCCCGATACGCCCGAGGCGCAGCGGCGCAAGGACGCCGCCGCAGAGCACCGTGCCGGTGTGCGTGAGATGGTGCGCGGACTGCACAGCGACCAACCGCCGGGCACGGTGGTGATGGTCGACCCGACGCTCGATCACGCGGCCCGCGTCGAGGCCACCATCGCCGCGTGTGAGGCCGAGGCAGCCTGGATCTGGAACGCCACCCTGCCGACCGATCTCACCCGCGGCAGGCGGGGCCATGCGGAGTTGCTCATCCGCGACGGCTCGGGCTATGTGCCGGTGATCGTCGTGAACCATCGCGTGAGCTACGACGTCAAACCCGAACGTCGGGCGAGTGGCGGCAACGGTGGGTCGACGCTGACGAGTCCCGTCTGGACGTGGGCGCCGAGGCCCGACGCCTCCCGCAACGGACGCAACCAGCGCCGGGACCAGCTACGACTCGCCCAGTTGACCGCGATGATGATCGATCTCGGGCTGACCCCCTCCACCGATCCGGCGGACCTCAAGGGCGGTGTCATCGGCATCGACGCCGACTGCATCGTCGTGTACGAGATGGCCGGGCTGCTCGAGGATTACGCCGAGTCGTTCGAGCGCCGGATGGCGATCGCCCGACAGACCATCCCCACCACACCGCGACGCATCGGTGAATGCCGGAGCTGTCCGTGGTGGTCGCGGTGTGGGCCCGAGCTCGAGGAGCGGCGCGATGTGAGCCTCGTGGTCGGCGGCAATCAGAGCACCGCGCTCGGGGAGATCGGGATCACGACCATCGACCAACTCGCCCGCTACCAGGGCGATCCACCGCCGGAGTGGCCGGGCAACATCCGATTCGACGACGCGGTGCTGAACGCGATCGCCTGGCTGAGCGACATCCCGCTGATCCGCCGCCTGGAAGAGCCGCAGGTCGAACGCGCCGACGTGGAGGTCGACGTGGACATGGAGAGTTACGGAGAACACGGCGCCTATCTCTGGGGCACGCTGCTGACCGACAACACCGACCCCGCGCGACCGGTCCGATATCGGGCGTTCGTCACGTGGGACCCGCTTCCCACACGCGACGAGGGCAGGTCGTTCGCGGAGTTCTGGGCGTGGCTGAACGCCGAACGCGATGCAGCCCGCGCTGCCGGCAAAACGTTTGCCGCATATTGCTATTCACAACAGGCGGAGAACCGGTGGTTGCTGGGTTCGGCGCAGCGGTTCGCCGGTGACGACGGTGTGCCGCCACGCGCCGACGTGGAGGAGTTCATCGCCTCCGACGAGTGGGTGGACATCTATGAAGCGGTCGGGCGCAATTTCATCTGTCCCAACGGGAAGGGACTCAAACGCGTGGCCCCGGTGGCGGGGTTCGCATGGCGCGACGCCGAGGCGAGTGGCGAGGCGTCGATGGACTGGTACCGCGACGCCGTCGGTCTGGGCGGCACGACACCTGATCCCGAACAGCGACAACGGCTTCTGGAATACAACGAAGACGACGTCCGTGCCACCAAGGTGTTGCGGGAATGGATCGACGGTGCGGCGAAAGACGAAGTCCCGCACGAGGATGCGGTCATGGAGTTTCGGAACCGCTGAGCCCGGTCGCCCTCTCGGGTGACGGTCAGGACCGCGTTGCGCGGAACGCCTCGAGGAACGAGCCGCTGCCGAGCAATGCGATCGCGCCGAGCAGCAACAGTGCCCCGGGCGCGAGACCGAGAACGATCCGCCGGGCTTTCGTCAGCACGGTGTCGTCGGTGGGCGGTGCGGCGGTGGGTTGGGCAGAGGCGGGCTGAGCGACGAGAGCCGGTGTGTCGGAGCCCTTTTCCGGAGCTGACGACCGGGGGACGGGCGCCGGACGGGGAGCGGCAGGCGCCGCAGCAGTGGGCCGCGCGGCCTTCGGGCCTGCGGGGGTCGGGGCGACTGCATCGGCCGTCGGCAAGCTGGGGACCTCAGGGTCCCCCTGAGGCTGGGGGCGGCCCGGTCCTGGCCCGGCGGCCGGGGCGTCGTCCGCGCTGTCGCCCTCGTCTTCGTCGGTCGAACTGCCGGGCATGGTTCCGCCGGTCTGCGGAGTCGGCGGCCGAAGCGGGGGGAGGTCGACGGCAGGTGCGTCGTCGCTGTCGCCGGCCGAGGGCTGGGTCGGGTCCGCTGGTGTCGGGTCCGCTGGTGTCGGGTCGGCGGTGGTCGGATCCGCTGTGGTCGGTTCCGGATCGGTCGGTTCAGGATCGTCTGTCGTCTCGCCCGGTCCGGTCGGCGGGTGCAGGCCGCCGCCCCAGTCATGACCGTGCTCGCCGCTGGATCCGCCACTTCCGGATTGATCCTCGCTTCCGGGTCCGTCGCCGTTCGGTCCGTTGCCGTTCGATCCGTTGCCGTTCGATGCGTTGCCGTTCGATTCGTCGCCGGAACCCGAACCGCTGTGTGAACCGCTGTCCGAACCACTGCCAGAGCCCGACGACGAATCAGGGGCGGAGAACGCGACCCCGGCGCCGACCCCGAGCACGGCCGCGACGATCAGAGCGATCAGAGCAGCAAGAGCGCCGAAACGTCGGCGCGGTGTCGACCGCCGCGTGGCACGGTGCTTCATCGGACCCCCCGGTTCGCTCGCGTGTACTGCAACGATGATGGTTTGATCGTCGCCCAGAGTTCACCTTCCGGTAAGCTCTGATTTGCGCCACCACAGGTTATTCACTATCGAGTGTGAACAATGCCACACTAGGCATTCGTTACAGCATCGGCACAGGTGATACGCATGGGTGGTTGCGTTCAGGTACGTTCGGATCGTAACGGGCGTTGCATTTACGATGCACGCCGGTCTTAAATGTTTGCAAGTTCAAGCTTTGAATTTGCCGGGGAGAAGAATGACTTCACGTATGGCCGATGTGTCAGTAGGGGGCGACCGTCGAATGAACGTCGAGAAGATCGGCTCCGCACCACAATCCGCACCACCGCAAGAAGCGCTGGATCCAGGTCTGTTCGCCCGCCGCCTCGAAGAGCTGTTCCGTACGGTTCCGGGACCGAATGGGCGTGCGTACAGCGCAAAGGCGATCGCGGCGCGGTCGACCGAACGGGGATTCCGGCTCGGTGAGTCCTACCTGAGCCAGTTGCGGTCGGGTAAGGCCAAGTCGCCGTCGTTCCGGACCGTCGAGGGCATCGCCGCCGCGTTCGGAGTGGACGTCCATTACTTCCTCGAGGACCGCGCGGCTCAGCGCACGCGGGACGAGATCGACCTCATGCGTCTGCAGGCCGACACCAACGTCCAGCTGGCGGCCTTCCGTCTCGCCGGCCTGTCGAGCGACTCGGTCACCGTCGTCAACGAGCTCATCAAGGTCTTGCGCGAACAGCAGGGTCTGCCCAAGGATCCGCCGGACATCCTCGCTGCGGGGATCTCTGACGCCGCAACCGAGGAAGCACGTCTGCGCGTCGTCGGCGCGCCCGCGGGCGACTGAGCCTGCTTGTTCCACGGGGCCCACTGATCCATGCGAAGTCAACGTGCACTGCGCGCGTTGTGCCGTGACACGCTCAAGAGCCTCGATCTCGATCTCCCGCTCGACGTCACCCAGCTGTGTGATCGCTTCGGCGCGCAACGTGGCCGCCCCATTCGATTGATCGCCCATCCCCTCCCGGCCGGTGTGCCCAACGGGATCTGGCTGGCCGCCGAAGACGCGGATTACTTCTTCTACCAGGCGAATACGTCCAAGCTGCATCAGGATCAGATCGTCGTGCACGAGTTCGGCCACCTGATCGCCGGGCACCAGATGCTCGGCACTGTCTCGGCCGCGGCGTTGACCACACCGTCGGATCAGCAGTCCGAGGAGGCGCTGAGCCGGACCTGCTATGCGGATGACCGTGAATGGGAAGCCGAGATGCTGGCGTCGATGATCCTCAACTGGGCCGCCGAGGCACGTCTGACCATCGGCTCGACGCACGACGACACCCATCTCCGCGGAATCCAGCGCGTCCTCGGCGGCCACAAGGGATGGCTGTGGCGTGATCGTCGTCGGCGTGGTCAATACGGTGGCCGCAGTGATCTTTGCCGCCGCGCTGTGCTGGCGGCTCGAGCAGATCCGGCGTGAGGGCGGTGGTCTTCAGGCGGTTGCGATGACCGTCGCCATCGCGGCCCTGACCTTGGCCTTCGTGGTCTCCGGCGACGACGTCACCGATGCGATCGACGAGCTGACGTTCACCGGCGCCGACCGCGTCATCTTCTACGCGTTGCTGGCGCTCGGCGTGGCCGCCCTGATCGTCGTCTTCTTCTATCCAGGCCGGTCGACCACCCGCGAACGCCGGGCGGGCATCGAGGCCATCCCACTGGTGGTGGCGCTGATCGGCCTGCAGGTGACGATGCTCGTCATACCCCCGGACCTCCGCACCGAGCAGGTGTCCGAGTGGACGGTACGCAACGTCGCGTTCGCCCTGTTCATGCTGATCGCCAGCGGATATCTCACCTACGGTTTCGTGGCCTGCGTCCGCAGCGTGGGCCGCGTGATCGTCCTCGCGGACGGCTACCTGCGGATATCGCTGGGGCTTCTGCTCGGTGGTCTGATCTTCTTGTCCGTCAGCACGGTGCTCCAGATCGCGTTCGTCCTCGGCTCGGCGGCCGACGTCGTCCGTCTGCCGTGGCTGCTCGACGTGAGCCGCGTCAGTTCGATCATCGGCGTGGTCGCCTTCCTGATCGGCATCAGCTTCCCGATGCTGCGATCGCGCTGGCATTCGATCACCGTGGGCCGGCGGCATCGCCGCGCCGCCGACGACCTGCTCCCGCTCTGGGAGATGGTGACCGGTCCGGTCCCAGAGGTGGTGCTGCCGACCTTCGGCTCGCCATCGGCGTCGATGGTGTTCCACCGCCGGGTGGTGGAGACGCGCGATGCGCTCACCCAGCTCAGTCCGTTCCTCACCGAGGATTTCGAGGTCGTCGACGACGACGCCCGGGTCGACATGCTCTGGGCTGCGGTGGAGGAATACGAGATCGCCGGGCGTCCGCGGGGCGCGGTGCGCGAGGTCGTGCCCGGCGCAACGGACATCGACGCCGACGCGGAACCTCTGTTGAGGTTGTCGAGGGCCGTCGCCGCGCAGTCGGTGTAGAGGCCCGGGCCGAACGCGACGATCAGCGCGGCGCCATCCTGATCGCGCCGTCCATCCGGATCGTCTCTCCGTTGAGATAGTTGTGCTCGACGATCATCTGGGCGAGCTGCGCGTACTCGTCGGGGTCGCCGAGCCGCCGCGGGAACGGTATCGCCTCGGCCAGCGTCTGCTGGAATTCGGGCGTCACGCCCGCCAGCATGGGGGTCTTGATGGTGCCAGGGGCGATGGTGCACACCCGGACTCCGGCCCGGGCCAGGTCGCGGGCCGCCGAAATGGTCATCGCATGCACACCGCCCTTGGAGGCGGCATAGGCGATCTGGCCGATCTGCCCTTCGAACGCTGCGACGGAAGCCGTGTTGATGATCACGCCGCGCTGACCGTCGTGATCGACGGTCGGCTCGGCTGCCATTCGTTCGGCGGCCAGGCGCATCACGTTGAACGTGCCGACCAGATTGATGTTGATGATCTTCTGGAAGAGGCTCAGATCGTGTGGGCCGTCCTTGCCGAGGATGCGTGCTGCCCACCCGACGCCTGCACAGTTGATCGTGGCACGCAGTGGGGGAGCGGTGTCGGTGACGGTGTCGATCGCTGCCCGGACGTCGATTTCGCTGGTGACGTCGGCGGCCAGCAGCGTCACGCCAGTGACTGCTTCCGCCTTGTCGATGGCGGGCTGGAGGTCGAGGCCGAAGACCTGGGCACCCGCACCGGCGAAACGTGCGGCTGTTGCCGCCCCGAGCCCCGATGCCGCACCGGTGACCAGTACGGATGATCCGGCAACGTCCATGAGCGATCCTTTCGAGGTGCACCGGCCGCCGAATGGCCGGGCGAGCTGACGGTGTCACCGATCACACTAGACAGCGTGCCTGCGGACTCGCCCCCGGCCCGGAAAATCACCGAACGATCGTTCGGGACTCTTCGTCGCCGGTCTCGGATGCATCATCGTCGACGGTGGGAAAGGCCTGCTGCGGGGCGCGGCGCAGATGCCTGAGGTAGACCGCGCCGATGCCGAGCAGGACCACCACGGCGCTGAGCGTCGCGATCACCGTGACCGCGCCGGCCTCGGAGAGTCCCTCCCACAACAACCACGCCGCGAAACCGAAGAACAGGACGGCGGCAGCGCGTGCGATCGTCCGTTCCGGCAGATGCTTGCCGAGCAGCGCACCGATCGCGATCGCGAGCGCATCGGCGGCGACCATGCCGACCGTCGAACCGATCCACACCCCGAGCCAGTCGTTGTTGGTGGACAGCGTGATCGTCGCGAGCATCGTCTTGTCACCGAGTTCGGCGAGGAAGAACGACGACATGACGGCGAAGAACACCGATTTGCCGACCCGGTTGGCCTTGGTCGCCTCGTCGTCGTCGAGGTGGTCGCCGCGCAGAGTCCACAGCCCGAAGACAAGCATCGCGAGGCCGGCGAAGATCGACATGACGTCCGAGGGGATCGACATGCCCAGGAAGTGGCCGAAGAAGACCGACACCGCATGCACCGCCGTGGTGGCGACGGTGATGGCGAGCAACACCACCCACCAGCGATAGCGCAGGGCGTAGGTCATGGCCATCAGCTGCGACTTGTCGCCGAGTTCGGCGACGAAGATCACGCCGAAGCTCAGCAACAGGGCAGCAATCATGAACGCTAGGTTAGTGTGGCCTCACTCGCCGGAGCAACAGATTGCCGAGCCGTATTTACGCAGGTAGGAGGCTCAAAACAAAAAGTTTGGGGACCCTAATTCACAACCCGCAGGTCAGGCGGCCAGCAACATGGCGAGTACTGCGGTGTCGGGGTCGGAGTTGGGATCTATGCCGACTTGGTTGCGCAATGTGACAACCGTCCCGTCCGCTTCCGCCTCGGCCCAGCCGGCCCGGTGCTCGAGTCCGAGCTCGGGCAGCCCGGGCAGCAGAACGCATCCCGACGCGACGTCGGCACATTCCGGCAGCGACGGTCGGGTCTGCGACGGCGGATGCAGCATGACCAGGGCAGGCGGATTGGTGAGGAATCGGCCCGCCTCCACGAAACTGTCGTCGATCACGTTGCCGACCGCGAGCATCATGCCGACCGCGTCGGGTTCGGCGTCGTCGGGACGTTCTTCGACCACTCCGAAGATGGTGGTGGTCGGCAGAAAACCCGGGCGACAGGCGATGCGCACGGAGGCGACGAGTGTCTGCGTCCACTCGAGCGTGGATTCGGGCCAGCGACCCGAGATCAGGATCCCGTTGAGCTCCCCGTCGAAGTGAAACGGCGTGAGGCCGATCGGGATTGATGTGGTCATCGCTGTTCTCCCTCGTCCACAGGGCGGATCGCCGGACTCGGACCTGAGCGCGGAGATCCTGTGGAAGAAATATCCACCCGCGGTGCCGCGCAGACAACTCGAACACGACTGTTGTGACGGTTCTTTTACACGCCGTCGACGCCGAGCGGGTGTCAGCCGGGGACCACCCGAGCCACCGCGTCGCGATATGGCCGCCGCCACACCGGCGAGCCTGCGGGAACAGGCACACTGGACGGGTGAGAAATTCCGCCCCGCTGCGTCCCATGGAGATGGCATCGGTAGCCATCTTCGGTGGACTGACCGTCGCGGCGATCGTGGTCGCATCCGTGGTGCCACTGGCGACCGCGGTCGGCCTGCTGGCCCCGGTCCCGTTGGCGCTGGTCGCCGCACGCACACGTCCGCGGGCGCTGATCGCGGCATCGGTGGCGGCCACCGGCGTGAGCTTCGCGATGGCGGGCACCGGCGCCGCCGCGACCGTCCTGGGCTCGGCGCTGGTCGGCGGCATCGTCGGCGACACGAAACGTCGCGGCCGGGGCCTCGGGACCATCACCCTGGCAAGCCTGATCGCGGCCCCGATCATCGGAGGTCTGTCGGTACTCCTGTTGCTGGTCCTCGTGCCGTTGCGGACACTGGCCCTCGAGGCGCTCGGCAACACCATCGGCGGACTGGTGAAGCTCCTCGACAACTTCCCGGCACTGTCCGGGCTCGCCGATACCGTCGAGTCGCTGGGCGACAGCATGGTCGACCAGTGGTGGATCTGGATGTGGGTGTCGGGTGCCCTGGGCACCGCGCTCTCGCTCGCGGTGGCGTGGTGGCTGCTCGGTGGTGTCGTCGGACGGCTCGCAGACATCCCGAGTGAGGACACACTCGACGCCGGCGATGTCGCAGACGACGATGCGCCGGTCGGACCGCTGCCCCTGTCGATGGCGGGTGTGGGATTCCGGTACGGGCCGCGGATGCCGCAGGTCCTCGACGACATCCACCTGACTTTGGTGCCGGGCGAGTTCGTCGCAGTGGTGGGCGCCAACGGGTCCGGCAAGTCGACGCTCGCGAAGATCCTGGCCGGCCGGTCGCCGACGTCGGGTGTCGTCACCCGCCCCGGTGCGGCCGGTCTGGGTCGGCACGGCGGCACCGCGATGGTGCTGCAGCGTCCCGAGACCCAGATGCTCGGCTCGCGCGTCGCCGACGACGTGGTGTGGGGCCTACCGGCCGGCGTCGACGTCGACGTGGAAGGGCTGCTCGCCGAGGTCGGACTCGAGGGACTCGGTGGGCGCGAGACGTCAGATCTGTCCGGCGGACAACAACAGCGCCTGGCCGTCGCCGCGGCCCTCGCGCGCGAGCCCGCCCTCTTGATCGCCGACGAGGTGACCTCGATGGTCGATCCCACCGGCCGCGACGAACTCCTCGCACTCCTCGCCGACCTCCCGTCCCGGCGGGGGATGACGGTCGTGCTCATCACCCATCGCGGCGCGGAGGCCGCGGCCGCCGACCGCGTCGTCCACCTGCACCTCGGACGGGTCATCGACCATCCGCCACAGTGGGTGCCGCGGCCCGGATCCGTCGAAGAGCCTGTCGTGCCGACGATGTTCGACAGTGGGGCCGGGATGGCGACCGGCGAGCCGCTGCTGGTACTCGACCGTGTCGCGCACACCTACCTGCCGGGCTCGCCCTGGCAGGTCAAAGCGCTGCACGACGTGTCGCTGACGGTGTATCGGGGCGACGGCGTGCTCGTGGTCGGCGGAAATGGTTCGGGCAAGACGACACTCGCCTGGATCATGGCCGGGCTCATCGCCCCCACCTCCGGCACCGCCGACCTGCGCGGCAAGCCGGTGACAGGTCAGGTCGGCGACGTCGCCCTGGCCTTCCAGCACGCCCGGTTGCAGTTGCAGAAGCAGACCGTCGGCGACGAGATCATGGCCGCGGGCGGTATCGAGGTCGGAACCGCGGAGGTCGCGCGGGTCCTCGAATCGGTGGGTTTGCCGCGTGAGATGGCGGCCCGGCGGATCGATTCGCTCAGCGGTGGTCAGATGCGCCGGGTGGTACTCGCCGGACTCGTCGCGCGGCGCCCCAAGGTCCTCATCCTCGACGAACCGCTTGCCGGCGTGGATCCGTACGCGCGCACCGAGATCGTCGCGATGCTCGCCCGCCTGCGCTCCGACGGACTGACCATCGTGATCATCTCCCACGACCTGACCGACCTCGATGCGGTGGTGAACCGCCGGGTCACACTCACCGACGGCACGCTGACAACGCTGTCCGAACCGTCGACGACACCGGGGACCCCCGACTTCCAGCCCGCGTCACCGGAGGTGTCCGAATGAGCGTCCAGACAGTCCCGCTCCGGCAGGTGCCGGGTGATTCGCTGATCCACCGCCTGTGGGCGGGCACCAAGCTGATCGTCGTGATGGCGCTGGGCGTGATGACCTGGGTGCTGCCGTCGTGGCCTGCGCTCGGGCTCGTCGCCGCGGTGGTGCTGCTGACGGCCATCACCGCAGGCATCCCGATCGGCGCGATTCCCCGTCCGCCCTGGTGGTTCTGGGGCCTGATCATCGCCGGCGGCGCACTGAACCTGACGTTCGGCCCCTCTGCGCTCGTGGTCTATCTGCGTGCCGTCACGCTGGGGCTGGTGCTGGTCGCGAGTTCGATCCTGGTGATCTGGACGACGCCGATGGCCGAGGTGGCGCCCGCGATCGCGACTTTGATGCGGCCACTGCGGATTCTGCGTCTCCCCGTCGACGAGTGGGCGGTGGCGATCGCGTTGTGCCTACGCGGTCTGCCGTTGCTCATCGACGAATTGCGGATGCTGCGGGCCGCCCATCGCCTCCGTCCGTCCGCACCCTCACGCAGTGGGCATCCGGCCGCGGAAATGGGTGTGGTGGACATGATCACGGCGGCGATGTCGAGCGCGCTACGTCGCAGTGCGGAGATGGCCGAGGCGATCACCGCGCGCGGGGGCACCGGACGTCTCACCGCTTACCCCTCGAGGCCGGGGGCCCGCGACGTGGTGGTGCTCGTCGTCATCGGAATCGCTTGTGCCGGTGCGATCGTCGCGACGATCCTGCTCTGACCCGCCCTTCGTGACGCGTCCTCGCAGGCTGCTCAGGGGCCGCCGTTGTGAACGAACAGCAGCCCGCACAAGAGTTGCCGCCCGACTCGTCTTGCGAGTCGGGCGGCAACTTCTGTCGGACAGGACCGCTCAGGCAGGGACGATGAGGCCCGCACCCTTGCTCGAGGCCGTCGCGAAACGCTCGGCCGCGTCGGCCCAGTTGACCACGTTCCACCAGGCCTTGACGTAGTCCGGCTTCACGTTCTGGTAGTCGAGGTAGAAGGCGTGCTCCCACATGTCCAGCATGACGACCGGGATGATCGCCGCAGGGATGTTGCCGCTCTGATCGGTCAGCTGCAGGATGATCAGTTTGCCACCGATGGTGTCGTAGCCGAGGATCGCCCAGCCGCTGCCCTGCAGCGTGGTGGCGGCCGCGGTGAAGTGCGCCTGGAACTTGTCGAAGCTGCCGAACTGATCATCGATGGCCGCTGCGAGATCGCCCTCGGGCTTGTCGCCACCGTTGGGGGACAAGTTCTTCCAGAAGATCGAGTGGTTCGTGTGGCCACCGAGGTGGAACGCCAGGGTGGACGACAGGCCGTACACCTTGTCGGCGATGGTGCCGTCCTCGCGAGCCGAGGCGAGCTTCTCCAGTGTGGTGTTGGCGCCCTTGACGTAGGTGGCGTGGTGCTTGTCGTGATGGAGCTCCATGATCCTGCCGGAGATGTGCGGCTCGAGCGCCGCGTAATCGTACGGGAGATCCGGCAAGGTGTATTCAGCCACGATTTTCCTCTCTGAGGTGCTGTGCGTTTCTCACTGTGCGCGTGAAAAGCTGCGACGTCTGGCGTCGGTCACGCGGGTACTTCCACCCTTACCCACTGCATGGGGGATTGCAAACATTGCGGGTGAATCCACTTCAAGTGCGGTTGAAGTTCTCGATGGTGAGATCCGGTGCGGACCAGCTGTTCAGATGAGGATCAGAACGACGAGCAATGCGATGAGTCCGGCAATGCTCACCGCGGTACCGAAACACGCGGAGCGGACGTCGTACGTCGCCCTCGGCGCCGCGGGCCGACGGCTGATCGCTCGACGGAGTTCCGTGCTCGCGTGCGTTGCCATCGAAACCCTTCCTCGTCACTGGTCGCGGGCAAAAGCCGCGGGGCTGGACCGCCAGGCAGTGACCTGTAGTGACTATGGTCACACACCCGATAGTCGGTCATGATAGGCAGACCGTCAGCCATACATCAACTCCGACAGTTGCCCCGGCGAGCGTAGGATCGGGGCATGTCATGGCTTGACCAGCTACTTTCCGGACACTCCCACAAGCGTCAGCTCGTCGCGGCCGATCAGGCGCTGCCGGGCCGTGAGGCCGCGGTGCCGGTCGCGGCCGAGCATCTTCTCCTGCACCACCCGATGAAGGGTGCCACCGACCCGCACCACAACGGGATCGGTGAGTTCGGTGACGGACTCTCGGCCGTGGTCCTCGCCGGCGGATGTTTCTGGGGTGTCGAGGAGATCTTCTGGCAGGTACCGGGTGTCTACACGACGGCGGTCGGCTATGCGGGTGGCCACACGTCGAATCCCTCCTACGAGGAGGTGTGCACCGCGCGCACCGGGCACACCGAATCCGTTCTGGTGGTGTTCGATCCGTCGGTCATCGACCTCGAGGGCATCTTGAAGATCTTCTGGGAGAGCCATGACCCCACCCAGGAGATGCGGCAGGGCAACGACGTCGGGACGCAGTACAGGTCGGCGATCTACACGCTGTCGGCCTCCGATGCCGAACTCGCCAGGGCCACCGCCGAGAAGTTCGGCAAGGTTCTCGCCGATGCGGGGCTGGACCAGATCACCACCGAGATCAAGCCGCTCGCGGAAGCCGGTGACGGCCGGTTCTACTACGCCGAGGATTATCACCAGCAGTATCTCGCGAAGAACCCGCACGGTTACCGCTGCCACGCGGCCACGGGTCTGCACTACCCGGCCGCCTGATCGGTGGCCGACGAGATCAGTCCGGGGCAGTGGAACCGGACGCTGTTGCAACGTCAGCACCTACTCGAGCGGGTCGACGAGGACGCCATCGAGGTGCTCGATCGTTGCGTCGGCCTGCAGGCCCAGGATCCGAAGGCGCCGTTCTTCGGTTTGTGGTCGCGTATCAACGATTTCGATGCGGCGGAGCTCGACGGTCTGCTCGTGGACCGGGAGGTCGTCCGGATGGCGCTGCTGCGCTCGACGGTCTTCCTCATCGACGCCGAGGATGCGCGTTGGATACGGCCGATCGCGCAACCGGTGCTGCACACCGAAGTCGCGATCCACGAACGCCGACTCTCCGGCACCGCGGCCACCGACGTGCTGGCCGATGCGGCGGAGCTGCTGGCGGGGCGGGAGATGTCGGGTGCGGAGCTGGGTCGTGAACTGGCACAACGCCACCCCGACGACGACCCGTCGACGCTGGTCTCGGTGGCGAGGTGTGGTTTACCGCTGGTCCAAGTGCCACCCCGCGGTCTCTGGCGGGGTTCGGCTGCGCCCACCTATCAGCTCTTCGACGACTGGGTCGGTCCGGGCGAGCCGGCGGTGGTCGACGACGAGGCCCTCAAAGACCTGATCCGGCTCTATCTCCGAGGCTTCGGCCCCGCGACCGTGAAGGGCATCCAGACGTGGTGCGGGCGTACCCGCCTGCGTCCACTGCTGGAAGCGATGGAAGCGGACTGGGAACTCGTGATCCGGACCGGCCCGGATGGCGAGCAGCTGTTCGACCTCGACGGTCTCGACATCGTGGACGCGGATGTCCCCGCACCGGTCCGTCTCGTCGCCCCGTACGACAATGTCTTTGTCGCACAGGCAGATCGCCGTCGGATCGCCGACGACGACCGGTATCGCCGACTTCTCACCGCGAACGGCCGGTTTCCGGGATTCGTGCTCGTCGACGGCCGTCTCGCCGGCTCATGGCGTCTCGAGAGCGGTCGCGTGGTCACTGACATGATGGTCGATCTCACGCGGCGGGAACGCGCTGAGCTCGACGCCGAATGCCTACGGCTCCAACAGTTCTGCGACTCCCAGGCCTGAGTCACTCGCCGGTGCGGGGGTTACGGTCGGTGATGCAGTACCGCCGGCCGACCGGATCCGACATCACCGTCCACCGAGGGAATTCTTCGACCACCCGTGCGCCCCAGTCCTCGTGCCGTGCGACCTCGTCCTCGACCGCGGTGGCAGCGAGATCGAGATGCCCGGTGGCATATGTCGCATCGTCGTCCCGATCGTTGCGCTGCAACAGGATGCCGACGGTCAGCGCGCGGTCGCGACGTAACCGAAGCAGCTCGGGACGGCTGGTCGCCATGGTGGGCATGCCGGTGAACTCGGCCCAGAACGCCACCTCGCGTTCGTAGAGCCCGTGCGGGATGTCGATGCACACCTGGTCGATGATGCTGATGGTGTCACCAGGCCACCGGATCGGTCGCGACCGCACGGACTCGCCCTGCCAGTCGACCAGGCAGAAGACGAAACCGGCGGGCGAGGCCAATGACAAGCAGGCCGGACCGGCGTGATCGTGGACCACGGTGGCACCCAGCGCGATCGCCTCGGCGGAGGCCGATCGTGGGTCATCGACGTGGAAATCGAGGTGGATCCCACCCGAACCGGTGTCGACGCGTTGCACGCGAAGATGCGGATCCCCGTTGAAGGGTTCCAGCGAGGCGAACTCGCGGTGTTCGCCACGCGGCGGTGACACTGTGCTGCCGGCGATCGCCCGCCAGAACGTGACCTCGGCGCCGAACTGCTCTGCGGGAAAGTCGAGGAATGCGGTGAGCCATCGGATCTCCACGGGAGAAAGTCTAGTGTCGCAACCGCCGTCGCCGGGCCCGATGGGCATCGAGTCGTGGCACTACACTCGGCACATGACTCGTGGACCGTGGAACAAGGTGGCCGAGCGGGTGGCGCGGTCACGGGCCGATCGGGTGGCCGTGGTCCGTCTCGACGGGCCGATCGGCACCGGCGGGCCCGGTCGTTCCGGGTTGACCGCCGACAACGTCGAGTCGGTCTTGAAGCGCGCCTTCGACACCGAACACGTGAAGGCCGTGGTGGTGGTCATCAATTCGCCGGGTGGCTCGCCCGCGCAATCGGAGTACATCGCCGAACGAATTCGTCAGCTGTCCGCGGAGAAGGGTGTCCCCGTCATCGCCTTCTGCGAAGACGTCGCGGCGTCGGGTGGGTATTGGATCGCGTGCGCCGCTGACGAGATCTTTGCCGCGCACACCTCGATGATCGGGTCCATCGGGGTGGTGTCGTCGGGGTTCGGTCTCTCCGACGTGTTGACGCGGTTCGGTGTGCAGCGCAGGTTGTACACGACGGGCGACAACAAGGCCCGCCTCGACACCTTCTCGCCGGAGCGCCCCGAGGATGTCGAGTGGCTCAGGGCGTTGCAGGCCCAGTTGCACCAGGCCTTCACCGCGTGGGTGCGGCAGCGCCGCGGCAAGCGACTGAGCGCCCCCGAGGCGGAATTGTTCAGCGGCGACATCTGGGTTGGTAGCCGCGCCGTCGAGGTAGGTCTCGTCGATGGGATCGGGGTCATGCGTTCGGTGATCGCCGAGCGATACCCGGATGCCGAGATCACCGTGGTCGAGGCACCCAAGCCTCTTCTCGCCCGTCTGGTCGGCGGTCAGGTGAGTATGAACAGGTTGATGGAGAGCGCCGTCGCCGGAACCGTCACGGCCGTCGATCGCGCTGCCGGTATGCGCCTGCGCTGATACTTTTCCCCAACTCTCCCCAAGTTATCCACAGGATAAGCAGCGATCGCGAAGAACCTTTGACTGTGACGTGGGTCTGCACGTTGTCGAATAGTCTCAACCGTTGCGCAACCAGATCGGTGACCCGCATCACAACGGATGTGGTAGTCATCACACAACAGTGCTGCGTGTGGCCTGGTTGTCCACAGTTTCCACAGTCTCATCCACAGCTTTATGGTGCCCGATGCACACGTCGGGGGACTCGCGCAAACCGGCATGTGGATAGTTATATGCAGACCTACATAGCGCCATTTTGAACGTGTCGGACGTGTCAACTCGTGCGGCTGCAGGCCCGGCGGTTGTACACAGGGCGCGCCGCCGTCCGGGCGGCTGTGCCACCATGGATTCGTGAGCATGGGCGACATCCGGCAGGTGCCGGTCACGGAGCTGCCGGACGATTTCACGGACGAGGTGGACCGCGTCCTGCTCGATGTCCGCGAGGACGATGAGTGGGCTGCCGGTCACGTCCGGGGCGCATTGCACATTCCGCTTGGTGATGTGCCCGCCCGCATCGACGAGATCGACCTCGACGCAGACCTCTTGGTGGTGTGTCATTCGAGTGGACGGTCGATGCGCGTTCTGCAGTACCTCGCGCAGCAGGGCTACGAGGGCAGCTGTGTCCGCGGCGGCATGCTCGCGTGGGTCGAGAACCAGAAGCCGGTCGAGGCGGGGAGTGCCGGGTCGAAATGATCGACCTGTGTCCGCGGTGCCGAATCCAGGCACCGCATCGTCCGGGGCGTGACCGATGTCCGCGCTGCGGTGGTCCGTTGCGCGTCGTCGACGGCGAGCTGGTCGGTGGCCCCGCCGGCTCGCCTGCACCGCAGCACGAGACACCGGTTCCCGCGTCCGCGTCGCCGTCGAGTCATCCCTCGAGCGGCCCACGGAGCAGTCGGCTCTACCGGAGCAGGCATGTCCGGTGGGTCGCCCGCCGACCGCCCGAGGCCATCCCGGCCCGGCGTCGAACAGGGCCTTCCGGCCCGCGACCCATCCCGCGTTATGTCTATGTCCCGCGCTGGGGCCTCCGCGATGCGCCGCCGGAAGCCACCGTCGACAGTCGTGACCCGTTCGAGGAATTGACGGCCACCCTCCTCTCCGCCCTCCGGCTCCTCACTGCTGCTCTCGGATTCGCGGCGGTCGTCCACTTGCTGCGATACGTCCTGGCCGTGGTGAACAGATCGGTACCGGTGGCAGGTTGGACGGACCGGGCAACCGCGTTCCTGGTGATCTTCGGTGGGCTGGTGGCCTTCGGCGTCTTCGTTTACGCGTCCGTGGTCTTCGCACGGTGGATCATCGTGCTGCGAGCAGATGCCTACCGGCGGCACCATCTCCGTGACCCGCGGCCGCGCTGGCAGATCGCGGTGCTGGCTGCGGTCCCGCTCGTGAACGTCGCCGGGGCAGCCATCCTGCTGCATGAGGTCGCCCGGATGCGCGACGACCTCGACGCCGAACGCACGCGGAGCAGGCTCACCAAGCTCTGGGTCGCCTGGACGGTCGTCAACGTGCTCGCGCTGGTCGCAGTGGTGACACGTACGGTTGCGGCGGTGTCGGGTTCGATCCAGACGTCGGCCAACGGCCTGGCCGCAGTGGTCATCAGCTCGGCGGTCTCCGGCGTCTTCGCGTGGTGGCTCGGCAAACGCCTGCTGACGGTCTTCGGAGCGCCGCAGGACGAGCCCGTGCCGGCAAGACGCTGGGTGGCTGTCGCATGACGGGCGTGGAACAGATCTCTCGGTCAGGTAAGCCCGCCGTGGTGGCGCACCGCGGCGCGTCGGAGGCGCTGCCCGAGCACACGCTCGCGGCCTACGAGTTGGCGCTGACTCAGGGGGCGGACGGACTCGAATGCGACGTCCGGCTCACCAGCGATCACGAACTGGTCTGCGTCCACGACCGTACGGTCGACCGGACGTCGAACGGAACCGGCGTGGTGAGCGAGATGTCGCTGGCTGAGCTGCGCGACCTCGACTTCGGCAGTTGGCACCAGGCGGGCCGGCCTGCGACTGTCCTCACCCTGCGGGAGCTGCTCTCGCTCACGTTGGACTGGCGACGTCCGGTGCGGCTGTTCATCGAGACCAAGCATCCGGTCCGCTACGGGAGCCTCGTCGAGCAGAAGCTGCTGTCGCTCCTGCACGAGTTCGGTGTGGGGATGCCGCCGTCTGCGGATCACAGTCGTGCGGTGGTCATCTCGTTCTCTTCGGCCGGGGTGTGGCGGATCCGACGCCATGCACCGATGCTGCCGACGATCCTGCTCGGCGACACCGCCCGTCTGCTCGGCGGCAGCGCCGCGACGGCGGTGGGAGCCACCGGTATCGGGCCATCTGTGGAAACCCTGCGGCTCAACCCGGATCTGGTGGACCGAGCGGCTGCGGCAGGCCGCGTCACCTATTGCTGGACGGTGGACGAACAGGTCGACGTCCAACTCTGTGCGGACCTCGGAGTGCGTTGGCTCGCGACGAATCGTCCGGCGAAGGTCCGTGACTGGCTGGTCACCGTCGACTGACTCAGTCGCGTGTCCGGGCCGCGACATCGGCGATGTCGGCGGGCAGACGAACACGCGCACGGTCGGCCAGGTCGGGCAGCCCGAGCGCGTGCAGATACGTCGACCACGTGGGCCCCGGAGTGCGCAGTGCCGCAACCTCATCGAACGCGACGTCGCTGCGGGCTCTCGACGCCGCGGTGATCCGTGCGTGATCCTCGGAAGTGAAGATCTCGGCAGAACTACTGACCAACTGATTGCCTCCCCTGACAATCGCCATGTCGCACTCCGTGAGTGCGCTTCGGTTCCGCTACGCGCGCGGTTCGATCGTGTCGGTGAACGCCAACTCGCCGGTCGACAGCTTGATGGCCCACCGCTTTGCGCGGATGGGACGGGAGCCGATACGAGTCAGCGAGGCGTCGGTCTGTTCGCCGAAATCGTCCACCACGATCGCCTCCACCACGGTGCCGTCGTCGAGGGTGGCCGACACCGTGGTGCCGATGACGATCTCCGGCTCGGCCGGCGTGGGTGGTGCGGACTCCGCAGCTGGTTCGGACTCGGCCTCGCGCTTCTTCTTCAGAAGAGCCATGACTGCGCGACCTCCTCTGTACCGCGAGCGGTACCGGCCATGTCGTGCTGCTGCATGTGTCCTCCTCTGGATTCGGCGTCGAGCGCTGTGACTCCGGTGGTTGCGCGGTGATGAACGGGGTTCGCAATCGCGCGACCACTCAGGTGAACTGCATTCACTATCATAAACTACCGCCACATGGTGGTGTTCGCAGTGTGAATTCACTTCGCAATTCACGGGGCGCGAGTAGGCGCCGGATCTGAGGGCGTTGGCGAGTCCGCGGTCGTGATCTCGGCCAGGTCGCCACGTGAGAGGGTGGACAGATGGCGAAGAAGAGCAAGCGGGGCAGCGGACCGCGTCCGGGGAGCAATCGGGCCGAGCGTGTGGCGGCACGTAAGGAGCGGCAACTCGCCGCGATGGCTCCGCCGCCCAGGCCCTTTGCCGGATTGGCGGCCGAATGCGACCTGGTCGCGTTGCGCGCATTCGTCGCCTCGGCGATTGCCGACCTCCCGCTCGTCGAGCCCGGACCGACGAAGCCCGAACTGACCTCGGCGGTGCCGGACGACGCCACGCCGCAGGCGAGTTCCACACGCCCGGAAGGGGTCCGGAACGAGGTTCGGCTCGCGACGATCCTGCCCGGTGCGGTGCCGGCGTTGGTCCGCGACGCGACGAACGGACCGGAGGGGCTCGTCGCCATGCAGACCGATCCGGAGCCCGCCGACCTGCCCGGCTCCCTCGCCGACGCGATCGAGTGGGCGGCGCACGCCGAGCCGGACGCCGACTACGAGCCGGTCGGCACGGAGCGGGTTCTGACCGAGTTGCTCGACGCGGACGCCGCGCTGGATCTTGTCGTCTACGACGACTTCTCGTGGTGGTTCCCGGCCGGCTCGGACATCCCGCCGGAGATCGCCGACATGCTGGAGCGGGCCAATGACTCGATCATGCCCACCGCCCGGTTGAACCCGAAGAGCGGTGTCGGTGCACCCTGGTGGGTCGACGCCGGGGAACGCGCCCATCTGCGGTGGGTGCGGCCCGAGGACGAGGACGACCTGATGACCGCGCTGGCCCGACTGCACGCCGCGGATCGGCTGACGCTGGGAGAGGGTTCACGTTTCGCCGGGTCGTTCCGCACCCACGGGCTGCTGGTGCCGGTGTTCGACCTGGACAACGAGCTCCACCACGAGGAGTGGTACCCCGGGCTCGACCAGTTCGACGAGTGGTTGACCGAGGCGATGGCACAGACCGGTGACCTCACCACCGCAGAGCTCCGGTCGCGGGACGGTATCCGCGGCCGTCAGGTCACATTGCGGTAGCTGTCGTGGCGGGCGGGCAGCGACCGTGGTCCTCAGGCTGCGGCCGCACCGCCGGCCGCGGTCGGCCGGTACACCCCCATGTACTGCATGCCGATGTTGTCGGTTCGCATGCCGGAAATGGCCACCGGATCACCGGCCTCGATCAACGTCCCGTCGCCGAGCGCCATCGCGACGTGCCCGTCCCACACCACCAGATCGCCCGCCATCGCCTGACCGTCCGGCACGCGCTGGCCGATGGCCTGCTGATCGGCGGTCCGGGGTAGTTCGACCCCGGCCTGCCGATACGAATACTGGGTGAGCCCACTGCAATCGAGGCCCTTGCCCGGCGAGGTTCCGCCCCACACGTACGGAACACCCTGCTGGGTCAGTGCGGCGCGGACTGCGTTCGCGGCCTTCTCGTTGGGCGCAGTCACCACCTTGCCGTTCGGCAACGTCAGCCGCACGCCGCCGCCCGGTAGGCTCTCCGACGTTATCCCTTGTGCGGCAGCATCTTCGGCGCTGCCGGACGATGACGGCGACGCACCCGACAAGGACTGTCGGGCCCGGTCGAGCTGCTTGTCGCGGTCACTGAACCTGCGCTGGTCGGCGGATTGTTGCTCGGCGATCCTCTGCAGCTTCCGGGCTTCGCCGGCCACGTCAGCCCGGACCCGTTCGACGACGGACACGGCACGTCGGAGATGCTGCTCGGCCACTTGCGTGAGTACCGGCCAGCCCGCGGGGGTGAGCAATGACGGACCGGCAGCGGTGGTGATCTCCACGAAGGACTCGAGGATCGCCGCGAGATCTCGGTAGCCGCCGTTGACGATCTCACTGGCCGTCTCCATCACTGTCGCGATGTCGTTGCCCCGATCGGACGCATGAGCGGTGTCGAGGTGCATCGCCTCCATCACCTCGACGGTCCGCTCGGCCGCGCCGCCACTCCACTGATGATCGAGGGCCGCGGTGGCGGTGACTGACTGTCGCCGTACGTGATCCAGGACCTCGCTGGTCTGACGCAGCTGAGCGGACGGACCGTCGACGGGCATCAGGCCGGTGCCGAAGGAGTGCAACAACGCCTGCAGTGGCGCCAGCAGGAGCGCAAGCGGGAACATCTAGATCTGTACCTCGGGCCGAGGGCCCGCGTTGGCGCCGGAGGCCGCGCCCCGGTCACGCCGGCCGACGTCAACGAGTGGTAGAGCGTGGAGGCCGCCCCGAGTTCCTGCGCGTATCGATCCGGGAGGGCTGAGCGCTGGACCTGCTGTGCGCGGTCGCCCGGGGAGCCGGAGGTGTGGCGTAGCTGCTCGTAGTAGGACGTTGCCGCGTCATCGACGTTCGTTCGACTGCGGCCGTTGACGGTCCACGGTTCGAAGTTGCGCTGCTGGAAGACACCGACGCTGTCGCGGTCGCCGTGGTCGAGATTCTGGAGGTTCGACTCCACGATGCCGGTCGCGAGGGCGGATTTGATCTCGTCCTCTGACATGCCCATCTTCTTGCCGCGGTCGATGATGATCGTGGCGACCTGCTCGCGGGTCAGGCTCTTGCTCGACGGATCGAGACCGGACGCCGTTCGCGCCCCGCGGGATTCGCCGTCTGCCCGGGTCGATGCGCCGGCGAAGTGTCTGCCGTTCTCTGCGTCGGCTTCGGTGTAACCCGCGGAAACGCCCATCACCGCGCGGCCGACGCTCGTGTACCGCTCACCGATCTCGGTCACCTGATGGTTGTGGTTGTTGGTCACCAGGGAGGCCACCGCCATGAAGTCGGCGCCGATCACCCCGAAGACCGAGCCCATCACCGCGGTGTCGAACTCGCCTCGGTGCCCTCGACCGCGACCGTGGTCCCCCGGTCTTCGGTCTGCAGGCCGAACTTGCGAACGGAATCGGTGTCGACGTTGAGTTCCGCCACGATCTGACCCCCTTGCCCGGTGGCACACGCCCGAGCGTCACAGCTTTCGCAATGTAGGTTATCAAGTCACGAGTTTGCTGCGCAGTCATGCGCATGACCGACCCCGTCTCCGGCGGCCGGCCCGCGCAGGGCAGAGTGGGTCCGAGCAGAGTGGGGTTCCGAACATACCGTGCACCGGGCCGGTGCACGTCGGGGGTGATCGAGGAATGTCGATGCGCAAGGCGCAGATCGCGGCAGGCGCGATGGTTGCCGTGCTGGTTGTGGTGATCGTGGTGACCGTCAGCGGGGTCGTTCCGCGCTCGACGACGGGTGAGGCGGTGTCCGACGCGCCGACCCGCGCCCAGAAGGAACTCGACCACGCGACCACGGCGATGGCCGACGCCCCCGCCGCTTCCTACAGCGGTGAGATCGTCGCGGGCGGTCAGTCGATGCAGGTGCAGGATCTGACGGTGACGGCTGCCGGGGATGTCCACGGCACGGTGACCCTCGACGGGCAGCCGGCCGAGGTGCTGATGATCGCCGGCGGCACGTATCTCAAGGCCGGCGCCGCGTTCTGGGATGCACACAGCGCGGGCGCGGACCGCTCGGTCCGGCACGATTCGTCTGGGGCCGCGGGCAATTGGGCGCTCGTGCCTCCGGACTTCCTGGGCATCGACCTCGGAGCCACCTTGCGGCCGGCCTCGTTCGGGCTCGGTTCCCAAGACCAGGACCAACGAATTTTCGAGAGCGACAACACGACACCGGTTCCCGAGGCCGATCAGACACCTGATCGTCGCGTCCGGTCGACCTCTGACCCGCAGGGGCTTCGCGCCGGGCCGGTCGAATCCGACGGCCAGACCCTCGTCGCCGGGGACAACCCAGTACGCGTCAACGCCGACGGCAGCATCTGGGGCATCGCCGGGCCGGTCCGTACCGCACCCACCGATCGTCCGACCACCACCAAGCTCAAGGTCACACTGCTCACCGATGACGAGGTGAAGTCCTTCTATTCGACGATCCAGGGCTTCTCCGACCCACTGTCGAGAGTCGCGGCGCCGCAGGTCGACGTACCGAAACCCAGCGGCAATCTCGACGCTTGTACAAACACCTTCTGCGTCCTCGAGTACCAGTTCACCAACAGCATGCCCGGTGCCGACCGCGGCACCGTGACCATCCAGCAGACGTCGTCGCTCACGGTCAACGGTGCGCCGGCCGGATCCTGCGCGCGGACAGTCACCATGCCCATGAACGGCGCGGGGCAGTCGACGTGCACGTTCCGCTTCCCCGATCCCCGCACTCGGACCATCAATTATCACGCGGACAGCAACTTCGACATCTCCGCCACCGCGGAGAAGGATGTCAGGGTGATCGTGGAGTCGGCCGAGAAGGGTCGCGACATCGCGACCGCGCAACCGGGCCACTGGTATCCGGGCGGGTACAAGGCCGATCCGGTGGCGCGCCGATTCAATCAGCAGATCGCCGGTGTGCCTTCCGGTTTCGGCTACCTGGTGGGTGACGTCCCGTTCGACGGCCGCGACGCGGACGGCACGTTGCTGATGACGGCCGCACCCGGGTACGACGATCACGTGCGCGGTGGGAGTTTCGACCCGTCGTGGGCCGGGACGCAGCAGGTGGCCGAGCAGGCGAAGAAGGCGAAGGCCGCGGCCGGCGATCAACCCGTGCGCTGGGTGTTCGCCGAGCAGAACTCGGCGAACGCCATGTCGAAACTGTTGGCCGACAACCAGATCTCTGGGATCGACGTGGCGACGGTGCCGGCCTCGAGCTGACCGGGGCCGCGCCGGTCAGCGCTGCAGCATCCCCAGCACGCTGTCGAGGGCCGCGTTGATGTCACCGGCATCGATCCGCATCAGCGCCTCCTCGTCGAGATCCTCGATCCCGATGTCGCCGCTGCTCAAGCGGAACTCCCGTTCCTCCTCGGCCGCCTCGATGACGTTGCGGATGAATCGGCCGTTGCCGGCGAGGTCGATGCTGCGGCGGACCTCGCCGCTCTGATCGACCTGCGTCGTCTCGTAGAGCGGCGCGAGTCGCTGGACCAGTACGTCGAACGCCTCGTCGGCGATCACCGAATCCCGTTTGCGGGCCATCAATGTGCCGATCCGTCCCAGTTCCTCCGGAGAGTACGAGTCGAATCGGATACGGCGGGCGAACCGAGATGCGAGACCGTCGTTGGATGCCAGGAACCGGTCGATCTCACCGTCGTACCCCGCGATGATCACGACGAGTCGATCGCGGTCGTTCTCCATGCGGGCCAACAGGGTGTCGACCGCCTCGCGACCGAATGCGTCACCGCCGGACAGACCGGTCTGGATGAGGGTGTAGGCCTCGTCGATGAACAGCACGCCGTCGAGGGCGCGATCGATGAGCTCGCCGGTCTTGATGGCCGTGGAACCGAGGTGCTGGCCGACGAAGTCCCGGCGGCTGGCCTCGATGACCGCGTCGGTCTTGAGAATGCCCAGTGCGCAATAGATCTTGGCGACGACCCGGGCGATGGTGGTCTTGCCGGTACCGGGCGGCCCGGTGAACGCCAGGTGCTGGCTGCGAGAGGCGCTGGCGAGGCCGCGTTCGGCCCGCAGGCGGGCCAGGGTCGCGGCCGACTCGAGCTTGGCGACCTGGGCCTTCACCGACTCGAGCCCGATCTGCTCGTTCAGTTCCTCCTGGGCCTGCTTCAGCAGGTCGGGTTTGGCCTCGGCGGTCTCGGCCTCCGGTTCCGGGACCGAGCTCGGATCCCAACGGTCCGTGCGTGAATCGATCTCGGCCTTGGTGGTCACCGTGATCCGGAACTTGGGATCGTTGAGCGCCGCGGCGTTGTCCTCGAATCCGGGCTGGCGCGAGTACACCGTCTCGAAGATGCCGCGCGCCTCGGGCTCATTGCCCATCTCGCGCAGACAGAGTCCGCGAGTGAACATCGCCGGGATGTGAGCGGCGGCGAGCGGGCCTGCCTCGGCCGCCTCCAACCGCTTCACGGCCTCGCCGAACAGTCCGAGCTGCGCGCACGACGAACCGACCATCAGGTCGCCCACGGTTTTCATGTACTCGTCCGGCCAGTTCTGCGACTGGGCGAGAGATGTGAGGACATCGGGCCACCGCTGGGTTCGAAAATGCAGGAGACCACGGGCGAAATCGACGATCGGTGGCTTGTCCGGAGTGCTCACCGAATCGATCGCGGCCTCGGCACCGTCGTGGTCGCCTTCACCGATCATGGCGCAGGCGTAGGCGGCCGCCGCCTCGAAGGGATCGGAGACGGGGTAGTCGATGAGCAAGCCGGTCGACGCCCGCCCGGCCAGGGTCCGCGGCGGCAGGCCCAGCCGTCGCTGCTCGACGAACAGCGAGTCCCGGTACTTGTAGATGTTGAACAGCACGTCGACGGAGTTGTCACCGGTGGCCAGCCGACCGAGCCAGGCATCGGCCATCATCGGCGCGTACTCGGTGGCACGCTTGAATGCCAGCGACGCGTAACGCTCGTCGCGTTCGGCCTCCTGGCCGTCGACCGGGATTCCCCACGCGAGGACGCCGGCATCGAACACCCTGCGGGCTTGCATGAAATCTGCCATCGTTGTCGGCCTTCTAGTGAGTGAACCGGTGGTCGCCGGGTTCGGACGTGAGTGCGAAGCCCTCGGCCACCGTCGCCGCCAGCTCGACGTAGGCGCGCCGCGTGGCCTTGTTCAGCATCGCAAGATCCACTTCGGCGCCCTCCGCGAGGTGGTCGTCGTATGGAATCGTCTGAACGGCACGGGTGCGCGCGAGGAAGTGCTGACCGAGTTGGTCGAGGTCGATCTTGACGTCGCCACGGCGCGGGCCGCTCAAGACCACCACCGCACGAGACACCAGATGACCGTAGCCATGCGCCTCGAGCCAGTCCAGGGTGGCGCTTGCACTGCGCGCACCGTCGATGGCCGGTGTGGACACCAGGATCAGCGATTCCGCGAGGTCGAGGACTCCGTCCATCGCCGAATGCGACATACCGGTTCCGCAGTCGGTCAGGATGATGTTGTAGTAGCGCTGCAGGATTCGCATGACACTGCGGTAGTCCTGCTCGTTGAAGGTCTCCGCCGTCGCGGGATCGCGTTCGGAGGCGAGCACCTCGAGTCTGCTCGCGGCCTGGGAGGTGTGGCGCCGGATGTCGGAGTACCGGAAGATCGAGTCGTCGAGCAGCACGTCGCGCACGGTGGAACCGGTCTGCAGACGCACGCGCTGCGACAAGGTGCCGAGGTCCGGGTTGGCATCGACCGCGATGACGCGATCGCCACGCAGATCCGCGAAGGTGGAGCCCAGGCCCACGGTCGTGGTGGTCTTGCCGACGCCGCCCTTCAGGGAGAGCACCGCGATCCGATAGTCGCCACGAACGGGTGCGTTGACCTTGCGGACGAGTTCGTCGAAGTAGACGGTCTGTTGCGAGTCGCCCGGGTTGATGGTGCCGCCGGAGATCTTGTGCACGGTGCGACGCCAGCCGGTCTGCGGCGCCCGTCGCGACTTGCGCAGCAGGGCGTGCGGGTCCAGCGTCGAGTCGGAGTCGGGCGCCCCGAACCCCTGTGGACCGAACCCCTGTGGACCGAACTGCTGTGGCGCGAATTGCTGTGGCGCGAGCTGTGGTGGTGCGAACTGTGGGGGTGCTGCGTACTGCTGCGATTCCTGCGGCGGAACGGATCGATCCCGGTTCGGATCGTGCGGTTGCGGCGGGGTGCCCGGGCGCGGCGGAAGCGGTTGCTCCGGCTGCGGATACGGCGGTGGCGGATACGGCGGCGGCGGGTAGCCCGCCTGCGGAGGTGACGCGGGGGTCGGACGAGGAACCTGCGACTGCGGCGGCGGTGCCCACCCGGTGGGCGGGGCAGGCGGATAGGGGGCCGGCGCGGCCTGGACCGGCGCGGTGTCGGCGCCCGACTCCTTGCTGGGTTCGACGGGTGCCGAAGAATCCGTTTCCGTTTCGTCTGCTTCCGTCCTCGGTACAACCCGCAGGGGCGGTCGTGACGGTGGCGGTGGCACTCTCTCGTCCGGCGGAGTCGTTTGGTCAGCGGACCGTTCGGGCCTCGGCGCCGACGCCGGCGGGGGTGGCACGCTGGGCCCTCCCCCGAGTAGCCACGGTGGCGTGGCAGGCATTCGGTTCTTGTCGAACGTCACGGTTTTCCTCGCATTTTCCCCGGTTTCCGTGCCGAGGATACAGCCGGGCAGGGCCGATTCAGAATCGTGAATACGCACCGTTCCCGTGAACCGGCGCTTGGGGCGCGCGGCGCTCGCACCTATCATGGCGCCCGAAGAGAAAGGGGGACTCTTGTGACCACCGCGGCCAGTAGGAACGGCGCGCTCAAGGTGACCACCACCGAAGCGGGTCTGCCCACCGCACTGACGATCGACGATTCCCAGTTGCGGCGAGATCCCCGTGTGCTGGGCAAAGACATCCTCCGGCTCTGCAGGCAGGCCGCGCAGCGAGCCGGGCTGGAGCGACGGGCGCAGATGGTCGCAGACGGGGTGCCGGGGCATGTCATCGAACTGTTCGATCTGCCCAAGCCCGAGGACGTGGCGCGTGAGGAGATCATCGCCGAGGCGGACGACGACTACGACCAGCAGACCTGGATGAGGTCGACGTGAGCTGGGCGATGGACGAATTGGAGGCGCGGGCACGTCGTCAGCTCGACAGCCTCACCGATGTCAACGAACGGCTCGCGCGGATCGTCGCCACCGAGACCTCACCCGACGGTGAGGTGCGTGCCGATGTCGATGGCATGGGAGCGCTTGTCGGACTGCAACTTTCGGACCGAGTAGGCAAGCTGACCGGTAAGCAGCTGGAGCAGCTCATCATCGCGACCGCGAACGTCGCATGTCAGAAGGCCTTCGCGCAGCGAGCGAAGATCTATGAGGAGTTCTCCGAGGAGTTCGCCGGCCTCGTCGCCGCCCCGGGTTCGTCGCCGGATGATTCGTCTCCTGAGGCTCGCCCTGAATGAAGTTTCTTCACTGAGGTCGATGTACGATCCCGAAGTGGATCGATCGACCCGAAAGGTGTCGGTCGAACGGCCGACATGGTCGGCGATGTGGTCAAATCGTGCGATACGGTGTGGCCAGGGGCATGAACGATTGGGGGCGTCATGGAGAATCTTGTTGCAGATGCTGCAGCTATTTCGGCATACGGTGATGCCGAGGCCGCCATCGCCGCAGAGATCGCCAGTGCCGGAGCCGTCAATGTCGGGGCGATCTCCGCTCTGCTGACACCGGTTTTCGGGCTTCTCGGAACAGAACACCTCATCGCCACCGTCGTCGCCATGACCACCAACCTCTTCGAGACCGGCCAGCTCGCGGCCGTCCATGCCGGTCAGGCGGCCGCCGCCTACGGGTCAGCTGCTGCATACACCGCCACCGAGGCGGGCCAGGTCGAAAGCTTCAACTCAGTCCCGCTGAACCTCTGACGCAGGAGTCGACCTTCGTCATGACGCACGGTAACGCGCCGTTCGACAGCACCAACTCGCTGGTGCCCGCACCCATTGACCAATCCCTCATCGACATGCTCGAGAACAGTCCCCTCGGGCCGATTCTCGAGACTCCCGTCGGAGACGTCTTGTCCAAGCTGGGGCTTCCGCCCCTCCCGCAGATGCCGGCTCCACTCCCACCCGCCATGCCGGGCCTCCCCCCGTTCCCGCCGATCGACATCGAGCACCTGTTCAAGCCGCTGACCGATCTGGCGCAATCGTTCGGATCGGGCGATCTCGGCGAGAGCGGCTTCGATCCGACCCAACTGTTCACCGGACTGTCATCGATCATGCAGTCGATGATCGGGATGTCGGGCGGCGCACTGAAAGCCGCCGACCAGGTCTGGCAAGGACAGGCTGCGATGTCGAACGCGGCCAAGTCCGCCACGGCTGCGGGCCAGGCCGGTGCGGTCGCAGGCAAGTCGTCCGGCATCGCCGCGAACACCCAGGCCGGGGCCGGGATCGTCGGCACTGGCAACGCGTCGATCCAGGGCGTGATCGCCAAGTTCAACGTCGAGGTCACGATGACCTTGCCGCTACTCATGACACCGCCGACGGCACCGGCCGGCATGATGGCGATCTTGGCGGCCGCGAGCGCCGCCCTGGGAGAGGCGATCGCGATCGTCACCGGGACCAAGACCGCTCTCGCACCCGAGACAGCGACACAGACGGCCAACGGCGCGCAGATCCCGATCACCGGTGCGCCGACGAGTCCGTCGCCCTTCGGTATCGCCGCGTCCGTGCTGGAATCCGTCGGTCAGCCGATCAGCGGGCTTGCCGGTACGGGCACGTCGATGATGGGGTCGATGACGAAGCAATTGACCGCCGCTCACCAGGCAAGCCTCGAGAAAGCCAAGGGCGAGAAGGGCGCAACTGTGCCCGCGGGTCTTCATTCGGGCGCTGGCGGCGCCGGCAAGAAGGGCGGCGGCGCCGGAGGCGGTGGCGCAGGCGGTGGTGGGGTCGGGGCGCCGGCCACGCAGCTGCAAGCGCGTCCCGGGGCACCGAACCTGGGCACCGGGCCGGTCGAGGGAACGACGGGTGGTGCCACCTCGGCGCCTGCTGCCCGTGGCGTCGGCGGGGCCACCACCGGTAGCGGGATGATGCCGATGGGCGCAGGGGCGGCGGGCGCGGCGGGAGCCGCTCGCGGCGCGGGCGCAGACGACGGACATGGTTCCCCGGACTTCCTGGTGACCGCAGATCACGGAACCGAGGTCGTCGGGGACATGCCGCACGCCGCGCCGCCGGTACTCGGCGGCGACAGTGAGATCGAAGTCGAATCTCCGGATGTGGATCTGCGGCTCTGATGCCGCCGACCGAGCCGAGACCACAGACAACAGGGAGGACAGCACCATGAGCGAGAACGAGCTTTCGGTCGACCCGAGCGAGTTGCACACCGCCGCAGCGAGACTCGACGCGCTGGCGCATCGCCTCGAGTCGACGATGAACACCCACGCGGCGGGGCTCAAGGTCCCCGCATCGGGATCCGACGAGGTCTCGGTCCGAGCAGCCGACACCTTCAACACGGTGGCCGAAGATTTCGGTACGGATGGCGACAACGCCGCACACGAGCTCCGCAAGATCGCTGCCGTGCTCCGACTGCAGGCGAACACCTTCGGCCGTGCCGAGGACACCAATCTGACGACCTTCCTCGCCTGAGGTCGGACGTCGGGGTAGCGACTACAGGTTGAGGATGAGGTCATGATCGTCGGATTCACCGGTGTGATCTGGGAGGGGCGTCCCGCGGAGCGGCTCGCCCACGACCTGCACAACGGGCTCGGTCCTGCACGAATGGCCGAGAGCGGTGCCGCGTGGACCGCGGTGGCGGGTGAACTCGCGGAGATCGGTGTGGAGTACGGCAAGATCCTCACCGAGCTCGGGGTGCACTGGGAGTCGCACTCGTACAACCATGCTTTCGAGAAGCTGATGCAGTTCGCACCCTGGTTCGCCGACGCGGCGAACCAGGCGGTCCAGACTGCGGCCGCGGCGGAGGGGCAGGCGGTGGCCACGACAGTTGCGCTGACCGCCATGCCCAATCCGGTGGAGATCCAGGCCACGAAGGCCGTGCAGGAGGCGTTGTCCCATGTGCACGCCGCCGCCGGCTCGCCGCTGATCGCGGCTGCGGCGAACACCGAACGGACACAGCAGGATCAGAAGCAGCGTGCCTCACGGGTGATGGAGAGCTACGAACGTGCGTCCACACCGATCGAGAAACCCTGGACGCTCCCCAAACCCCCGCACATCGTGTCCGAGGCGGCACTGAATGCCGAGGCCGCCGCAGCCCGTGAGGCCGCGGAGAAGGCAAAGGCAATCGCGCAGGGCACCGGCATCCAGGCCGGTCTCGCGATGGCGCCGATGTTCGGCGCGGCTCGTGGGATCGACATCACGCGCGAGAAATCCAGGTACGCCACAACCGAATTGGCGGCGAGCGGCGACGCTCCCACACAACTCGTGGAGGGCACGGGATCGTCCGAGCCCGACCGTTCGTCGGGCTCGGTCCCGATGGCTGCGGGCGCAGGCGCGGGTGCGGCGGCAGCGGGCGCGCGATCGGGCGATGACGAGCACCGGCCGGCTTCCGCCGAGCCGACGCAGAGCAGTGCCGGCGCTTCGTCACCGGGTGTGAATCTCCCCGCCGGCTGGGTTCAGGCCGATCAGCACGACACCGAGGTCTCCTGGTCCGACATCGCCGGACGGTACGAGACGCCCTCGGCGCCGACACTTCCCGAGGGCGTGCTCGATCTCGGTGACGGACAGGTCTCGCCCGCCGTCCTCGGTGCCCCCGACGACAGGGGTCGCGACTGATGTGGGACACGATGACCGATCTGCTGCACACGATCTCGGTCGACGCTTTGTGGCGAGCGGGCGAGCTGATCGATGTGCAGATCTGGCCGACGGTGCTCGACATGTCGGCACGGTACGACACCATCGACGCATACCAGGCCGGTGTGGCGGAGGCCGACGCCGAACTCCGGACCGCAGGCCTACTCGGCCCTGAGGGTGTGGACGAGAACTTCCACCTCGCGTTGCGCATGGTCACGGCCCCCGAGGTACAACTGCAGGCCAGGGTGTTCGGCGAGGGTGGCGTACGACGGATCTTGTTGGCGCGCCGCGGGCGTGAGCATGTGTTGGTACTTCGGTACGGCAGCTCGGTCACCGTCGAGACGGTGTCGGTCGACGGAGTCGACTCTGCGGCACAGAAGATCGTGTCCTGCCTCGGGGCGGCCGATGAGGCGAAACTGACGTCGGTGAGCCTGCCGACCGCCGAACTCGCCGAACGTCTCGACGCCGCGACCAGCTCTGCCGAGTATTCCGAAGTGCTGTACGCACTCGGGGTGGATCAGCAGGAATCGATGAAACTCGGTACGGCGTTTGCCGATTGCCGTGGCTACGCCGAGATCGTCGCGTACGAGACCTGGGAAGGCCGTACCCAACAAGCGTCTGGTGCTGTCGCCGTCTACGAGACCGCTCGCGGTCGCGTGGTGGGCAGTCCCAGTGTGTCCCCAGACGGGCAGATGTGGACCACATTGTCTGCCGGTTCGGGACATCGCATCAAGCAGGCCATCGGGCTGCTGGTGGAAACCTTGCCGAATGGACGGTGGCTCGACTGAACCGTTGGCGGGGGAGGAGATTCGGTGCGCCGGTGCGGTGACCGAGAGGAACACAGGACTGCGGCCGCGTTCATGCGGCTGGAGATAACCACTCACAGATGGAGGAAATCAGATGGCGGAAGGTAACAACTTCGAACTCGACCTCGATGCCGGGTTCAAGCACACCGACACGGTTCACGAGGTGATCGACAGTCTTCGTCAGACGCTGAAGGTGATCAGTGGCGAGGTCGACACCGCTCGGGCGTCGTGGGTCGGCGACGCATTCAACGCGTTCCAGTCGACCGCGACCGAGTGGGATTCCGAGGCCGCGCGTCTCAATGCGAAGCTGAACGATCTCGCAGAGACGCTGAGCGGCACCGTGTTCAAGGGTTCGGACACCGCGAACCAGGACATCGCGTCGAGCTTCTCGAGCATGCAGGCCGGCGGCCTCAACCTCTGATCGTTCCGATCACACCTGATCCGAAAGGAAACAACTCATCATGATGAAGTACAACTTCGGCGAGATCAACGCTCTGGCCGACGCGCTCCAGCAGAACGGGCACAACCTGATCTCCCAGACCGAGACCCTCGAGTCGGCGGTCAAGCAGCTCAGCGGCACCTTCACCGGTGGTTCCTACGAGGCCTACCAGGCGAAGATGGCGTCGTGGAAATCCGAGATGAGCGACACCCAGCAGATCCTGGCCAAGATCGCGAACGCGGTTCGGGAGGGTGGCCAGCACATGCACCAGACCGATCAGGCCGGTGCCAACGCGATCGGCGGATGACGCACGACGTCCCAGTAAACGTCAACGCCCGTATCGGAGCATCAGGCTCCGGTGCGGGCGTTGTGTTGTGGTCTGCGAAGATCAGCGGCGGTGCCTGCTGAGTTGCCGGTCAGGTGCGTTGAGAGACGAACCGATGTAACGCATCTCGTCATCGGTGGCGACCATGACCACCGGCGAGGCCTCGGTGCCGCTGCGGACCATCACCCAAGGACCGACGTCGGCGTCCTGTAGGAGGGCGACGTCGGCGCCGGGCTGGGCGTCCAGTCCGGGCGCGGTCACGGTGATGATGGTGGCCTCGGCACTGATGGATTCCTGTGCCACACCGTCGAACACCAGTACCGAGTAGCCCTGTCGCTGGCCTGCGACCTGTGAACCGGCGGCGGCGCCGGCAACCGCGAGGGTGCGGGGGTCGCCCACCGCGTGCGCCATCGGCATCCAGTCGGCCGGTCGATCCGTGCTGACCATGACGCGGGCGCCCAGCGCGATCGCGCGCAGCACCACCTGTTGGCAGAGGTTGAGGGTGCCGGCGATCTCGACCGTTCGAACACTCGACCCGACGAGGGACAGCGCCACGGCTCGGCCTTCCTCGTCGGCGCCCACGAGCTGACCGCAACCGGCTGCCGGAAGAGCCACGGCGGCGAGGGAATCGCGTGTTGTCAGGTACTCCATCTGGGCGCGATCGTCGAACGGATCGGCGAGTGGCAGGCCCGCAACGTAGGCGTCGCGCTGGTGACCGTTGCACGGGTGGAAGCCCTCGGGAACCGGAACGGGATCTGCCGTCAGAGTGTTGAAGCGGGCCAACGCACTCAGGTGAACCTCGTGATTCTCGGCGGGCCGCAGATGCAGCGTGAGCACCGTGCTGAGGCTCGGCACCGTCCACGGGGCGCCGAGGCCGGGATCCGAGAGTGCGGTCTGGTCGAGCCGGTAGTTGTGCGAGTGCATCGAGCCGACCTGGACGTGATCCCAGGACTCGACCAGATCGTCGGGGCTGGTGCCCTCCATCAGCGCAGTGAACACCGAGTTGATCTCGGCCGCCGTGAGGATGGTAGCTGCGTGGCCTTTGCCGGACAGGCGATTCGCGACGCGACGAGTGGCGACGATGGCGGTGCGGAGCACACCGGTTGGGCCGCCTCCGCGACGTTCGATGGCGTCGGCATTGGCGAGCGGGTTGAGCCTCAGCACCACGGTCACCGAGCGGAAAGCGGTCGCGGGCAGGGGCCCGAGGATCTGGCTGTAGATGCGGGCGATGTTGCCGTTGCCGTAGGCGCGCGAACCGTGACTGACGATGTCGGCCGATTCGAGCTCGATATCGAATTGGTGCAGGCACTCCGCGATGAGATCGAGGGGCACCACATCGTCGGTGATGACGCGGCCCGGCGCGAAACGGGTGACAGCGCGGGGGTTGGCCTCGATGCGCACCATAGTGATCAGGCGGTCGCCGTCCCATCGCACACCGCAACTGCCGCCTTCGGCGAGCGGCACGTCAAACGGGGGCTCGTACCAGAACTCAGGGCGGCGCATCCGTCGACGAATGAACCCCATGCGTGCAGAGATCCTGTGGGCCACCGAGTTCCCGCGTGATCTGACGAGGGTGGGGATGGCCAGTACGGCACCGATGATCGCGCCGATCCACCAGGGTTGACCCAACACTCCGGCGATGAAGGTCGCTGCGATCACCACGCCTTCGGCAAGTAGCAGGACGGGAGTCGGCAGCCACCGTTCCGCCCAGAAGGTGTCGGGCGCGTGGACGTTGAACGACGTACGATCGGTCACCCCGCGCAGCCTCCCCCATGCGTATTACCAGTGCTCAGCCCCTGTACGATACCGTCCAGCACAAATGTACGGGGACGAGGGGAGGGTTTGTGCCCGCACAGTTGACGACGCGCCAACAAGTCAACGGCTACCGCTTCCTGCTCCGTCGTCTGGAACATGCATTGATGCGCCGCGACGTGCGCATGCTGCAGGATCCGATGCGCTCCCACTTCCGAGCAGCGATCGTCGGTATCGCCCTCGCCCTGCTCGTCACGGGCGGATGCGCGGTGTACGGCCTCATCAAGCCGGCCGGCTCCGTCGGCGACAGCAAGATCGTCGTCAGCAAGGAATCCGGCGGACTGTTCGTCATGATCGACGACACCCTGCACCCTGTGCTGAACGTGGCGTCCGCGCGACTCATCATCGGTAGCCCGGAGAAGCCGTCGTCGGTGTCGGAGTCCAAGATGACCGATTACAAGCGTGGTCCGCTCGTCGGCATTCCCGGTGCCCCACAGACGCTGCCGGGTCCGCAGGACGGCGGCCACTCGTATTGGACGGTGTGTGACACCGTTGCGGTGCCGACCGGTTCGGGCTCGATGGACGGCGGCGTCACCACCACCGTCCTGTCGTCGGCACCGGAGAATCAGGGTGCCAGCCGCGCGCTCTCCGGTGGGGAAGGCCTGCTGGTCCGGACCGGAGACAAGACCTATCTGCTCAACCGCGGTAGACGACACCTCGTCGACACTGACGATCCCGCCGTGGCAAGGGCTTTCGGCCTCGACGACGCGACCGTCCGTCCGGTCAGCGCGGGCATGTTGAACGCCTTCCCAGATGCAGCCGAACTGACCACCCCCGACATCCCTGATCGAGGGAAGGCGTCGCGGACCGGACTCGGTGCGGTGGGCACGGTCATCGAGGTCGCCGGTGTGGGCGACGCCGACCCGACGCTCTATGTGGTGCTCGAGAACGGGATTCAGAAGATCGGCCAGGCTGCCGCCGACGTGATCCGTTACTCCGACGACGCCGCCGGCGGGCAGATCGACTCTGTGGCGCCGGCCGCGATCACCGATGCGGCCCAGTTGCATGACCTTGCGGTGGAGGACTTTCCGGCGACCGCCCCGAAAATCGTCGACCAGCGTTCGGCACCTGTCGGCTGCCTCGCCTGGGATCGTTCCTCCGGCGACAACGCGAGTGCGTCGCTGCGGGTCCTGGCCGGCTCCGGGTTGCCGCTGGCCGAAGGAAAAGCGCCCGTCGCTCTGGCCACCAGCGACGGTTCTGGACCGGGCCTCGACACTGCGTACATCCCACCGAGTACCGGCAACTACGTGGCGACCACGGGTAGCGATCCGGATTCACCACGCCGCGAATCGCTGGTCTTCGTCAACGACGCAGGCGTCCGGTTCGAGGTCGCCGACGACGCCACCGGAAAATCCCTCGGGCTCGGCGATCAACCGCAGGTGGCACCCTGGCCGATCGTGGGCTTGCTGCCGACCGGACCCGCTCTCTCCCAACACGATGCGTTGGTCGAACGGGACACGGTGGAGTCGGACGGTATGGGGTCTGTGGTGGAGGCCGGGTCAGGTGGGTCCGGCGGATAGCTGTCGATACGGCAGACCGGAATTGGACAGTCAGATTCTCCGCGGTCGGTGGGTGGCTCGATGAATGCGACGCGGTCCGTTTGTGTTCAGGCGCCCCTGATGGACGCATGGACCTAATGATCCCAGTCGCGAATCGGAATCAGCGTGGCCGCGAACCGGACTGTTGAATACTGTGGATGACGTGAGCTACCGAACCGGAGGATGTTGCGGGAGTACGCTTCTCACAACCGGAGCGACGTCGGATAGCCGGCGTTGTCGTCGACCTCGGAAACGGCGTGCCTCGAGTTGGCGCCGCGTCCGTGGTCGGCCTCCATCAGGCCGACGATTGCTCCGTGCGGGTCCCGGATCAGCGCTGTGGTACCGGGAATCGTCGCCGACGGAGGGGATAGGACCTTGCCTCCGATGCTTTCGGCTCTGCTGAGAGTGGCACTCAGATCAGAGACCGAAAAGTAGATGCGCCAATGTGCTTTGACCGCAGATCGGACCACTCCCGATACGGGAACGTCGTCCACGCACAGTACGCGATAGCGGCGGTCCTCCAGAGCGATTGTTCGCGCATTGAGGTGCAGGAGGTTGTGATAGAAATCTGCGACGGAAGACGGTTCGTCGACGACGAGTTCCGCCCAAGTGAGAGAGCCGGGGACGTCGGTCAGTAGACGCCCGACAGTCCGAGGTTCCCAGAGGCTGAATGTGGCGCCGGCCGGGTCTTGGACCGTGGCCACCACCGCGGCTCCTCGGTAGTCACCTGGCCCCAGAGGACCGCCTCTCGTGTCTCCGACAGTCGTTCGAGTGTGGTGTGGATGTCGTGCACCTGCAAGTAGGTGTGCCAGTACGAAAGTCCGGCAGCGAGTTTCCCTGAGTCGGGCCACAATCCGCATACGGGACGGCCGTCGAGCATCGCAATCGACTCGTGGCCCTCATCCGTATAGACCCATCCGAACAAGGTTCGGTAGAAGAGCTTCGACTGTTCGAGATCGGGCGTGACAAGGTCGATCCAGTACGGCGGGCCCGGCACGATGGGAGAATGCGGAGCTTCGGTGGTCATCGGGTAGCGCCTTCAGCCGTCAGGGAGCGATGCCGGGCACGGTGCCGTTCGCGGCGGGAGTCGCGGTTTGGCTGTCCCTCGAGGAGACGATCGGGCCCGATGCAGGTCCGATCGATGGCGATGCCCCACTGCGCTCGGCGCTCGGCTCGGACGGAATGGAATGGGGTTCTTCTGTTCCCGGCTGTTCGCCCCTCTCCCAGTTGGACTCGAGCCCGGGGCCGACGATGCGTTCTTCTGCGTACTTGGTTGCGGGCCCGATGAGCTTGCCCGGTAGAGTGTCTTTGCCCCACCAGTTGCCGAATCCGACCAGAGGTTCGATTGCTTTCTGACGAGCCGAGGGTTTGTCGGCGGCACGACCGGGGCCGAGTATGTTCACCAAGCCTTTGGCGGTGTCGTCTCCCCGGTTCGTCACCAGATCGTCGACCTTGGCGGCAATCGGGCTGAGGGCTGCCCCCGTGACGGCACTGACCGTGGTCTTCTCGATCAGTTCCTTGGGGTCCATCGGCTTGTCCCACAACACGTTGTCGCGAACCTGATCGAGCGAGGTGAAGGCAAGTTTCTTGGAACCCTCGATGATCGCGGCGTTGAAAGCCTTGCCGCGAACGTTGTGCAGAAGGTCTTTGCCGAGGAGCTTGGCCATTTCCTTGGTCGATGCCGAGCCGAATTCCTCGATACCTTTCTCGAGCAGCTTGGCGAGGATGCGTCGCGCGACCAATTCGACGGCTTCGGTGAGGGTGAGCCTGCCCTCGAGCACTGCTTGGGCGATTTCGATCGGAGCCGACCAGTTGAACTCCGAGGTCGCCACCAGAAATGCCACATAGGTGGCCAACGCAACCAGTTCGGTGATGAAGATGACCTTGAGGACCAAGATCTCATTCGACATGGTGTTACAGCACTCAGCGATGTCGGCGGCCTGCGTGATGAGCTTCTCCAACGACTGGTCGCCCGAGAGAATCGCCTTCAGCTGCGCGTCCAGTGCGGTCTGCATGTCGCCGTCGATGGAATGGCCGATCCCGCCGGCCACCGAGTTGAGCTCCGATTGGATGGCGCTTACGTTGCGCGCGAACCTTTCCCAGTCGTCGTTCAACCGATCCATCGCGGACTCGTCGCCCTTGGGCCACTCCATTCCGACCCACCCCAGGGGGCCGGCGATGGCACCCGGCAGTTCCATCCCCATCGGCGCTCAACTCCCCGCGTTGCGGTTGGCGGAGGAAGTGGCGGCCTCCTGATCCTTGGCGCGATTCGACGAATCGACCAGTGCCGTATGGAGTTCGCCGAGGTGTCTCGCGACGCTTTGCGTATTGCCGAACGCCGTTTCGGCCTTGGGCCCGTACGCGCCGGCGAAGGACTTGCCGGGGTCGTCGTCGCCCCAGCACTCACCTTCGTCGTGGAGGTCGGAGGCAAGGGCGAGTTCTGCGTCTGCCAACGCGGCGCCGAGCTGCCCGATGAGGGTCGCGTACCGGTCGAATTGCTCCGGTTCGATCAGGAAATGATCTGCCATGGCGGTCTCCTAGATGACGTGTCCGGTGCTCACCAGGCGCGATCGGTGATGGTGCCGCGGCGTGGCTCGCGCTCGCTGGTCTCCTCGTAGTGGGGTTCGTCGTCGATGGCCGCAGTCTCTTCGACCTCGACGTAGACCTCGTCCGGATCGTCGTGGCGATGCGGATGCAGCGGAGGTTCGGATCTGGTGCCGAACATCGTCGTGATGTCGGAAAGACCGTCGAGGAGGTTTGATGCGCGAGGCAGTGACTTCTGCTTCTCGATGATCGGAGCCCACAGCTCCTGGGCCTTTTCGGCAACCTGCTGGGCCGCCTTCTGGGTCGCTGACGTGAACGCGGCCCCGAGATCACGGGCGGTCACGGTGGTGAGGGCGTCCTCGTCGACCACTGTCTCCACGACGATGCCGCGGGCGTTGACGGTCACCTGGACACGACCGCCGAGTTCGGTGGCTGTCGCGGTGAGGGCGGCGGCCGTCTGGCGGATCTCGCCCATCTCGCTCATCAGCGAGTTCATCGTGTCGAGTAGTGGTGCGACGTCGTCGGCGGTACGTGGAAACTCCATATCTGTCCCCCTACAGATAGTTGACGGCGCCAGGCTATCAATGCAGGTGGCCGGGGCTGTCTTCGGCATGCTGAATTGTCGGTTGCGTGGATGACGGGCGAGTCAGAGCCAGTTGAGCAGGTGGGCCGGCAACAACGGGATGTTGCGAAGTTGCACAGACCGGGTACCGAAGGCGGCGGCCAGTGCCAGCGTCAGCGCGATGTGGGTGGCGTCCTGATCGTCGGTGGTGCTCCCGAGCAGGGTGAGAGTGATCCGTCCGTCGCCGTGGCGCCGGGCGATCGGTCGCAGCGCGTATGGCCGGATTCCGCGATGGGCTTGCATCTCGTTGCCCGACACGAAGTACGTGGGCTTCATCAGGAACAGGCCGCCGGTGCCGTCGGTGATGGCGTACTGATGTCGGCGAAACGTGACGAAGTCCCGCTGAACGCGCGCCGGCTCGACCGAGGTGCCGTCCACGGTGATCGCCAACGACGAGAGCTTTGTGGTCCCGATGGGGATCGCGTGACGACGGCGACCACCGTGACGCTCGATGCTGACCGTCGGTATCCGTTCGCCGGAAACCCGAATCCGGGTTTGGTCGGGGAAGTACTCGGTGAGAGTCGCCCCGTAATCGGGAATACGCAGCGTCACCGCAGTGGAGGCGTCGCTCGTCGTGAGGCTGCCGCGGAGACTGCGGTGTGTGGAATCCCCGGAACCGTAGCTCGTGACCGGCACGTTGACGGCCTCTGGGAATCCGCATTCGGCAGCGACGTCGGGCCGGTACCGCCAGAGGTGTCTGGCGATCTCGTTCTGGTCGAAGAACACTTCCGGATCGATGTGGACGGGCCCCCGGCGCCCTTGTCGCGATCGAAAACTGCCGATGTGGCGGATCGGGAACCAGTGCGAGCGCAACAGTCCTGAGCCGACGATCGTCGGCCGAACGATGGGTGGTACGCCCAGGATCCGCGCCTGTCGACGGTTCATCGGATGCGGCTCCACCCCGGTGATGCCCGCCCAGCTCAACCACTCGGTGCGACGTCGGCCCGTCAGGATCAGTCCGTCCGGCGTGACGGCGAGATGGCAGCCTGCCCAACGGAATCGGTCGGGTTGCCGGCCACCGGCACGGATCATCGAGGTGATCACCGGTTTGAGCGCGATCACCCCGAGGAGCGCGAACACTGCAAGCGCGACCGCGTGTTGGATCGGCTGGGTAGCCAGCGCGACGACGAGTCCGCCGAGCACGGCGATGGCAGCGGTGATCACCAGAAGCACCGTGAGAATCGTTCCCATCGAACTGAGTTGGGAGTCCGCCAGCCATTCGTCACGTTGTCGGCGCCTCGCGCGACGGCCGTCTTTGGTGGTCGTCGGTGCGGTCACCTCCACGCCGGCACAGTTCTGACGCAGTGTTGCGAGCAGCCGTCCGTAGCTTTCGGAACCGGCGAGCGACGAAACGTCGTAATATACGGTCGTCGGTGATCCGGAGCGCGCTTCCGCCCAGTCGCCGATCGCCCGCCACCGGCGAGAACGCGGAATCGCCACGCCGTCACCGACGATCAGTGTGGAGGGTGGCATTTCGGATACGGGTGTCGGTGAGCCCGGTGACGCGATGGAATGCGGCGCGGTACGGATGCCGGCCCACGGGAGGAACTCCGTCATGCGTCGGTGGTCGATGATCAGGCCGCCCGGGGTGGCTGTCAGTCGTGAGTTCATCCGGTGGAGCCGGTCGAGATTGACTCTCCCGATGCGAGACAGTGTGCGTACCAGTCGGTTTCGGCCGCGGAACCAGACCACCACGACTGCCCAGGCGGTGACCGCGGCAGAGGTGATGCGGGTGTCGCCGGTACCGATGGCGAGATCTCCCACCACATACAGGGCGGGGAGGCCGATGAAGACAAGGAGCAGGAGCGCTGGACCGACGCGCGGGGGACGGTCGGCCGATACCAGGGGGATGTCCTGCACTGGGGCCTTGGGCGCCGAGGACCCAGAGGGTGCGGTCGGCAGAGTGGTCGATGGCCTCATGCCGGTTGTCGCCGCAGGGTCCGTGCTCACGGGCCGTTCGGGCAACGTCGTCACGGTGGCCATTGCGCGGTCGATCTTGGTGCCGAGTTCGGGACAGTGATCGCCGATGACGGCCAGCACGGCGCCGAGCGCGCCGCCTGGGTCGAACGTCGGGGTCAGAGGAATCCGGATACGTTCCGGATGTGCGTCGACACGCGAGGCCCAGGTCGCGACGCGACGTGACCGCCGTCGCCCGCGGATAACCGCCCCGTCGACGACGATTGCGATCTTCGGGTACTTGTCATGCGGCTTCATCGCGCCACGATCCACACTCAGATCAGCGGTCTGTGCCAGCTCCGCCCAGGTGGCGAAACCGCTGGTGGACAATGTGTCGACGATCAAACCATCCGCGGTGGCGACGACGTTGTAGCCCATCATCCGGAAGCGGCGTGCCGGGATCCGAAAGGACGAGAGGAGGCGCGACAGACCGTCCCATGCACACCAGCCGATGAAGAACACCGTCACAACGGCGAAGACCGCGTATGCGGGGTACGGGTGGCCTGCGGCATGAATCCCCCAGCCGATGGCCGCGGTCAGGAGGACGCCGAGCAACACCAGCAGGCCGGATAGGGCGTCGGTGGAATGTGCAGCGGCCAGCCAGGCGTCGCGATGAGTCGCCTCTGGGGCGCGGGTGCGGTTACTGGTCATAGTGAGAGGGTCGTCGGGAAGCCGGCGTTGTCGTCGCGGCCGGCGCCTGGGTCGGGTTCGGGATCGGCAGAGTGCGGGGCGAGTTCGATCAGACCGAACGGCGCTCCCACAGGGTCACAGAGTCTCGCGATGCGGCCGACTGATCCGAGTGAGGTCTCTTCGAGGGTGATTTCCGCATCCATGTCGACGGCCGTCTCGATTGTCCGGCTGAGAGATTCGGTCCGAAAGTAGCTCACCCACCCGGTCGTGCCGGTGGTCGGACGGACACCGGCAACCGGGACATCTCCTTCGGAGACGAACAAGTGGTATGGCCCGTGCTCGAGTTGGGCGGCGATGGCATCGACGTCGAGGAGGTCGCGGTAGAAATCGGCGATCGACACCGGGTCGGGGGTATCGAGTTCGAACCACACCGGAGCGCCTGCGACGTCGGCGTCGAATCCGTGGAACTGGAGAGGTTCCCACAGCGAGAACGCCGCACCAGCGGGATCGGTCGCGGATATCACGCGGGCAAGGCCCTCGATATCAGCAGGACCGGAAAGCAATTGACCACCGGTGGCGCCGGATCTTCTGGCCAGCTCCTCGAAGGGTTCCGAAGAGAAGTAGACGTGCCAGTACGAGTGACAGCGGGTCGCCTCGGAGGGTGTCGGCGTGATCTGCGCGACTGGTGCGTCGCCGCACATCGCAATGATCCGACCGCGGTGGTCGGCGTACTTCCACCCGAGCAGTTCGTGGTAAAAGGTTGTCGACGACTCGGGATCGTCCGTAGCCAGGTCGACCCAACAGGGAAGCCCGTGGGTCATGGGAGTGGTGACGGGTTGGCTCACGTCGGTGTTCTCTCAGACTGTCAGGGCGTGCTCGGGGCGGGGGCGCTCGGTGGCGGCGCCGGGACGGATCCGGGCGCTGCGGCCGAAGTAGGTGTGGCGGGCGTGTTCGGTTCCGGTGAAGGAGTGGCACTGCTGGTCGGGGGTGTCGCGAGCTGCGGGCCTGGATCGCCGGCAGGGGCCTCGTCCGACGCCGAGTTGTCCTCGATGCCCTGCCAGACTTCGCGTCCCACTTCGCCGGTGGGCGTTGCGCCGTCGAGTCCGGGCAGCTTCTTCACTGCGGCGGTGGGCAATGCGGTGACCGCCGACGTGGCGACGAGTGCTTTGAACGCTGCTGTCGTTGGGGCGGAGGCAGTTCCGCGGGCTACCGCGGTTCCCGCGGAGACGATGTCGAGTGCGCCGGGAGCCTGGTTCGGGTTGACCACCGGGAGCCAGCGCATCTTGTTGCCGAAGTATTGGGCACCGAACTTCTTGGCGAACATGTTGTTGATGGGCATGGCGGCAGGTGCCAACAACAGGCCGGCACCAGCACCCTGCAGGCCGGTCAGCCCGACCCTTCCCCAGTCGAAATCCTTGTCCGCGAAGACATTGAGTGCCAGCTGTTTGCCGAATTCCATCCCGCTACCCGAGAGCGCGCCGACCCCGGCCTTGATTCCCAGCTGGATGGCGACGTCCTTGAGAGTGTTGGCGCCGATGCTGCGCATGACCGCCGCGCCGATGTCCTTGATCGTCAACTCGGCGAGCTTCGCGATGATCTGCTGGACGGCCCGTTGAATCGCGGCGCGCAGCGTGAGTTGTGTGGCGATCTCCGCAGCGGCGATCTCGGCGGGGGCGCCCCAGTTGATCCACGCGGACGCGATGGCGATCGCGATGAACGCCGCGAGCGCCACCAGTTCGACGATGTAGAAGATCTTGAGGGTGAGGATCTCGTTGGAGGTGTTGTTGCAGCAATCGGCGAGATAGGCCGCGTCACTCTGGAGCTGGTCGAGCGACTTCTCGCCGGCGAAGAATTGTTGGAGATGTTGGGTGAGCGCGTCATGTGTCGGACCCTCGATGGAGGCGAGGATTCCGCCGGCGAGGACTGTCAGGTCGTCGGCGAGGTCACCGACGTCGGAGCCGAAAGTCGTCCAGTGGTCGTTCATTCGGTCGAGTGCGGTTTCGTCGCCCTCGGGCCAATCCATCCCGATCAATCCCAGCGTTCCGGTGAGTGCACCGGGGAGCTCCATGCCCACGGCGGCTACCTCGGCCCGAGCGAGCTGGTGTTGTGTTCTTCGGTGGCCGAATAGTTGTCGGCGACCTTGATCAAGAGGTCGGCGAGACCGTTCAGGTGTTCGGCGTGCGCTGTGGCGTTCTGAAACGTAGTCGTTGCTTTCGGTCCGTACCCGTCAGCAAAACTCGATCCGGTGTCGTCGTGACCCCAGCATTCACCTTCGTGTTGTAGGCCGTCAGCGAGAAGCTGTTCCGCGCTGGACATCTGACCGGCCAGCGTATGAAACTCGTTGGCCTTCTTGCGGAACGTGTCTACATCGACTTTCAGGTGGTCGGGCATGAGCTCATTCCTCCCATGGAAAGTAGCGCGTGATCGAGGCGACGTCGGTCACCACGCGCTGTCGCGGAACGATGTGCGTGGCGGGTCTTCGCGGTCTTCTACGTTCTCGAAGTACGGCTCGTCGTCGACGGCGGGAGCATTGTGTGGCGGCGGCGTCATCGGGGGCACGGGCGGGTCAGCCGACAGCTCGTCGAACCGCGGAAGGCCGTCGAGTGCTTCCGAGGCTCGCGGTAGGGCGTTGCGGCGCTCATTGATCGGTCGCCAGACTTCCGCCGCTGCCGTGTTCACCTCGGCCGCCGCCTTCTGCGCTGCACCGGTGATCGCGGCACCGAGCCGCTGGGGTGTCACCTGCGTGAAAACGTCCTCGTCGATGAGGGTTTCGGTCACGATCCCCCTCGCGTTCACCGAGACCGTCACGCGTCCATCCAAATCGGTCGCTGTCGCGGTGAGCGCGGCGACCTTCTGGCGAGCGTCGGTGATCTCGCCGACGAGCGAATTCAGACTCCCCAGAAGCGAATCGACGTCGTCGGCCGTTCGTGGAAACTGCATCTGTGTATCTCCCCCGGACCCGCTTGATCAACAGACTCACATGCGCCGGCTCAGACTATCAATTTGCCAGTATTCGGAAGATTCTGTCGGTCGGGCGGATGACAGTGGGCGGGTGGGCGCGTCAGAGGTGATGGCGGTCGCCACAAGTGCGCCTTGGTCGCTGCGGCACCGCTGCCGTTTGGCGCGGATATCCGATCGAGCTATGAAGCTGTGTACTTTGTATCTGCCGGCGTGTTTGCATCGTTGCGCCCTATTTCGGCACGTGTGGGTATGCTGCACTGGAGAAGGTCCTCAGTAATGAATCTGAGTCGATCGGGAAATAACCTGTGGGAAACAGGTTTATCGCCACCGATCCATACGACGTTCCCCAGACGACATCGACTCCAGATTTATCGTTAGCGCCGACGCTGCCACCCTTGTCGTCGGCGAGGAACGCGGGGTGGCCATCGCCCACCGTCGCTGGTCGAACGTTGCGATACTTATTGTTCTCCTTCATTTGAGCGAAAGAGTACGTGGAGACCTGGACATTAACTCCGTACGAAGGGTCGCCAGGCCCCGGACCAGTTCCGGTGCCGTAAGAGCAGGTGCGCCATGGTGGGATGCTGTCGTCGTTGCGGGTGCGATCAACCAGGTTGATTGACTCCCTGACTTCTTTGGGCAGCGAGCAGGGGTTCCAGAGTTCGGCTTGTTGGATGGGGTTTTGTGAGGCGGGGACGGTGGCGGTGCCTTCGGGGCCGGTGATGGGTGGGGTGCTGGTGGGGTTGGCGTCGTCGGTTGAGGATGTAGAGCAGCCGATGAGCGCTGCTGTGCCGATCACTGCGGCTGCGGCGGCGCACGCGCCGGCGCGGGCGACCGTTCGGCGTCGGGATCTCATGGGGGTGACCTTAGCGTTGTCTTCTTTGATGGGGCCCGGTTGCCGTTCAAGAGCATCGCGATGGGAGCGGTGGCCTCTATTTGGGCGTGGTGCTGTTTGATGTTCAACGGTGAGATCCTGGAAGGCCTCATACGGGCCCTCTCTGTGCTTACGTTGGAATATGAGGATATGCGGATCCGGCAAACGTCCACAATAGTGATTCTTGATCGAGGGGCACCGATCCGCCCAACGGGAAAAGATTCACCGCCACCGAACCGAAAGACGTTCCCCATACGATATTCACACCTGGCATGTTTCCGTCGACAAGATCGCCCTTGTCATCCGCGATAAAAGCCGTGTGGTGATCGATGCTGGTTGGTCGGATATTCGTGTATGCGTCGTTTTGCTTCATTTGATCAAAAGAGTATGTCGATACCTGAACATTCACGCTGTACCGCGGGTCCCCAACGTGTTGACCGGGATGTCTATAGGAGCAAGTGCGCCACGGCGGGATACTGTCGTCGTTGCGGGTCTTGTCTCGAAGTTGGATCGAGCCTCTGACTTCTTTGGGTAGTGAGCAGGGGTTCCAGAGTTCGGCTTGTTGGATGGGGTTTTGTGAGGCGGGGACGGTGGCGGTGCCTTCGGGGCCGGTGATGGGTGGGGTGCTGGTGGGGTTGGCGTCGTCGGTCGAGGATGTGGTGCAGCCGATGAGTGCTGCTGCGCCGATCACTGCGGCTGCGGTGGTGCACGCGCCGGCGCGGGCGACCGTTCGGAGTTGGGTTCTCATTTCGGTGACCTCAGTCGGTATCTGGCTTCTTTGATTAGGGCGCGGTTGCCCTGAGGAAGCGCGCGGAAGACAGCAGCGGCCACCATTGTGGGCGGGGCATTCAACGCCGATCGGTGACACTTGGATGGGCCAGTGCCAGATGCAGCCGACAGCTTTGGATCGGTGAGCTGCCCTTCGTGCCGTAATCAAACAATGCGGGATTTGCGATCTCGAGGCGCAGTGCGAGAAGGTTAGAATCGTCCGGTCGGGGTCAGGTTGGTCGGTTCCGACGGGCTCTTGACCGGGCTGGGCGATGGCTCTGGCTCAGCGCTCTTCTTCGGCTCACCCGATAACGTGATGTCTTTCTCGGTCACCATGTGGTCGGGCAGACCTGAGCCCGCAGTGGGGTTCGTGTTCAGTGATGTGAAATCCGTCTGGATCTTACCGTCGGTGTCGATATAACCCTTGCCGGCCTTTTCGATCGCGTCGCGGAGTGTCTTCACGGTCAGTAGGTGCTCAGTGACGGCTTGACGAAAACCGCCATCAGCTTCGCCGCCACGATCGCCGAGGCCCTTTGAGAGCGCTTGGGCCGAGTTGAATTTGTCTAAACCGTCGATCTTTTCGAGATTCATTGACCATCTCGAAGATTCCTCTAAAACCGCAATTAGATCTGTGCACGCCTGAACGGCATCACTAACTGCGGCCTGATCAAAATTTAGAGAACTGCCTGCTTGCTGAATCCTATCGCGGGCGACGGACAAGTCTAACTTCTGAATATCAATGCCGGTGCTCATACTTCTTGTTTCCTTGTCTCGCTATTTTGGAATATGAGGATACGCAGAATCAACAAAAGTGCGTGCAAGGCCATCTACGTCAATGGGGCCAGTTCCTCCCTCGGGGAAGAGGTTAATCGAAACTGATCCGTAAGATGTTCCCCATACGATGTTGATGCCTGGCTTATTTCCACCGATAGGTTCGCCGTCGTCGTCGGCCATGAATGCAGGGTGTCCCGCTCCGACCGTTGTGGATCGAATGTTTATATACGCGTCATTTTGTTTCGCTTGCGCAAACGAATATGTAGATACCTGAACATTCAGGCCGTAGCTGGGGTCACCCACGTGTTGTCCAGACCGACCATACGAGCAGGTGCGCCACGGTGGGATGCTGTCGTCGTTGCGGGTGCGGTCGCCGAGTTGGATGGAGTCCCTGACTTCTTTGGGTAGCGAGCAGGGGTTCCAGAGTTCGGCTTGTTGGATGGGGTTTTGTGAGGCGGGGACGGTGGCGGTGCCTTCGGGGCCGGTGATGGGCGGAGCGCTGGTGGGGCTGGCGTCGTCGGTCGTCGATGTGGAGCAGCCGATGAGTGCTGCTGTGCCGATCACTGCGGCTGCGGCGGTGCACGCGCCGGCGCGGGCGACCGTTCGGAGTCGGGTTCTCATGGGGGTGACCTTAGCCATGTCAGGTTTCCTTGATGACGGCTGCGGTCACCACGGGCGGGATACCGATGAGGACCTCGCCGTTGAGTGTGGTGCGCAGGAACTTGTTCGCTTTGTGCTCTTTGTCTTCACCGCCGGCTCCGCGACCGCCGCCCGCGCCGCCCATGGGTGCGCCGCCGGTCGGGGTTGCGCCGCGGGCAGCAGACAAGGCGCCCCTCTCGGCGTCCACCGCGGTCTTCATGCCGCGTGAGAGTGCGCTCTTCTCCGCGTCGGTCAGGGCTTTGGAAAGGCCACCGAGCTTTGCGCCGCCCGCACCGCCGGCGCCACCCCCTTTGCCGCCGCCGGCCCCGCCGCCTTTGGCCAGGCGCGCCAGTCCGGGTGCTTTCTTCGCTGTGTTCAACGCATGTAGGCCGGGCGCAGTGCCGAGTGGGTTCTTCGCCAGCCCCGCCAGTTTCGATGCCGCGCTCTGGGCCTGCCCCAAGCCTGATTGACCGAGATTCGATGCCTGTGACAACCCCGAGGTCAGTGCGCTGGCGGGATTCGTGCTCGGCGAGGTGGAGGGCATTTTCGCCGCGGATTCGGAGAACTTGTCCAACGAAGGTATCGACGGCGTGCCACCGGCCGGCATGGATGCGCCGCTGCCGCCGCCGCTTGGAGTGAAGCCCCCACCACTGGGAACGCCCGACGGATCGGGCATGTCCGGGTTGGCCTTCTTCGTTGGGGCGCCGAACACCGGTGCGGCCACCGCGGTCTGGGTCATCCCTGGGTTGTAGGTCCCATCCATCACGCCTTGGGCGTACTGGGCCAAGTCGTCGAGCGTCGACTTCTGCTCGGAAGGCTCGAGCGGAGCAATCCCGTCGTTGATCTCCTTCTCAGTCGGAATGCTGCCCTTCGCCCGATTGACGGTATCGGCACCATGCTGCACCACCGAACTCATGAAGTTCGCCCGCTCGGCGAGCGTACGCAGCGATGCGGCGTAGTCCTGCATCGCCTTGTTGGCGGCGTCGTTTCCCTCACCCTGCCAGTGGCTGACGTCCCGACTACCGATATAGGTGAGAAATGCCTGATGGCGGTCCGACAGCTTGCCTGCGATGACACCCCAGTTGCGGGCGACAGCTCCCGCGTAGCCCTCGTTCATCTGATGGAGCGGGACCGCGATGTCGTAAACGCTCTTGCCGGCCCAGATCTCAGGCGTGACGTCGAGTGGAGAGTCGGTCTTGGCGGCCTCTGAGGCTGGTGTCAGTCCCGGTAGGTCCTTCTTCAGGCCCGGCAGCTTGTCCGTGGCGTAGGGGTTATCGTAGTTGTCGTCACCACACACAACGATCCCCCGTGCTCGCTCCTGCACAGCCCCCCGCCGGAGCTGCCACCCCCATCGACAACACGCAGCCGAGGTTACCCGACCACGGCGTCGCTGTTCAGGGGAGGATTGTCGAATGTCATCTGTTCGATCTAGTGAGCAAGTCGGATCGATCGAGTCGTACGCGGTAAAGGTCTACTGCGAGCTCCTGGGTTTGGACCGGATGCCCTACCCCTTCATGGGTACCCCGACGTCGAGAATCCCGGACGAGGTCGACCGAGAGCGCCAGAGCGTGCTCGATCGCATCGAGAACAATCCGCCCGACAATCTGATCCCATGGATTCGGGCCTCGATGCGGCCGGACCTGAGCATGCAGTTGTTCGGTGTATATCCGGAAGACGGCTTCGACGCCCAGGTTGATCGCACAGTGCGGATCAACGCAGTTCGCCAAGGCGAGGTCGGCTTCGTGGCAGTGCAGAAGCCATCCGAACCCCAAGGCAGGTCGGGAGACATAACGATTCTCCGGACCGACGCGACCAGGTTGGCGGACGTCGTTCTTGCGCTTGCGCCGAAACAACCGGCAGGTCGGCTGGGGGACGTCATGGTGAAGGCGCCGCAGTCGACGGAGCTGCAACGGGGGAGCAGCCTCTTGGAACGCAACGCCGACGACGCCTCGATGGCGGCGCAGAAGTTCGAATCGGCGACGACGACCTTCTCGGCGTTTGTCCAGGTCAACCCGTTTCGTCTGAGCGACTGGGGGTACTCGGAGAGGGCTGGACATGTGCACTGGTCACACAAGGAAGACGACGGCCAGTACCTCGTCGACCGTAGCGACGGGGGGTATGTCGCGAGGGCGATCGATCAGGCGTCGTTGGTCCGCGAAATCAACAGAGAAGTAGCACGAATGCTGCGGATTGTTCGAGAGAAGCGCGCCGGCGTCACGGCCGACACCTACGCGGGGGACTGATCGCGATCAGATCCGCAGCGCGACATTCGGGCTGCCGTCGCCGAACGGGTCATCGCCCTTCGTTGATTCTGCGACCGTCTGGACGGGTGTGGTTTCGTCGGACGCCGACGCTCCGGCCACGGCGTGCGGATCGCCCAGAACAAGGGTCTGCGCTGCCTCGACGGCCGATCGAAGCGCGGACTGCTGCACGTCCGACAGCACCCCCGCGTCGTGGAGTTCGCGCAGAGCGAGCACGAATTCGGCGCCGTGATCTGCGGTGCCACAACCCGTTACACGTGTCGCGAGAACGTAGGCGAGGGGGCCCAGCGCGTTGTCGCGCTGAAGCAGTTCGATGAAGTCGTCGACCTCACGGCATGACCCAGGTGCGACATATCCCGTGGCCTTGAGTCCCTCATAGATCACGCTTTGCAGGAGCGCAGCCTGAGGTGCCGAATCGTCCAGCACGCGCAGGGCTCGAGCAGCGGCCAGGTACTGCTCTCGGGCGCCCTCGCGATCGCCGACCTCGTAGAGCGCTGCTGCCGACGTGATGTGCAGCGTCGGCAGCAAGGGGTAGATGCGTTCGTCGTTCTCCTCTGCAACCTGAGCGGCGCACTCCACACTGGTGCGTGCCCACGCGAGGCGCTCCTCTGCCGACTGCACGACGCGGGCCCGATAATGCGCAGCGACGCTCCGGTCGAACGCATGCTCGGCGTTGTCCCAGGCACGGGCATAGAGGACCCGTGCTTCCTCGAGCTGATCGGCGGTCTCTGCTGCGAGTCCCTGCTCGCACAGTTCTGCCACCAGTTCCGTCGACAATGTGTCCCCCTTGCTCAGTCGACCGCCACTCTACTGCGTGAACGATGCCGATTGGCCCCGGTGGCGAGCTTGGGAAGCTGGTGACAAAGTTGGTGTCGTTCAGCTGAACGATCTCGCTGGATCGACGGAGCCCGAGGCCCAGCCCGGCTGTCGTATGGCGAGAGCTGGACCGAGGCTTTCGGCAGAATTATGAGCCGTGGCGTCCATCTGCTGTGCACGAGCGCGAACGGATGCCCCGCCGTTGATAGCGTTGGCACGCGGTGGTTGAGCAGGGCGAACGCGTGGATGACCTGCCTGCGTATCGCGCCCGGCGGAGGAGTTCTGTGGAGGCGATGACGGCGAAGGGAGCGGACGGCATGGTGGCAGGTCCGATTTCTGAGCAGCGGATGACTGATCAGTTGTTCGAGCGGCTGCAGGCGACGCGGTCTGCTGGGTCTGGGGAGGTGGGCTGATGGTTGCGGGACCGATTGTGCCGCTGGATGGTTCGACGCTGTACCCATCGGGGATGTACGTCCTCGCGAGGGGCCGATGGTTCGCTGCTGATCGGGGAAAGCAGTGGGCGGATGGCGAAGCGATCGCCGGTGTCCGACCGGGGGAGGAGATCCCCGATGATTTCAGCCGTGCACCAGATGACTCCGAGTTCATCGCAACCGGCGTCATACCCCTTGCTGACGTTTCGGCCCTCTGCTCGGTAGAGACGTTTTGCACCTGGAAGAACAAGGTGTGGTTCGTCGATCGTGTGGATACCGTGAATCGGATAGCCCTGTTGACGGTCGCAACGTACTTGCCTTTCGAGTACGCCGAAGACACACCGACTCCTCCATGGACCGAATTCTTGACATGGCCTGGCGTGGACGGTCGCGATCGTGAGTGGATCAGCGTTCGAGTCCGTCCCGATGAGATGGCTCGTGTGCAGATGGAGATCACTCCGTTCGAGACTCCACCTCCGATCGCACGGCTCGATCGCGAGATCATTCAGGGTCTTCGAGTCGAGTCGCTGCCCAGGTCGCCGTGGTTGCCTGCTGAGGATGCGTTGGCGGTGGTGCGTGGGCGGATTGCTGGTGAGGATGTGGGGTCCTATCCGGTGGATCGGTTGCAGGCTGATCGGTTGCGTGATGGGTGGCGGGTGTGGGCGGTGCCGCCGGTGTCGGATGATCCGTTGGATGTTCGGTTGGGTTGGGCTGTGTGGTATGTGGCTGATGATGGGGTGGTGTGGCGGTCGTCGACGTCGACGGAGTTCGGTGTGGCTGAGCAGCGGTTGACCGATCAGTTGTTCGAGCGGTTGCAGGCGGCGCGGTCTGCTGGGTCTGGGGAGGTTGGCTGATGGTGGCGGGACCGATTGTGCCGTTGGATGATTCAAGGCTGTACGCAAGTGGCTTGTATGCCCTGTACGAGGGCCGATGGTTCAGAGCCGATCGAGGGAAGCCCTGGCCCGAGTATGTTGTCGTGGGCGTCGAGCCGGGTGAGTCGATCCCGGAGGGATTCACCGAGACAACGAACGATTTCACGTTCATTGCCACGCGACGCGTGACGCCGGCCGAGTTGTCAGCACTGTGTTCAGTGGACACGTACTGCACGTGGAAGAACAGCACGTGGAAGATCGCACGGATCGATCGGGTCCGGAATGTCGCGACATTGAAGATCGCACTCACATTGAAAGGCGATTATCCGGAGGTCAAGCCTTGGCCCCAGCCCATCGACTTTCGCTCCGTTCCGACGGTCGACTACATGGATCGTGAATGGATTGCTGTTGACGTGCGTCCCGAGGAAATGGCGCGAGTGATGCTGCTGGTCACCGCCTTTGAAACTCCACCACCAGTCACAGCGTTGCTGGACGACGAGGTTCAGGCGTGGCCGGATTCGGTGGGGTTGTCGCCGTGGTTGCCTGCTGAGGATGCGTTGGCGGTGGTGCGTGGGCGGATTGCTGGTGAGGATTTGGGGTCCTATCCGGTGGATCGGTTGCAGGCTGATCGGTTGCGTGATGGGTGGCGGGTGTGGGCGGTGCCGCCGGTGTCGGATGATCCGTTGGATGTTCGGTTGGGTTGGGCTGTGTGGTATGTGGCTGATGATGGGGTGGTGTGGCGGTCGTCGACGTCGACGGATTTCGGTGTGGCTGAGCAGCGGTTGACCGATCAGTTGTTCGAGCGGTTGCAGGCGACGCGGCGAGGTTGACGATGTTTCGGGGGCTCCGGTGACGTCGGGGGGTGATGTTCGTTGACCATCGGGTTTCCGCATGAGTTGGCATGGCTGGGCGTCATCATCGGCATGGAATGGCCTGAGGGCGATGAGGATTCACTTCGGCGGATAGCCTCGGCATGGAACGACGCGGCCGGTGAGATCGAGGCATTGCGGCCGGACTTGCAGGCAGCAGCGCAGTCGGTGCAGCGCAATCTGGACGGTGCCACTGCGGACGCGCTGTCGGAGGTTTTCCGCCAGCTGCTCGATGGCGACCTGTCACCAGAGAAGATGGCGGAGGCTGCTCGCACGGCCGCGGACATGTCGGACTCCAGTGCGACCAACATCGAGTACGCAAAACTGTCGTTCTATGCCACCTTGGTGATCACTGCAGCCCAGATCGCCTGGGCGATGGCGATGGCGGTACCGACGTGGGGAGCGTCGCTGGCGCAGATCGGCATAGCCGAAGCGCTCGCACAGGTGGCGGTACGGGTCGGCCTGAAGGAACTTCTGGACAAGATCCTCACAGAGGTCGGCAAACGGGTCGTGCTGAAGGCAGTCCAGGCCTCGGTCACCAACGCCGCGTTGGCTGGGTTACAGGACGCCGCCATTCAGGGTTACCAGATTGCGGCCGACGGTCGTAAAGAGTTCGATGGCGGACAATTCTCGAAGACCCTCGCGACCTCCGCAATCGGAGGTGCGGCCGGCGGTTTGGTCGGCGGTGCGGCCGAGAAGGGTTTGGCGCGACTCGCTGGTCGTGAGTTGGAAGATCTCAGCAGCACGGGTGCGCGGTGGCTTTCGCGGTCAGCGGTCGGCGCGACAGATGGCGTGGTCAACGCGGCAGGCGCCGGAGCTGCGGGGACGTTGATCTACGGTGATGCGTTTGATCCGAAAACGCTTCTCGGGGGTGGCCTTTCCGGAGGGCTGTCGGCTGGTCCCGGCAAGCCGGACTCGGCTCGGCCGTCCAACAGTTCAGAAGGTTCAGGATCTGGTGATGGCACCACACGGCCGAGCCCGAGTGGCGACGGTTCGTCCTCCTCTGGCGGCCATTCCGATCGCGCCGGTGATTCCACCGGTTCTCGGGATGGCACGCCGGAATCATCGTCATCTGAACAGACTGAGAGTGGGCGTGGCGCGACGCCGTCTGAGCAAGACGGAAACGGGGATTCCAGCGGAACGCAGGTCGGACAACGCGATTCCACCTCGCCGCTGCAGACGGAACCTCGCGCCGGTGCATCGGAGTCCACGCCGACGGCCGCGACAGACGGCCGGCAGACTGAAAGCAGTACGAGCGCCTCGACAACCAACGCCGATACACCCACAGGCCCGGAGCACTCTTCGGTACCCGCATCCGGCACGGACTCGTCCCCGCCGTCGGCGGCCGAACCGCCAGTGCAGTCATCGAATGATCCTGTGCTGTCTGGTGACCAATCCGCGCACTCGGACGGTGGCTCAGGCGCCGGAGCGGACCCGACGCCTGCTGAAGTTGTAAGTCCGCGCGTCGATTCGCAGGCTGATTCGCCGGCGACCGCAGGACAGGCCGCACCAACTTCGAATTCGACCAACGACAGTCCATCAGAATCAACGAGCCCAATGCCCACTGCGTCGTCTCCGGGAGTCGTCGGTGCGCAGGCAACTCCCGCGGGGACTTCGCCGACCGCGGTGCAGGCGTCGACGTCTGCGGGACAGACGAATCCAACCACGGGTTCACCGCAATCTACCCAGCAGCAACCGATTTCACATTCAAGCCGGGCGGAGGCGCAGAGAGGCGACGGCGGAGGGCCGCCTCCGAGATCGTCCGACGCTGTCGACAACCGTCCTGCGCCCCGGAGCGACGGAGCTGCCCGAGGCGATACCTCGACGCGCGTTGAGAGCCCGGTGCGGGCCGAAACACACTCGGCACGTGCCGAATCCGCGATCAGGCGTTCGGATGGACCTGAAACTCTGGCGCGATCAGCAGATTCTTCGGGTCATATGCTGGCGGAGGCTGAGCGGCCCGCCACTCCTCATGCCGAACACGCCACCCCGCACGACGCCACTGCCCCCCAACATCCCCGTCACGAAGAGAGCCATACCGAGCCAGGAGTGGTGGACCGCTCGCTCGACCACACCTCGGCTGCCGACAATGAGTCCTCCGCCGCTGACAATGACGCGGTTGGGACTCCTGACACGCAGGTCGAGGAACACGCCGGCTCCCACAGCGATGTGTCACCAGAGGATGCGTCGAGAGTTCATCCGTCCGAGTCGCCACCCACTTCCGGCGACCACGAATCTGCACGTCGCGCCGGCCCTCCGCCAAGAGATGGTGAGCGGCTCTCGCGGGACGGCGAAGTCACCCGCGCCGAGGAGTCTCAGGATGGTCGAGATACAAGCGGCGCAGGGAATGATGCCGCGGATGCGGATGCGGTTGGCCTGTCGCTGCTGCCAAATCAGGCTCCTGCCACAACGAGCGCGCACACGGGGACTACCAGTACTCGCGAGACCACTCAGACGCGTGCTCGGTTGGATGCGGAACGTGCGGCACGAACTGGTGCTGCCGACGACGCGGCTGACAGCGGCGACGGCGGTCCGCCCATGGGGCCGGACGAAACAGGGAGTGGTGCGAAGCCACCCCGGCCCGACGTCCCTGCTCTGCTCGAATCAGTGGCCGCCCGTCACGGCTTTCAGCCGCTCGAGATCCGCGATCTACTCCACCGCATCGCCGAAGACGGTGCTGGGCGTGAACACCTCGAGAGGCTGAGTGACTCCGAGCTCGAGGTCCTTCTTGCCATGGACGAAGCCGTCCCCCGCCCGGATCTCGCCAACGACGTGATGCGGAAAGTTGTCAGCGGTGGACAACTGGATTCGATAATGAGGCAGGCTCGAGATGGTGGGGATCCGTTTGGCCCAACTTTCACCGCAGACGGTGTCGGGGGATGCGTGTCGGTGAAGGCGGATGTGGACCAGATGGGCGCTCCCGCTGGGATAATCGAAGGTCTTCGCCTGGACTACGACCTGACGCCTCCAGATGTCAATCCCTTCGACAGGGTGGGCGTGAAGGACCACATCTTTGTGATCGAGGGAATTCTCGAGCAGGAAAAGGGCCTGATCGACAGCCCCAGCAAGCACCTTTACGACGAGTATGACAGGCGGCACCTGGGCGAAGAAAGCTCAGCACCCAAGTGGTCTATGGAGATGCCGCGTGGGGAACCTCCTCACACCGGCGTTGGATTTCCCGGAAGCCAGCGAGTCCTCACTCCGGAATATTATGTCGCCGAGCGCACCACCTTCGCCGACGGCGCAGAACTCAAACGCATCAACCCCGATGGCACCGCCGACGTCATGGCCCGTCTCGAGAATGGCGAGTGGAAGGCAGTGGTCTCACCCGCTGAGCTCGATCCGGGTGTCACGGGGGCGAATCCACCTCAGAGCGCGTCCGGAACGCAGGACGGCGGGCTGCCAACGCAGACGCACGATCTCGATGTTCCGACCCACGGCGGGGATCTCGGTGCCTCCGACGAGCGTATGGTCGCAGATCATTCGCTCGACGATTCGGCCAACAACTGCGGACCTGATGCTCTCGCCGACATCAGTGATCTGACCGGTACGCAGATCGATTCGATGCCGAGCCGTCCCGCTGGACCAGATGGCGTGTCTGCACACGAGCTCGAGGCCAGAGGCGGAGGTGAGCTTCGCGCCACAGATCCAGACGCTCTGGCCGAACGACTTCGCGATCTGGGCGATGGGGCGACAGCTGTTGTGGTGGTCGAGCACTCACCGATTCCGGCGGTCGACTCAACTGGTGAGACGCGAACTGTCGGCGCACATGCGTACACGGCAGTCAATCGCGGGGCGAGGTCATGTTGCGCGACCCCGCGGTCGGATCCGAGACTCCGTTGCCCGCCGACTTCGGGCACCGAGCGTGGGCGATGGCATTCCATCCCGACGGCACGCCTGTGCACCCGATCTCGCACGATCCCGGGCACGTCGGCGCGGATCGCCAGCCCGGTGAGCGGGGCCCCGAATCAAGGATCGGAGGCCATCCATCCGACAGCACTTCGCGGCCGGAGGGGGAGCCGAGCCAACACGGGCGTGACCATCCGCCCGATCACGCCGTGGACGAACATTCCATCCCACTCGACCTCGGTGACGAGCTGCCCGTCGATGATTCGAGCCATGACGAGCGCTCCGCGTCCACCTCAGACGACCCCCCGACTGGTGAGGACACGTCAGCCGAGCCGGGCTATCGATCCCCCGACCCTGGCACAGCGGAATTCGATGCGCGGGTGCAAGAACTCGGCCACGATCCATCGCATCAAGGCGTCCCGCTGGACGCCAAGGGTATTCAAGAAGTCAGTGTCGGCCTGGCTGCGGAGCGCCAGGGGATCATTCCGGGTCCGATCGAACGCGCCGAGCTCGGACCCGCCGGCGAGGACCGCGGCGATTTCGTCGACGCGAACGGGGATCGGTGGGACGTCAAGTCCTCACCCGATATGCGGCCCAGCTACGCAGACCGTCCGGGCGAGCCGATCAAGCCGAAGTCCGACGAGAAGTTCATCCGCAGCATCGACCGCGAACTGGACAAGGGCGAGAACATCTTGATGGATACCGACGGGATGAGCCCAGAACGCCAAGCGCACCTGCGGGAACTGATAGACGGCAAGCCAGAATGGAACGGACGTGTGAGGTGGGTGGAGTGACGGATTACCGGACTGACCGTGACGCGGTGCGTCGATGGCCTGATGATTCGGCGGCGCGTGCAGCACTGGAGGAGTTCTTCGTGCGCGCGTCCGAACAGGACTCTGTCCCGACACTCGGCGGCAGCGACCTCGACTTCCGCGGTGCCGATCTCTCCGGGCTGCACCTTGGTGGTGCGTGGTTCGCGAACGCGGACCTTCGGGGCGTCGCCTTGCGAGAGTCGTGGCTCGAAGGCTGCACCTTCTCTGAGGCGGACCTCCGCGGCGCCGACTTCACCGGCTCCCGCTTGCGTAAGGCGGATCTATCGGACTGTCAAGCGGCAGAAGCGGTTTTACGTGGGGCACACCTACAGCGGTGCGACCTCGATTCAGCTGATCTGCGTGGTGCCGATCTCACCGACGCGGACTGCCGGAACGCATTCATGCCCGACGTCGACCTGAGATCGGCGGTATTGCGGTCGGTGAAGTTCGACGGCGCAGAATCGTACACAGATCTGGGTGGCACCAGAATCTTTGGAGCCACAGTGGACGGTGCGTCCGGACGGATCGCCGGGCCGCTCGATGTGGGTGAGTCGCAACCACGCCTCGTCGCCGGCGCCGTACTCCAGGCGTGGTTGGCAGCGCACGGTGCCCAGATCGAGGTCGTCGGTGCCGGCCCCGACCACGACTGATCGGGTCGCCGCCGGGGCCGCTGCTTCAGAGGTGGGTGTGAACGCCCAACCGCTACTTGCGGCCCGAGATGCGGCGGCGGTCCGCGAACGCTACGTGCGGGGCCAGTTGGTGGATGATGGGGATCAGATGTTCGATCGAGGGCTGGTAGTCCTCTCGGTACTCGGGACGTTCCTCGTGGTTGCGGTTGTGCTTCGGATCGACATGTCGAGTGATGACGACGAGACGGTTGGTGCGTGTACTGATGTCGACTCCCGCTGATTGCGATGTCGATACATCGGTGAGGGCCACCAAGCCCGTCACGTCTGCCCACACGATGCGCCTGCCGTTGTCGAGGACGATTCCGGCCGGGTCGACAGCGAGTTTCGCTCGTCCCTTTCGGTCGTGGATGCTGATCATCCCGGCCGCCGAAAGCTGTTGCCGCAGCGCCGACGTACTCGCGGGGTCCGGAGTGTAGTCAGAGCTGGTGAGATAGGTGCGGAATTGCACGTGGGAGGCGAAATATCTTACCGCGGCACGGAACTCGTCCTCGTTGCGCGTGTAGTTGTTGACCATCGTCTGGCCGTATTGAAACGGGCGGCCGTTGGCATCGGTCCGGATGGTGGTCACGACAACCGAGCACAACCGCTGGCGGGACGCCACGGTCGTCTCGTTTCCCATTAGTGAGTATCGGAAGGTGCCCTCGACGAACTCGAGCGCGCGGATCTCATGCCATCCCAGCTCGAAACCCCTTGTCCAGATGCCATCTGCACTGGCGGTGACAAATGTCTTTCCGACATTGGAGAACGCCGCATACCACTGGAAAAGGCTGAATCCACCGAACAAGATCAGGAAGCCGCCGCTCAGAAAGATACCTCCGACGGCACCGGCGGCGATGGAGACGAGCAGCAGCACCGCGACGACCGCGTTGATCGCACCGAGAACCCAATACGCAGTCCAACTCTTCGGGCGGGCGCCACAGATGCTGACGGGCGGCGGTGTGGTGGGCAGATGGTGCGGAGCCGGCTGTTGATGGCTGTCCATGGCGGTCATGCTAGCGATGGGGGCGGCGTGCGAGGCGGAGCCGGTGTCGACGGCCCGGCCCACTAGTCTCAGGGCGAGATCAGATCGTCTGGTCGGGAAGGTGGCGATGGCCGGGGGAGTTGGTGACCCGAACGTGGATGGCACGGTCGTCCTCCGCTCGTGCATCAGCTGGCATCCGCGGCGTTCGCCGGGCGCGGTGGCGCGAGGGCTGGGCAGCGCGATCGTTGTGGCCGCCATCGTGGTGCTCATCGGCTACTTGTGGGCGCGGGCAAAGACCGGATGCGGCGACACTCCGACCTCGCATGGTGGGACGTGCGTGCGGAAGGTGGGGAGCCGTGCGTACATCGGCTACCCGACCGAGGTGGAAGCGCGTCCCGGCCTGCTGATCGGCGCGGTGGTGCTGGCGGCGCTGATCGTGGTCGCCGCGTTGATCTACCTACTCCGCCCGGTGCGGCCCAATCCGATCGAGGTGATGGAGTTCGAGCGTCGAGTGGTGGCGGCCCGCAGCGACCTCGCGGCGCGGTACGCGCGCGAGCCGTCCGCGTACAACGCTCACGTCCTCCAGAGCTTTGACGCCGAATACGAGCGACAACGGCCCGGGAAAGCCTCGTAGACCGGGGACGTCCGATTGCCGTGCGTCCGAACTTCCTCCTATGGTGGCGAGGTGAGTTTGCCGTCCCACGATGCCGACGTTCCGCTGAGCCTCGGTGCGGAGCCGGCACCGAGCCCGGCCTTCGTCAGCGACGATCTGCGCGGCCGCACGGAGGCCGGCAACGATCGAATCGTCCGTACTCTGTTGGACCAGGCGCCGTCGAACTGGAATGTCATGGCGGCCACCTTCTCCCTGACCACCGATCGTCAGACCGGAATGGTGCTTTTTGCCACCGATCAGGCGTCCGTGCAGGTGATGCCGTCGTCGGAGGCATTCGCGCTCGTCCGTGCTCAGCGTGAGCTCGCGGCCACGTCGTCGACGGGGCCTTGGTGGCGGATCTCCTTCCGGCTGGAGCGGTCCGGACGACTCGAGGTGGATTTCGACCACGGTGAGCGTCCGTTCGGTCCGGACTTCTTGTTCGCCCCGGCCGATTACCGTGTCGACTTCGTTGCCTACCCTCATCGCGAAGTCCCACTGTGGTTGGCCGCGTACGTCTTTCACGAAGGACGACAACTGCGCACGCCCGTCACCGCGCTCGCTGCCGTGACCACTTCGGCCGGTGCGGCAGACAACCAATGGCCGGATCTGAACATCCTGTGGGCCAGATGGGCAGCGGTGGCTGCGGTGTTCGCCGCGATGGCGCCGAGCTCGGGCCCGAGCATGGCCCCGCACATCGGGATCTTCGAGTCGTCGACGAACAGTGGCTCAACCTTGGTCAGGCTGCCGGGGGATCGGGCGGTGCTCTCCGGCGGGGTCTTCGACTCACCCGAATTGCAGTCCGCCTACCTGGGTTCGGGCGATTTGCCGGATCTCTATGCCGGAGCGCCGATCTGGGTGGGTGATTCGACTCTCAACGCGCGGACCCGAGCCGGCATGCTGTCGTTCTGCTGGTGGTACGAGAACGGCCGCTGGTATCGCGGCGAATCTCCGGACGCCGCGGCGTGTGCAGCAGCGGTGCCTGCCGTGCGGAGTACCGGTGAGACCGCGCGGGTCATCGGCGAAACGTTCACCGAGGCGCCGTCCGAGTCGCTGCTGACCGTCGCGAACGCGTTCGTCGGCGCGGTCGAGTTCGGCACACTCACCCGTACCCTCGTCGAGACCTTGCTCCCGCGCACGCAGGGTTTCGACACCGACGCGGCATTGGTGTCCCTGGCCGTATCGGGACATTTCGACGACCGGTGACGGCCATGGCAGCATGAGCACCAAATCCGGGACGCCGAATGGGGGTGGATGAATGGCGAATGAGGAGATGAAGGAGATGCTGCACGGCCTGCTGCAGGACCTCGAAAAGCAGAAGGCCGACATGTCGACGCTGCAGCAACGGCTCGCGGCAGTCACCGCCAGCGCTACCTCCAGCGACGACCTGGTCACGGCGTGGGTGAACACCAAAGGCATTCTGATCCAGCTGAAGTTCCATCCCGACGCCGTCGATCGGGCAGGCGGCCTCAGCAACCTCGGTCGCTACATCACCGAGGCGACGCAGAAGGCAGCACAGCAGGCGCAGACGCAGATGGACGAGATCATGGCGCCGATGAAGGCGCGGATGGACACGTTGCCGCAGATCTCGGAGATGTTCCCCGGGCTGCCCGACCTCGACGATTTCGTGCCGGAACCAGTGGCGCCGTCGACCGAGCCTCCGGACTCGCCGAAGCGTGTCGCATCCGACGTCGCAGACCCCGAGGAACACTATGAAGAGCTCGACGAGACCCGACCGAGAGGGAAAGGCCCGCTGGACCAGGCGTGGTGAACGGGCCATCATGGGTGGGACGCCGAACAGGGGGATGAGCGATGAGCGGTGACACAACGCAGGTCGAGGCACAGCAACTGCTTGCAGGCGCAGGACAGCTCGACGACGTGGCGAACGCGTTGACGACGATTCGCGACGAACTCCGTGGTCGCCTCGAAGCCGAGGGTCAGGCCTGGGGAGCCGACAAACCGGGCACTTCGCATGCCTCCGGCTACGAGCCGCAGACGCAGAACATCATGGACGCCACCGAGACCAAGGTCGACTCGATGATCCAGTACGTCCATGGCATCGAGAACGCGGCGAAGAACTTCGTCGGTTCCGAGTCGGACAACGCGTCGCGTTACGGCCGCTGATCACCTTCAGGCGTGACGGCACGACGTCAGACCGCTGTTGGCGTCCCAGAGCGAGCTTTGTATGATCGGCGAGATTTCAGTAAATGTCGGGGGGGACGAAGTGCGTAAAGCGTGTTTGCTGCTGGTGGCTGTAGCGATGTCGGCGATGACTTGGTGGGGGGCTGGCAACGTGACAGCCGAGCCGCAACTTCCGCGGGTGACGCAGTACAGCGAGAACGTAGGCACTTTCGGAGACCACGATTTCTGTCACGGTGCCTTCAACATCGGAATGGTCGCGCCGAAAGGGAAGCGGGGCGTGGTTCGGATCACCCTCACATCTTTCGGATTCACCGGGAACGGTTCCGGATGGGCCCGCGACCCGAAGTGTCGCTTTTTCGCACTTGTCAACACGACTGCAGGGTTCGGTAAGAACGAGTATTTCCCGGTCGCGTTCGGGCGACGACCCGGCGAGCGTGTGACCATCGAATCTCATCCGGGTTCCGGGCCGAAGGCGGTCACGGTGTCGACTTCATCGAGTGACAGGCGCAGCGACATCCAGAGTTTCGGCGCCACCATGTACACGATCGTCCCCTGACGCTGGTCTCCGTCGGTCACCCGACCGACCCGACTATCACAATCTCGCAACTCTTCGCTATCCTCACATCCAGCATTGTCGGGGTAAGGATTGTGGATGCTGTATTTCGGGGGAACTGAACGCGGGAATGGGGCGCCGCGAGCCGCAGGGGAGCGGTCCGCGAAGTCGACCCACCGCACTGAAGCGATACCGGTGTCGACCATGTGTCGAGCCGGCTTCTCGCGTGGCAGTGCCACGCGCGCGCCGCTCGACTGAGTCGGGCGCGAATGTCTTGAGCGGCAAGGCGGTCTGAGCCTCGCTGCGCCGCACCCTGCTGCCTGTGCAGCACATCACCTCATCCCACGCGGCCTTCTGTCGGGGGCGTGAACGAAAGGAATCACCACGCATGGCCCACACATCCAAGCGGTCACGGCATCGCTGCCCAGCGACCACGGATCGACGTAGTCCACTCCTACTGAGCGTCACCTCGGCAGCACTGGTCGCCTCCATCGCAACCGGCGTCGGTGCGGGCCTGGCGCAAGCGGCCGAACAGGGTGGCACGAGCCCCACCGACACTGCCCCGCAACAGGGCGGCACCAGCCCGACCGAACCCGCCCCGGAGCAGGGCGGCACCACGCCCACCCCCGAGGTCGCGCCGGTGGTGGAACCCGGGCCAGGCAGCATTCCCGCTCCGCCGCAGGAGGCTCCGTACCAGTCGTATGTGGAGCCGAGCACCTACACCGCACCGACGTACGAGAGCACCTACAACCCGGTGCCCGCGCAGCCACTCACCGCGCCCAAGCCGACCGCTCCGGTGCGCCCGATTGCTCCGCCGCCCGAGAAGATCCGCGTCGGCAATTTCATCACCGATATCCCGAAGGGGATGTCGACCCGTGACGTGAACTCGATCAACGCCTGGTCCGCATATGGTGAGGCCAAGATCGCGCAGAACCTGATCGCCGTCGGTGTGCCCGAAGATCAGGCCTCTCGTCAGGCGGCCTCGACGATCATCGGCGTGATGGCCGGTGGCACGGCAGGCGCTGTGGCGCTGGGGATTCCGGCGGCCGCGCTCGGTGCTGCCGGCGGTGCGATCGTCGGTGTGCCGGTCGGTGCGGTGGCGGGAGCCGTGTACAACTCGGTGGTATTTGCGCCTGCTATCGCCGCCACCGGAGGGCTTGCTAGTCCGTTGGTCGGCCTCGGCGCTCTCGGCGGTGCTGGCATAGGTCTTGCAGCCGGAGGCGCCATCGGTGCCGCCGGTGTCGGAGCGGCCGGCGCGGCCGCCGGCGCCGTGATCGGAGGCACCATCGGCGGTGCCCTCGCCTACAGCCTCGGCGCGGGCGACCCCGGTGCGAATCCGAAGGAACCGTGGAAGCAGAACGCGCCAAAACCGAAGCCGCTGCCCAACCCGCAGGCGAATCAGTTCGAGTTCAAGCTGCCTGCTGAGAAGGCCGCGAAGTCTGGCCTGCCAGCCGTCGACTACACCGTCAACGTGCGCGGTGACGTGGACCTGCAGGTCGGTGGTTTCACGACCGGATGGTCGGCCGCGCAGGCGGACGCCCCCTACAAGGCGCTGGGTGCCGGGGGACCGCAGCAGAAGGACAACGCCCGCACGTTCACCAAACAGAATGCGCCGCAGGCGAAGCAGGTGCTGCCCGGCGTGCAGATCTCCTGGCCGCAGGAAGTCGCGCCGGCCCGCTGAGTACGAAGTCCGCACGAGACCAGGTCGTCCCGCACAAGCCCGAACCGGGTGCGTGCGGGACGACTGTCTCAGTAGTCGTCCTCGCCGAGTTTGCGCAACCGACGGCGTGGGATCGAGATCGCCCACCACACCAGCGCGGTCAGCAGGCAGACGCCGGTTCCCGCGAGTGCGACGTTGCGGGCGGTGTGATCGGGGCCGGTCGCATCCGGCGGTGCTATCGGTCGCGATGCCGCGGCGTCCACCGATGAGTCCACGACGGTGTCGCTCAGCGCGGCCACGGGATCCACCACGCCGTAACCGACCACGTCGTTGCGTCCGGACCCGGCTCCGTGCGCGGTCGCGGTGATCCGGCGCATCACGTCGGCCGCCGAGATCCCCTTGAACCGAGCCTTGATCAGAGCCGCCAGGCCTGCGACGTACGGGCTGGCGAAGCTTGTGCCGTCGACGGTCACCGGGCCCTTTTCGCCCTCCTGGCGATTCACAGCCTGACCCCGCAGTCCGACGCTCACGAGCCCGGTCGCGGGCGCCGCGACCGAGACCCAGGGGCCGTGCAGACTGAGTGGCCACGGGCTGCCCGTGGCCGAGTCGACCCCGCCGACGGTCAGCAGATATGGGCTGTACCAGCCGGGGCTCACCACCGTGTTGAGCGTGTCCCAACCCTTCGCGGCCGGGTTCGCCGGGTTGACCCCGGTGTTCTGCGTCTTGCACGGATCCACCAGGTTGCCCGCTGCGGCCACCACCACCACGTTGCGGCGATAGGCATACTGCAGTGCGGCGCCGAGTGCCCCGTCGTGCATGGGGGTGCCGGCGGGCCCACACGCCACCTCGGAGATGTTGATGACGTCGGCGCCCTTCTGGACAGCAGCCACCACCGCGTAGGCGAGGGTCTGCACATTGCCGTAGCTCGAGGCCGCGATGTCGGCCGCGGAACCGCCGCTCTTGTTGTCTTTCGGGCCGTACGACAGCGAAGTCTGTCGGATGGCGATGACCTCCGCCGCCGGCGCCACACCCGCGAATCCGTCACTCGTGCTGGGCTTTCCGGCGATGATGCCGGCCACCATGGTGCCGTGGCCATCGCAGTCGGTGAGTCCGTTGCCGTTGCTGACGAAGTCGCCGCCGCCGATCACCTTGGTGAACCGTTTGGATGGCTGCACCCCGGTGTCGATGACGGCGACCTTGATCCCCTCCCCCTTGCTGTAGCGCCAGGCCGCCTGCACCTGCATCAGCTGCTGGGCTGCCGACGGGTCTCGAACGTCAGCGCTGCTCGAGGCGAACGGCTTGCCGCACAAGGCTTTCTGCTCAGTGGCCTGTGGCGGCCCGGACGGGACGCGCAGGGTCAGATCAGACGGCGACGCGGTCGGCGGCACAACTGCGGCAGCTGGGCCGGCCGATGCCCACAGCGCACAGCACACCACCGCAACGGACGCGGCCCGCACCCCACGCATCAGAGACTGCGCACGGTGCCGTAGATGTCCATCACCCAGAAGGTCAGCGGCGCGATGATCCCGACGAGGATGTATTCGAGGATCTCACCGGTACGTTTCATCACCGGGGAGAATTCCTGCTGGGGTGCGACGACGCCGGTCAGGATGGCCAGCAGGGCGAGCGCCAGCACGCAGCCGAAGGCGATGTACATCCACGTCAGGTCCCCGACGGCGAGGCCCGCCATCAGCAGGGCGAACACGATCGCGCCGGTCGCGACCAGGATGGCGGTCTGCGCGACGTCGCTGTGGGCGCGGCCGCGCAACGCCAGCACGACCGCGACGATGATGGCCAATGCCGTGGTGCGCCAGTCGAAACCGTTCAGCGGATCAGCTGCCAGCAATGCCCCCACACCGGCGAGGACGGCGATACCCAGCACGATGCCCGTCAGATACTGGTTGGCGGTGTACGCCCGGCGCTCGAGAGCGGCAGCCGACGGCAGGGCCATCGCGCCGATCGCACCCACCCCTTCGATCGTCGGCCGGACCTCGGCGTCGATCGGATCGATGGGGCCACCCGAGGTCGGGACCGGCGGCAGTGGCAGTCGCGCCAGACCGATGGTGAAACGCGGCGCGAGCAGCACACACAGCACCGACAGGGCGGCCATCGCGGCACCGACCTTGGCAACGTCCGAGCCGAAGAGCGTCACCTCTCCCGCGGCGATGAGTCCGCCGATCGAGGCGAACAGGATGGCGCTGTGCATCATGGGGCCGACCGTGGTGACGCGATAGACGATGACGGCGGAGACGAGCGACGCTGCGCACGCAAAGGTCAGGTGCGGCGCACCGAACCCATGTGGAGTCAGAAGCATTGCACCGGCGAACACCAGCGGCTGGGCGCAGAAGGAGAGGACGGTCGCGGTGCCCTCGTCGCGGTAATACCTGACCACGATGGTCGCGGCCACGATGAACCCGATCGCCAGGACCACGCTGATCGCACCGGGCAGCACGTTGTCGGCCTGCCCGCGGGACATCAGCAGGATCAGCGCCGCGGCCACGCTCGCGACCATCGCGACCACGTAGCCCATGATCCGAGCCGAGCGGGCGGACCAGCTCGTGAAACGAGATTCATTCAGACGACCGACAGCGTCGATGACATCGTCGAAGAGGGCCGGCGTCTCGCGCGAGACGACCGATTTGAGGATCAGCAGGTCGCCGTCGAGGATCTGCGCCTCGTGCAGGGTGCGATGCGATTCGATGGGATCGCGGCCCACCTTGCTCAGCGTCCAATGCTCGCGCTTGTCGTCGTCGGCGGGATTGTCCTTGTGCCGCCGGGGGTTTCGCGACTCGATCAGGGCGACGAGATCGGGGAGCAGGGCTGCCACGGGCACCGAGGACGGCAGTGCGACGTCGAGCTGGGTGTTGCCGCCGAGGATCGAGATGCGCGTCAGGTCGGGCTCGCCCGTGTGCGCCTCCTGATCGAGGACGGCAAGCGGGTCGTCGATCGTCATTGTCAGACATTCCCCCAGGTCACGTGCTTTCGGGGCAGCATTCAACGCCCCGGTCGTTTAGGCAATCTACCGGATTGTCGATAGCATCCCGGACACAGGTGTGATGCGCCGCCTCGGGAAACGGCGCGTGAGGGGGACCATTGGCGACCACGGGATTTGTGCGTAAGCCGCGGATTTCTCCACCGCGGGCACCAGGCGGCGAGGTGGCGGTCCAGCCGCCGCCGGACGTACCCCGAGTGATCCCGGGCAGCATCATGATGAAGATGCTGCCGATCGTCATGATCCTCGCGGTTGTCGGCATGGTCGCGATGATGTTCACCGTCGGCGGTCGCTCGATGCTGACCAATCCCATGATGCTGATGTTCCCGATGATCATGGTGATGTCGACGGTCGGCATGTTCATGGGTGGTGGCCGTGGCGGCGGGAAGCGCGCTGCCGAACTGAACGAGGAGCGCAAGGACTACTTCCGATACCTCGCACAGCTCCGCGAAGATGTGCAGGCGACCGGCAAGACGCAGCGTCAGGCGCTCGAGTGGAGTCATCCCGAACCGAAGGCGCTGCAGGGCGTGGTCGGCAGCCGGCGCATGTGGGAACGCAGGCCCGGCGACCACGACTTCGGCCACGTCCGCGTCGGCGTCGGCAATCAGCGTCTCGCCTCCCGGCTGATGCCACCCGAGACGGGGCCCCTCGAAGATCTCGAACCCGTGTCGACGGTCGCTCTGCGGCGCTTCGTGCGCACGTATTCGGTTGTCCACCGCCTGCCGACGTCGGTGTCCCTGCGCGGTTTCCCGGCCATCAGTGTGGAGGGCATCCGCCAGGAGACGCGCGGATTGATGCGGTCGATGGTGATGGAACTGTGTGCCTTCCATGGGCCAGACCATCTGCGCATCTTGATCGTCTGCGCCGATCCGGAGGCCGAGTCCTGGTCGTGGACCAAGTGGCTTCCGCATGTGCATCACCCGACCAGGCGTGACGCGGTGGGTGCCGAACGGATGCTCTACGGTTCGGTCGCCGAGGCGGAGGAGGCCATCGGTTCGGATCTGATGGATCGCGGAAGGTTCTCGCGCACCACGCCGCCGACGCCGGGACGCATGCACTACGTGGTGGTCATCGACGACGGCTACGTCAACGGCGATGAGCGCCTGATCAGCGATGCCGGCATGGACGGCGTCTCGATCCTGGACCTCACCGCTGCGCCCGACGGTCTGGCCGCGCGCCGCGGACTGCAGTTGATCGTGCGGGACGGAACGGTCGCGGCGCGGAGTGCGGCCGGCGACGAGACGTTTGCCGACATCGACACCATCTCGGTCCCCGACGCCGAGGTGTTCGCGCGGGCGATGTCGCGCTACCGCATCGCCACCGCGGCGCAGATCGTCAGCCTGGAACAGGACAGCACACCGAGCGATCCCGGACTGATGGCACTGCTGAAGATCCCGGATGCAAATCGCATCGACCCCGCTGTGGTGTGGCGTCCTCGGACCCCTCGGGAGAGACTGCGGGTGCCCATCGGCGTCTCCCAGAACGGCAGTCCGGTCGAACTCGACATCAAGGAGGCCGCCGAGAACGGTATGGGCCCGCACGGGTTGTGTATCGGCGCGACCGGCTCGGGAAAGTCGGAGTTCCTCCGGACATTGGTGCTGTCGCTGATCGCCACGCACTCGCCGGACGCGCTCAACCTCGTCCTCGTCGACTTCAAGGGTGGCGCGACCTTCCTCGGTCTGGATGCGGCTCCGCATGTCGCAGCGGTCATCACCAACCTCGAAGACGAGCTGTCGATGGTCGACCGCATGAAGGATGCACTCTCCGGCGAGATGAACCGTCGTCAGGAGCTGCTGCGTTCGGCGGGCAACTTCGCCAACGTCGGTGACTACGAGCGGGCACGCGCCGCAGGCAAGCCACTCGATCCGCTACCCGCACTGTTCATCGTGGTCGACGAGTTCTCCGAACTCCTCTCGCAGAAACCCGATTTCGCCGAACTGTTCGTCGCGATCGGCCGGCTGGGTCGTTCGCTGCACATGCACCTGCTGCTCGCGTCGCAACGCCTGGAAGAGGGCAAGCTACGCGGTCTGGACAGTCACCTCTCCTACCGCATCGGCCTGAAGACGTTCTCGGCCAACGAGTCTCGCACCGTGCTGGGCGTTCCGGATGCCTATCACCTGCCGAGCGTCCCGGGATCGGCATACCTGAAGTGCGATTCGGCCGACCCGGTGCGGTTCAACGCCAGCTACGTCTCCGGCCCCTACACCACTCCCGACAGTGTGGAGGCGGCGTCGCCGGAGCATCAGGGCCAGAGCCACATGAAGATGTTCACCGCGGGCCGCGTCGCCATCGACTGGGACGATCAGATCCCGCAGAAGACGACGCCGTCGGGACTGCCGTCGCTGGAGGAACTGGAGGCGCCGCTCGCGACCGGTCCGGCGGTCGGACCGACCTTGCTCGACGTGGTGGTGTCGCGTCTGGCGGGCCATGGCCGGGCGGCGCACGAGGTGTGGCTCCCGCCGTTGAACGAGTCGCCGACGGTGGACATGCTGGTGCCGTTCGCCGATTGGCGTGAGGGTGTGAACACCCTCGGCGACTTGCGTTTCCATATCGGCGTGGTGGACCGGCCATACGATCAGCGACGTGATGTGCTGATCCTCGACGTCGGTGGCGCGGCAGGCAACATCGCGATCGTCGGTGGGCCGCAGTCGGGTAAGTCGACCGCGCTGCGCACGACGATCATGTCGGCCGCGGCCACCCACACCCCGGAGCAAGTGCAGTTCTACTGCCTCGATCTCGGCGGTGGCACGCTGTCGGGACTCGCCGAGCTCCCGCACGTCGGCACCGTCGCCACCCGCTCGGACGCCGACGGCGTGCGACGATCGGTCGCCGAACTCGCGACCCTGCTCCGCGAACGAGAAGAACGGTTCCGCGAACTCGGCATCGAGAGCATGCGGGACTTCCGCAAGCGCAAGGCCGCGATCTTCGCCAATACGGATGCGACAAGCCAGGATCCCGTCGCGCAGGACGCGTTCGGCGACGTGTTCCTCATCATCGACGGCTGGGCGGCATTCCGCGCCGATTTCGAGCCGCTGGAGACCACCGTCACCACGCTCATCAACCAGGGTCTCACCTATGGCATCCACGTGGTGCTCACCGCCTCGCGCTGGGGTGAGATACGGCCTGCCATCAAGGACCTCATCGGTTCACGGCTGGAGTTGCGCCTCGGCGACCCGATGGAGTCGGACATGGCGCGCAAGGTCGCGGCGCTGGTGCCGTCGGCGCGTCCGGGCCGCGGCATCTCCGCAGAGGCGCTGCACCTGCTCGTCGGTCTGCCTCGCCTCGACGGCGAGAGTGACCCGGAAAGTCTCACCGAGGCGGTCGCGTGGTCGGTCGATCAACTCCGGCGGGTCTACCCGGGGCGGCAGGCCCGCAAGGTTCGCAAACTCAGCTTGGGGCTCCAGCGGGCCGAGGTCTACCAGCGCGCACGCGAACTGGGCTTGTCGCTGGGCACCCAGCAGATCCCGGTGGGACTCGGCGAGAACGAACTCGCCCCGCTGGTACTGGACTTCGACGCACAACCGCTCCTGTTCGCCTTCGCCGACAACGAAAGTGGGAAGACCACACTGCTGCGCAACATCGCGATGGGGCTGATGGAGCAGGGCGAGGGAACGCAGAACAAGATCGTCCTCGTCGACTACCGCCGTACCATGCTGGGCGCCGTCGAGGGCGACCACCTGGCCGGCTACGCGACATCGGCACAGGCACTCGGCCCGATGATGAAGCAGCTGCACCAGTTCTTCACCAACCGGCTGCCCGGGCCGGACCTGACGCAACAGCAACTGCGCGACCGCAGCTGGTGGCAAGGGCCGAACGTGCACATCCTGGTCGACGACTACGACATGGTCGCCTCGGCATCGTCGGGCAACCCGTTGAGCGTGCTCGGGGAACTGCTCCCCTCGGCTCGTGACATCGGCCTGCGACTGGTGATCTGCCGGCGCTCGGGCGGCGCGAGCCGGGCCCTGTTCGATCCGGTGATCGGCAAGCTGAAGGATCTCTCGTCGGACATCCTGCTGATGAGCGGCGATCGAGACGAAGGAAACATCGTGGGCCGCACCAAGATGCAGAAGCTACCGCCGGGGCGCGGCGAGTTCATCTCACGCGCACGAGGGCACGAGATGGTGCAGATCAGCAACCTGCCGCCGCTGATCTAGCGCGTCGGCAACGTCAGAGATTCCCGCCTGCCGCAGCAGGGGCGGGTGCCGCGGAGGCTGTCGCACCGTTGACCTCACGCTCGACGAAGTTCTCCAGATCGAACAGGTTTCCCTGTGCTCGTTCGGCGATGGTCTGCAGGGTGGTCATCGTGGCCACCTCTTCGACCTGCTCCGCGAGGAACCACTGCATGAACTGCTCACCGAGGTAGTCACCGCTGTCGCGGGCGGCTCGAGCCAGATCGACGATCTGCTCGGTGACGGTCTTCTCCTGTGCCAGAGCGAGTTCGATAGGTGCGCGGTAGTCGACGAAGTTGTTGCGGGGGCCGCGACCCCGGGGATCTCCACGTCGATGTCGCGGTCGAGGAAGTACTGCACGATCATCATCGCGTGATTACGCTCTTCGACGGACTGGGCGTAGAAGTGCTTGGCCAGCTGCGGCATGTCGTGGTTGTCGTAGTAGATGGCCACGGCGATGTACTGCTGGGCGGCGGCGAACTCGTTGCCGATCTGGTCGTGCAGCAGCTTGTGGAAGACGGTCTCGTCAGGTGTCGCTGTCATGGGCCATCGTAGAAGGCCCGAAAAGCACGGTTCGGCCCAGTTGAGCCTAACTGAGTTCAGCCTCACCAACTTTCGGTCGACTCACTTGCCGAATACGCCGCCACCTGCCGACAGCAGATCGTCGGGTACCGCCACACCCTTGCGGATGTAGGTGAAGAACTGTTCGGTGTTGTCACCGACCGCGAGTGAGTCCCCGTCGGAGGTGTATTCGTCTCCGCCGGTGGGTGTGGTGGTGGTGATCGGGTCGCCGCGCAGCGCCCACGCCAGGCCCATGAGGTTCCAGATGTGGTCGCCCTCGTCGACGGTGACCGCGTCGACCGCTCCGTTGACGAACGGGATCAGCCGGAACGGGTTGGCGAGCACCGACGGACTCGTCGCCTTGGCCATCAGGGCATTCAAGAACTTGCGCTGGTTCACCACACGCTCGAGGTCGGCATTGGGGAAGGCGCGGGTGCGGACGAGGCCGAGGGCCTGGCGGCCGCTGAGCTCCTGACACCCCTTGGGCAGCCGGAGACCGGCCTTGGGGTCGTTGAGTGGTTGGTCGAGGCAGATGGTGACGCCGCCGACCGCGTCGACCACACTGTCGAACCCGCCGAAGCCGATCTCGGCGTAGTGATCGATCCGCACACCGGACAACTGCTCGACGGTCTGGGTGAGCAGTTGCGGCCCACCGAAATTGAATGCCGCATTGATCTTGTGCGACCCCTGCCCGGGGATCGGGACGTACAGGTCACGCGGGATGCTGATGATCATGGCCGAACCGCTCGGCGGTTTGTGCACCATCATGATGGTGTCGGTCCGAGAACCGTCGCTGTCGCCGGTCGACAACTGCTGACGCTGATCGTCGCTGAGGTCCGCGCGTGAGTCGCTACCGACGATCAGCCAGTTCGTGCCCGGCGTGTCGGCCGGGCGTCCCGCGTAGGGGACGAGCGCCTCGGTGCGGTGGAGCTTGCCGTCGTAATAGAAGAGCAATCCCACCGACGCGACCACGAAGAGCAGCAGCGCGACGAGGATGATCCGGCCGATCCGCAGCCGACGGAGTTTTCGCTTGGGTTTGGGAGTTGGCGCTGGAGGTGCCGCAGCCGACTTCGACCTCGGGCGTCGGGGCGGGGCCCCACCAGATCTGCGAGACCTCGCCGAGGGCCCCGGGACGGGCTCGGGCCGCTGGGTCGGTGCATACCCGGCCGGGCCCCCTCGACCGCGGGGCCACCCGCGGGTTCGGAGCCCGGCGTATCGGACCACGCGAGCGGCGGCTGATAGCGCGCACCGTCGGGCCGGGGCTCTCGAACACGGGCGGTGGGCTCCGGCGTCTCGGGTGGGCGTGGCGGCGGGACCGGACCGCGTCGGGGTGGCATCTGCCGTGTCGGACCGTTCTCGACCGGCGGGACCGGGGCCGGGTTGCGCCGAGGCGGGTGCCCGCCGGGCGCGCCCCGTCGAGCAGGGTCGCCGGAGCGCGGCGCAGGCCCGGGCGGGGCACCGCGCCTGCGCATCATCGGCGGCTCTGGCGTATTCATCCCAACCAATGTACGCATCGGCGATCGGGATCCGGCCTCGTGAACGGCGGCGTGCGACCGATCCCATAAACAACATCAACAAATGTAACAGTGAGTATTGACACATAGTCCGTGCGTACTTAGTGTCTGAGGTCACAGGCAGTACCAACCCGGAGGTGTGCGATGACCGCGACAACCCAGGCGAAGACGCAGGCGGAGCGCGGTGACACCGCGGGTAGGGAGGCCGTTTCCCGGCGTTTGATCAATGGTTCGGTGAAGCGGTCATATGCGCCGGTCGTCGAGCTGGACTGGGATCGGGCGCCCGAACCCGATCGCTACTTCCTGCCGCCCAGCGTGCTCAGCCTGGTCGGCACCGACATCTGGAACGACCTCTCCCCGCAGCAGCGCATCGATTTGTCCCGGCAGGAGATGGCGAACATCCTCTCGGTCGGCATCTGGTTCGAGAACCTGTTGAATCGCACCCTGCTGGCCAGGCTGATGGTGGCGGACCCGGCTTCCGCGACGACGCATTACGCGCTGACCGAGATGGGTGACGAGTGTCGCCACATGGTGATGTTCGGACGTGCCATCGAATGGTCGGGTGCCCGGCCGTTCCGGATGCGATGGTGGGAACGCGTCGGGATGGCGGTGTTGCCCCATGCGCTCCGGGGCAGTCTGCTGTGGGTGGCCGCGCTGGTGGGCGAGGAGATCTTCGACGCGTTGCAGCGCGAGATGCTCGACGACCCGAGGCTGCAGCCGCTGGTGGCACGCCTCATGCAGGTGCACGTGGCCGAGGAGGCCCGCCATATCGGATTCGCCCGCGACGGGATCATGCGGCGCAAGCCGGTCCGCGGTCGATGGGAGACGTTCGTCGCGGCCAACGGGCATGCGTTTGCCGGCGTACTGTTCCGCCGGCTCTTCACCAATCCCGCGATGTACCGGCGGGCCGGACTCGACGGTCGGGCGGCGGCCCGTGCCGCGCGCGCGAACCCGAGGTTCCGTGAGGCGCAGGTCCGCGGATTCGCCTCACTCGCGGCGTTTCTCGAGAGTGCGGGGCTGATGAGCAGGCTGTCGCGGTACGGCTGGCGTCGTGGCGGTTTCCTGTGACGGCGCCCGAGGCGACGTCGGTGGCAGTGGTCGGGTGTGGGCCGCTCGCCCGGCGTCTGAAGACGCGGATAGACAACTCGCCGTTGATGATCGAGATCGTCGACGACCCGGCTCCCGGGGACCTGACGGTACGTGAGGAGTCGGCGCCGGCCGGTGGTTACCTCGGCGTCGCATCGGCGTCGCGGCCCGGTGAGTTCTTTCTTGCCGATGATCGGGCGATCGGTTACATCCTGGACCTGATCGAGCATTTCGTCGTGTCCGGGGCGAGATCGGCGGTGGTGCGGCGCCCGATCGAGATCGAGTGGGCTGCAGTTGGTTCCCGGCGTGAACGTCGCAAGCGGATACGGAGATTCCGGCCGGACGACTACGACTGGATCGGGACCGAGTCCATCGACGACGACGTGTTCGACGGTGACGCAACATTGTCGGCCGACGGCGACGAGATCGCCGCTCGTCTGCGGATATGCGGGTATCTCGACCCACTCGACGGCCAGTATCACTGGGCCGGAACGGCATTCGGCACCGATGTGCGGACGTGGAAGGACGCGCGGGTGAAGAATGTGACCGTGTCCGTCGGAGGGCGGGATCCGGTGGACGCGCGCCTGGCCGAGGTCACGCCGTCGGGGACGGTGCGGGTTGTCGGGGTCGGCGAGCCGCCCTTTGCACTGGATTCGCTGACGGTGTGACCGTCGCGATCGATGCGGCGGTCACCCCACCCAGCCCAGTTTGTCGTGGAGCAGCGCGTATCCGACGAACGCGACGACGTCCATCAGCGCATGTGCGATCACCAACGGCCACACGCGTGAGGTGATCTGGAAGAACCGTCCGAAGACGAGCCCCATCACCACGTTGCCGAGTCCGGCGCCCACACCCTGGTACAGGTGATATCCGCCGCGGAGCACCGAACTCGCGGCCAGCGAGGTGTTCTCCGACGTGCCGAGCTGTCGCAGGCGGGTGATGAAGTAGGCGACCACGATGATCTCCTCGGCCGCCGCGTTGCCGATCGCGATCAGGATCAGGATCGGCCAGCGCCACCACACGCCGTCGACCTCACTCGGCACCAGATGGGCGTTCATACCGAGAGCGCGGGCGATGGCGACCAGTGCGAGGCCGGGGAGGCCGATCAGTGCTGCCAGCCCCACGCCTGCGGGGATGTCGCGGCGTGGGCGCCATCGCCCGAGGCCCACCCGGCCGAGACCGATCCCGCTGCGCCACAAGAGGTAGATACCGAGAGCGCCGATCGCGAACAGGCGGATCGCGCTCATCAGCTGGCGCACGAAGTCGATCCAGCCGAGGTCCGACCGGGACGGATTCAGTGCGACGGTGGTGTTCCCGATCCCACCGGACAATTGCGCCTCGATCAACGAGAGCGCGGCGGCGATGGCGGAGAAGAGAAATGTCAGCACTCCGACGATCACCAGTTCGACGACGATGGCACGTCGTTCGGTGGGGTCGGTGACGACCGCGATGGTCTGCGGTCGGCGCGGATTCAGTACCGGTCGGAGGCTGGCGCGCATGGCGCACACCTTACGGGTGCGCGCCGGCCGGATCAGTCGGGCAGGCTGTTGATGAACGGGCAGCCTGCGAGGTTGCGCAGGGCCTGAGAGAGTTCGTAGACGTCGGTGACCGGCCGGGTGAACGGCAGCCGCACATCGGAATCGCCGGTCGGGCCCTCGATGCGGAACCGGATCCCGAAGCGATCCAGTCCGAGCGGCCGGACACGTCCGTTGCGCAGCGCTCGGGGCAGCTTGCGGGCCAGTTGGCCGACCACGTCGGCGTGATCTGAGTCGAGGTGCGCGATCCAGTCGCCCTCGTACTCCCAGAAGGGATCGGGGAGAGCGTCGGCGAGTTCGGCGGCCGCGACCGACGCCGCACCCGAGCCGGTGGCGATGACCGCACTGTCGACCTGCAGCCGCAGCATCGAGTGACCGTGACCGACGTCGAGGAGCCCGTCGTCGGGATGCTCGGCGGCAATCTCCACCGCGAGATCACGCTCGAGGTTCGACGGTACCGCGTGCAGGTGGCCGTTCAGCCAGATGAGCGACCGCACTCGTTCGCGCAGGTCGATGGGAGCGCAATCGGTGACCTCGACCATCGCCGCCAGCCCGTCGGGACTCTCGCCCGCGAGCAGCATCGCCTCGCCGTCCGTCGGTACGAGCACGAAGGCCTGTGATTCGAACAGGTGGATCACGTTGACGGGCGTGGTCTCGGCGCCCTCGACGGCCAGCGTCGCGGCGCTCACACGCCGGCAGGCGGTCTGGATCAGTTCGGCATCCGACGGGTGGCAGGTCACTGCGTGGGTCATGCGCTCCCTCGCTCTCGTTCAATGAAGGTAACCCTAACCTAAGAGATGCATGCACTGCCCGTCAACGTTTCGTTCGGGACGGGCTGAAGGCGAAACCGGCAGGGTGTCCGCTCGACTAAGATCTTGTCGTGTCAGTGTTCGCTTACTTCGGGCCCTCGGGGACTTTCACCGAGATCGCCCTCGACAAGATGCTCGCCTCCGGTGTTCAGTTGCCGCGAGCGGCGGGTGACGTGCAGAAGATCGCGGCAAACAGTCCGGCGGCGACCATCGAGATGGTTCGAGGGTCGGTCGCCGATTTCGGGTGCGTACCGATCGACAGTTCCGTCGAGGGTGCCGTGCCGGCCACCGCGGATGCGCTGGTGCCGCCGGACCCGGGCACCGCGGGGCGCGTCCAGGTGTTCGCCGAGGTGATTCTCGATGTCGCCTTCACCATCGCCGCCCGTAGACCGATGCCGGCCACCGAGGTGCGTACTGTCGCCGCCTATCCGGTCGCCGCCGCGCAGGTCCGCGAATCGGTCGAGAAGCTGTATCCGAATGCGCAATTCGTGACGGCGTCGTCGAATGCGGCGGCGGCCGCCGACGTCGCGGACGGACGTGCCGATGCCGCTGTCACGACATCGCTGGCCGCCGGCCTGTCGGGGCTGGTGACTCTGGCCGACGGCGTGGCCGACGCCGACGACGCCTACACCCGATTCCTGTTGATCGGGCGGCCCGCACCGCCGCCCGCCGCGACCGGGGCCGATCGCACCTCCGTGATCCTGGACCTGTCCAACGTGCCGGGTAGTCTCATGGCTGCGATGAACGAATTCGCCTCGCGCGGCATAGATCTCACCCGTATCGAGTCACGTCCACGCCGAGATGTGCCGGGATCTTATCGGTTCTTCCTCGACGCCGTCGGCCACATCGACGACGACGCCGTCGGGGAGGCCCTCCGGGCGCTGTACCGACGGTGCGAGCGGGTGGTCTACCTGGGCTCCTGGCCGGCCGATCGTGGGACCGGCGCGCCCCCACCGGATCCGTCCGACAGCGTCGACTGGTTCGCCGCCGTGCGTCGTGGGGAGGTCCGATAGTGGCGCGGCTGCACCTGGTCCGGCACGGCGAGACCACCTCCAACGTGATGCGGCGACTCGACACGGCACTGCCCGGCGCGGGCTTGACGGATTTCGGCGGACGCCAGGGCGTGCGGTTCGCGTTGGAGCACCCACCGCAGGACCGTGTGGTCCTGGTCAGTTCGGTGGCCCGCCGCGCCCAGCAGACGGCCGAGTTGATCGGGTCGGTCTGGGGGACCGATCCGGACGTGGCCGACGGCATCCACGAGGTGCAGGTCGGTGAACTCGAAGACCGGTCCGACGATGACGCGCACGGGGTGTTCAAGGACATCGTGGAGCGCTGGCACCGCGGCGAGATCGAGGCGCGAATCCCGGGCGGCGAATCACTCGCGATGGTCTACGAGCGGTATCTGCCGGTGATCGACGACCTCACCGCCCGGCACCTGGCGGGACCCGATCAGCGCGACGTGTACGTGGTCAGCCACGGCGCCGCGATCCGGCTGATCGCCGCTCGGCTGGCCGGGGTCGACCCGACCTTCGCCGCGAGCACCCATCTGCAGAACACGGGCAGCATCGAGCTCGAGTACGCCGACGGTCTCTGGGTGCTGCATCGATGGGGTGCGGTCACCGGGCCGTTCGGGCCGACGGTCGACGAACCCCTGGTCACCGAGCCGATGGGCTGATCGTTCAGCCCCAGCCGTTGGCATGCAGCCAGGCGTCGTCGATGCCGAAGTGGTGCGCGATCTCGTGGATCACGGTCACCGCGACCTCCCGGACCACCTCGTCGCGGTCGCGACACATCGCCAGGATCGGTTCGCGGTAGATGGTGATGGTGTCCGGCAGGAAGCCGCCGTATTCGTGGTCGCGCATGGTGAGTGCGACGCCGTGATACAGACCGAGGATGGTCGGTTCCTCGGGGTTGTGTGCCTCGACGAGGATCACCACATTCGACATGTTGTCGGTCAGCTCCGACGGGATGGTGTCGAGTGCATCGGACACCAGCCCGTCGAACTCGTCGTCGGACACGTGGATCGGCATCACATCACCCGGCCGGAGCCGGTGTCTCGATGGGGTTGGGCTCCACGCCGGGCGGGAGGGGCACCGGTGTGGGCAACGCACGTCCAGGCGGTGCCTGCGGAGGCGGGACCGGCAGTTTGCCGTTGATCAGAAGCGTGGACCGAGCGTCGCCGACGAGGGTGGCGAACCCCCCGCCGTCGGGAAGACCCAGATAGCAGACGACGGTGCGGCTGCCGGCGAGCCAACTCGGCTCCGACAGCACCGACCACTGCACGTTCAGGGTCGTCGCGTCGAGCTTGTTCTTGCCGCCGAGGAACCTGTTGGCCTGCACCGGACAGATGGATTGCAGGTAGTCGTTCTGCTGTTGGGCGGCGGGCCACGGTTTACCGGAGAGCCGATTCCCGAATCGCGGGGCGAGTGAGACGGTGCCGGTGGTCTGGAATGCGTGGGCCTCGGTGCAGTTGACCGTGGTCCCGGTCGGTTTCTTGGTGGCCCGGTCGATGCCGATGCAGGTGCCGGCGGGCCACTGGAAGGACTGATCCTGGTCGGCGACCCGGCCGACGAACTGGTCGGGCGCGCCGTCCTTGCCGGTCTGCTGCAGTCCGCAGCGCAGTTCACGCGCTCCCTTGTCCCACTGCACCTGAGAGGGATACATCATGCCGACCGAGAACCGCCCCTGCGGGTCGAGTCGTCCGTCCAGGTACTGGTCGACGATCACCGGACACTGCTCGTCGCGGATGGCGGCGAACCGTTCGGTGCCCGGCCACACGGCCGACTCACCGAACTCGGAGCCGGGGAGCACCGCGGTGTCGAGCGGGCCGGCGACCTCGAACCGATGCTTCTGGTCGCAGCCCACCTTGCTCGGTTTGCCCGGGTCACCGGCCGGCCAGTCGAGGCAGTCCCCGGTCACCGATTTCGTGAAGGCGTTCTGAGCGATCCGCTCGTTCTCCCCGATGTCGGTCCCGCCCACGCTGCCGCTGTCGTTGAAGACTCCCAACGCGAGTGCGATACTGCCCGCCACGATCGCGCCGATGACCACCGCCGACAACACCACGCGTGTGGGGTGGGCCAGCATGGTGGTGAGCCAACCCGGCGACTTCGCCTCACCTGGGGAATCGTCGACGGCATCCACATGGTCGGTGTCGTCGTCGTCGGGGAGGCGTACCCAGTCGTCGGCGTCGTCGGGGGTGGGGTCGTCGTCGTTCATCGGGATCCATCATGCCTGTTGTCCGGAGGGCGTAGTACCCCCGCCGAGCGGCCACGATCACCTGCTACCCGTTTCCGCCACTAGACTGACGCCCGTGACCGCAGACAACTCGGAGGTCCCCGACGAGGTCGCCGAACTCGCCGGCCGGCTCTTCGACATGGCCCGGGCCGGCGACGCGGAGATGTTGCGGGCCTATCTGGAGGCCGGGGTGCCCGTCGATCTGCGGAACCAGGCAGGTGATTCACTGCTGATGCTTGCTGCGTACCACGGCTCGGCGCCTGCCGTGAACGCCCTGCTCGAGCACGGCGCAGACGCGAACGGTGCCAACGACAAGGGGCAGACCCCGCTGGCCGGCGCCGTGTTCAAGGGCCACGACGACGTGGTGGAGATCCTGGTCCGCGCCGGGGCGGATCCGCACGCGGGCACGCCATCGGCACACGACGCCGCGCAGATGTTCGGCCGCGCCGATTACGTCCGTTTCTGGGAGGTCCCGCCCGCCGGGTGACCCTCCTCAGCCGGCACGGTTGAGCGTTCGGAGAACCAGTTGGGCGACACCGGATTTGCCGAGCCTCGTCGGATGGTAGGGCGCGGGCGGCTCGACACCCGAAAGCCACGGCCGCGGCGAGCACGCGGTGTGCGCGGCACCAGCTTTCGACGCCGTGACGAGCGCGGCCCCGGACGTACGCGCGGCGCGGGCCGTCGCCGCGGCCAATCCGTCGAAGACGCGTATGGTCTCCGCGGTCTGCGCGACGGTCAACGGGATTCGACTGCACATCGGTGCGCGCGGATCGATCAGGGGTGGATAGTCGACGATCACGACCCTGGCGTGCGGTGCGCGGGCCCGAACCTCGGAGACGATCTCGGCGATCGCATGTTCGACCGCCGTGTAGGCGGCGGCAGACGGTTCCGGGTAGGTACGCGCACCGACGCGACAACCACTGATCACGCTGCCGCGCGACAACCGGGCAAGGGTGTTCGCGCAGGCCTGGGCGGCGACCCGACTGATGTAGGACAGATCGTTCCCGCCGATGGTCACGGTGACGAGATCCGTGTCGGGGGTGACCGCGGTGATCTGCGGGACGTCGGCGTACGGTTTCTGGGCTGTGCGGAGGATGTTCGCCGTGGTCGCCCCGGAACACGTGACGTCGGTGAGCGAGAGTCCGCGGGCGGCCGCGACCTGGTGAGGATAGTTGTCCGTGGTGCGCAGGCATCGTCGGTCGGCGAGGCGGGTGACTCCCGGACCGGCCGCGTACGAACTCCCCAACGCCACGTAGGTCGACCCCGGCCGGGCGGTACCCGCCACGCCCTGGTTCCGTGCCGCGGACGCCTCAACGTCGGGACTGCTCAGCTCGACCACCGCCATGCCCACCGCGACGATGGCGACGGTAGCCAGAGAGGCCGCGACGGTCGCGGCACGCGTGAGAAACGCACGGGTGACGTGCATGTGGGGAGTCCTTTCGAACCGGGCGGAGCCGGGGTGCGCCGGGCGAGTGCGGGGCGCGACGGTGTCGTGATGAGGATCGGCGGGCGGCTCGACTCCGTTACGGGCGCAACGACACCTCAAGTAGGGTTTGCTACGTGATCGACCTCAAGATTCTTCGTGAGAACCCCGACCTCGTGCGCACGTCGCAGCGGACGAGGGGCGAGGATCCCGGCCTGGTCGATGTCCTGCTCGACGCAGATGCCACGCGGCGGGCGGCCATCGTCGAGGCCGATACGCTGCGCTCGGAGCAGAAGGCGCTCGGCAAGCAGGTCGGCAAGGCACAAGGTGACGAGAAGGCGGCATTGCTCGCCAAGGGCAAGGATCTCGCCGATCAGGTGAAGGCGGCGGTCGGTCGCCAGCATGCGGCCGACGAAGCGGCCACTGCCGCGCACCGCGCGATCTCCAACCTCGTCGAGGACGGCGCACCCGCCGGCGGTGAGGACGATTACGTGGTCCTCGAGCATGTCGGTGAACCGCGCGCGATCGACGATCCGAAGGACCACCTCGAACTCGGGGAGTCGCTGGGGCTCATCGACATGGAGCGCGGCGCCAAGGTGTCCGGGTCGCGCTTCTACTTCCTGACCGGTCAGGGTGCGCTGCTCCAGCTCGGACTGCTGAACATGGCGGCGCAGAAAGCCGTGGCGAACGGCTTCACCCTGATGGTCCCGCCGGTGCTGGTGCGGCCGGAGATCATGGGCGGCACCGGTTTTCTCGGTGCCCACGCCGATGAGGTCTATCACCTCGCCGACGACGACCTCTACCTGGTCGGCACGTCGGAGGTGCCGATGGCCGGCTACCATTCCGACGAGATCATCGATCTCGCCGACGGCCCGAAACGCTATGCGGGATGGTCGAGTTGCTTCCGTCGTGAGGCCGGCAGTTACGGCAAGGACACCCGCGGCATCATCCGGGTGCATCAGTTCGACAAGGTCGAGGGCTTCATCTACTGCAAGCCCGAGGACGCCGCGGCCGAGCATCAGAAGCTGCTCGGGTGGGAGCGGGACATGCTCGCCGCGATCGACGTGCCCTACCGGGTGATCGACGTCGCCGGCGGCGACCTCGGATCGTCGGCGGCGCGCAAGTACGACTGCGAGGCCTGGGTGCCGACCCAGAACACCTACCGGGAGCTGACGTCCACCTCGAACTGCACGACCTTCCAGGCACGTCGGCTCTCCATCCGGTATCGAGACGACAACGGCAAGCCTCAGATCGCGGCGACGCTGAACGGGACCCTTGCGACGACCCGGTGGCTGGTGGCGATCCTGGAGAACCACCAGCAGCCCGATGGCTCGGTGAAGCTCCCGCCCGAGCTCGCGCGGTTCGTGGGCGCCGAAGTGCTCGAGCCCGCATGATCAGGTACTCGGGATAGTCACCGTCCGATGACCACGGGCATCATCATCGCCGTGATCGGCTCCTTCTCGTTTGCCGCGGCAGCCGTGCTGCAGGCGCTGGGAGCCGATCAGGTCGCGCAGCGCGCAGCGATCCGGGAAGAACGCCGGAAATCGTCGAAATCCCATCCGTCGCTTCGGTCAACCGTCGCGACGATGCTCACGGTGCCGTTCCTGATCGGGTTCGTGTTCGACATCGTCGGCTTCATCGCCACCATCCTGTCGGCGAGGCTGATCCCGTTGTTCTTGTCGCAGACCATCATCTCGGCCCGCCTGGTGGCAACCGCCTTGTTGGCGATGGTCGTCTTGCACGTGTCGCTGACCATGCGCGACTGGCTGGCCGGGACGGTGGTGGTCGTGTCGCTCGTGTTGCTCGCGGTGTCGGCAGGACGCGAAGGCGTCGACGACGAACGCTGGATGCACTGGGCCGTCCTGGTGGCCGGCCCGATCCTCTTCGGCCTCGGGATCGTCGTGATGCGCGTGATGCACAAGCACATCGCCGCCGCGACCGGGTTGATCGCCGGCGTGGTCTTCGGTGTGATGGCGGTGGCGTCGCGCATCCTCGACGGTCTCGACCCCTTTCAGCCCGGTGCACTGTTCACCGACCCGGCGCTCTACGGCTTGCTGATCAGCGGGATATGCGGTTTCTACCTGTTCACCGTGGCGTTGCAGACGGGATCGGTCAACGGTGCGGCCGCGGCCCTGGTGGTCGGTCAGACGGTGCTCCCGGGCGCGGTCGGCATCCTGCTGCTGGGTGATGTGACGCGCGGGGGTTGGGGGCCGGTCGCGATCGTGGCCTTCGTCGCCGCGGTCGTCGGCGGAGTGGTGCTGGCCTCCTCGGGGGCGGTCACCGCGGTCGAATCCGCCGATGTCACGAACATGCCCCGTGGCTATGGCCGTACCCACCGCGAGGTCGATCGGCAACGTTGACCTCCGTGGCCGCCCGTGACTGCCACCTCGGGCGTGCCGAACGGGACATACTGAGCCGATGATCATCGGGATCGTCGCCGCCGTCGTCGCTGCGCTCGGATACGGAACCGCATCCGTGCTCCAGGCCCGGGGCGCCCAGAGTGTGGCGGTCCCGACCGCGGACCCGGGGGCCTCGGGCCGGCCGCACGCTCCCAGCCTGCGGTCGACGGTGGCCGCGATGCTGACCGCCTCGTTCCTCGCCGGCCTGGTCCTCGACGGTATCGGATTCGTCGGCAACCTCGTCGCGGCACGACTCGTACCGTTGTTCCTCGCCCAGACGATCGTCAGCGCGAATCTCGTCGTGACGGCGGTCCTGGCGACGGTGATCCTGCATGTCCGCCTGCGAACCCGCGACCAGATCGCCATCGCGGTGGTGGTGGTCGCACTGATCGTGCTCGCGCTTGCCTCCGCCGACGAAGGTCGCGGCCACGACGGGGCGTGGTTGCACTGGTCGGTGCTGATCATCGGCATCGTGCTCATCGCCTGCGGGCTGGCGATGGTCCAGGTACTCGGTGCCCGCATCGCGGTGGTGGCAGGGCTACTCGGTGGTGTGGTGTTCGGGCTGATGGCGGTCGCCGTTCGCATCGTGCACGGTATCGACCCGTTCTCGCTGGGCGAGTTGCTCACGGATCCGGCCGCGTACGCCGTCGTCGTGTGTGGTGTCGGCGGCTTCTACCTGTTCACGGTCGCGTTGCAGACCGGATCGGTCAACGGGGCCGCCGCGGCCCTGGTGGTGGGAGAGACGGTGGTGCCGGGTGCGGTGGGGGTGGCCCTGCTCGGCGACGTCACGCGTGCCGGGTGGGGGCCGGTCGCCGCCATCGCGTTTGTCGCGGCGATCGCCGGTGCGGTCACCGTGGCGTCGTCGCCGGCCGTCCCGCAGGGGTAGCGGAAGTCCGCCACCGGAGCGGCGCCGAAGAGATCTCCGCGCACCGCTCCGGTGACCCCCAGACCGACATGACCTCCCGCGCAGGCGGGACGCCGCGCCGTGGTCACCGGCGACGCCGGCAATGTGAGAACACGCGGTTCCACATTGCGCAAGAAAGTAACACGGCGGGTCGGTGCGGGCAATATCTGGATTCAGACGTCGTTCTGTGTGGACCGGCCCGCGGCGAACGACAGGATGATGCCGACCAGCATCTCCACCACGGTGTCCCGGTCGGGTCGGTGATCGCTGCTCGCCCAGAGGTGACCGGTTTCCGTGAGCGCCCCGATGAACGCGGCCGCCTCGTAGGTGAAGCCGAACTCCGACTCCGACAGTCCGGTGAATTCGGAGGCCGCGGTGGAGAAGAACTCGGTCCACTGTTCCCTGGTCTGCACGCGGTGACTCTCCACCCGACTGCTCACCCCGCCCACCTCGACGAAGGCGATCCGCATGCGGCGGGGATCGGCCGCAACCGAATCGAAGAAGGCCCGCACCGCTGCGCGGGTCCGGTCCTCGATCCCGGCGTCCACCTCGTCGACATCGGTGAATGCCGCGAGAACGGCATCGCGCGCTTCACCGTGGATCATGTCGTAGGCCGCGATCAAGAGGTCTTCGCGGGTGTCGAACAGTTCATAGAACTGCCGGCGCGACAGCTTGGCCGCGGCGCAGATCGCCGACACGGTGCCGCGCGCATAGCCGCTGGTGCCGAAGATGTCGAGGGCGGCAGCCATGAACCTGGCCCGGCGTTCGGACTGCCGTTCCTCGACCGTGCGACCACGATAAGAGCGTTGTGCCACTGCGTTTCCCAGCTTCAGAGGCCTCTACCGGTCAGCTCAGCCGTCGATCCGCTGGGCGCGCAATTCGTGTCCTTTGGATGTGAGGCACCGACCGCTGGGCAGGTCCCACTGCCAGCCGTGCAGATTGCAGGTCAGTTTCTCACCCTCGATCACACCGAACTTGGAGAGGTCCGCCTTCAGGTGTGGGCAGCGGCGCTGTAATTCCCAGCCGTCCTTGGTGATCGAGGCAGAATCGTCGTGTGCCTCGGCGAACCAGCCGTCCGCGTAGGCGATCCGCTCGTCGCTGAGACATTTGAAGAACGTGTAGAGGTACTCGTTGTAGCCACCGATCCGCCATGTGGTGAATCGGGTGGACAGGAAGATGGTGTTGACCCAGTCCGGTTCGTCGTCACGGAGCACGGTGCGCACCAGTTCGGGAGCGATCCGGAAACCGTAGCGGTACTTGCCCTCTCCTTCTTTGGGCTCTCGGACGATCCGGTTCGGGAAGTCGAGCACCACGGTCTGGTCACCCATCACCAGGCCGACCGGATAGCCGATCCCGTCGCAGATGAGATCGGACTGTCCCATGATCGGCTCGAAGAGCTCTCGCAGCGCGGGTAGCAGCGGCTCACTGTCGTCGACCGCCCAGGTCGCCTTGTCGGCGGCGATGACCGGCGCGAACTTCTCCTTCATCCGCTCCAGGTACGCTCGCTTGTTCTCGCCGAAGACCTCATGCGGCGCATACGGATGCGAGACCTCGTTCAACGTGGGCCCGGTGAACTCGGCGACCGATCCGGAGACCATCATCAGACCGCGATGGCGCTCGCCGTCGTCGGTGCCGTGAATCCGCATCTGCTCCAGGAAGGTCTCCTGGTCCGGGAAGATCGACGTCTCGTCCGCCCCGTCCACGCCGGAACCGAAGTCGTTGAGGCCGAACAGGTCGTCGTCGAGGAACATCGGCGGTCCGGCGGACGGGACGACCCAGCTCGCACCGACCTGCTCGATGTAGGACCGCGCCCGGTCCATGCCACGCTGCCGCTTCTGCGCCGCGAAGTTGGCCTTCGACTTGCGCGGGATGTCGTAGACCATCGGGTACCAGATCGCGCCCGAATACTGCAGCAGGTGGACGTCGACGTGACCGAAGGCCTCGTCGATGACGTCGAGGTCGATGGGGCGGGCGTCGTTCATGTTGAAGCAGGTGGTCTCGCCATCGGAGACGATCAGCCCGCTGTCGCCGATCGGTCCGTCGGCCGGCGCGCGCAGTGCGATGATCATCACATCGAGCGAGCCCTTCTCGTTTGTGACCGTCGTCTTCACCGAGTCCTCGGTCTCCACGAAGGTGTGGAAGCCGAGGTCCTCGAGCTCGCGTCGCAGATCGGGCACCGGATAGTCGGGCAACAGGACGGTGGCGTCCTTGTTGACGTTCTCCCGCAGATTGCGCTCGTCGAAATGGTCGCGATGTAGGTGTGAGACGTACAGGTAGTCGCAGTCGCCCAGCGACTTCCAGTCCAGCTCGGAATTGTCGGGGAACGGGACCCATGACGCGAAATAGGCAGGGTTGACCCACGGATCGCAGAGGATGGAGCCGGCGCTGGTCTGGATGTGGAAACCGGCATGACCGATGCTGGTGATCTGCAACTTCTCGCCTCCTGAGCACTCGGACCGAACGGGGATGGTCCGAGATCAAATCGGCCTTCAGGGTAGCGCTTCGACCATGACCTAAGCTCGACGCATGGAACCCGTCTACGACGCTGTGATCACCACCGCACGACTGTTGTGGCTGGCCGAGGGCCTGAAGTTCAAGGTGTCGGGCGTGGAGAACGTGCCGAAGGACGGACCGGGCGTGGTGGCGATCAACCACACCGGCTACATGGACTTCACCTACGCGGGAATCCCGGCGTTCCTCCAGCACCGGCGCAAAGTCCGTTTCATGGCGAAGAAGGAGGTCTTCGACAACAAGATCTCTGGTCCCATCATGCGTGCGCTCAAACACATCCCGGTCGACCGCGCGAGCGGCGCGCAGAGCTACCAGGCCGCCGTGGACTACCTGAAACGCGGCGAACTCGTCGGGGTGTACCCGGAAGCGACCATCAGCCGCAGTTTCGAGCTGAAGGAATTCAAGTCCGGAGCGGCCCGGATGGCGCTCGAAGCCGACGCACCCATCATCCCGACGGTCATCTGGGGAGCCCAGCGCGTGTGGACGAAGGGTCATCCGAAGAACCTGGGTCGCAGCGGCGTCAAGGTCATGATCGGCGTCGCCGAGCCCATCGACCCGGTGGGTACCGCCGACGAGATCACTGCACGCCTCCACAAGGCGATGAGCGAGAAGCTGCTCGAACTGCAGGATGCCTACGGTGACCATCCACAGGGTGAGTACTGGGTGCCCGCCCGACTGGGCGGTTCGGCCCCGACGCTCGAGGAGGCCAACCGGATGGACGCGCAGGAGCAGGCGGCCAAGGCCGCCAAGCGGGCGCAACAGGACGCACCCGACACGGAATCCTGATCGTTCACGCCAGATAGGCTTGCCGCCATGGAACCGGTCTACCGGACGCTCGAGATCATCGCGAACGGCTTGGTCCGTGCACAGGGCCTCGACCTGCGGTTCTCCGGACTCGAGAACATCCCGCGGACCGGGGGAGCGGTGCTGACCATCAACCACACCGCCTACACGGACTTCCTGCCGGCGGCGCTCGGTGTGTACCGCGCCGGCCGTCGTACGCGGTACATGATCAAGTCCGAGGTGATGGACATCGCGATCATGCGCTTCCTGGTGAACCACACCAAGACGGTCCCGGTGGACCGCTCGGTGGGGTCGGAGGCCTATCGCGCGGCGGTGTCTCGGCTACGGGAGGGTGAGATCGTCGCGGTGTATCCGGAGGCGACCATCAGCCGCAGCTTCGAGCCGAAGGAATTCAAGACCGGCGCCGTCCGGATGGCGATCGAGGCGCAGGTACCCATCGTGCCGTCCATCGTATGGGGTGCGCAGCGGCAGTGGACCAAGACGAAGACCGGTCACCGGCAGATGGGACGCAGTCACCTCCCGGTCTCGGTCCGGTACGGCGAACCGCTGACCGTCCGGGCCGATGAAGGTCCGGAAAAGGCGACCGCACGACTCAAGGAGACGATGACCACCCTCCTGCACGAGGTGCAGGACGCGTACGGGCCTCACCCGGCGGACGCCTTCTGGGTCCCGTCGCGACTGGGCGGCTCCGCGCCGACGCCTGAGGAGGCGCATGTGATCGAAGATGCCGAGGCCGCCGAGAAGGCGGCCGCGCGGGCGCAGAAAGCGCGTGACGAGCGGTGACCCGAACTGGCCTGGCGGCAACAGGTTTCGGTCCGCCCACACTGATCGCCACCGACGTCGACGGCACGTTGATCGACGACCACAACCGCGTGTCCGACCGGACCATCGGTGTCGTCGGCCGCGCGGTCGAAGCCGGCGTGGAGTTCGTCATCGCCACCGGCCGGCCGCCCCGCTGGATCGCCGAGATCACCGACCAGTTCGAGGGCACCGCGGCGCAGGTTCGCTATGCGGTGTGCGCGAACGGAGCCATCCTCTACGACGTCGCACATGATCGGGTGATATCCGCGGCGACAATGGATTCCGAGACACTGGAGAAGCTCGTCGAGCGCGCCTACCGGCAGATCCCGGGATGCGGCATCGCAGCCGAGCGTGCCGGACGATCGGCGCACGACGCCGCGACGTTGCCGTTCGTCGCCACTGCCGGATACCGGCACGCGTGGCTCAACCCCGACCACATCGAGGTCGGGGACGACGAGGTGTACGCCGAGCCGGCGGTGAAGCTCCTCGTCCGCCAACCGGATATGCGGAGCGACGAGATGGCGGCACGTCTGCGCGACGCGATCGGTGACCTCGCTCAGATCACGTTCTCGACCGACAACGGGCTCATCGAGCTGTCGATGCCGGACACCCACAAGGCGGCGGGACTCCGGGATCTCGTCGGGCTGGCCGATCTCCCCGACACCTCGACCATCGCGTTCGGTGACATGCCCAACGACGTCGAGATGCTGACCTGGGCGCACCATGGCGTCGCGATGTCGCATGGGCACCCGGCGGCCCTCGCCGCCGCCGACGAGGTCACCGTCACCAACAACGACGACGGGGTCGCCCGGGTGCTCGAGCGGTGGTTCGGGTAAGGCGAGATCGCAGCTGACGGCGTCCGTGGGGAAATGCCGGAATTGGGACTGTGCAACGCGCCGATCCGGTCTATCATCCGGAAAGCACACAGTCGCGATCTGCGGCCGTTCCTTCTACGAGTGGATTCACGATGGATCTCGGCCTCATGGGAAAGATCGCGGTCGTCACCGGTGCCAGTAAGGGCATCGGGCTCGCGGTGACCAAGGCGTTGACCGCTGAAGGCGCGCACGTCGTCGCCGGGTCGCGAAGCGGCGGAGCGGAACTGGAGCGTCTCGAAGATGCCGGGACGGTGTCGTTCGTACCTGTCGACCTGTCCACGCCGGGCGGACCGATCGCCCTGATCGAACGTGCCGAGGCTTTGGGTGGTGTGGACATCCTCGTCAACAACGCGGGCTCGGTCACCCCGCGGCCGGACGGATTCGCCAGCGTGACAGATGAACAGTGGCTCGCGTCGTGGACGCTCGGGGTGATGGCGACGGTCCGGACCACCCGGGCGGCGATCCCGCAGCTCGTCCGGCGTGGCGGCGGGTCGATAGTCACCATCAGTTCGGTGAACGCATTCCTGCCCGACCCGGGCGTGATCGACTACTGTGCGGCGAAGGCGGCCCTGAGCAATATCTGTAAGTCGCTGTCGAAAGAATATGGTGCCGAGGGTATTCGGGTGAACACGGTCAGCCCTGGCCCGGTGGCCACCGATCTCTGGCTCGGCAAGGGTGGGGTGGCCGAGACGATTGCCGGTGCCCCGGGCGAATCGGCCGCACGGGTGGCCGACACCGCGGCGGCGGAATCGGTCACGGGACGGTTCACGACACCAGACGAGGTCGCCGACGTCGTGCTGTTCCTGGCCGGCGACAAGGCGGGGAATGTGACCGGATCGGATTTCACGATAGACGGCGGCTTGATCAAGACGCTGTGACCCGACAACTCTCGAACGGAAGCCGATGACCGGTAGCACCGCCAAGACCAATCCTGTCGTGTTCGTCCACGGATTGTGGATCCACTCGAGCGCTTGGGGTCCGTGGGTCGACCTGTTCTCCGAGCACGGCTATTCCGCGACCGCGCCGGGATGGCCGGGTGACCGCGAAACGGTGAAGGAGACGCGCGAAGCCCCGGAAGGTATGAACGACGTCGGCATCCAGCAGATCTGCGAGCATTACGCCGACCTGATCGGGACGCCGGACGTCAAGCCGATCATCATCGGTCACTCGTTCGGAGGACTGATCGCACAGGAACTGCTCGCACACGACCTTGCCGCCGCCGCCATTGCCATCGATCCGGCTCCGATCAAGGGGGTCAAGGCCCTCCCGTTCTCTCAGCTCAGATCCGGCTTCCCGGTGTTGTCGAACCCGGCCAACCGGAAGACGACAGTGGCCTTGACGTCCAAGCAGTTCCATTACAGTTTCGGCAACACGCTGACGCCGGAGGCCTCCGACGAACTGTTCGAGAAGTGGACGATCCCCGGCCCCGGACGACCACTGTTCGAAGATGCCGCCGCGAACTTCCATCGTGACTCGCCTGCCGCGGTCGACACGCACAAGGCGGTCCGGGGTCCGCTGCTGTTGACCTCCGGCTCCGAGGACCACACGGTACCGGCCAAGGTGACCCGTGAGGTCTACGACATGTATCTTGGGAGCGATTCGGTCACCGAGTACCAGGAGTTCGCTGGACGCGGGCACTCACTCACGATCGACAGCGGATGGCGGGACGTGGCCGACGCAGCCTTGACCTGGCTCGGCGCCAAGGGATTCTGAGCTGAGCGCGGGATAACACCGCAGATCGCCCGTGTGCTCAAGCGGTGGTTCGGGATCCATTCGGTGGTGACTGTCGCCGAGTACGCGCCGAAAGTTGTCGGTGCCGTGTCGTAGATTGTTCTCAGCGGAATCGAAGCGTTGACGTGATGTCGGATCGGTCCTGGTGGGGCTGGTCTTCTTTCAGAGATAAGTGGGACAAGTGGTTCCGCTATGTCCATGAGTCTGTCTCTGAAAGGCGCCGGTCATGTCGGGTCCGGATTGGCGGTTGTCGTCGTGGTGGGGTGAGGCTTCGCCGTGGCCCGATCTGGCGTCGCTGTTCACCGGCCGTGTGCACGCCGACGACATCGGTGAGGTGGAAACCAACGAGTTGCTCGGCTCGATGGCTGCCACACAGCGTGGCCGGGCATATCTCGCCTGGCACGACTACCGGCTGGCCGCCGAACTGCATCACCGTCTCGTCGGCCCGGACGAACGGCCCGAGGACATCCTCGTGGTGGATGGCTTCGCCGACTGCGCCGCACGGATCGCGTTGGCGCTGAGCATCTCCCAGCAGTCCGCCGAACAACAAATCCGTGAGGCGCTGGCCCTGCGGGATCGGTTGCCGCAGGTGTCCGAGCGGTTGCGTGACGGGCAGATATCGCAGGCCCGCGTTGCCTCGATCATCGCCCGAACCGATCTGCTCGAGGGCCGTGAGTGCATGGCCGACGCGGATGCGGAGATCGCCGCCGAACTCGACCTGCACACCGGGGCGTGGTCGGCCGAACGGCTACGCGACATGGTGGATCGCATCGTCTTCCGACATGACCCGGACGCGGTGCGCGAAGCCCGCCGCCGGGCGTTGAACGAGCGGAGGGTGTGGACGGTACCGAAACCGGATGGGGTGGCGCAGATATCGGCGACCATGCCGGCGGAGAATGTACGCATCGCCGCAGCGTCCGTCAGGGCGCTCGCCGCCACCGCGTGCGAGCATGACCGGCGCACCACACAGCAACGTGCCTCCGATGCGATGTTCGCCCTGCTGTCCGGCACGCGGTTCGAATGCAACTGCGGGCGTGCGGACTGCACCGCCACCATCCCAGGGACGGGGGCAGTACCGCCGGTGGACGCCAAGATGGTCATCCACGTGGTCTGCGACGAATCCACGCTCACCGGTGAGGCCGAACATGCGGGATTCGTCGCCGGGCACGGCGTGATCTCCGATGAGCATGTGCGTGGTCTGGCCGCCCGTCGCGATACGGTGGTGAAGCCGTTGGTGCCCAACGGGACTCCGCAGGACCCCGACGGGACGTTCGTGCTGCCGGCACATCTGCCGTCGGATCCGTACCGGCCGTCGACCGCGCTGGACACCTATGTGCGGGTGCGGGACGGTTACTCCATCGTGCCGGGCAACGCGACGTCGGCGTTCGATGCCGATATCGACCACGTCCGCGAGTTCGACCACGCCAACCCGCGGGCGGGCGGGCAGACGGTGCCGGAGAATCTGAATGCCAAGGATCGGTTCTCCCATGTCCTCAAGACCTTTGGGAACTGGCTGGATGAGCAGTTCCGCGACAGACGTGGTCGCTTGCGAACCGAGTTCACCACCCCCGAGGGGTTGGTGATGGCCGGCGATGCCGACAACCTGGAATCCCTGTTTCCCGGGTTACGTCGAATCCGATTCACGGCCTCGCCCGCTCCACCCGACACCGTCAACCACCAGGCGCCGCCCGCGCGTCCCACCCGGTCGGTCACGCGGGTGGCGGCCAAACACGCTCGCAGACAGCAAGAACGAGAACGCAATCGCCGGAGACGGGAGCGCGGGTCACGCGGGGACTCAGGCTGCGGGCGCGGGTGCAGGCGCGGAGGGTGACGGGGGTGCACCGCCCACCATCGACCTGATGGCCGTCAGTGCGCCATAACCGAGTTCACCGGGACAGCTGGTGTTGTTGTAATCGCGGTGCCCGCTGATCGCCGGGAGGCTGGTGACGGCTCCGGCGGGGAACTTGCTGTCGGTGAACGCTTCTGCGGTGAGCTGTGTGGTGCTCGACGGATTCACGCCCGCCTTGCCGAGCCGCCACCGCAGAAACCGCGCGACCGACGAGATCATCGGCGGGGTGGGTGCGACCTGGTCGAGGTTGCCGATCATCGACACCCCGATGCTCGACTTGTTGAAGCCACCCGTGTGCGTGCCCTCGACGTTGCGGTCGAGGCCGCCGAACGCACCTTCGAAGATCTGTCCGTACTTGTCGACGAGCACGTTGTAGCCGATGTCGCACCAGTTGAGAGTGCGTGCGTGGTATGCGTAGATGCCCCGCACGATCTCCGCGGATTGCTCTGGCGTGTAATCGTTGCTGCCGGCCGTGTGATGCACGATGGCGGCACGCGCCGCAGGTGAATAGGCCGGCTGTGAGCACCGGATCGACTCGTCGGCACCCCATTGCGCGCGAGCGACCACCGACGGCCCACCCAACAGCGGGGTCAGCAGCGACGAGCCCAGCGACAGCAGGCTCTCCGGACTGATCAGCGTTGCCGTCATCGCCGACATCGCGGTGGTCAACAGCTTCTCGACCACGGCGCTCGCGGTACCGATGCCCCATTCGACGAGCCCGCCTGAGGGTGACTCGGCGGCCGGTATGGCCAGCCCGTCGTCGGTGACCGCGACCTGCACCTCGCGTGCGTCACCCACCCAGATGGGCTCGGTGCCCATCGGGTGTTCGGGAGTCGGGGCATCGGCGGTCTCGATCGGTTCCAACTTCGTCCAGTCGCCCCAGGTCCCGTCGGTACGTTTGGCGCGCAACAACATCGACGCGTCGACGGCGCGTTCCCAGGTGAAGCCGACCATCTTCAACGGTTTGTCCTGGGTGATGTGTTTGACGACGGCGCCGACGGGTCGGTCGTCGGCGGACGGGTCCGCGCGCCGCGGGTCCGGTTCGGGCAACCGGATTCCGGCTGCGGCCAGGCCTGATTCGGCGATGTCGAGAACCGTCGACGGAACGTCGGCCAGACCGAGCTCGTCGATGGTGGTCGACGGGATCTCGCGATGGCTGTCGGCCGGACGAGGATCCGATCCGGCGACGACGACGGCAAAGGGACTCGCGACGATCGCCGCGGCCACAGAGGCGAGCACGATCGAAGGTCGGGGACGGGATCTGCTGAGACGGGGGCGGCGCATGGTTCGCCATCGTGTCGGCGGGATGGGGCACGGGTCCACGCCGCACGCCGACGGCGTGAAACTCGTGATGCGGTTGTTATCTCCTGGGGTTGATGATTCGCCGGATACTTCACTAGGGTCACAACAGTCACATCAGTAACACGCACTCCGCAGACGTACGAAGCACTCCAAGCCTCACGGAAGGTCTTCCGAGACGTTGGTCAGAGCACGCCCTCGGCACGCCCGGACCCGATCGCTGTCCTTTGCCGCGATCGGGCTGGCGCCTGTGCTGATCGCCGGTGGTCTGCTGGTGGTCAGCGAGGCGAAGAGGTCGTCGGACGACGTCACCCTGACGGCCGGATCGCAGATCACCCTGATCGGGCACGGTCTCGGCCACGGCCGCGGGATGGGGCAGTGGGGTGCGTTCGGCTACGCCCGTAAAGGCTGGTCGGCACAACAGATTTTGCGCCACTATTACGGCGGCACCACCGCGGGGAAGGTGGACAGGCCCGAGATCTCGGTCATCTTGACCGGCAAGAACTCGGTGAATGTGCACGCGGACGCCGGGATGCGAGTCGGTGGCCAAATGGTGGGTCCCGGGCAGGCGGTCAGTCTGTCCGGGAACACCGCCACCATCACCAATGGCTGTGGCGGCGGTCCCGTGCGGACGGTGCAGGCGCCGTTCGTCGAGCCGATCAACATGGGGCCGAGTCGGCCGGGCAATGAATTCCTCAAGATGTGTGGATCGAATCAGGCCTATCGCGGTGCGCTCGGGTTCGACGGAGGGCGGGTCGTCAACCGCCTCCACATCGACGACTATGTCAAAGGCGTGATCCCGAAGGAGAGTTCCCCGGGCTGGGCCGACGCCGGTGGCGCAGAAGCACTCAAGGCGCAGGCGATCGCCGCACGCACCTATGCGCTCGCCGCCATCGCCGGTGGCAAGAGGATCGACGACACCCAGAACTCCCAGGTCTACGGGGCCGTCGCCGGCGAGGACCCGCGCACCAACCGTGCCGCCGACGCGACCGCCGGACAGATCCTCCGTCAGGGCGGCCAGCCCGCGTTCACGGAATTCTCTTCTTCCACAGGTGGTTACACGGCGGGCGGACGATTCCCCGCAGTGCGCGACGACGGCGACGCGGCGTCGCCGAACCGGAACTGGACGGCAACGGTGAACGCCGGCAGTGTGGGCGCCGCATTCGGGGTGGGCGCGCTGCGCAGCCTCGACGTGGTCGAGGCCAACGGCCTCGGACCCGAGAACGGACGCGCGATCAAGGTCCGCGCCGTGGGATCGTCGGGCACCCGAGAAGTCTCTGGCGAAGAGGCGCGCACCATGCTCAAACTCAAGTCGTCCTGGTTTGCCGTGCAGGGACAGGCGGTCAAACCGAAGATCGTCAGACCGCCGACCGGACCTGACGGCCCTGGTGGCGGTCCGATCGACCTCGGCAGCCTCAGCTCACTGCCGGACAAGCTGATCCCGGGCTCGTCGCAGCTGCTCTCCATCGGGACCTCCGCGTTGAACGGCAAGTTCGACGATCTCGGAGGCGTCACCGGCCCACTCGGCCAGGCCATCGGCGTACCGAACCTCACTCCCGACGGCGCAGGCGTCATCCAGCTCTTCCAGCGAGGACTGATGTTGTTCAGCCAGCAGACGGGTGCGCATGCCCTGGTGGGTCAGGGACTCGCGGACTACCTCGTCCGCGGCGGTCAACCCGTGGTCGGGTTCCCGCGATCCGACGTGCTCCGCTAGCGGGGAGTCATGACTCCGGCCCCGAGTCGACGATCCGGGTGGCCACCTCGACGAGCTTGATGTTGCCGTCCTGCGATAGGCGGGCCATCAGGCGGAAGGCCTCGTCGGCATTGATCTTGTAGCGCTCCATGATCATGCCCTTCGCCTGTCCGATGATGTCGCGGGAGCTGAGCGCCGCCCGTAGCTGCTCCTTCTCCCGGACCGCCGAGAAGGCGGTCGCGCAGTGCGCGGCGAACAACTCACCGACCGAGATGGCGTCCTTGTCGAACACATGCGGTGTGGTGCTGATCAGATTGAGCGCACCGAAGTCGCGGCCGTCGACGTAGAGACAGAAGCACGCCATCGATGCGATACCGAGTTCGTGGGCGGAAGCCGCGAACCGCGGCCACCTCTCGTCGTCGGACATGTCGTCGATGACGATCGTCTCGGCGTCGACGGCGGAGCGCACGCACGGCCCTTCGTTGAGCTCACGCTGGAGGGCGTCGGACTTGTCGGCGAGATCGCCCACCGCCACCGGCGTCTCGATCCGGTTGGCGGTGACGAGGGTGACGCTGGCGTAGTCGGTGCCCGGGACCGATCCGACCGCAGTGTTGGAGATACCGCGCAACACAGATTCCGTATCGGAACTCTCTGCGCGGAGCTCGCGGACGATCTCCGCCATCCGGACCGTGTGATCGGAATTCATACCGACTCCTCGACGCCATCCCGGACGGACCGGGTACCGATTCTGACCGGGTCAGCCTACGAGACCGTCGCGCTGAGCGACCGATCCTCGCGCCTGTGGGCTGAACAGGTCGAGGCGAAGATCTGCGTCGCGATACCCGGCACAGTGGACGAGAGTCGAGTCCAGCAGACGATCGTGGACCTCGTCTCCGGACTGCGGATACTCGGCAACCGTGTGTCGCCAGTGTACGACCACCACCTCACCGTCCGCGGTGAGTGAGCCGGGTAGCCGATCGACGATCATGTCCAGCTGCTCGGGTGTGAGGTAGTAGAGGATCTCGCTGAGCACGATCAGGTCGAACTCGCCGGCAGGCCAATCGCCGACGACATTGCCGGTCAGGACCTCCACGTGGCCGCTGTACCGGGCCAGCCGGCGCTTCGCCAGTTCGATCGCCCGCGGACTGAGGTCCATGCAGAGGAGGTGGTCGGCGCACAGCGCGAGTTCGGCGCTGAGCACACCGATCGAACAGCCGGGCTCGAAGACGCGTCGGTACCGTTCCGATGTCAGCGACGCGAGGGTGAGCGCGTACTTTCGGCGTTCGTACCAGCGGTCGGCGAAGCCCCACGGGTCGTCGTCGGCGGCGTACATCTCGTGGAAGTAGTCGTCGGCGAGCGGCCGGGCGGCAGGGGTCGACGCCGACGGTGTCGAAGAGGCATCACCGGTCATGCGATCACGAACTCCCAGGGACGGGTGAGGTGTGCCAGGACGTGCGGCGGAAGGATCGCCGCGTCGGCCGGGTCGGGCGACAGCGGTCTGACCTGGGTGTCGAAGGCGTGGATGGCGGCATGCTTCGCGGCGATGGCGGACGGCTCGAGCCGATGGGCGCGCAGCCGGTCCCACGGCACCGTCGGGTCGCCGGGGGCCGCCCAGTGCCACATCCAGATCGGGTACATCCACAGTGGCAGACCACGACGCCGGGCGACCTCGAGCGCGCAGCGCCCGACCGCGTCGTGATCGGGGTGGCCGTCGTGCGACCACACCGACACCAGGCCGGTGACGAGATCGGGCTCGTCGTCGAGGATGGTGTCGACGATGCCGGTCATCGTGTGCACCTGTTCGGCGAGCCCGCCATCGCGCAGTCCGAACCAGCGTGGCGTCGGGAGGCCGAGCAGCGCGGTCGCGGTCTCCAGTTCGACGTGACGTCGGGTGGCCAGCTGCTGCGGGCTGAGGGTCGGCGAGCCGGGATGTGACCCGCTGCCGTCGGACATACAGACGACCACCACCTCGATACCCGCCGATGCCGCGGCGGACATGATCCCGCCCGCTCCGAGCACCTCGTCGTCGGGATGCGCGCCGAGGACCACCAGGCGTTCCACGTCGAGCACCAGGGACGGCCAGGGTGCCCGCTCCTGCAGCCAGCGTTGCCACTGGTCTTCCGGGGTGCCGTCGGCGCAGACCGGCGTCACCGCCAATCCTTCCGACGCGCCGGAGGCGGGCCCCGCCGAGCTCATCGCAGGATCGCCGAGCTCATCGCAGGATCTCTGTCGGTATCGCGCTGGGAATGACCGTCGAGTTGCCGTCGCTGTTGCCCGGCATCACCGCCAACGGGGGTTGTTCGTCGGAGGCATGCCGCTCCACGGCGAGCCTGCCGAGCTCCACGAGGTCCCGGTCGGCGTGTGACTGCCGGATGTAGACGGTGAGGTCCGCGACGGCCCGCGAATGTTCACGGTCGTGGACGAGAGGTCCTGGCCCCAGTGCGCGATTCACCCGGTCGACGACGGCGGTCGCGATCTGTTCGACGCCCCAGCGCACCTGGTGGGCGGTCAGACGGGCCGCCACCGCGTCCTTGGGAGCGGCATCGACCGTGATCGCCGCCTGCTCGAGCATCGAGCGCCCGCCCGCCAGCATTGCGTCGACCGCGCCCAGGTGCATCAGCGTGAGCTCGTCGTCAGGACGGTCAGCCGCACGCTGGTGGAGAACGCCCGCAACCTTGCGTGCCCCACCGAGCCAGCACGCCGCCACCCCGATGCCGCCGTGCCAGAAACCCGGCCGGGTGAGGTACTGCCCCGGCTCGCCGATCGGGCGCGCGGTTGCGCGGTCGAAGCGGGCGGTCCCGGTCTCGGTGGCCCGCATCCCGGCGGCGGCCCAGCCCCCACGCTCGGCGCGGACGCCCGGCTGCCGCAGGTCGATGGCGAACAACTGGCGCTGCGATCGGTGTTCCGCTGTCACGAGGGCGTGGGTGCAGGCCGCGACGCCCGAGCACCACGGCTTCGCGCCGGACAGCTCCCAGCGGCCGGAACACTGCTCGGCGGTGACCCGCGGCTCGGGTGGTTCGGCCGCCCACACCCCCACAACTCGTCCGGCCCGACGCGTTCACCGGCGATCTCCGCGAGAATCGCGTCGGCATCGAGGTGGGCTTCCACCAGTCGCCCCACCGAGATGTCGCGATGACAGAAGTCGGCGAGGGTCCGGAGCCGGATCGCGGTGTCGCCGTGACCAGGCAACGGGACGTCCAGAGCCCCCTCGTTGACGATGCGGTAGGCCAGTCCGGGAGCGTCGACGATCACGGTGACACCTTTCTCGTGGGTGGATCCGCGTCCGCCTGGCGTCCGAGGATCTCGAGTCGTTGGAGGTAGGAGGAGAACCCGGCGTCGGTGCGGCCGTCGATGCGGGTCGAGGTGGTGACCGGCGACCGTCCGCTCCGGGCGATGCGGGCACCGGCCGCCTCGAGACGCCGGACCAGATCGACGTCCTCGTCACCGGTGCGGGCGACGAAACCGCCGAGTCTCCGGTACCAGTCGGCGCGGACACCGAGGTTGGCGCCGTGCACATGGACGTGGCCCTCTCCGGGCTGGTAGCGGTCGCCGAACATGGTCGCGGTGCGCGCCGACCAGTTGTCCCAGTTCTTCGGGACGATGGTCCCGACGAATGCCTCGGCTCCGCGGCCGGCGGCGCCGAGGTGAGTCGCGAGCCAGTCGGGCGGCACCTCGGAGTCGGCATCGGTCGTCGCGAACCAGGTCCGTTCGGGGCGCGCAAGGCCGAGGTGGCGGTCGAAACCGATCCGGCGTGCGGCGCCCACCGATCGCGCAGAACTGACGACGGTCGTCACGTGGGCGGGAACCAGCCGGGCAGACCCGTCGGTGCAGGCATCGAGCACCACCACCAGCTCGGTCGGGACGGCGACCGCACGCATCGCGTCGTCGAGTGCGGTGATGCACGCCGGCAGCAGGCGTTCCTCGTTGTGCGCCGGGACGACCACCACGATGCGCTCGATCGCGGGTTCATCGACGGACGAAACGGGAGGAACCAACACAAGCAGCCTCTGCACTCAACGGTGGATGTCCAGGCCCGATGGCTGCAGGCCGAATGGTTCGAGGCTACTCGTGTTGGGCGCCCTCGTCACGGCGTCCGACGTCGCGACCACGCGGCGGGGCCGTGTGCACGGCGATTACTCAGGAAGGGTCCGTTACCCTGAACTCCCGTGGCAAGCAATAGTCAGGGCACCCGCGCCGAGGCCCCCTACGATCTGATCATCGTCGGATCCGGCTTCTACGGCCTCACCATCGCAGAGCGGACGGCGACCCAGCTCGACAAGCGGGTCCTGGTCATCGATCGGCGGCATCACATCGGCGGCAACGCCTACTCCGAACCCGAGCCGAACACGGGGATCGAGGTGCACAAGTACGGTGCGCACCTGTTCCACACCTCCAACAAGAGGGTGTGGGATTACGTGAATCAGTTCACCGACTTCACCGGTTACCAGCATCGGGTGTTCGCGATGCACAAGGGCCAGGCCTACCAGTTCCCGATGGGCCTGGGGCTGGTCTCGCAGTTCTTCGGCCGGTACTTCAGTCCGGACGAGGCACGTGCGCTCATCGCCGAGCAGGCCAGCGAGGTCGACACCAAGGATGCGGCCAATTTCGAGGAGAAGGCGATCAGCCTGATCGGTCGCCCCCTCTACGAGGCCTTCATGAAGCACTACACGGCCAAGCAGTGGGAGACCGACCCCAAGAACCTGCCGGCAGGCAACATCACCCGGCTGCCGGTGCGCTACACCTTCGACAATCGCTACTTCAACGACACCTACGAGGGCCTGCCGGTCGACGGCTACACCGCATGGCTGGAGAAGATGGCCGCCGATGACCGCATCGAGGTGCGGCTGAACACCGACTGGTTCGACGTGCGCGACGAGCTACGTGCCGCCAGCCCCGACGCCCCGGTGGTCTACACCGGCCCGCTCGATCGCTACTTCGACTACTCGGCCGGCCGGCTGGGTTGGCGCACACTGGATTTCGAGACCGAGGTGCTCCCGACCGGCGACTTCCAGGGCACCCCGGTGATGAACTACAACGACGCCGACGTGCCGTACACCCGGATTCACGAGTTCCGTCACTTCCACCCGGAGCGGGACACCTACCCGGACGACAAGACCGTGATCATGCGTGAGTACGGCCGATTCGCGAAAGACGACGACGAGCCGTACTACCCGATCAACACCCCGGACGACCGCGCAATGGTGGCGGAGTACCGGGACCTCGCCAAAACCGAGACCGCCGCACGCAAGGTGCTCTTCGGTGGTCGGCTGGGTACCTACCAATACCTGGACATGCACATGGCGATCGCGAGCGCGCTCACCATGTTCGACAACACGCTCGCGCCGCACCTCGCGGAGGGTGCGCCGCTTGCCGAATGACGACCGGCGCTTGCCGACCGACAACGACCGAGGCGGAGACATGACCGTGACCCCCGTGGACCAGACCGACATCCCCGACGCGGGTGCGGGCCCGTCGAAGGCGGCCTCGCTCCTGCAGCGGGTCATCTTCCCGCGCCCCGGTGAGCCGATCGACGTGCGATCGCTGTATCTGGTCGAGTCGGAAGACAATTCGCGTCGGGCGCACGCCCCGAGCCGCACGTCGGTGCTCGTCGGTGGCGAGTCCGAGGTGAGTTTCGAGACCTACTTCAACGCGTTCGCCGCGTCGTACTGGCGGCGGTGGAGCATCCTGGAATCGGTGGTGCTGCGCGTCGAGGTCATCGGCACCTGTCGGGTGGACCTGTACCGCTCCAAGATCGACGGCTCCCGGATCGGCATCGGGGGAGACCTGATCGCCACCGATGAGAACGGCCGTGGCGTCGCGGAATTCGAGCTCGACCTCGGTCCGTTCGAGGATGGCGGGTGGATCTGGTTCGACATCACCACCGACACCGACACCGAGATCGTCGCGGCCGGCTGGTACGCGCCGATCGACAGCCCCACCGGACCGGAGACCCGCCGCGTCACCGTGGGCATCCCCACGTTCAACCGTCCGACCGACGCGGTCAACGCGCTGGCGGCGCTCACATCGGATCCGTTGGTGGACGAGGTGATCGACGCGGTCCTGATGCCCGATCAGGGCACCCGCAAGGTGATCGACGAGCCCGGCTACAGCGAGGCCGCCGACGCACTCGGCGACCGGTTGCACATCTTCGAGCAGCCGAACCTCGGCGGCTCCGGCGGTTACGCCCGCATCATGTACGAAGCGTTGCGGCTCACCGACTCTCCGTACATCCTCTACATGGATGACGACATCATGATCGAGCCCGATTCGATCCTGCGGGCGCTCGCCATGTCCCGATTCGCCAAGACGCCGATGCTCGTCGGCGGACAGATGCTCAACCTGCAGGATCGCAGCCACCTGCACTGCATGGGCGAGGTGATCAACCGCCACAACTTCATGTGGACCGCGGCGCCGTTCGTCGAATACGACCACAATTTTGCGAAACATCCGCTGCGCGACCGGGAGAACTCCAAGAACCTGCATCGTCGGATCGACGTCGACGGCAACGGGTGGTGGATGTGCATGATCCCGCGCGAGTGTGCGGAGTCCATCGGGCTGCCCATGCCGCTGTTCATCAAATGGGACGACTGGGAGTTCGCGCTGCGCGCGGCGCGGGCCGGATATCCCACGGCGACCGTGCCGGGCATCGCGATCTGGCACATGGCCTGGAGTGACAAGGATGATGCCATCGACTGGCAGGCCTATTTCCACCTGCGTAATCGTCTGGTGGTCGCATCGCTGATCCAGGACGGTCCGATCGACGGAATCCTCAAGTCGATGGTCAAGGCCACGTCCAAACATCTTCTGTGCCTGGAGTATTCGACAGTCGCGATCCAGAACGAGGCGATCCGCGACTTCCTTGCCGGTCCCGATCACATCCGGGATCTGCTCCCGACCGCGTTGCCGAAGATCGCGGCGATGCGCAAGCAGTATCCCGACGCGGTGGTGCTGCCGTCGGCGACCGCGCTGCCACGTACGAGCGGTGAGGCGACCCATCTCGGCACCCGGGTGCCCGTGGGCACCGTCGCGAAGATCAAGTCGCTCGCGGCGTCGGTGCTCAACAACGCGCGTCCGGCCGATCCGCGTCATCACGAGGTGCCGCAGGCGAACTATCCGCCGATCGAGGCGCGCTGGTTCAGCCTCGGCCGAGTGGACGGCGTGACGGTGACCACGGCAGACGGCCGCGGCGTGGTCTACCGACAGCGCGACCGTGACAAGATGTTCGCGCTGGCCAAGGAATCTGCCGCGCTCGTACGGGAACTTCGCGAACGATTCCCGGAGATGCGCGAGACCTACCGCGCCAAGCATCAGGAACTGACGAGTCAGGAGAGTTGGGCGCGTGTCTTCGGAATCGACTGATTCACGCCGCGTGGGGGCGGAGGGGGTCATCGGCCCGATAACCGGTGAAGCGGGACTGCTGGTACGTCTGCAGACCGCGATCGCAGACCGGCCCGGGGTGATCCCCGCGGCGCGCGGGCTCTCACATTTCGGTGAGCACTCCCTCGGCTGGCTGACGGTGGCCGGAACCGGCGCGGTCCTGGCGCATCGTCGCGGGGACATGAGCGCGCGGCGACGGTGGATCGAGGCGGGGGTGGGAGCGTTCGGCGCCCACGCCGCATCGGTCGTCATCAAACGTGTCATCCGACGTCCTCGACCCTCGCATCCGGACATCCGGATCGGGGTGTCCACCCCCAGCAAGCTGAGCTTCCCGTCGTCGCATGCCACGTCGACGACCGCCGCGGCGATCCTCATCGGTCGCGCCGCGGGTCTGCCCCCGGCCGCGTTGCCGGTTGCCCTCGTCCCGCCGATGCTGGTGTCGCGGCTGGTCCTGGGTGTGCACTACCCCACCGATGTGCTCGCGGGAGCGACGATCGGTGCCGCGAGCGCGGCCGCCGTGGTGGCGGGTGACAGACTGTTCGCGACATCCAGGAACGAGATGAGCCCGAGGACATGAGCGAAGAGCCGATCGAGCACGAACCGGTGCTGGGACCCCCGAAGAATCTGGCGACCGGTCTGATCAAGGCCGTTCGGCCGCGACAATGGGTCAAGAACGTCCTCGTCCTCGCGGCGCCACTGGCCGCGGGCAGCGTCGGCGACGGCGATGTGCTCGGCCCGGTGGCGATCGCGTTTGTCGCGTTCTGCCTCGCCGCGTCGTGCATCTATCTGGTGAACGACGCCAAGGATGTCGAATCCGATCGCAATCACCCGACGAAACGGTTCCGGCCGATTGCCGCCGGCGTGGTGCCGGTGCCGCTCGCGTACGGCCTCGCCGCGGTGTTGTTCATCGCTTCGCTCGGGATCGCCTTCATCGCCAACTGGCAGACCGCGATGGTCATCGCGATCTATCTCGGCATCCAGTTCGGATATTGCTTCGGGTGGAAGAACCAGCCCGTCATCGACATCTGCATCGTGTCGTCGGGATTCCTGCTGCGCGCGATCGCCGGTGGTGTCGCCGCCGAGATCGAACTCTCGCAGTGGTTCCTGCTCGTGATGGCCTTCGGTTCGCTGTTCATGGCGGCGGGCAAGCGCTATGCGGAACTCCAGCTCGCCGAACGGACCGGCGCCAAGATCCGCAAGGCACTGCAGTACTACACGACCACGTACCTGCGATTCGTCTGGACACTGTCGGCGACAGCAGTCGTCGTGTTCTACGGACTGTGGGCATTCGACAAGAATTCCGGGCACGACACCAACGTCGCCTACGCCATCTCGATGGTCCCGTTCACCATCGCCATCCTGCGCTACGCCGTGGACATCGACGGTGGCCAAGCGGGTGAACCCGAGGAGATCGCGCTCGGGGACCGCGTCCTGCAGTTGCTGGCCGTCGCCTGGTTAGTATGCGTGGGTGTCGCGGTCTATGCAGTCTCCTGAGCACTCGTCCTTCGCCCAGAGTCCCGCCCACGATTCGGATTCGGACGAGTCCGTCACCGACAAATTCGAGACTGCCGACGCATCTCTGACGACGCGCGCGGGTGTGCGCGGTTGGGGTCCACGGCAATGGGTGCCGACGATCAGCTTCGTCATCGGGGCGGCGGTGACGGCCACGTTCTTCGCGATAGGCGCGTGGGAGCGTCGCTGGATCGCCGACGACGGGCTCATCGTCCTGCGCACCCTGCGCAACCTGTTCGCCGGCAACGGTCCCGTCTTCAACGCGGGCGAGCGCGTGGAAGCCAACACGTCGACAGCCTGGACCTACGTGCTGTGGTTCTGGGCCTGGGTCACCGACGGCCGGCTCGAGTACGTGGCCCTGTGGGTGGCACTCGTCCTGTCCGTGGCGGCGATCCCGATCGCGATGTACGGCACCGCGCGTCTGTTCCGGACCCGCCTCGGCGGGCTGGGCGGCGACGGATGGACGCTTCTCCTGCCGTTCGGCGCGATCGTCTACATCGCTCTGCCACCGGCACGCGACTTCGCGACCAGCGGGCTGGAGAACGGACTCTGCATCTTCTGGGTTGCCGTGCTGTGGTGCCAGCTCGTCGCGTGGAGCCGCCGCCAGGGCGGTGGTGTCACGCTGGGCGGCCGAGCCGCCACGATCGCGCTGGCCTTCACCGCGGGGCTGGCACCGCTGGTACGTCCCGAGCTGACAGTGGTGGGCGGTCTCGTCCTGCTGCTGGTGATCCTGGCCCCGTCGTCGTGGAAGATGCGGCTCGGCATGGTGTTCGCGGCCGCCGTCTTGCCGGTGGGCTATCAGATCTTCCGGATGGGCTACTACGCCCTCCTGGTGCCGAACCCGGCAGTGGCGAAAGATGCCAGCGGTTCCAAATGGCATCAGGGCTTCATCTATGTGGGCAACCTCTTCGGTCCCTATGTGCTCGTGTTGCCGGTCGTCCTGGCCGTCGTCGCGGGGATCCTGATCGTCGTCGCGAATCGGATGCGTGTCACCGCCGCCGACGACACCACTGCCGACGACACCACTGCCGACGACACCACTGCCGACGTCACCGCCGCCGACGACGATCCCGCGCATCCGGCAGCCCGGCAGCCGGGGACACGCCTGTCGCGGTGGTCGGCCTCCTTGCAGAGCCCGACCGCTGTGGTGGTCCTGATCCTGGTCGCCGGACTGATCAGTGGGATCTACTGGATCCGGCAGGGTGGCGACTTCATGCACGGCCGGGTTCTGCTCGTGCCGCTCTTCACCCTGATGCTGCCGCTGATGGTGATTCCGGTCACCATCCCGGCCCAAGTGCGTGCGGCCTTCCGTCGTACCCCCGAGACCGCGGCCCGCGCGCGGCGCACGCGCGTCCAGCTCGTCGGCTCGGTCGTGATGGCGGCGATCTGGGTGACCACCCTGGTGTGGGCCGTCGACAGCCACGAGAACGTCCTGCCGAACGCCGGCATCGACATCGGGCGCAGCGGCATCGTCGACGAGCGCCGGTTCTACACGACCAACATGGGCAATCCGAATCCGATCACCGCGCAGGATTACCTCGACTACCCGCGCATGCGTGCGATGGTCGAGTGGATCGACAAATACCACCGTCAGGGCGGCGTGATCCTGCCGTCGTTCAACTACGACGAGTGGTACATCGCCAAGCTGCCCGGCGACATCCCGCCCCAGAAGCGCAAGCTGTCGGTCTACTTCCTCAACCTGGGTATGACGAGCATGAACGCGCCGCTCGACGTCCGTGTCATCGACCAGATGGGCCTGGCATATCCGCTGGCGGCCCACACCGAGCGGCTCGAGGACGGCCGGATCGGCCACGACAAGGTGCTGCCGTCGGAATGGGTGGTCGCCGAGGCACACGCCTTCCCGCGTAAGCCGGTGCTGCCGGGCTATCTCGACGAAGACGTGGTCCGGCAGGCCGAGGTGGCACTGAAGTGTCCGGAGACCAAGGAGCGGTTCGAGTCGTACGAGGGCCCATGGACCTTCGAGCGGTTCAAGAGCAACCTCAAACGATCGTTCACCTTCACCGACTACCGGATCGAGCGTGATCCGGAATACGAGATCGCACGGTGTGGCCTGGAGATGCCGCCGCGCATCCACCCGCGCTGACGCCCGGTTTGCCGTTCAATATCTCGAATCGGTAACGTTCGGCGGGATCTGGTCGATAGACCAGCGTGACCAGGACACCCGTGCGCTGATTCGCCATGGAGGGCCGGCCCTGAAGCTGTGACAGCCATCACAGCGTTTGTCAGGGTCAGGGGTATGCAATAGGCTCCCCAAACGGTGCCGAATGGCCGAATGTCGCCTGATGAATGAGTGATTCACTCGTCGATCGGGCGTTGGTTCGGGGAGGGCCAGCGGCCGGGTGTCGTAGAAGATCCGGTCGGGCCGGGGACAACAGGTCCCTGACCTGACAGGTGACAGAGGGAGAAAACAGTCGATGCGCGAAGGTGCTGCCAAACCGCGAATGGCCGGTCGGACGAATAATCGTTTCGTCGCCGTGTTCGTCGCGATGGCGACAGTGATCGGACTCGCCGGAGTAATCGGGGGAGCGGGCCAGGCGGACGCCCGGATCGGTGGGACGTCGGTCGGACGTGAGCAGTTCTTCGTGAACGGCTGCGGCATGCCGAATGTGAAGGTCCGTGCCTGGAAGCGTCCGGGCAACTACAAGACCGTCATCCTGCTCGACGGCATGCGTGCCCAGTACGACTACAGCGGCTGGGAGATCAACAGCAACGTCCAGGAGATGGTGCGCTCCGGCGTCAACGTCGTCGAGCCCATCGGTGGCCCGGCGAGCTTCTACTCGGACTGGGATGCGCCCAGCAATTTCAACGGCCAGAAGTACACGTACAAGTGGAACTGCGTCATCACCAACACCTTGATCCGCGCCCTCGACGCGCGCGGTTACCGCGTCGGTGCCGGCCGCAAGTACGCCATCGCCGGTCTGTCGATGGGCGGTAACGCGGCGCTCGTGATCGGCGCGCAGAACCGTCGCAACTTCGACCGCGCGGCATCGCTGTCGGGATACAACTTCCTGAACGCGCCGGGCATGCGCAGCGCGCTGCGTCTCGCGATGCTGGACGTCGACCCGAAGCCGTGGAACATCGACAGCATGTGGGGCCCGCCGTGGAGCCCGCGCTGGATCGACAACGACCCGTTCATGAACATCAACCGGATGCACGGCATGAAGATCTTCGTCGGCTCGGGCAACGGCTTGTTCGGTCAGTACAACGCCCTTCCGAACGTCTTCGACGATCTCTTCAAGGGTTCGACGCTCGAGGTGCTGGCGTTCACCCAGGCCAAGGCCTTCGAGGCGGCGGCCGCCCTGCAGGGACTGCCAGTCATGACGTACGACGCCAACGGCACCCACGCGTGGGGCTACTGGCAGGACATGTTGTGGAACGCCAAGAACCGAGGCTTCTTCCGCTGACCGCGGCGGCGGGGTAACCCGCCCGGCAACATTAGTCACACAAATCCCACGCGTAACAGCGTGGCGCACGCAAATCAGAACGCCCTACGTGTAAGAAACACGTAGGGCGTTCTGTTGTCTGTGAGGTTGATGTGACTTCTGGGGAGAAAGTTACCGGCTCACCAGGACGGACGCCGTGATGCTCAGGTGTGCGAAGGAGTCCGAGGGTGAAACGGCGAGTGGTTCGGCGTCACGAGACGCAGCATGATGGGGGGCGCAACATGGTGATCGCCCGGTGGACGTCGGCAGGCGTGGCGAGCGCCGCCGCGGTGGTGCTCATCGCAGGGGCTGTGGTGACCCCCGCGAGCGCCGAACCCGCCGCTCCGCCGGCACCCGCCGCCCCTGCGGCTCCGGCCGCTCCGCCCGCTCCGGCTCAGCCCCGCGGGGCCGCCCCGGCTGCCCCGCCCGCCCCGCGGGCTCAACCGCCCGCCCCGCAGGCGCAGCCGGCCGCACCCGCGCCGATGGCCGCTCAGCCGGTCGGCGAGGTCAAGGTCACCAAGACCTACTGGTACTCCGACCGGCGCGTGGCGCTGTGGGTGCATTCGCCTGCGATGAACACCGACATCCAGGTCCAGCTGCTGTTGGCCCGTGACTGGTGGGCCAAGCCCAAGCAGACCTTTCCGCAGTTGGTGACCCTCGACGGCCTGCGTGCCCAGGAGGATCAGAGCGGTTGGATCATCAACACCGACATCGAGGACTTCTACCGCGACAAGAATGTCAACGTGGTGCTCCCGATCGGTGGCGAGTCCAGTTTCTACACGGACTGGAAAGAGGGCGACAAGGGCAAGCTCTACCGCTGGGAGACCTTCCTGCAGAAGGAACTCCCGCCCGTTCTGGAAGGCCAGTGGCGATCCAGTGACGTGCGCGGCATCCAGGGCCTGTCGATGGGTGGTTCCGCCGCGATGATGCTCGCAGCACGCAATCCGGGCTACTACAAATACGCGGCGTCGTTCTCCGGCATCCTGCAGATGACCTCGTACGGCATGCCGCAGGCGATCCAGTTCGCGCTCCGTGACGGTGGCGGCTACGACTCGATGAAGATGTTCGGACCGCCGAGTGACCCGGCCTGGAAGGAACACGATCCCTACCTGCTCGCCGACAAACTGCGCGGGACGAGTCTCTACGTGTCGTCGGGCAACGGCCTGGTCGGCCCGCACGACAAGCCCTCCGACATCCCGATGCTGGCCACCAACTACTCCGGGGTCGGGCTGGAGATCCTGAGTCGGGTCACCTCCCAGCAGTTCGCCATCAAGCTGAACCAGCTCGGCATCCCCGGACAGGCCGTGTACCGGCCGTCGGGCACGCACACCTGGCCCTACTGGCAGTTCGAGATGGAGCAGTCGTGGCCGCAGGCCTCCGCCGCACTGGGACTGGGCGGCGATCGTCCGGTCTGCAAGGTCGGGTTCCGCAAGGCCTACGACGCCAACCGGAAGTCGCTGGGCGAATGCCTGACCCCCGTCTACGCCGTGCCCGGCGGCAAGGCGCAGGACTTCCGCGGCGGCCGCATCATCAGCGGGCCGAAGGGCCCGAAGGTGGTCGGTGGCGGCATCGGCGGTGCCTACGTCGGCGCCGGGGGTCCCGGTGGCAAGCTCGGCCTGCCGACCAGTGACGAGCTTCCCACCCGTGACGGCAAGGGCCGGTTCAACACCTTCGAGCACGGCAAGATCGTGTGGACCGCCAAGGACGGCGCTCGGGTCACCAAGTGAGGAACTCGCGCCCGGGTCGTGAATCTGAGCGCAGGTGTCACCCGTGCTGAGACTTCGCTGAGGAATCGGCGTGTTTCCGCAGGTCGGGCGGGTCGCTGTGCCGGAAGCCTGCCTCTGAGCGGGTAGCCTTGCGGCAGGCCGATCGCCGGAAGGCGAGGTGCGGCATCAGGTGAGAGTCGGGGCGGTCGGGGTCGATGGATCACCGTCGAAACCACTGCCCGGGCGCGACGAGGAAGTGACGATGACCAGAAAGTTTCTGCAACTCGCGATGGTCGTGGCGGGCGCCGCGCTGACGCTGGGTTCGGTGTCGGCCTGCTCCGACGACTCGACCGCCACCGCGCCGATCACGAGCAATCCGGTCACCACCACGTCCATGTATTCGACACAGCCCAGTTCGGCCTCCCAGAGCGCCGACGACTCTGCGGCCCCGTCGTCGGCATCGGGGACGGTCAGTCGGCCGCAGCCGGATCGGCGCTGCCCGCCACCGCGCCCAACCCGAGTACCGGCGTGCCGCAGAGCTTCCCCGGGCCGGACGGGCAGAAAGTGAACGCAAAGGGCCAGGCCTATCTCGCCGCCCTGAAGACGCAGAAGGTCACGTTCATGGGCGACACCGACAACTCGGTCGCCCTGACGATGGCCGAATATGTCTGCAACGAGCGTCGCAAGGGCACCGATCCGGTCACGGTGAAGGCTTTCGTGACGGCATCGGTCGGACCGGGCACCAAGACCGTGGCAGAGGCCAACTCCAAGGCCGACAAGGTGATCAAAGCCGCTGACGAGCATTACTGCTGACGGTGAACGCACGGAAGGCGAAGCCGCGCGGAAGGCGCCGGCTGCCGAAATTGCTGCTGTTCCTCGGTCTGCTCGCGGTCATCGCGATCATCTTGATCGTGATTCTGGTGATCACTCTTCTCCAGCCGGGGCCCCCGCGACTCCCGACCCCCGGGGCGGACCCTCGACGTCGGAGACCAAGGAGCGTCCCGACGCACAGTCGGCTGATTGTCCCGACGTGTTGAGCCTGGTGATCCCGGGCACGTGGGAATCCGCGCCCGACGACGACCCGTATGACCCCACGGCCAACCCCAGGTCGCTGATGCTGCGTGTCTCGAGCGCGCTCGCCGACGAGTTCCCCTCCTCGCGGACGAGCGTCTACACGGTGCCCTACATCGCGCAGTTCCGGAATCCGACCAATCTGACGGACCGGCAGGCCGACTACAACGTCTCGCGAACCCAGGGCTACAAGCGCGCCGCGGGAAAGATCATCGACACCAACAAGAAGTGCCCGCTGACCCGATACGTGATCATGGGCTTCTCGCAGGGGGCGGTGATCGCCGGCGACCTCGCGAGCAACATCGGCAACGGGCGCGGAGTGCTCGACTCGTCGGATCAGGACCTCGTTCTCGGTGTCGGACTCATCGCCGACGGCCGACGCGAGCCGGGCAAGCAGAACGACATCGGGCCCTCTCCGGACGGCGTCGGCGCCGAGGTCGCACTGTCGGGAATGCGCGGCATCGTCCCGGGCATCACGATGACCGGTCCGCGTACGGGCGGCTTCGGCGATCTCCGTGACCGTGTCCAATCCATTTGTGCGCCGGGGGATCTCATCTGTGACTCGCCGACGGTGACGAACCCCATCGGGGCGGTGAGTCAACTCGCGGGCGCGATCAACAATCCGGTGCACGCGATGTACGCAACGCCTCGGTATTGGTCCGACGACGGCTCCACCGCGACGCAGTGGATGTACGGCTGGGCGAGCGACGTGATCGACGACGCGCCTCGTCCCGCGCACAACTGAGTGGCCCCGACTGGGTCAAAGGTCCCAGATGTGGTCTACGCCGTAAAATGCCGCCGACCTTCACCGATTCGTTTGGTGGTGCCCTCTCGCTCCATTAACGTGTGTTGGCGATCGGGCACCCGCCCCAGACGACCGCGCACACGCGCATGAGGAGATATTTCGAATGAGCGAACCCGGGAACCTTCGAAAGTTCCGGTTCGGCGCCGGCGGCGAAGGCAACAAGGACGAGGGCGGCGCGCGCAAGTTCGTGAAGCTCGCGCAAACGGCCGAAGAGTACGGCTATGACACGTTCGCCATCCCGGACCACCTCGGCAACCAGGTCGGTCCCATCGCAGCGCTCGGCGCGCTGACCCAGGCGACCAGCACCATCCGGCTCGGTACATCCGTGTTGGCCAACGGTTGGCGGCACCCGGCGTTGCTGGCCAAGGAGGCCACCACCATCGACGTGCTGTCGAAGGGGCGGCTGGAACTCGGCATCGGCGCCGGCTGGATGAAGGAAGAGTTCGACAAGGCGGGTATCGAGTTCGAGTCGCCCGGCGTGCGGATCCGTCGCCTCGACGAGGCGCTCACCGTCCTCGACGGTCTGATGCGCGGCGAGACCGTGAACTTCGAGGGCGAGTTCTATCAGATCAACGGGCTGGAGGGCAGCCCGCGACCGCGCCAGGGGCCGCGTCCGCCGATCGCCGTCGGCGGGGGTGGGCCCAAGATGCTGGCACTGGCCGCCAAGCACGCCGACATCATCTCGGTGGCGCCGAGCACCACGCCGGACGGCAAGATGAAGCTCTCGGACATGACGATCGAGAAGACCGCCGAGCGGGTCGACCGGATCCGTGAGGCCGCGGGTGAGCGCTTCGACGACATCGAACTGAACTGGACGATCGCGGTCATCGTCATCACCGACGACCGCGAGGCGACGGCGGAGATGGCCCTGAAAGCCCTCGAGCAGGGCTATCCGCCCAACATCGAGCGCGACACCGAGTTCACCGTCGAGGACGTGCTGCACTCCCCGTATCTGGCCATGGGTACCTTCGAGGAGATCGCGGACCAGATCCGGGAGGTTCGACGACGGACGTCGATGTCCTACGTCGGGGTCTTCCCGACTCAGATGGATGCGTTCGCGCCGGTGATCCAGCTTCTCAAGGGAGAGTAAGATTGCCGACGGCCTGAACGCATATGACCAGGTGAACGGACATCGGGTGCCGGCAAACGGGGGAAATGCCCGGTCTGCGCCGGCACGAAGATCGAGTTGACGATCATGAGCATTTCGAGCAGATAACGAGATTGGACTACCGTGACCGCGGTAGTACACAGGGCGTGGAAGGCGCAGGCGGACGGCATCGCGGGGAGTGCCGAACGACCAGCGGGTGCTGCCTGCCACGTGGGGGCCACAGGAGTAACGGATGTTGAACACAGAATTCGAGCAGTTCCTCGATGAGAACGGCCAGCTGCATTTCACCGAGGACGCCACCCTCGTCGACTATGTCGAGCGCAATGTGCGCGACAAGGCCGACACCCTCGCCTACCGCTTCATCGACTACAGCCGCGAGCGTGACGGTGAGGCGCAGGACCTGACGTGGGCGCAGTTCGGTAAGCGTCTGCGGGCAGTGGCGGCGCGACTGCAGCAGGTCACCAAGCCCGGTGACCGTGTCGCGATCCTGGCGCCCCAGTCGCTCGAGTACGTGATCGGCTTCTTCTCCGCGCTCTACGCGAGCAACGTCGCGGTCCCGCTCTTCTCGCCGGACGAGCCCGGACACACCGATCGTCTGCACGCGGTCCTCGGTGACTGCAAGCCCACCGCGATCCTGACCTCCACGAAATCCGCCGAGGCCGTGCGCGACTTCTTCAAGCCGCTGCCCGCCAAAGAACGCCCCCGCGTCATCGCCGTGGACGCCGTTCCGGACTCGGTCGGGTCGAGCTGGGTGGCCCCGGTCGCCGGCAAGGACCACAACAAGGACACCGTCGCCTACCTGCAGTACACGTCGGGATCCACGCGTGTGCCCGCGGGCGTCGAGATCACCTACCAGGCCGTCGCCGCGAACGTGCTGCAGATCTACGACACGATCGAGATCGACCGCAACGCCCGTGGCGTCACGTGGCTGCCGATGTTCCACGACATGGGTCTGCTCACGGTGATCCTGCCCGCGCTCGGTGGCCGCTACATCACGATCATGAGCCCACAGGCCTTCGTTCGCCGGCCCGGTCGATGGATCAAGGAACTCGCCGCCGCAAGCGACGGCGCGGAGACCTACGCCGCCGCGCCGAACTTCGCCTTCGAGCACGCAGCCGTCCGCGGCCTGCCGAAGGATGGCGAGAGCCTGGACCTGTCCAACGTCATCGGCCTGATCAACGGCTCGGAGCCGGTCACGGTCAGCTCGATGAAGAAGTTCAACGACGCCTTCGAGCCGTACGGGCTGCCCAAGACAGCCATCAAGCCCTGCTACGGGATGGCCGAGGCGACCCTCTTCGTCTCCGCGACTCAGCGCGAGAACGAGGCCAAGATCATCTACGTCGACCGTGAGGAGCTCAATGCGGGGCAGTTCAAGGTCGTCGACCAACACTCACCGAACGCTGTCGCGCAGGTCTCCTGCGGCCAGGTGGCGGTCAGCCAGTGGGCTGCGATCGTGGATTCCGACACAGCGACCGAGCAGCAGGACGGCCACGTCGGCGAGATCTGGCTGAGCGGCCTCAACATCGGAGCCGGTTACTGGAACAAGCCCGAGGAGACCGCGGAGACCTTCCACAACAAGGTCGCCAATCCGCTTGCCGAGGGCAGCCACACCGAGGGCGCCCCCGCGGATGCCATCTGGATGCGTACCGGCGACTATGGCGTCTGGCTCGACGGCGAGCTCTACATCACCGGCCGCGTCAAGGACCTGGTGATTGTCGACGGCCGCAATCACTATCCTCAGGACCTCGAGTACAGCGCACAGGAGTCCAGCACGAGCCTGCGGCCGGGTTTCGTCGCGGCCTTCGCCGTGCCGTCGAATCAGCTCCCCCCGGTGGTGTTCGAGCAGTCCACGAGCGGTCTCAAGTTCGACGCCGACGACGCGTCCGAGCAACTGGTGATCGTCGCCGAGCGTGGGCCCGGCAAGAGGCACGATCCGCAGGAGATCGCCGACACGGTCCGCGCCGCCATCGCGTCGCGCCATGGCGTGATGGCGCGCGACATCTTGCTCGTCCCGGCCGGATCGATCCCGCGGACCTCGAGCGGCAAGATCGCCCGCCGCGCCACCCGCGCGGCCTACATCGACGGCAGTCTCCGTGGCGGCTACAAGCAGACCGCGTTCCCTGACGCCGAGTAGTCACGGCTTGCTGCCCTGAGGCGCGAGTTGTTCGACCGCCACGATCCCTGAGGTGCGAGCTACCTACCGTCCACGATCCCTGAGGTGCGAGCTTGCGAGCCACGAAGGGTCCCGATCAGTAGTCTGGAAACGATGTCTGAACTGAATACCGAAGAGTCCAGCAATCCCGAGCCCGGCGACGATTCGTCGTCGAGCCGCGCTGACGACGCTTCGCACATCGAGGGACACACCGAGGGCACCGCCGGCGAGACAGCCGGCGATCTCACCGTCGCCGAACTGCGCGATTGGCTGCGCGCCTGGGTCTCGGAGGCCACGGGTATCCCCGCAGACCAGATCTCCGATGATCGCCCGATGGAGGAGTTCGGACTGTCGTCGCGCGACGCGGTGGCATTGGCCGCCGATGTCGAGGACAAGACCGGTGTCATCCTCACCGCGACTGCCGCCTACAACCACCCGACGATCGCGATGTTGTCCAAGCGCATCATCGAGGGCGATCCGGACGAGGGGCTCGAGACCGACGACACCTTCTGGCAGCGCGAGCGCAGCGACGACGACGACATCGCGATCGTCGGTCTGTCGACGCGATTCCCGAAGGCCGGCGGCACTCCGGAGTCGACGTGGGAGGCCCTGATCGAGGGGCGCGACGGCATCTCCGATCTGCCCGAGGACCGCTGGACCGAGTTCAAGTCGGACCCGCGCATGGCCGAGGTCCTCGCCCAGCGGAATCTGCGTGGCGGCTACCTCGACAATGTGAAAGCGTTCGACGCCGACTTCTTCCAGATGAGTCCGCGTGAGGTCGAGATGGTGGACCCGCAGCAACGCCTGGCGATGGAGCTCACGTGGGAGGCGCTCGAGCACGCGCACATCCCGCCCAGCGATCTCAAGGGCGGCGCAGTGGGCGTCTTCGTCGGCACCTCGACCAACGACTACCAGCTGATGGCGGCACTCGGTCTCGGTGAGGGCTCCGACGATACGGCGGCCTATGCGCTCACCGGTACGGCGACGTCCATCATCGCCAACCGCGTCTCCTACTTCTTCGACTTCCGCGGGCCGTCGGTGGCCCTCGACACAGCGTGCTCGTCGTCGCTGGTCGCCGTGCACCAGGCGGTCCGCAGCCTGCGTTCGGGTGAATCCGAGGTCGCCCTGGCCGGTGGTGTCAACATGATCCTGACCCCCGCGGCGACCGTCGGCTTCGACACCATCGGCGCGGTCGCCAAGGACGGGCACATCAAGGCCTTCTCCAGCGATGCCGACGGCATGGTCCGCTCCGAGGGCGGCGGGTTGTTCGTGCTCAAGCGGATGGCAGACGCCCGACGTGATGGCGACCAGATCCTCGCGGTGATCGCCGGTTCCGCGGTCAACTCGGACGGGCGCTCCAACGGCATCTTCGCGCCCAATCCCGAGGCGCAGGTCGAGGTGTTGCGTGACGCCTACACCGACGCCGCCATCGATCCGCGCAGTGTCGACTATGTGGAGGCCCACGGCACCGGCACCATCTTGGGTGACCCCATCGAGGCCGATGCGCTCGGTCGCGTGGTGGGCCGGGGCCGCGTTGTCGGAGCACCGGCATTGCTGGGATCGGCGAAGACCAACTTCGGGCACATGGAGTCCGCGGCGGGCGCCGGCGCGCTGGCCAAGGTCGTGCTGTCGATGCAGAACGACACCATCCCGGCCTCGTTGAACTACGCGGGACCCAACCCCTACATCCAGTTCGGATCGAACGGGCTGAAGGTGGTCCCCGAGACCACCGAATGGCCGCGCTACTCCGGACATGCGATCGCCGGTGTCTCCGGCTTCGGGTTCGGCGGCACCAACGCGCACCTGGTGGTCCGCGAGGTACTGCCGTCGGATCTGGCCGGCGACGCACCCACCGCCGGTCGAGTGGCGAATGAGGAGTCTGCTTCCGTCGGCGTATCGACACCCCTCGACGACGAAGACGACGACGAGTACCTCACCGAGGCCGAGCGGGCCGTGCTGGCTGCAGCCGCCACCGCGGAACCCCAACCCGACGACACCACCGCGAATGACCCGGCCGACGGCTTCGCACCGTGTGCCGCCGAGGGATCCGTGGTGCCGCTGGTGATCTCCGGATTCCTGCCGTCACGTCGTCGCAAGTCCGCGCAGGACCTACTGGACTGGCTGGAATCCGAAGCGGGACAACGGACATCGCTCGCCGACATCGGTCGGGCGCTGGCTCACCGCAACCACGGTCGCTCACGCGCCGTGGTGATGGCCCGGACCCACGAGGACGCGATCACCGGTGCGCGGGCGATCGCCGAGGGCAAGAACAACCCTCTGGTCTACTCGGCCGATTCTCCCGACGCCGCTTCGGCGGTCTGGCTCCTCTCCGGATTCGGTTCGCAGCACCGCAAGATGGCCAAACAGCTCTACACCGAGAACCCGGTGTTCGCGAAGTATGTCGACCGCGTCGACGAGTACGTGCAGAACGAGCTCGGCTACTCGATCGCCGAGATGTTTCTCGACGACGAACAGACATACGGCATCGAGACGAGCCAGGTCGGCATCTACACCATCCAGGTGGCGCTGGCCGACACGTTGCGGCACCACGGTGTGGAACCCGGTGTGCTGGTACCGCATTCGATGGGCGAGGCCTCTGCCGCCTACATCAGCGGTGGATTGTCGCTCGAAGACGCGACCCGTGTGATCTGTCAGCGTTCGCGACTGATGGGCGAGGGCGAGTCGATGCTCGTCGGCGACGACATCCGTCTCATGGCCCTCGTCGAATACAGCGCCGAGGACATCAACGACGTGCTCGTCGACTACCCCGACCTCGAGATCTGTGTGTACGCGGCACCGACCCACACGGTCATCGGTGGCCCCGAGCCGCAGGTCGATGCGATCGTCGCGCGTGCCGAGGAGGAGGGCAAACTCGGTCGCAAACTGCAGACCAAGGGTGCCAGCCACACCTCGCAGATGGATCCGTTGCTCGGCGAACTCGCCTACGAGCTCACCGGGATCGAACCGCTGCGTCCCACCGTCGGCTTCTACAGCTCGGTTGACCGGGAGACGTTCTACCGCCCGGCCACGAGCCGGTCCACACGATCGAGTACTTCACCAAGGGGTTGCGCCACAGTGTCTGGTTCAGCCAGGCCATCGGGAAATCGGTGGAGAACGGGCATCGCACGTTCGTGGAACTCTCGCCGAATCCCGCCGTCCTCATCTCCGTCGCCGCGGTGACCTTCTCGGCCGGCCTGCACGACGCCGAGCTCATCGAGACCTTGCGGCGCAAGGAGGATGAGAGCTTCGGGCTGGTGAACGCGTTGATGAAGCTGTATGTGCACGGGCACACCGTCGATGTCGGATCGCTGTTCGGTGTCGGAGGATTCGGCGACATCCCGCGAACACGCTTCGAGCGCAAGGACTTCTGGCTCAAGGCGCAGTTGTCGTCCGGCGGGTCGGCGGGTAGGGCTCCCGGCTCGCATGTCGCGCTGCCCGACGGCCGCCATGCCTGGGAGGTGAACGCCTCGGCGATCACCGACCCGCGCGAACTGGTGCGCGCGGCTGCGGCGCAGGTGCTGCCCGACGTCGCGGTCGGCGCCGTGGTCGGCCATGGTGACATCCCGGCCGCGGGTACCCTGACCACCACGCTGAGCCCGCACCCCGGCGGCGCCTCGGTGACCGTGCATGCCAAGGAGGACAAGAACTTCCGCCTCCTGGTCGAGGCGGTCGTGACCGGAGGCGGGGCCGCGGCGTCGCCGGCGGCGACCGAGGCTGCCGAATCGCCGGCCGCCGTCTTCGCCGACGACAAGGTGGTGGTCGAGGACGAGGTCGTCGATGACATCGGCAACAAGTGGAACCCCGATTCCGGCGAGTCCGTGGAGAATCGGCTCGCCGTGATCGTCGGCGAGTCCATGGGTTACGACCCGGAGGACCTGCCGCGTGAGATCCCGCTGATCGAACTCGGTCTGGACTCCCTGATGGCGGTCCGCATCAAGAACCGGGTCGAGTTCGAGTTCGACATCCCCCAGCTGCAACTCCAGGCGATGCGACAGGCCAACCTGGCCGACGTGGTGAAGTTCGTGACCTACGCCGTCGAGCATCGCGACGAGGTCGCTCAGCTGGCGGAAGGCGCTGCGGGACAGGGTGATCTCGACACTGCGGCGCTGAACGCGCTGATCGATGCCGACAGCAACCCGGCCCCCGCCGACAGCAACCCGGCCCCGCCGACAGCAACGTCAAACCCGCTGAGAGCAACGTCCAACCCGCCGAGAGCAACGTCAAACCCGCCGAGAGCAACCCGAGACCCGCGACCAGCCTCACGGATCAGTCGGCGGTCGCCGATGCTGCGGGTTCGGATGTGCCGCCGCGAGATGCCGCCGAACGACTGACTTTCGGTGTGTACGCGGTGGTCACCAAGAAGTCGGCCGGTGGTGTCTTCAACAAGCTTCCGGTGCTCACCGACGAGGTGGCCCAGCAGCTCACCGACCGCCTGAACGAGCGAACCGGCGGCGACATCGACGTCGAGGACATCCTCGATTCGGAGACCATCGAGGAGATGTCGAACTACGTTCGTGAGTTCCTCGATGCCAGCGCCCACACCGACGGCTTCCTGCGGTACCTGAGACTGGTCCCGAACGGGAAGAAGAGCTACGACCCGGCCGCCGGCGATCCGGTGCCCGCCTTGCTGTTCCATCCGGCGGGTGGCAACACATCGGCGTACGAGGCACTGCTGAAACGCCTGCCCGACGACCAGCCGGTGATCGGTTTCGACCGCGTCGAGGGCTCGATCGAAGAGCGGGTGCGGCAGTACATGCCACGCCTGCGTGAGGTCCAGCCGAATGGTCCATATGTGCTGATCGGGTGGTCGCTCGGCGGCGCGTTGGCCTATGGCTGTGCCCAGGTGCTACGCGAGGAGGGCGAGGAGGTCTCCTTCGTCGGGCTGATCGACGTGGTCCGTCCGTCCGAGCCGGTGGTCGAGACCCCCGACACCAAACGGGCCCGCCTCGAGCGGTGGCGCGACTTCGCGGTCAAGACCTATGACCTCGACGAGGATGTGCCGATCCCGATGGATCGGCTAGTCGAGGCCGACGACGAGGGACAGTTCCAGATCATCATGGAGATGATGTCGATGTCGGGGACCAAGATTCCCGGTGGCATCATCGAGCACCAGCGCACGTCGTTCCTCGACAACCGCGCCCTGACGAACATCGAACCGTCGACCTATGACGGCACGGTGATCCTCTACCGTGCCGACAAGATGCATGACGGCGCCATCGAACTCGAGCCGCAATGGGCGAAGATCGACGAGGACGGCCGGTGGGGCGAGGTGGTCGACGATCTGGAGATCATCCACATCGGCGGCGATCACCTGTCGATCGTCGACGAGCCCTACATCGGCAAGATCGGGGCGGACCTCACCACACGTCTGAAGAATGTCGGGCATTCGAAGAATGCGGGTCGCAGCGGCGACACCGGCGAGTGAGAAAGAGAGCACCGTGACTGACACCACCGCCGGCAAGCTGGCCGACCTCCGCGAGAAGTTGGAGTCCGCCAAGGACCCCGGAGGCGAGAAGGCCGTCGCCAAGCGCCAGGCGAAGGGCATCTGTTCGCCTCGTGAGCGCCTGGCGATGTTGTTCGACCCGGGGACCTTTGTCGAGATCGGTGCGCTGGCCAAGATGCCCGGGGCCGCACAGAGTGGGTACGGCGACGGCGTGGTGACCGGCCATGGTCTGGTGCACGGCCGTCCGGTTGCGGCGTTCTCGCACGATCAGACGGTGTTCGGCGGGACCGTCGGAGAGATGTTCGGCCGCAAGGTCTCCGCACTGATGGAGTGGGCCGGCAAGATCGGCTGCCCGATGGTCGGCATCAACGATTCGGCGGGTGCTCGCATCCAGGACGCGGTCACGTCGCTGGCCTGGTACGCGGAGATGGGCCGTCGAAATCTGTTGCTCTCGGGTCTCGCTCCACAGATCTCGGTGATCCTGGGCAAGTGTGCCGGCGGCGCCGTGTACACACCTGCCAACACCGACATCCTCGTCGCGGTCGAGGACAAGAGCTACATGTTCGTCACCGGGCCCGATGTGCTCAAACAGGTCAACGGCGAGGACATCTCGGCCGAGGACCTCGGTAGCGCCCACAACCAGGCGCGGTGGGGCAACATCCATCACGTCGCAGTGGACGAGAAGACGGCGTTCGAGTGGGTCCGAGAGTATCTGCAGTACATGCCGTCCAGCGCATATGAGCTGCCGCCGATCATCAATCCCGGTCTGGAGCCGGAGATCACCGAGTCGGATCTGTCACTGAACGAATTCATGCCGGACAACGACAATGCCGGCTACGACATGCACGACATCGTCATCAAGCTGTTCGACGATGGCGCCTTCCATGAGGTCGGCGAGCTGTTCGCGCCGAACATCCTGACCGGATATGCGCGCGTCGACGGTCGGGCGGTGGGCGTGGTCGCCAACCAGCCGAACGTGATGTCCGGTGTGCTGGACACGGATTCGTCGGAGAAGGCAACCCGCTTCGTACGGATCTGCAACGCCTTTCACATCCCGCTGGTCTTCCTGGTGGACACGCCGGGCATCCTCCCGGGGCTCGCCGAGGAGCAGAAGGGCACCATCCGTCGTTCCGGCAAGTTCCTCTACGCCTATGTCGAGGCGGATGTCCCCAAGGTGACCGTGGTGCTGCGCAAGGCATATGGCGGCGCGTATGCGGTGATGGGCTGCAAACAACTCGGTGCCGACATCAACCTGGCGTGGCCGAGCGCGAAGATCGCGGTCATGGGTGCGGAGTCGGCGGCTGCGGTGCTCACGCGCCGTCAGACCGAGGGGATGTCGGCGGCCGACTCCGACAAGGTTCGCCGCGACTTCATCGACTTCTACAACACCAACATGGCCACGCCATACCTGGCCGCCGAGCGCGGCTACATCGACGCCGTGATCGAGCCCGCGGAGACCCGGCTGCAGCTGCGAAAGGCGTTGGCGCAGTTGCGCGACAAGACCGAGTACCGGACCCCGCGCAAGCATTACCTGATGCCGATCTGAGTCGGCCACATCTGAATTGGCGGGGCGGGGCGGCGCAGCCGTCTAGCCGAAACGCATCAGGATCGACCTGACTGCCTGGGTCACGGTCATCCGGTCGTAGGTCTGCACGAAGTCGAAGGTGCGGTCGAGGTCGGCGTTACCACTGTGTTGGTCTCGTGCCGACAGCAGAGCGGCGAAGTGTGGGCCGAGAACAGCGACGTTCCACTCGTCGACGAGGTCGTCGTCGGACCGCAGCGGCGCCCGATGGACGTTGCCGTCCCGCAGATCGGGTAGCCCGACGCCGTAGACGCCTGCCAGCCCGGTCTTCTCGGACATCAACCGCCAGCGTTCCGCGGTCCGCGGGGTGAAGTGCTCCGCTTGCTGGAAGGTGCCCAGCACGATGGCTGCGCCGCCGATGGCGGCCTGGTGTTCGAGCGCCTTGCTCATCTCGATGAGCAGTCGCTTGTCGCCGCGGCGCGGGACGATCGAGGCCGAGGCGATGGCGTACGGGGTGGCCTCATCCGGGCCGGGAGTGGACCACACCGGCATCTCGGGCAACGGGACCACCGGGACATTCGCCAGCGCTGTCGGATTCTCCACCGGAGGGTAGAGGGCGCCGATGCCGAAAGAGGCGCCCATCGTGATGGCGGTGATCCTCCGGGCGTCGTCGTCGACACCTTCGGCGATCACCACGGCATGACTTCGCTCTGTGTGGGCGGCGAGTATGTGAGCCAGGCGGGCCGAATCCTGAGTCGCATTGTGTTGCAGCAGAGCTGCTCCGGTCACGATGATGTCGGGCTCGATCAGGGAGAGCAGAGTCGCGGCGTCCTCACTGGTCTCGAGGCCATCGACGCAGATGATCTTGCCGGCCGCCCGGGCCCGGGCCACTCGTGCGAGCGTGTGTTGCGGACTGCGGGAGACCGCGCTCGGCATGACGACCACGATCTGTCGTTCGAGGGTGACCATGGTGTCTTCCTCGAGTTGATCGAGGAGTTCGAGATCCATCGCCACCAGCAGCGGCAGGATCGTGGCGACGGACCGGGCACGAGCCGATCGCGCGAACTGTTGCCGACGGCGGTCGATGACGTGATGTTGCTCCATCAACCTCGCCGCCCGGCCCAGCGCGTCGACCGTCCCGAGTCTGGTCCCCGAAGGACCGCGGAGCTGTAGTTCGAGCGCGGCGACGGCACCGTCGGTCAAGCGGCACACCGGCGCGAACTGCATGTGTAGCTCGAGATCCTCGAACAGGGTGAACCCGGTCTCGGTCGACGATTCCCGTCGGGAGTCATGCGTCATGGTGGATCGACCTTCTGGAACACGGGACCATCGGGCCTCCCGTCGGGACGGACGATCGCTCACATCGAGATGAGCGGACGCGAGATTCTTCACATCCTGGGCATGGCAATCGCGGTGCCTGTGGTCAGGATAACACCGGGGTCCGTCGCGGCGCGGATGACTAAAAGCGTTGAGCGACGATGAAAGTGCTCAATCGCTGTGTGGTGGGGCTTTGGGTGGCCGTGGCCGATGTCAGCGCGATCTGACGCGTGTGTTCGCCGCCTGCGATGGTCGTCTCGACGATGCCGCGGAGTCGGTGCTGGGCGCGCGGAAGAAGAGCTACGCCCAGCCCGCTGCGGACGAAATCACGGATGGTCGAGAACTGGGTGATCTCGATCCCGATGGCGGGTGTGAATCCTGCTGTTCGGCACCATGCCTCGGTGATCTGCCGGAGATGATAACTGGGCGGATTCGCGACGAATCGCTCGCCGGCGAGTTCGTCGAGGCGGATCGATGTACGCCCGGAGAGGGCGTGGCCCGTCGGCAGAGCCGCGCAGATCTCCTGCGTTGCGAGCAGCCGGTGCGGCAGGTCGTCGGGAGGCGGGATCGTGATCGCGAGGTCGAGCCGTCCGTGGCGGAGATCGTCGCTGAGTTCGGCACCGTGTGCCTGTTTGAGTTGGAGATGGATGCCGGGATGGCGATGGCTGAAGGCGACCAGGACGTCGGGAACCGGTCCGGCCCCATCGTCAGTGGAAAACCGAAACGGACGGTGCCGTGCTCGGGATCTGCGGTGTCGGCGATCTGCGCGAGGGCGGCCTCGACCTCGCGCAGCGGTGCACGTACCGAATCGCCGAGTGCGACAGCAGCCGGCGTGAGGCGCACCGTCCGGCCGTCGCGTACCACCAGGGGCACGTGTAGCGCCTTTTCGAGTGCATGGATTCGCCTGCTCATCGACGACTGCGGGATGCCGAGGGCCGTGGCCGATGCGGTGACGTGCCCGTCTTGGGCAACCAATTCGACCAGGGCGCGTAGCTGCGGCGCGAGCTCGGTGAGCCATTCATCCATGAACGGATCGTATTGGACCGATAGTTCATTGGACGGATTATTGAGTGGTGCGGGACGGTGAATGTGTGGCCGTCAACCGAAGGAGCCGTGACATGGGCACCGGAACACGCATCGACATCCGCTCTCCCCGCGAAGCCGACGTACTCCTCATCGGCGGAGGGATCATGTCGGCGACCCTCGGATCGATGATCGCGGTCCTACAGCCGGACTGGCGAGTTGTCCTGGTGGAGCGAGCCGGAGGCCTGGCGGAAGAGAGCACCGGCCCATGGAACAACGCGGGCACCGGACACATGGGTCTGTGCGAACTCAACTACATGCCGGATCCGACGGATGGTCGACAGGCGGCCACCGTCGCACAGCAGTTCCATCTGAGCAGACAGTGGTGGGCATTTCTCGCAGACCGCGGTCTCATCGCCGATCCGTCCGGATTCATCAACACCGCGCCGCACATGGATGTCGTGTTCGGTCATCGCGATGTGAACTACCTGCGCCGCCGCTTTCAGACCTTGAGCACCGAACCGATCTTCGCGGAAATGGAGTATTCGGAAGACCCTCAACAGATCAGGGCGTGGTCGCCGCTGATCGTCGAGGGTCGTGACATCGGTGAACCGATCGCCGCGACGCGACATCCACGCGGTACCGACATCGATTTCGGCGCCCTGACCAAGGCCCTGACGGGCATCATCGTCGATCGGGGCGGATCGGTGGTGTTCGACCACGATGTGCGAAGCCTTCGCCAGAATCCGGATCACAGTTGGTGTGCGAGTGGCCGACTGACGCACGGCCGAGCGGAATTCACGGTGCGAGCACGGCATGTGTTCGTCGGCGCGGGTGGGTTCGCTCTGCGACTGCTCCAGCGTGCGGGGATCCCGGAGGTCAACGGCTATGCGGTGCTACCTGTCGGTGCCGCGTTCTACCGCTGCGCGACCCCGTCCGTGGTAGCCCGGCACGATGCGAAGGTGTACGGGCAAGCAGCCGTCGGTGCCCCGCCGATGTCGGTGCCACACCTGGACAAACGCATCGTCGATCACGAGGAGTACCTCATGTTCGGACCGTACGCGACGTTCAGTACCAAACTCCTCAAGCAGGGTAGGCTCACGGACTTCTTCACCACGCTGCGATGGCGCAACCTACATGTGTTGGTGGCCGCGTGTCTCCACAACCTGTCCCTGATCCGATTTCTGCTCTCAGAGCTCCTCGCCGGTCCGCGCCGGAGGTTCGGTCAATTGCAGAAGTTCCTTCCTTCCGCGCGCTCCGACGAGTGGGAGCTGATCCCGGCCGGTCAACGTGCCCAATTGGTGACACCGGACAAGAAGCGGATCGGTGTGCTCCGACAAGGAACGGAGCTCATCGTGAGTGACGACCGCTCCATCTCGGGACTGCTCGGCGCATCGCCGGGTGCGTCGACGGCGGTTCCCATCATGCTGGACCTGCTTCGGCGGTCCTTTCCAGACGAGTGGGAGATGAGCTGGAAAAACTCGGTGGCGGAGGCGATCCCGGATCTCGACCGCACGGACTGGGGCCCGGAGGCTGCGACCGACAGTCTCGACCGGACCGCATCCGCGCTGGGTCTGAACCGCGCATCGTGACCGGCGGGCCCGTTGCCCTGGAGGCTGCGTCTCACGCTCCAGGGCAACGAGCTCCCACCTGCCGCTCTCACACTGTTGAGTTGTCAAGGGTCGTGCGTGGCCCGGTGGTGGTCGGTCACGCGGTGAAGGTGCGTCGCGAAATGTGCTGCGCTGTGGTCTGTTTCGCTGCTGCGGTCTGGCGTCAGGCGGCGGTCTCGTGGAGGTGCATGGTGCGGCGGTTGTGGGCGGGTAGTGGTGTTCGGTGTGGGTCGGTGGTGGTGGGTGGGATGAGCCAGGGGTGGCGGTCGATTCCGATCACGATGTCCCAGCCGTGGGCGTGGACGTGGGCGTGGCAGGACGGGCAGAGTAGGCAGCCGTTGTCGAGGTCGGTGGGGCCACCGTCGTGCCAGTGGATCATGTGGTGGATGTGGCTCCAGGCGGCGGGCCCGCCGCATTTGATGCAGCATCGATCGCGGGCGGTGATGGCTGTGCGTTGGTGTGGGGTGAACAGGCGTTGTTCGTAGCCCATGTCCAGGGGTGCCCGGTTTCCGTCGATGATGATTTCGGTGATGCCGGCATCGCAGGCCAGCATCTTCGCCGTCGCCTGTGATATCGGGCCCAACCATGTCAGCGACGCGAGGTCGGGGGTGTCGACGGGGATGGTCAGGGTGAGGTGGGTTTTCGGTGCGGTCATGAAGGGGGTGTCTGCGGTGGCGGCGGCGTCGAGGATTTGTTCGAGGGCGTCTGCGCGTCGAGCGCCGATGGTGCGGGCATCGGGGGAACCGTCTGGCTCCGGGCGTGGTTGGGCCAACGAGTTGATCGCCGCGATCAGCTTTTCGCCGATCACGACATCAAGATCACCGGTGACCTTCACCCGCCCGTCGGGGGTCGGGACAACTGTGAATTCGTTGAGCCGGCGATCTTCCCCCGCGGGTAGTCCCCCGGTTTCGGTGGCGATCTGGTTGCCGATCGCCCGTGCCGTCTGCTCGAGCTCCTTTGTTGTCGCACCCGAGAGCGTCTGGGCGATCAGTGCCCGTTCGTGCTCGAGGCGTTCCTGCTCACACAGTCCGTCGGCGGCGCGCCGGGCGATGTGGGCCAGCCCCTGCACCATCGCATCGACGTGTTCGCCGGAGAACACACCGTCACCGGCGTAACCGGGTAGTCGCTGCAGCGACGCCAGTGCGGCGCCGATGCGTAACCAGCGGGCGGCCACACTCGGTGCGGCACCCATCTCCATCAACAGGTTCCGGGTCTTTGCTCCGGACTGTGTCGCCACTCCCAGCCGGTCGAGCGCTTCGGCGTGTACCGCCAGCAGGTGATCGACCAGGTTGCGCAGTTCCATCAACGCCTTGGTGGCGTCGAACACCTGCCGGCCCGACGCCGCATCGGCGACGGTGACCTCACGCATGACCTCGATGGCCGAGCTGATTTCCCCCATGCGAACCAGTCTACTCGAACATGTGTTCGAGTCAAGGAATTCTTCAGTGCTGCAAAGAATTTGGTCGAATCGACCCGCGGCGAACCCCATAGACTACCGAGCGACCCCGACAGCTTTTGCCGCTGCGGAGCCGGGATCACGCCACGGTCTGCCCGACCAGCCGGCCGATGGCGAACGTGACGACCATCGCCAGCGCACCTCCGATCACCACACGCACCATCGGTCGCCACGGACGGGAACCGCCGAGCGTCGCGCCCACGGCGCCGGTGAGTGCGAGCGCGATGATGACGGCCATGAAAGCGACCGGGATTCGCCAGGCCGCCGGCGGCGTGAGGATCGCTACCAAGGGCAGGAGGGCCCCGGCGGTGAACGACACCGCCGACGAGAACGCCGCCTGCCACGGATTGGTCAGCTCGTGCGGGTCGATGCCGAGCTCGGCGTCCGCATGTGCCTCGAAGGCGTCGCGGTCGCTGAGTTCCCGCGCCACACGGCACGCGGTCTCGTGGGTCAGTCCCTTCAACTCGTAGAGACCGACGAGTTCGTCGAACTCGGCTTCGGGTTGCTCGAGGAGTTCGCGCTCTTCCTTCGCGAGCAGGGTCTGTTCGGTGTCGCGTTGCGTGCTGACCGAGACATATTCGCCCAGTGCCATCGACACCGCGCCCGCGGCAAGGCCGGCAACGCCCGCGGTGAAGATCGGTGCTCTCTCGGCTGTCGCGGCGGCGACGCCGACCACGATGCCTGCCGTGGAGACGATCCCGTCGTTGGCGCCGAGAACGCCGGCGCGCAACCAGTTGAGGCGATTGGCGAGTCCGCCACCGCGGTGGGGCTCACCTGTGTGCTGGTGTTCGTGGCCGACGGTCATGGTTCGACTCAACTGCCACAGCGGCATTCACGCAAGCAAGGACACGGTTGCCTTAGTGATGCGGTGAGAAAGAGTGACCTAGAAGACCTTGATCCCCAGCCGGCGTCGCAGACGCATGTCGTAGAGGTAGGCCTGCAGGAGTCCGCGCACGACACGTCCGGTGGCCGGATCGACGAAGCGTGCCACCCGCAGCGTCCGGTCGTAGGCCGCGTCGTCCTCGGCGCTCCAGCGCCAGTGCATCATCGTGCGGAACTCCGGCGGCAGTCCCGCCTTGATCAGGTAACTCATCGGACGACCGAAGACCTTGTGGGCCAGGGTGCCGGCGGCGCCGATCCGGTACTCGAGGAACGACAGGTCCGAGAGTTGTTGCAGCATCGCGCGAACCGGTGGGTCGATCGTCATGTCGTCCAGTTGGCTGCGCCAGTACTCCTGCAGGTCGGCGTAACTGTCCGGCCACTGCTGCGCGGTCACGTTGAGGGTTGTGCCGAGCCAGCGGGAGTCGTCGACGACTCGGTCCTTCTCGGCAGGGCTCAGTGGCCCGTAGAGGAGTTCGTATTGATCGAGGAAGTACTTCACCAGGCAGACCGCCACCCACAACTGGAGCCGGGAGTCGTTGGCGCTGTAACGAACAGGGCTCTCGGCGGTCGAGTAGACGAGATCATGGATGCGTTCGAGCTCGGCACCGACAAAAGCCCGGTCGTCGGCGTCGCCCAGCAGCGCGACCGCGAGAAAGGTGCCGGTGGTGCGACTGCGCTTGATCGGATGTTTCACCGCGTTACCGGAGTCGACGCGGCTCTCCACCACACCGTGGCCGACTTTGGGATTCGCCAGTTGCATGATCACGTTGGCGCCCGCGATGGTTGGGCCGAGCCCGGTGACCAGGTCGCCGGTCCGCCGAACACGACGACGCGCGCGAGCCGGCCTGACCTCGGCGACGTGCTCGTGCTGGTACGTGTTCACCACACGGTCCATGAGGTCAGGCTAGCGCAGCCTGGGCCGCCGATCGAGTATCCGGCGAGGCGCCGCTGCGTTCGCGACCACTCGACCGGCGGCCGGGGCACGGACTCGACCTCGGTCGGCAGTGGGGCGTCAGTACCCGCTCGACCGCATCGGGGCCGGGTTGTAGAGCCCGGAATGGCGTGCGGTGCCCAACTCCAGCTCGGCCGGAGGTGCCGGATCGATCTCGGCGAACCGCTGCAGGCCACCCCAGTCTCGTCCCCAGTTGTTGCGGAGATACGTGGGGAGCAAGGTCGGGGTCAGCATCGCCTCGGTGATGCCCAGTGGACCGCCCGCCTTGCCGGACATCCAGGTCTGGCTGTTCTTTCGGGTGGCTTCGGCGTCGGGCATGATGCGCCACTTCGGTACCTCGAGCACACCGTCACGAACCTTCATCGGCTGCTGGCACGGGAAGACCATGCCCGGTAGCCAGTCGATGAAGACCGGATCGGTGGTCCCGACGACGTCGTTGAGAGTGCGCAACTGGGTCACCCGCGGTGGCGTGATCGCCACCCATTCCGACGGTGCACCAGCGGTGTCACTGACCTCCACCCGTACCACGTCGGCGCGTGGCGGGGCGTCGGCGAGCGGAAACCGCAGATTCCGCCAGGTGGGTACCTCGCCGATGTCGATCGGCGACCTCACGCCGACCGGGGTGACGCGACCGTCGGCCCCGGTCCGGCCGAACCGGACGATGACCTGCTGGCCGCTGTGCTGCACGCCGAGCCCGTCGACGGCCTGTATCGAGCCGGCCGCGGCGATGGTGAGCAGTGGCGCGTCGGCGTTGCGTTCGGGAAGTGAGTACCAGTCGGTGGTCAGCGAACCGGTCCCGCTGGGGGAGCCGTAGGAACCGAGTACCGGAGTGTTCGCCGGGTTCAGCCCGAACGGCAGTCGCACAGTCGAGCCGTTGACACCGCGCGCACCCTGCCCGCCCTCGGTTCCACCTTGCGCAGACTCGGTGGTCTGAGTGGATTCGTCGGAGCCCGCGCCCGACTGGGCGGTGTTCTGCGCCGTCGAGGTCGCGGTGTCCTGCTCCTCGGTGGAGTCGATGGACAGCCGGTTCGGTACGCCGTTCGGTGTGAAACCGTCGGGGTCGGGTAGGCCGTTACCCGTCCCGGCCAGTGCCGCCGAGACATTCGGTGCCGGCCGTCCGTCGACCGCGGCCGGCGGCAACAGGCCGGTGTTGGGATCCTGTTCCACCAGAACGTCGTTGGCGAGAGCGCATTCGTTGCCGGTCATCGCGCGCGCATTCGACTTCATCCACGACCAACTGTCACGCTGCTCGTACCCGCCCTTGGCGAACGACAACACCATGAAGATCACGACGAGTCCCGAGATCACCGGCAGCGGTGAGAACTTCAGCTTCGATGCCCAGCCGTCCCCGCCCTGCGTCCTGGTCTTCTCGTCGACGTAGTCGTCGCGGAAGTGGAACCACAGACCCACCAACGCGGTGATCACCGCGAATGCCAGGATGACCCAGCCCACCTTGATCCCGGCGATCGACGGCGGGCGGTCCCACCACGGGATTCCGTAGCTACCGACGAACCACCAGCCGTTGGTGCCGGTGAACGAGATCGCGGTCACCGCCAGCACGGCGGCCGCGAAGAACGTCCGGTTGCGACGCGATCGGAGAATGGCGGGGGCCATCATGGCGCCGGCGGCGGCGGCGAGACCGGCCGCGATGCCCGCGTAGACGCCGAAATGATGCGTCCACTTGGTGGGGGTGAAGGCGATGAAGAACATCGTGCCGAGGATCACCGCGATCAGGCGCCAGATCGGGGCGCGGGCAATGCCGTTCGGATGCACGCGACGCAAGAGCCGGAGCAGCACGACGACCAGGCAGAGGATCATCAGCAGCACACCGAAACGTCGTGCGAGCGTGCCGTCGGCGGTCGGCAGGATCAGGTAGTAGTACCGGACCGGTTCCTGCCACCACTCCAGCGTCGGGCCGACGTCGGTGGCGACCTTGTTGCCGACGATCAGCGGCATCAGTGGCTGGTCGAAGAAGATCTGGTAGAGCACCGCGGTTCCCGCGGCGAGGACCGGGGCGAGCATGGGCAGCAGGCCGTCCCGCTTGCGCCGTGTCACCAACGTCTTGACCACCGGACGGATACCGGCGAGCAGCGCGGCGACCGCCATCAGCCCGCCGGGCGCGAGTGCAAGGGTGAAGGCCGCGACCACCACCGCGATGGCGTACGGCAGCATCCGGCGTGTGGCTATCGCCCGCTCGACGCAACACCACGTCAGCAGGGCGCCGACGGCCTCGGCGGGTTCGGGGCGCAGACCGTTGTTGTAGGGCAGCCAGATGGCCAGGAAGACAAAGGCCGCCGACCACACCGCGGGCGTGCTGTTGCGGACCGCGCGGCCGAGGCGGGGGATCACCTCTCGGCTGATGAGCCACCAGCCGAGGAGCCCCAGGAGAAAGGCGGGCAGACGCATCCACGGCGCGGCGAGGCTCACGTGTGTCATCGCGGCGATGACCTGGAAATGCCAGCCGAACGGGTCCTGTGGCACGCCGAAATAGCGGAAGTAGTTGTCCGCGTAGCCCGCATCCCCGGCGATCCGGCCGACGGTGAAGTTGTAGCCGTCATCGGACGTGTTGGCCCCGGCGAACCACCAGAAGGCCAGGATGAGGAACACCGCGACGTCGGGGCCGCGAATGGTGAACCAGCCGGCCGGCAGGAACCGCTTGTGCCCCCTGCCGTCCCGGCGATCGAGAACACCCAGCGCGATCAGCGACAGGATCGTCATGATGATGCCGATGACGATCACCGCGAGCTTCAGCGCCGACGGCGTGCTGACATAGCGGGTGTCGATGGTCGCGTGCACCGACAACCCGTCCCGCGGCGCGGACTCGGGCAGATCGGTGTAGATACCGACGATCTGGGGTCGCATCTCCTGATCGGCGACCGAGAACGTGTGCAGTCCGTCGCCGGGCGCGTTCTCGAAACGGGCCGAAACGCCCGAGCCGTCGGCGTGGAACATGATCCGGCAGTCGGGATTCGTCTGGGCGCCTGCGCGATCGGTGTTGAGGATCACGACGTCGCGATCGGTCACGGTCAGTGCGTCGTCGGTGGCCCGGATCATCAGTGCGCGGGCGCCGGCATCCTGCCCGCCCTCCGGGATGGTGGAGAGCAGGAGCCCGCCGTCCCGGGGCAGTTGCGCGGCCAGTGAACACGGAACCGTGACATCCATGTCGATGGGGACGTACGAGACGAGGGGCGCGGCCACATTGCCCACACCGTTGCCCTGCGGCCAATTGAGTTCCGCGGTGGACTGATTCACCGGCAGCAGTGGCGTGATGATGGCCGCGAGGAAGCCGAGCACACCTGCCACCACGGCGACGATCTTCGCCGTGCGGTAGTTGCGGGAGCGGGTCTCCGAGGCGGGGGTCGCTGTCTCACTGGTCATCTGATTGTGGCTCCACCCTGATCGAACCGGCGCGTGACCAGCCCCACTGTGTCGTCTGCGACGTGGTCACCCGCGCCGCTCCCGCGTCCTCGGCCAGCGGCGTCAGACGCTCGAGGGCTCCCCACTCGCGTGCCCAGTCGTCCTTGAGGTAGGTCGGCACGGCCTGCGCCGAAGTGGTCGACTCCGAGATCGACAACAGTCCGCCGTCGACTCCCGACTGCCAGGTCTTGGACTGCGAGTTGGCCAGTGGGTAGTCGGGGAGGATGCGCCACTGCGGGACCTCGGCGACACCGTTGGTGATCCGCAGTGGCCGTTGGCATGGGAAGTGTGCGCCGACGGTGAAGTCGATCAGTGTCGGTGACTGTGAGCCGACGACATCCTGCAGGGACCGCAACCGGGGCGCCCGCGGCGGGGTGATACCGATGAACTGACTCTGTCCGAGATTGTTGTCCAGCAGCGACAAACGCATCGCGGTGGCCGCGCGCGGCGCCGCACTCATCGGCACCCGTAGGTTGCGCCAGGGTCGGTTGGTGATGACCGGTCCCGGGTCGATCGGCAGCACGTCCGGTCCGATCTGTGTGAACGATCCGTCGGGGCCGGGACGTCCGAACTGGACGACGAGCTTCTGCCCGAAGTTCCGGACGCCGAAGGTGTCGATCGTCGATACGGCACCGGCCGTACTGAACACGAGCAGTGGCGATGTCGCGCGCACCGTGGGCAGCTGGTACCAACCGGTCGTCAGGTGCGCCTCGCCCGGATAACCGTAGCTGCCGAGGACCGGGGTCGTCGAAGGGTCGAGTCCGTAGGGAAGCGCGACCGTCGACCCGTTCACGGTGCGGGGTCCGGTGCCTCCCGTGGTGCCCGCGCCGAGCCCACCCGTGATGGCGAAGGGTCTGGACACACTGGCCGATACGTTCATCTGTCCAGGACGCTGGTTGCCCGGATCGGGGGACAGGTCGCTGGGAATCCCATCTGGCGTGAATCCGACGGGATCGGTCCCACGCAGAGCCGCGGACACCGACTTCCCATCGGCCGGCGCCAACATCCCGGCGTTGGGATCCGACTCGACGAGAACCTCGTCGGCCATGCCGCAACCGTCGCCGCGGAGCGCGCTCACGTTCTCGGAGAACACCGTGTTGGCCGGATACCTGGTCACCGCGGCTTTCGCGAACACCAGGAGTTCGGCCACCACCATCAGGCCGGCGATCACCGCGATCGGTGACGACGCCAGGAAGAGTCGACGACGGTCGGCCTTGCTCTCTCCTCCGCCGTCGACGGTATGGGTGAGGCCCTTGTTCTCCACGTAGTCCAGGCGCAGGTGCTGCCACACCGCGATGACCGCGGTGATCACGGCGAGTACCAGGAACAGCGTCGACACCGGTCGTCCGGCGAGTACCGGAGCCCGATCGAACCAGGAGATCCCGTACTCATAGGCGAACGGCCAGGCGTTGTAGCCCGCCATGGCGGCGGCGAGCGCGAAGAACAGGCCGGAAACGAACACGGTCAGGTTGCGCGCGGAGCGGGCCGCCGATTGGGCCACCGCGAGGGTGGCGGTGGCGGCGATGGCGGCGGCGAGTCCGGCGAAAACGCCGAACTGGATGGTCCACTTGGTCGGTGTGAAGGCCAGCAGGAGCAGCGTGACGCCGATCGAGCCGATGAGTCGCCAGGTGGGGCCGGGATCGACAGCACGGATCTTGTTGCGACGCAGCATCACCGCGACCGTCACGATCAGACCGGCCAGCAGGAGCAGGACCGGCACGCGTCGAGTCAGTGCGCCATCGTCGGTGGTGACCGAGATGAAGTAGTAACGCAGGAACTCCTGATGCCAGCTGATCACCGGTCCCACCTGGTACCGGATCTTCATCGCCTCGAGCACGGTGGCCAATGTCTGATCCCGGAACACCACGATCAGCACCAGGAGGCCGGCCGCCGTCATCGGCGCGATGAGTGCGAGCGTGCCCGACTCGCGTCGACGGTCGAGCATGATGTGCAGCAGGGGACGAGCCGCCACCAGGAGGATGGCCACCGCGATCACGCCCTGCGGGGCGAGCGCAAGGGTGAACCCTGCGGCGATCGCGCCGAGGGCGGCGGGGAACAGGCGGCGGGTGGCGATCGCCTGTTCGGCTGCCCACCAGGTGAGCAGCGAACCGAGCACGATGATCGGCTCGCTGCGCAGGCCGCTGTTGAACGGGAGCCAGAACGCGATGAAGACCAGTGCGGCGGCCCACACCGCCCATCCGCTGCGGCGGACACCTGCGCCCAGACGTGGCAGCAGCACCCGGCTCAGGATGAACCAGGAGACGAGGCCCGCGGCCAGCGACGGAAGGTGTGTCCACAGAATCGTCGGGGAGATCGACGACCAGTGGGCAAGGAAGCTGTAGTACCAGTCGAACGGGGCCTCGGGTATGCCGTACCAGCGGTAGTAGTTCGCGAGATAGCCGGACGCGTCGGCCGTGCGTCCCATGTTCAGGATGTAGCCGTCGTCGGCGGTTCCGGCCCCGAGCAGAGCCCAGATCAGCAGGACGAGGGTCACCGCGACGTCGGACGCGCGCGGGATGAGACTGCGCCACCAGGAGCCGAGGCGGCTCGGCCCGTCCTCACCGTCGGCGCGCCTACCGATGCGACGGTGGTGACCGTGTGCCCGATCGAGCAGGTACAACGCGACCAGTGCGACGAGCACCGCGATCACGGCCAGCACCATCACCACCAGCTTGAGAACCGAGGGCGAGCTGACGTAGCGATTGTCGATCTGGACGTGCACACGGAGACCGGCATCGGCCGCCGACTGCACCTGCCGGGTGGAGAGGTCGGTGAAGATGCCGTCGACCTGCGGACGCTTGTCCGGCGGGAGGACGGTCGACTCGCCGAGGCCGACGAATTGTGCGCCGGGTCCGGTCGCAGCCGACCAGATGTGCAGCTGTGAGCATCCGGACAGTTGGTCACGTGGGGCGCTTGCCGCCACCGTGTTGCGGAAGGTGACCGTCACCGTGGTGCGGTTCGCGTTGACGTAGAGCGCTGACGACCTGCTCTTGGGCGCGTTGGTGGGCATCGTCGCGAAGACCAGGCCGCCGGCCGCGGGCATTTCCGACAACACGCCGCACGGTATGCGGGCGTCGAGGGCCTGCGGTGTCTGGGCGATCAGGGGCGCGACGACGTCGGCGGACTCGGCCGACAGACCTTGCCCGGAAGGCCAGTCGAATGACGCGTCGGTGGCCTTGACCGGGAGGAATGGTGTGATGGCGCACAGGACGATGCCGATGATGCCCGCTATGACGGCGACCGCACGGACGGTGCCCACAGACACCCTGGATGTCGGCGGCGCGGCGTCGGGCGCAGCGTTCGAGGCTGTCACAGGCACGATGTCTGATGTTATGGGACTTCCCTGAGAGGACCTAGTCAGACCCGGACTGCGCTACAACAGGGTTCTTCCCGTCAACTAGGGTCACCGTCTGATGACTGCCTCTTCCCGACGAGCGCCCACACGTGTCTGGGCCGCGATCGCCATCGTGTCCGGACTTGTCGCGATCGTCGCTGCCGTGCTGACGCCATTGCTGCCGGTCAGCCAGCACACCGCGTCCATCGACTGGCCCCAGGAGACCATCGGCTCGAGCGCGTCGGTGACGGCGCCCCTGGTCGCTCAGACGGCGTCAGGACTCGATGTCACCGTCGGGTGTCGCGCTTTGGCGCAGACGCCGGCCGACGAGACGACCGTTGTGGTCTCCACCATGCCGTCTGCCGGGCGCAACTCGTCGAACAAGGCACTGTTCGTGACCGCGGACCGCCAGGCGGTCTCGGTGACGATGCGCGGCAAGGAACTGGTCCGTGCCGATCGCGCCGACCTGAACCGATGCGACCGACTGACGGTTCGTGCGTCGGCGTCGGCGACCGAGGCGCACTTCGTCGGGCTCGGTCCGGCCGTCGCCGGCGATCCCGGTGATCGACCGCAGGTGTCGGGAGTCTTCACCGGGCTCCGCCCGGCCGCGGTGCGTCAGGCGGCCGGCGAAGGGGCCCCCGCCGATCGGCTGGCAGTCCACGTCGACATCGACAACCGCTTCGACACCGGACCGTCGGTGCTCAAACTCATCGTGATGATCATCGGGCTGATCGCCGCGGCGATCTCCTTCGTCGCGATCGCCGTACTCGATGTACGAAACGGTTATCACCGCCGGATCGGTCGCCTCGACCTTCGGCGGCTGTTCGCGCCGCGTGCGGCCGACATCGCGGTGACCGCGGCACTCGTCGTCTGGCACTTCCTCGGGGCCGGATCGTCCGACGACGGCTACATCCTCAACATGGGCCGCACCGCGCACGATGCCGGCTACCTCGCGAACTACTACCGTTTCTTCGGAATTCCCGAGGCGCCGTTCGACTGGTACTACACTTTTCTGTCGCATTGGTCGACCGTGTCGACGGCGGGCGTCTGGATGAGACTGCCCGCACTGGTGGCCGGACTGATCAGCTGGTTCGTGCTGAGCCGGATCCTGTTGCCACGGCTGGGTGGTGCGGTCCGTCGCTCGCAGTGGGCGATGTTCACCGCCGCCGCGGTGTTCGTGGCGTTCTGGATGCCGCTGTGCAGCGGGTTGCGCAGCGAGGGAATCATCGTGCTGGGATCGCTGCTCACGTGGTGGGGGGTCGAGCAGGCCGTCGCCACCCGTCGGATGCTGCCGGCGGCGGGAGCGGCATTGAGCGCGGGCCTCACCCTGGCGGTGGCCCCGCACGGCGTGATCGCGCTCGCCATGCTCATCGCCGGATCGCGACCGATGTTGCGCACCATCCGGACCCGCCGTCGCGAGAACGGGATGCTCCCGTTGCTCGCGCCGGTGGCCGGGGCATTCGCGGTGGTGGTCATCGTGGTCTTCCGTGACCAGACGCTCGCCAACGTGGCCGAGGCGGTGCGACTTCGATACACCGTGGGGCCGACACTGGCCTGGTATCAGGAACTCCTGCGTTTCTACTATCTCTCGCTGACCACCCAGGATGGTTCGCTGGTGCGTCGCGTACCGCTGTTGCTCCTGGTCGCCGCACTGTTTGTGACGTTGGCGGTGATGTTGCGTCGCAAGCACATCCGCGGTGTCGACCCCGGACCGGTGTGGCGACTCGTCGGCTCGATCCTGCTGACGGTGTTGTTGTTGTCGTTCACGCCCACCAAGTGGACCGTCCAGTTCGGGATCTACGCGGGCGTCGGCGCGGCCATGGCTGCGGTCGCGACGGTCGCCGTCGCGCAATCGGCGCGGCGTTCGCCACGAAATCTGTGGATGTACATCGCCGTGCTGCTGTTCGCCTGCGCGGTCGCTGTCGCGGGTGAGAACGCGTGGGGCTGGGGGTACGACTTCGGCATCTCGTGGTTCGACAAGGCGCCGGTGGTGGCGGGGACGCCGTTGTCGTCGGTCTTCCTGGTGCTCACCGTCTTGGCGCTCGCAGTCGCGACCTGGTATCACCTGCGGATCGATGTCGACGCAGAGCGCGGAAAGGTCCGCGGTGACCGGACTCGCCTGTCGCGCACACAGATCGCCGTCGCGTCGGCCCCCATGCTGGTGATCGCCACGCTCGTGGTGGTCGGTGAGATGGGGTTGTTCGCCAAAGCCGCGATGGACCGTTCGGACACCTACACCACTTTTCACGCCAACACCCGTGCGCTCGCGGGCGATCCGTGTGGAATGGCCGATCAGGTTCTCCTGGAACAGAACCCGAACCTCGGTGCACTCGCGCCGATCGGAACCCGCGACATCTCGCGTGCGCTCGCCGGCGAATCCACCGGCTTCACCCCGGACGGTGTGGCGGGTGACCTGACGCCCGACCCGACATCGCTGGGAGCGGGCACCATCAACACCTCTGGCGACCTGTCGCGCCCGTTCGTCGTCACCGGCGGGCCTCCCGGTACCACCGGCGGCACCGGGCCGAAGACGATCAACGGATCGTCGGCGGCGCTGCCGTTCGGCCTCGACCCGAAGACCACGCCGGTGTTGGGCAGCTACGGACACGACAACGGCACCGCGGAACTGACCTCCGGCTGGTACCGGCTGCCGTCCCGCGATGCGTCGCCGCTGTTGGTGATCACGGCGGCCGGACCGGTCTTCTCGGTCGACCAGGACGGCGTCGCAACCCCTGGGCGGTCGTTGCAGGTGCAGTTCGGTCGAACCGATGCGGCCGGTGGTTTCAAGCAGGTGGGCAAGGCCTACACGCCGATAGATCCGGGACCGGGCAGGCCGAATCGGCCGTGGCGGAACCTGCGTATCCCGATGACAGCGGTGCCCGGTGGCGCCACGGCCATGCGGATCGTCGCCGTCGACGACAACGTGAGTCCGGACCAATGGCTGGCGTTCACGCCGCCGCGGGCGCCGCAACTGCACACATTGCAGGACGTCGTCGGTTCGCGGACGCCGGTGCTGCTCGATCTGTCGGTCGGCAGTCAGTTCCCGTGTCAGCATCCGATGAGCACGCGCGACGGCGTGAGCGAGGTGCCCCGCTGGCGTATCGTGCCGGACCAGACGACCACCAACTCCAAGTCCAAGACGTGGCAGGCTTCGGTCAACGGTGGCATTCTCACCACGCCGGAGGCGTTGACCAGTGCGACGACGATGGCCACTTACCTGGAGAACGACTGGTTCCGCGATTGGGGTGGGCTGCAGCGCTTGTCGCCGTTGGTCGCGGATGCGACACCCGCACAGGTGACCACCGGTACCACGACGACGTGGGGATGGACGCGACCGGGATCGATCAGGGTGGTGCCGCAAGATGACTGAGCCCGAGACGCCAGAACCGAAGACAGCAGAGCAGAAGACGACACGATCCATGCGCTTCGCCCCGGACAGCAGGACCATCAAGGTCGCGAAGATCGTCGCGGTGGTCGCCGGTGCGCTCGGCGTGCTGCTCGCGATCGCGGCTCCGTTCCTGCCGGTGTCCTACACCAAGAGTGAGCTGCAATGGCCCCAGGGTCAGGCCGGCGCCGGGAGCGCAGCGAGCGGGCCGAATGAGGCCGGCGCCGGGAGCGCAGCGAGCGGGCCGAATGAGGCCGGCGCCGGGAGCGCAGCGAGCGGGCCGAATGGGGCCGGCGTCGTGCAGAACGTGGCGGCGCCCAATGTGTCGTATGCGCCGGTGTCGATGGACATCTCGGTGCCGTGCCGACTCGCCGCCGATCTGCCCCCGGCGGGCGGTGTGCTGCTGTCGACCGTTCCCGAGAACGGTGCCCAGGCGGGTACCGTCGGCCTGTTCGTCCGTGCCACCCACGACCGTCTGCTGGTGACGCAGCGAAACGCGGTGCTGCTGAACGTTCCTCGCGCCGCCGCGCAGCAGAATGCGCAATGTCGCGTGGTCATCCACGCGGACACCACCGGTAGTCGCGGTGCGGTGGAAGGCGTCGATCCCGGTGCGGGAACGCAGAGCTTCCGCCTCGACGACCCCAATGCGCGACCGCAGATCATCGGCGTCTACACCGACCTTCCGAAAGATGTGTCCACGGAGGGCCTCTCGTATCGATCGGCGATCGACACGCGATTCATCTCCAGTCCCACCACCTTCAAGGGTGCGTTGCTGATCCTCGGTGTGATCTCGACGATCATCTCGATGATCGCGCTGGCTGTGCTCGACGCACGCGACGGGCGGCGGTTACGGCGCATGGTCCGCGCCGGCGCGCAACGGTGGTGGCGCATCAAGCCGCTTGATGTGGTGGTCACGGGTGTGTTGCTGGTGTGGCTGTTCGTGGGAGGCAACACCGCCGACGACGGCTATCAGGTGACCGTGGGACGCGTGGCGCCCGGTGCGGGCTATCTCGACAACTATTACCGGTACTTCGGTGCGCCGCAGGACCCGTTCGGCTGGCACTACCGCTATCTCGCGCTGTGGATGCAGGTGAGTACCGCCACCCCGTGGCTTCGAGTGCTGCCGTTGCTGTTCGCGTTGGCGGGCTGGTTCCTGATCAGCCGCGCCGCGCTGCCCCGTCTGGGTCGCGCGGTCCGGTCGTCGAACGCCGCCCGATGGACGGCGGCACTCGGGTTCCTGGTGGTGTGGTTGGCGTTCAACAACGGTCTGCGCGTGGAGCCGGCGCTCAGCGTCGGCATCCTGCTCACCTGGGTGCTGGTCGAGCGATCGATCGCCACCGGCCGATTGTTCCCCCTGACCCTGGCCGTCCTGTCGGCGGCCTTCACGCTGACGATCCACCCGGCAGGCGCCATCGCGATCCTGCCGTTGCTGGCGGCGTTGCGACCGCTGCTGCGGCGACTGCGTCGGCGTGCCCGGCGTGACGGCCTGCTACCCCTGGTGATGCCGATTCTGGCGGCAGGATTGGCGGTGCTCTTCGAGATCTTCGCCGACCAGCCCCTCGCGGCGATCCGGGAGGGCATCAAGGTGCAGGGCATCGTCGGTCCCACCAACGAATGGTGGACCGAGGCGATGCGGTACTACATCCTGTTGAACCCGACCCCCGACGGTTCCATCGCCCGGCGTGTCGGCATCTTCGTGACATTCCTGTCGGTCGCCGTCATCGTTCTCACGCTGCTGAGCAAGCGTCGGGTGCCGGGTGTGCCGAGCGCGCCGCTCTGGCGTCTCGTCGCAGTCACCTCCGGTGCGGTGGCGGTACTGGCGTTCGTCCCGACCAAGGCCACGCACCAGATGGGTGCATTCGCCTGTCTCACCGGTGTTCTCGCTGCTGCGGCGACGGTGTTCCTCCAGCCGTCCGTGATGCGTCGTCGATGCAACAGGACCTTCATCGCAGCCGCCGCTGCATACGCCCTCGCGGTCGCCTTCGCCGGCCGCAATCAATGGTGGTACGTGGGCAGTTACGGCATCCCCTGGGCCGACGACACACCCAACGTGGCGGGTATCGAACTCTTCGTCCCGATCCTGGCGGTCGCGGTACTCCTCACCCTGTACGGCGTCTGGCAGTACTACCGTGACGATCAGCGTGCGCAGCGCGGCGAACCTGTTGCGGTGCAGACAGATTCTGGCCGCAGCATCGTCCAGCGGATGCCGACCTATTCGCTGGCGATCATCTCCACCGTGGTCCTGCTGTTCAACTTCGTATCGTTCGCCAAGGCGGCGCAGACGCAACAGGATTCGTGGTCGTGGACCAGCTCCAACATCGATGCGCTGCGCGGCAACCCGTGCGCGCTGGCAGATGCGGTCATGGTCGAGGGAGATCCCAACAAGGGCCTGTTGGCACCGGCCGAGGTTGCCGGGCAGAACAATCCGTCGCCGGGCGCGACGCTGGCCGGCCAAGGCATGACCGGCTTTGACCCCAACGGTGTGTCGACGCAGTTGGAGAGCGAGGCCGACTCCGGTGAGGACTCGTCGGCAGACTCCGACAAGAGTTCCCCGGGTCTGGACCGTTCCCAAACGGATCCGTCGTCGGCGCAGGAAGAGCCGAGCGGCTCGGCAGGTGCCGCCGACACGGGTGGCGGCACCACCGCCACCGAGGGTGTCAACGGGTCGTCGGTGCGATTGCCGTTCGGTCTGGATCAGCGCCGGGTCCCGGTCCTCGGTACCTATCAGTCGCCTTCTGGCCGAGGCCATCTGACGTCGGACTGGTATCAACTCCCGCCCCGAAGCGATGACGCGCCGCTGGTCACGATGTCGGTCGCGGGCAAGATCGAGTACGTCGACCACCTCGCCGTCACGCACCCGGGCCAGAAGGTGCGGCTCGAGTTCGGCCGGGTGGAGCCGGACGGGCGCGTCTCCACCGTGGCGTCGGTGGTTCCGCTGGGCATCGACACCGACCCCGAGTGGCGCAATCTGCGGGTGCCTCTCGATCAGGTGCCGCCGCGCGCGACGGTCACCCGGATCGTCGCCGACGACACCTCGACGGACTCCCAGCAGTGGCTGGCGGTCACCCCGCCGCGTGTCACGGAGATGACGACTCTGAATTCCCTGGTGGGTAGCGATGATCCGGTGTTGCTGGACTGGGAGGTGGCGCTGGCCTTTCCGTGTCAGCGACCGGCCGCGGCGGTCAACGGGGTGCTGGAGACGCCGATGTGGCGGGTCACGCCCGACGCCGAGGGCGAGCGGGTGAACTCCCGTCGATGGATGGCCGGCGACTACGGCGGCCCTCTCGGCATCGTCGAGAACGAGTTGCGTCCGGTCGTCCTCCCCTCCTACCTGCGTAACAGCTGGGCGAGGGACTGGGGCAGTCTGCAGCGGCTGGTACCGCTCAAGCCTCAGGTCGAGGCCGAACTGAAGATCACCGACGACGTCCACGGAGGTCTGTGGACGCCAGGACCGATGCGCGCGATCAAGAACTGAGCTGCTGCCGATTCGCATGCGCTGCTTGATGTTCTGCGGGTGATCGAGTGGCCCCGAGCGTCCGGCCCCGTTGATCGAGTGGCCCGGAGCGTCCGCGGAGACCGTATCGAGACCTGGTGTGGTGATCTCGATACGATTCCTCGCTGCGCTCGTCGCCCACTCGATCGGCGAGGGGAGGTTGCCACCTATTCGATCGGCGGGGGAGCTCGTCATCTACCGATCGTCGAAAAAGGCCGGTTGCCCGGTCAGTGACGGATCGGCGCGGGACTCCACAGCCCGCTACGGGTCGCGGTACCGGTGTCGACATCGGCAAGGGTGGTCACGTCGCCGTACGGTGTGTACCGCTCGAGGGCGCCCCAGTCACGCCCGATGTCGTCTTGGAGGTAGGTGGACATCGCGGTGGCCTGCTGAGAGACCTCGATCCAGCCCAGGGGCCCTCCGCCGAAGGAGTCCTGCCATGCCGAGACCGCGGCCGCCAGGTCGGACCCCGGCTTGATCCGCCACTTCGGGATCTCGGCGACCCCGTCCTTGTGGGTGAACGGTCGTTGGCACGGGAAGGAGAGGCCGGAGGTCCAATCGACGTGCACCGGGTCCTCACGCCCGACCACCTGCTGCAGCGTCTGCATCTCGGGGAGCCGAGGCGGGGTGACCACGATGAAGCGGTCCTCCGAGAGGTTGTCGTCGGTCGCGACGATTCGTACCGCGGTGATGTCGTCCGGGAGCGAATCAGTGGTGACACGGACGTTTCGCCACGATGGTCGCGGGCCGGGGTCGATCATCTCGGTGTCGCCGGTGGCATGCAACGACGCGTCGCGGGTGCCCGGTCCGACCGGGTCGGTGGTGTACTCGAGCAACAGGTCCGGATTGTCGAACAGACCGGCGACCGAGAACGCCAGCAAGGGGCGCTCCTTGAAATCAGCGGGCAACGTGTACCACGCCGATGTCAGGCGAGCGGGGACCTGATCGGTCTTCGAATAGGAGCCCATCACCGGTGTTTTCGCCGGATCGAGGAAGAACGGGAGTTGTGCGTAACTGCCGTTGACTCCGGCGGTCGTCTCCACGCCACCACCGGTACCGCCGGGGTTGGCAGTCAGCACGTCCGGTGACGAGACTGCGCTGCCCGCCAGGACGCCCAGCGAACCCTCACTCGCGGTGGTCTCGAGATCCTCGTCCACACCATTCGCGGTGAAGCCGGTGGTGGCCGGCTGGGTCGCGTCGGCTGGTGCGGTCGGCGGGCCTGCCAGCGGGTCGGTGATCGATCCGTCGACGGGGGTGAGCTGGTAGCGGCTGGGGTCCGTCTCCACCCAGACCTTGTCTGCCATACCGCATTCCTCGCCCGCGAGGGCCTCCAGGTTCGCGCGCGGTACCGAGTACGACGAACTCTGCTGGATGCCGGCAAACATCGCGGTCACCAGGGCGAAGATCACCACCGCCGCGCTGACGAAGGCCAAGGGGCCGAGGCCGGTACCGTCGCGGCACGGCGGTACCACGGCCGAGCAGAGCGGTCGGGGGTCTCGTCGGCGGGATCGGCACCGGTGAACGGCTCACGGAAGTGGAACCACAAGGCCGCCAACAGGAGTGCGAGTGCGGCGTAGAGGAGCAGATTTGCCAGGTTCACGCCGGCGATGGAGACCTGCATGACACCCCAGGGCATGCCCCAGGCGGACGAGTAGTAATACGAGTTGGGTGCGGTGAATGCCAGGCCGGCGATGAACAGGACCAGCGCCGCGAACAGTGTGCGGTTGCGCCTGGAATGCATGATCTGATTGCTCGCCGCGATCGCCGCGATGGCGGCGAGTGCCGCTCCGAGTCCGGCGAACACCCCGAAATGGTGTGTCCACTTTGTCGGGGTGAACATCAGGAACACCAACGACGCGAAGGTGATCCCGACGATACGTCGGGACGGACCCAGCGCGGTGCCCGGGATGCGGGACCGGCGGATCAACATCGCCGCGGACACCACCAGGCCCAGGATCATCGCGAGGACGGCGAACCGTCGGGCGATGGAGCCATCGGCAGAGAAGGCGAACAATGACGAGTAGCGATTGATCTCGTTGTACCAGTGGCCGGATGGTCCGAGGGCCGTCTTCATCTGCGACGCCTCGACGAATGATCTCAGTGTGAGATTGGAGAACACGACGAAGATGATGAACGTGCCGGCGGCGAGAATCGGCGCCACGAGGGCGACGTAGGCCCAACGGCCGCCGCCGATGACCTTCGCGCGCTTGATCAATGCCAGGATCATCGGTCGTGCACCGGCGATGAGCGCAGCTACGGCGAGGAGCCCGGTCGGGCCGGCGGCGAGGCTGAACGCGCCGATGAGACAAGCCACCGCGGCGGGCAGCAGGCGTCCGGTCGCGATGGCACGCTCAACCGAACACCACGTGAGCAGGGCACCGAGACAGATGATCGGTTCCGGGCGCAGCCCGTTGTCGAACGGAAACCACGACACCAGAAAAACGAAGGCGGCGGTCCACGCGACGGAGGGCCGGGTGATGGCGGCACGACCGAGTCTCGGTAGCACCTCGTGGCTGATGATGAGCCAGACGCCGATGCCGCAGATCAACGCGGGGATGCGCATCCACGGGCTCGCCACGCTGACATGACTGAGGAGCCCGAAGACCTGGTAGTACCAGCCGAACGGCGCTTCGGGCGCGCCGTACCAGCGGAAGTAGTTGGCCGTGTACTGCGCGTTCTGCGCGACGCGGGCCATGGTCAGCAGATAGCCGTCGTCGGAGGTGTTGGGTCCGATGAAGTGCCATACGATCAGCGCGCCGATGACCACGTAGTCGCGAGCGTTGAGTCGCCACCAGCGTGCCGGGAGGATGCGCCGGTGCTTGCGGCCGTCGGTGGAGTCGAGGACGGCGAGCGCAGCCAGCGACAACAGGGTGCAGATGATGCCGACGATGAGGACGAGCCACTTCAGGATGGTCGGAGCCGTCGAGTAGCGGGAGTCGATGGTGGCGTGAGCGCTGAGCCCGGGCTGACTGGCGGCCGGCCCGGAGAGATCGGTGAACAGCCCGGTGACCTGCGGTCGCTGGTCCTTGTCGTAGGTGTTGGACTCCCGGCCCGCGGTGGTGCCGTCGAGTGGTTCGCCCTGGTCGTTGTGCATTCCGACGAACTCGGCCGAGACCGCTTCGGAATCGGCGTGCACGACGATCTCGCGACAGTCCTGCTGTCGGACCTGCGCCACCGTCGCCGACACCAGCGGGAGATTGCGGATGACCACCTCGACGGTCTGTCGGGCGGCTGGATCACCCGGCTGTCCCGTCTTGCGTATGAACAGACCGCGTTCGGCAGATTTCTCGGCCTCTTTGGGCGTCGTCGACAGCAGTACCGATTCGTCGTCGCCGAGTTGATCGATGGCGCTGCACGGGACGTGCGCGTCGAAATCGATGGGTACATAACTGATCAGCGGGGCGGCCACCGATCCGAGGGTGTTGTCCTGAGGCCAGTTGATCTGCGCCGTGGTCTGTTGGACCGGCATGAGTGGGGTGGCCAGTGCCATGAAGAGACCGAGCAGGCCGGTGATGATCGCGACGATCTTGGCTCGTCGAACCGTCTGCTCGGGCACAAAGAGAGATGGTAACCGGTACCCCTCGACGCACTTTGCCCCTCAGCACCCTCAACTAGTGTGAGGGGCATGCCGGACACCGCGACGAGCCCCGAACCCTTGCCGATTCTGCTGCTCAACGGCCCGAACCTGAACACCCTCGGCGTGCGGCAACCGGAGGTGTACGGCTCGTCGACGCTCGGCGATGTCGTCGAACTCGCCGAACGGACCGCATCCGAGCTCGGATTCGGCCTGCGTGCCGCCCAGACGAATCACGAGGGCGAGATGATCGACTGGATCCATGAGGCCCGCGGACAGGTCAGCGGCATCGTGATCAACCCGGGTGGGTGGACGCACACATCGGTTGCGCTGGCCGATGCGCTGGTGGTTCCGGAGGTGCCGATCATGGAGGTCCACATCAGCAACATCCACCGGCGCGAGTCCTTTCGGCATCACTCGTACGTGTCGCCGATCGCGGTCGGGGTGATCGCCGGCTGTGGTGTACGGGGTTATGAGTTCGCGATCCGACGGCTCGCCGACGTCATCGACTGATTCCGGCGACACCGGCGGCACAATGACGACGTGCTGCACATCGAGGTGTCATCACCTGCGCATCTGACCGACGACCTACTCGGCCTGGTCTCCGACGACGAAGCAGTGAGTGCGGTGTCCGTCGTCCGGGGCGCCTCGGTGAAGCCCGCAGGCGATCTGGTGACGATCGATGTCGCGCGCGAGGCCGCCAACGATCTGATCATCGCGCTCCGGGACCTCGGAGTGGCCGCGGACGGTTGCCTGCGGGTGGAAGAGGTCGAGACCTTTCTGTCCCGTCGCGCGCTGCAGGCCGAACGGCGTGCGCCCGGTTTCGGGTCGGACGCGGTCGTGTGGGCCCAGGTGGGCCGACGGGCCTATGGCGATTCGGAACTCAACTTCACCTACCTCGGCTTCATGATCCTGGCCACCCTGCTCGCGGCCGTCGCCGTGGTGCTCGATTCGCAGATCCTGACGATCGGTGCGATGGTGCTCGGCCCAGAGTTCGGTGTGATCACCGCGATCGGGGTGGCGGTGGTGCTGCGGCGACCGCACCTGTGTTGGCTGGCCTGCCGCACGCTGATCGTGGGCTTCGTCGTCGCCATCCTGGTGACCTTCCTGGTCTCCATGGCGGCACGGGGGCTGGGTTGGGTGACGGCCGACGACGTCCACCACCATCCCGAGACCGAGTTCATCTATTCCCCTGACCGGTGGTCGTTGCTTGTTGCGGTGCTCGCCGCCGTCGCGGGCGTCCTGTCCATCACCTCCGCCCACACCGGGGCGCTGGCCGGGGTGTTCATATCGGTGACCACGATCCCGGCCGCCGGCAACCTCGGGCTGGCCGCTGCTTTCGCGGAGTGGGGTGAGGTGCGTGGGTCCGCTTTGCAGCTGGTGATCAACATCGTCGGGATGACCGTCGCCGGGTGCATCACGTTGTGGGTGCAACGGCGTCTGTGGGAGCCGTTCTCACAACGTCGTGTAGCCAAGGTCCGGGCGGTGGGCCGGATGGATCCGGGCGCCTGACGCGGTCAGGACGCATACGTGCCGAAGTCGGCGGTGACTCCGAGACGCCGAAGGAATTCGGCCCGGTCGAAGCCACTCGCCGCGACATCGGCGGCCACCGCTCGGCCTGCGTTCTGGAGGGCATCGCGTGATTCCCAGGTCACCGCGGTCACCACGTTGTAGTCGCTCTCGCCGTCGACCAGGGTGACGACGTCGTTGCGGAGGATGCCCGGTTGGGCGCCGAGGATCCGGTGCGTGTGCCGTACCCGGTCCAGGAACTCGGTCATTGCCTCGGTGGGCACGGAGAATTTGTCGATGCGATGCAGAAGCGTTGAGGTCATCCGTCAACTCTGATACCTCAAGTTCACTTGAGGTCAAGGCTTCTCATCATATTGCAACCGGAGGGTTGCATGACCTGGCGTCGATATGCAACTATGGAGTTGCAGATAACCCCGAGTGAAGGAGCACATCATGGATGCCCGATTCGATCGCATCGAACGTGAGATCAGCATCGACGCCCCCGCCGACCGTGTCTGGGCGCTGGTCAGCGAGCCGGGCTGGTACATCAACGACCAGCAGATTCTGGACCACCAGATCACCAAGGACGGCGAGATCTCGTATGTCACGGACCCGACCCACGGCCGGTTCGCCTTCCGCACAGTGACGCTCGACGAACCCGATTACGCGGCCTTCCGCTGGCATATCGACGTCGACGACCTGTCGAGTTCGTCGACGCTGGTGGAATTCTGGGTCACCCCGACCGACACCGGCGTGGTGCTCAAGGTCGCCGAGTCCGGATTCGCGTCGCTCTCCGAACCGGAGGCCGATCGCCGCTCCCGATTCGACGATCACACCGAGGGCTGGCGTATCGAGCTGGATCTGGCTCGTGCCCACCTCACCGGAGCCGCTGCCCGTGCCTGACGCCGCGATGGCCGACGCCCCCGTCGAGCTGTTCGCGGCGCTGGCCGACGACAGCCGGTGGCAGATCCTCGTCCGACTCTCCCGGTCGCCGGCGTCGGCGTCGGCGCTCGCCTCGGAGCTGCCGATCTCACGGCAGGCGATCGCGAAACACCTTCGCGTCCTGGAGGACGTGGGGCTGGTGGACGGCGCGAAGGCCGGTCGCGAGGTGCGCTACGAGCCGGTCGGCGCCCGCCTGAGTCAGGTCGCCCGACAGCTCGACCTCATCGCGAGCGGGTGGGAACGGCGCCTCGATCGCATCAGGTCGCTCGCCGAGGGCGGGAACCGGTAGTACCCGGATGAGTACCCGGATGCGCATGCACACAGGTACCTCGGAAGTTCAGGAGACCTGAAGTGCCCGGCGGGCCGCGTCGGCGACGGAACCGTCGACGCGCGGCCCGTGGCCGGGGAACAGAACGGTCGCGTCGAGCTGGGTGAACGATTCAACCGTGCGCCGCGCCGTCTCGACGTCGTGCTGAAAGGTATCCGAGATGCATTGCGGGCCTGCAAGCGCGGAGATCGGATGTCCGCTGACCAACGCGTCACCGGACACCAGGACTTCGCCGTCGGCGACGAGGTAGGCGCTGTGGCCGTCGGTATGCCCGTGCGCGGCAACCGGAGTCGGGCCGCCGGGAAGGTCGAGTGAGGTCCCGAAGGGCTTGGCGTCGTCGATCCCCTTGCGACTCAACACACCCAGCGGGGTGACGGTGGCCAGCCACCGCAGGACGCGTGGCCGATACGCGATCGGCAGGATGTCGAGGGGGCCGGCCTGCTGGAGATGGTCGCGTCGGGCGTGTGCCACCTCGACCGGATCCATGTAGACGTCGAACCCGTACCGCTCGCTCAGCGAGATCAGTCCGCCGAGATGGTCGACGTGGGCGTGGGTGAGCAGCGCGCCACGGATGTCCTCGGGCCGTCCGCCGATGTGGCGGATCGACTCGACGACGTCGGAGGCCTGGCCCGGATACCCGCCGTCGATCAGCGTGAGGTCTGAACCCTCTTGGAGCAGAACCCAGTTCACGACGTCGGTGTGGACGAGGTAGGCCACCGACGATCCGGCGTCCACTCGGCTGATGAGGAACTTGCTCTTCGGCACGATCACTCCTGGGTCACGATCATCGGCGTACCACCACCACGAACGGCCCGACCTCGGTCACGGCGAACCGGGGATCGGCGAACACCGCGGGGTCGAAGGTCACCGAATACCGGCTGACGTTCGGGTCGTTCGGGTAGACGTCCTTTGCCAACCTCAACGTGTAACCGTCTGCCCCGTAACGGAACAGGAAGACGTTCGGTGGCTTCCACGGCGCGCGGTCGAGTTTGCGGATGATCTGATCCGGTGTGGTGGATTTCGACCAGCGTTCGATGGTGGCCGCCCGCTTGTCGAACTCGGCAAGCGGATTGGCGTAGTGCGACGTCAGCCCTTGGAAGCCCCAATACGGATAGATGGAGAGGAATCCGTAGTCGGCGGTGAGCACCACGTTCTGGTCGGCGGGCAGGCGGGTCTGCTTGTGGATCAGGCGGTTGATCTCGGGGAAGTACGACTCGGCGCCCGGTGGCCGTTGATCGGCGCGCTTCCCGTATCCGTCGGTATCGGTGTAGGCGGTGGTGATCTCCGTGGCGAGGTAACCCGGCACGCCCTGCGCGAGGGCGATCGCGGACACGGTCGCGACCGCACCGATCGCGAACCGGACATCGCCGAATCTGCCGACCGCCCAGCGCGACAACTCCGCCACCCCGAGCACGCCTGCGGCGCCGAGCGTCGCGTCGAGGATCGGATCGAGGCGGAACGAGAGGAGGGTGGTGCCTGCGACGGTGGCCAGCATCGACAGCAGGCAGAACAGATACACGGTCACCACGGTCAGGCCCAGCGCGAGCGCGACGGTGCGCTTCCGGAAGCGCAACAGGATCCAGACCAGCCCGATGAAGGTGATGATCCCGACCAGGGTGAAGTGGAAGAAGGGGAGCGGCAGGATGGATCCGCGCTCGGGCAGATAATGCTCGGCGGTGCCGCCGCTCGCCGGTTCGCTTCGCGCCCTCGACCACAGGTACGGCGCCCACACCAGCAGCGCGATGAGACCGGCGATCACCCCGACCGACACCAGTCGCCCGATGACGGCGCCGATCGTCGAACGGCGCCGCGCGGACACCGTCTCGTCGGGAACCGCCTTGTTGGACGCCCCGATCCAGCCCTGGACGACGAGGTAGAACGCCATCAGTACCGCGGTGAGTGCGAACAGGCCGGTGTAGAGCGTGTAGAAGGTGGCGCTGAGTCCGAAGAACACACCCGCGGCGACCACCGCGGGCCAACTCGTCCCGGTGCGCAGGCCGCCGACCGGGCCGTCGGCCATCCGGGATCGGCCGCGCAGAGCGTAGAGCAGCGTGATGAGCATCGGCGTGCCGATCATGACCAGCACCGCGGCGTACGGCTCCGGGGAGGCGTACATCAGGGTGATGGTGGTGACCGCCAGGGCGATCGGGATACCACGGGTGGCGCCGACCATCCGGGTCCACAGCAAGATACCGACGGCCGCGGCCACCGACATCGAGATGATCGCCCACGGTTTGTAGGCCTCCCAGCCGGGAAGGCCCTCGAAGTTTGCGAAACGTCCGCCCCACCAGAACCATCCCGCGGGGTAGTACGGCGGGAGGTCGATGTAGGTCATGTCGGCCAGCCGCGGACTGCTGGTCATCCGGGTCAGGTACTCGGTCCGGAACTCCTGGTCCACCGAGAGCCCGAACAGATAGAGCTTGGTCGCGCCCAGCGGCATCCCGAGAGTGACCGTCACCAGGCCGGCCGACGCGATCACCGACAGGAGGCTCGTCAGCCACCGCGCACGGCCCGCGCGATGGACGACCACCGCGATCACCAGCAGCACTACGGCAGCCACCTGGCCGACGGTGGTGAGCGCACGGCTCACGTTGGACGAGTTGAACGCCGGCCAGTCGACGGCGCCGATGATCTTGAGGCCGACGAAGGCGATCAGGGCGGCAACGGCCGCACCGACGACGAGTTCTCCGACGTCGCGGGTGCGGCGAGCGGGGACTCCCATCCTCAGATGGGCAGTCGACGGAAGATCGGACGCGGGATGTGCCGCAGGATCATCATCACGAAGCGGAACGGTCCGGGCGCCCAGACGATTTCCTTGCCCTTGTCGGCGGCCGCGACGGCCAGGCGGCCGACGTCCTCCTTCTCGACCGTCATCGGTGCTTCCTTCACATGTGCCGACAGGCGGGTGCGGACCTGCCCCGGCCGGATCACCAGCACACGGATGCCGAACGGCCGCAAGGCGTCGCCGAGGCCGAGATAGAAGCCGTCCAGACCCGCCTTGGTGGAACCGTAGACAAAGTTGCTGCGCCGCACGCGCTCACCGGCGACCGAGCTCATCGCGATGATCTGTCCGAAGCCCTGCGCACGCATCTTCTCGCCGAGCAGCACGCCGACCGACACCGCGGCGGTGTAGTTGATCCCCGCCTCGGTGACCGCGGTCTTCTGGTCCTGCCAGGCCTTCTCGTCGTCGGGCTGGATACCGAAGGCCACGATCGCCACGTCGATGTCGCCACCGGCGAATGCCTTGTCGACTACCGCCGGATGGGTTTCCGGCGAGAGTGCATCGAAGTCGATCAGCTCGACACTCGACGCGCCGGCCTTGGTCATCTTCTCCGCTGCCGCTGCGGCGGCCGGGTCGCCCGGGACGGTGGCCAGCACCACCCGCATCGGGCCCTTCTTCAGGTATTCCTCGGTGATGGCCAACCCGATCTCGGAACTCCCGCCCAGTACGAGGACGGACCGCGGCACGCCGACGGCATTGATCATGGTGTCGATTCTCCTTTGGGAAGTGTTGTGGCCCTGGTGGTTCGGGCTGGTTCAGACGAGTTCGAGACGGCGGCCCATGTCGGACATGAACACCCGCTCCGGGTCGACGCGACGTCGCGTCGAGATCCACTCGTCAATCCTCGGGTACATGGCATGGAAGGTCTCGGCGGAGGTCCGCGAGTCTTTTGCGGTGTAGAGGCGGCCGCCGATCGACATCACCCGCCGGTCGAGTTCGTTGCAGAACTCGGCGAGGCCCTTCTTGATCGGGAAATCGACGCAGATGTTCCATCCGGCCATCGGGAACGACAGTGGCGCCTGGTTTCCCGGACCGAACAGTTTGAACACGTTGAGAAAACTCACGTGTCCGGATGCCTGGATGTCGATGATGATCTGCTTGAACTCCTCGACGGCCTCGGGCGGCACGATGAACTGATACTGCAGAAATCCCTTGGAGCCGTAGGCGCGGTTCCAGTTCCCGAACAGATCGAGCGGGTGATAGAACTGCGTCAGGTTCTGGATCTTGCCGGTGTAGTTGCCGCCCATCCGGTAGTAGGCCTCGCCGACGATGGAGAAGTCGAACTTGTTGGCCAGGCCGTTGGGGAAGATGTCCGGGAAGTTCATCAGCGTCAGGGCGTCGAACTTCAGCGGGTCCTTGGCCAATTCCGGTGGGAGCTGATCCACGGTGGCCAGTGAACCGCGGGAGAAGGTGCCGCGGCCCAACTTCGGCGGCTTGCTGATGGCGTCGAACCAGCCGGAGCTGTAGGTGTAGTTCGACTCGCTGCCGTCCTGGTGCAGGGCGATGGTCTCGTCGAGTGTCGACGTGACCGTGCCGTCGGCGATGAAGTACGCCGTCTCGGTGCGGGTCATCCGGATCTTCGCCCGCAGGATGATGCCGGTGAGGCCGATACCGCCGACAGTCGCCCAGAAGATCGAGGCATCGGGATCGTCGTCGGTGCCCTCGGGGTGATCGTGATGACCTTCCCGTTCGCCAGCAGCAGCGTGATCTCCACGACGTGATTGCCGAAGCTGCCGGCGCTGTGATGGTTCTTGCCGTGGATGTCGCAGCCGATGGCGCCGCCCACGGTGACCTGCCGGGTGCCGGGCAGGACCGGCACCCAGAGCCCGTACGGCAATGCCTTGCGCATCAGGGTGTCGAGATCGACACCGGCATCGACATCGACGACGGCGGTGTCGGGGTCGATCGAGTAGATGCGGTTGAGCAACGACATGTCGATGGTCAGACCACCGGCGTTCTGCGCGTTCTCACCGTAGGAGCGACCGAGTCCGCGCGCGATCACTCCGCGTTTGAGATAGTCGGGTTTGTCGGCATTCTGGTCGGCGACACGTGCCACCGCCTCGGCGATGACCTCCGGGTAGGGGGTTGTCAGCACGTGGCCCTGGATGGGCATCGTGCGTCCCCAACCCATCAGTTTGCGGGTCTCGATCGGCAACAGCTCTTCTGTAGACATCGCTCATGAGGGTACCTCTACCGCTCACATGGTCGGTTCGCGATGAAAAACACCTGGTCGCAGGCATGGAGGGTTGGATCATCCGTCCCGTCGATCGTCTACCTCCGCTTCCCGGTGCCCAGTCCGCGTAGAACTCGGGGCCCGGCTGTCGAGGAAGATGAACCGCACGAGATCGGGCTGGTCTGCCTCGAAGTGCTGCGACGGCAGCGCGCGCATCCCATGAGGTTTGCGGCGATCAGATCCTGTTGCGCGTTCACCACGACGGCGGGGCCGTGAACGTGTCCAGGACGCGCTGGACCGACGGCCGTGCCGCAAGACCGGTGCGGTGCGGGTGATGGCGCAGGAGCTCGACGACGCCGGCGAGGTCGTGCACGTCGCTCTGACTCTCATCCCGGCCATCGAGCTCGCGCTTGTGAACCGTCGCAGGCAGGCCATCGCCGACGACATGGGCGTGGCACCATGACCCAGATCGGAACGATCCAAGGTACGGCGTGGCTGTCTGGGGATCAGAGCCCCGTCACTTCTGCACGCGCCTCAGCAAAGACAGGGCGTCGTAGGGGGCGTAGACCTTTGCGTCGTTGTCGAAGTACACGAACACATCGCCGAGTTCCGCTTTGGCCAGGAATCGTCGCGCCCAGTCGTCGAGAGACTCTTCGCTGTATCCGCTCACATACAGCTCCTGATCACCATGCAGGCGGGCGTAGCTGAAATCGGCTGTGGTCTCGTCCAACACCGGGAATCTGTCCGCGGAGTCGGCGAGCACCAGCGCCATGTCCAGTTCTCTGATCGTCTGTACCGCAGACGGTTCCATGAAACCGGGATGTCGCACCTCCAACGCATGACGAAGTGGACGGTCGGCATCGGTGCTGGTCCATGCTCTCCCGTTCATACGCTCACCGTGCGCGAGGGACAACTCGGCGGCCTGAGTTGTGCTCCGCGGCAACAGATCTGCGAAGGTGCGCAACCGATCCTCGTGGTACCCCAGGTTCGGGGGAGTTGCCACAGGATCGGACCCAGCTTGTGTCCCAGCCTCAGCACGCCCGAGGCGAGGAAATTGGCCAGCGGCTCCTGCACGTCGGCCAGCTTCTTCATATGGGTGATGAAGCGGGGGCCCTTCACCGAGAAGACGAAGTCATCCGGGGTCTCGTCGAACCACGCCTGATAGCTCGACGGCAACTGTAGCGAGTAGAACGACCCGTTGATCTCGATGGAGTTCACCTGGCGGGAGAGGTATTCGAGCTCCCGGCGCTGCACCAGCCCTTCGGGATAGAAGGTGCGCCGCCAGCCCGCATAGCGCCAACCAGAAGTACCCACTCTGATCATGTCGCCTCGATGACCATCCCTGTCGCCACGTCAGCTCGACAGTACGCCACCGACCTCCCGCGAGGCCGGTGCCGAGGCCTATCCGCCGTCGATGACCTTGGTCGCCGCGTTTCGGCCCGGGATGCCGCTGACGCCGCCGCCGCGTCGGGCGCCTGCGCCGCAGAGCAGGAGTCGCGGGTGCCGTGTCTCCACACCCCAGGCGCCGACCTCGGAGTCGGTCTCGGCCCACGGCCACTGCAGGCTGCGATGGAAGATGTTGCCGCCGGGCAGCCCGAGTGTGTCCTCGAGGTCCTGCGGCGTCTTGACCTCGATGCAGGGATTGCCGGTCACATCGTGGGCGATCACCGACTGGATGGGCTCGGCGAGGACGGAGTTCAGCGACGCCAGGGTGGCACCGACCGCATGTTCGACGGCGCCGGGCGCCTCGAACACCTCGGGCGGCATGTGCAGCGCGAACAACGTCAGCGTGTGCCTGCCCTCGAGTTCGGGGCCCAGGATGGAACCGTCCGAGAGTGTGTGGCAGTAGATCTCGCACGGAGGGACCTCGGGTACCTGGCCGCGGCTCGCCTGCTCCCATGCGGTACGCAGTTGGGTGGCCGATTCGTTGATGTGGAAGGTACCGGCGAAGGCGGCTTCCGGCGACGTCGACGTGTCGCGCAGGCGGGGCAGACGCTCGAGGAGCAGATTGATCTTCATCTGCGAACCCCTCGGGTCCGCCTCGGTGTCGACGGGGTCGTCGAGGAGACCGTTGATGACCTGTGGCGCACAAGCGGCGTACAGCATCGACGCGGCCTCCCGGCCCTCGGCGAGTTCGACGGTCCCGTCCGACGGGTCGACACCGAGCACGCGGACGCCCGTGCGGATCTCGGCACCCGCGGCGATCGCCGCCTGATAGAGCGCCCCGGACACCGTACCCATCCCGCCGACGGGCACATCCCAGTCGCCGGTGCCCCCGCCGATCAGGTGATAGAGGAAGCAGATGTTCTGCCGCAGTGCCGGTTCGTCGAGGTCGGCGAAGGTGCCGATGAGTCCGTCGGTGGCGGCGATGCCGCGCACCACGTCGTCGTCGAAATACTGGCCGAGGAGCTCACCGAGTGGACGCCTGGTGAGCATCTCCCAGATCTCGGCGTCCGATGTGTCCGTGCCGACCACCAGATCGCGCATCTGTTCGGCGGACCGGAGGGGTTCGATCATGGTCGGAAAGACCCGCTGAGCCACGGTACGCATCCGGGTGCCGAACGACTCCCATGCGGTGAACGCCGCTTCCGACCCGGTGGCCCGCCGAAACGATTCGGCGGTCGCGGCGGCGTCCTCGTTGTCGACGAGGATGCCGGTCGCCGGGTCGGTCGGGAGGGGCGTGTACGACGAGAACCGGCGGCGGATCAGCTCGATGTCGAGGTCGAGATCGGCGATGATCTCCCGTGGCAGGAGCGACACCAGATATGAGAAGCGGGAGACGCGTGCGGGCAGACCGGGGAACGGCATCGCCGACACCGCGGCGCCACCGACGTGATCGGCGCGCTCGAGCACCAGAACCGAGCGTCCGGCAGCCGCGAGATATGCCGCCGCCGTCAGGCCGTTGTGTCCGGCGCCGATGATGATGTCGTCGTAGGTCGTCATCACCGTCCAGCCTGGCAGATCACCGCATGATGCGTGCCAGGAACGGCGTCGAGTCGGCCATCGACGCGATCACTGTGCCCGAATGGTCTTTGTTCGGGTAGACGTGCAACTCGACCGGCTGGTTGTTGGCACGCATCTGGGCGTACAGCGAGAGCGCCGACGGCGCAGGCACATCGGTGTCGAGCAGTCCCTGGCCGAGGAAGATCGGGCGGTCGTAGCCGGAGTAGGGGGTGCCCATGTACTCGGTCAACGCCGCCTGGCCGCCCGGGAGCGACGAGATCGGCTTGCGGAACATGGTCCGCAGATCGCGCCCCTTCATGAGCGCGGTCATCTCCGGATAGCACAGTGTCCGTGCGGCATCGAGAAGCCGGCGGCCGGTCGGGGTCATGATCGACATCGGGTCGAGATCCGGGCGCGCGTCGGCGAACCCGGCCAAGATGTAGGCGGCATAGGTGTTGAGCGCTCCCGGCAGGGTCACGGGCGGGAACGTGGGCCCGCCGAGACCGAGGATCAACTCGAGGTTCGCCGGTGTTCCGGTGGCCACCACGCCCCGGTAGTCGAGGCCGCTGCCCGCGGACAGCTCGGTCGCCCGACGTGCTCCGCCGAGTGCGGCACCCGCGCCCTGTGACTGGCCGACGATGGCCCATCGCGACGCGAGGGGAAGGCCCATCTGTCGCGCCGCCTTCACCGAGTCCACGATCGAGTGCGCCTCGGACTCCCCGTTGAGGTAGCTCATCAGACCTGGGGTGCCGAGGCCGACGTAGTCGGTGGCCACCACGGCGTACCCCTCCCGTAGCCAGTGCCCGAGGTAGGCGGAGTCGCGCGCGCTGCGGGGCTGTGCGGACGGGGTGCAATCGTCGCCGAGTCCGGTGGTGCCGTGCGCCCAGGCGATCATCGGCCAACCGCCCGGCGGCGGTGTCCCGCCGGGAACGAAGACGGCGCCGGTGCTCGACGCCGGACGACCGTGCTGATCGGGCGTCGCGTAGTGAATCCGGTATGACCTGGCCGCGCCGGGCACGCCGAGTCCGGCGTCGAGGGGGACCTGCGAGATCAGGGTGCCGGCCTTTGCGGGTACCGGACCGGGGTAGTCGCGGACATCCATTCCGGACCACTGTGGGGCGGCGGTGCCCGGTTCCGGGGCGGCTACGGCCGACGGCGACACCGACCAGGCGGCGCCGGCGACCGCGAGGGCGACGATGGATGCGGCGGCGCCCCGGCGCAGCGAGTGAGACTTCATGAACGGCAGCGTAGATCACGTCTTCGACCAGCTCACCGAGATGCCCGGATACGCCTATCCTTGGTGAGTGGACATTCCGTCGGTGAAGCTGAACAACGGGTACGTGATCCCGATGGTCGGGCTCGGGACGTCGGGCCTGTTGGGACGACCCAGTGTCTCGGCTGTCGCGGGAGCCCTGCGGTCCGGCTATCGCATGATCGACACGGCGAGCCGGTACAGCAATGAGCGCAGCGTCGGGATGGGTCTGCGGCAGTCCGGGGTCCCCCGCGACGACGTGGTGGTGCAGACCAAGCTCGGCGGTGGAGACCACGGCTTCGACGAGGCGATCAACGCGGCGAAGGACAGCGCGCGCCGCCTCGCTGTCGACCACATCGACATCTACCTGATCCATTGGCCCTGTCCGAGTCTCGGCCGCACGGTCGAGTCGTGGAAGGCGCTGCTGACCCTTGCCGACGAGGGGTTCATCCGTACCGCGGGTGTCTCGAACTTCAAGCAACACCAGCTGCAGGCGCTCTACGACGAGACCGGCCGCTGGCCTGCCCTCAACCAGATCCAGTGCTCGCCGGCGATGGCGCGGACGGAACTTCGCGAATTCATGGAGGACAACGGCATTCACGCCCAGGCGTGGCACCCGACCGGGCGGAAGGAGGGCATGCTCGGCGAGGCCGCGGTGATACGGCTGGCCCGCAAATACGGGAAGTCGCCGACCCAGATCGCGCTTCGGTGGGCCGTCCAGCAGGGGATCAGCGTGGTGCCGAAGTCGTCACATGCCGGCCGGCAGATCGAGAACGCAGATCTCTTCGACTTCGAGTTCGACCCCGACGATTTGTCCGCTTTGGCCGAACTCGACCGCGGTGAGAAGGCCGCGCGCGACTCCGACGTGGAGGAAGAGTTCTGAGGGGTTAGGGTTGCAGGCGTGTCTCGACCCGAGTCCGGCGCGGAGGACAAACATCCGCGCCACGACGATTTCACGACCCGCCATGCGCCGACTCCGGTCGAATTGCCGTTCAGCGACGGTGAGGCGTCCACGAATGTCGACCTCAAGACGCAGATCATCCGGTTCGCCATCACCGGTGCGGGGTCCGGGGTCCTCGACTTCGGCCTGACCCTGCTCCTCCAGTACGTGGTCGGGACGCCGTTCTGGATCGCCAAGTCGTTCGGCTTCATCCTCGGCACCACCACCGCGTATCTGCTGAACCGTCGGTGGACCTTCGAAGCGGAACCGAGCGCGCTGCGGTTCGTCGCGGTGGCGGCGCTCTACGGTGTGACGTTCTTCGTCAACGTGGGCCTGTACACCTGGTGCTCGCACCTGTGGCCGCAGACGATCGTCTACAGCTTCGCGGCGTACGTGATCGCGCAGGGCACCGCGACGGTCATCAACTTCGTCGTGCAGCGGCTGGTCATCTTCAGGATCCGCTGACGCGACCACGTACCCCCATCGGTGCTGCGGGTCAGCCGTTCACCTTGGCGATGACGTTGTCCGCGTACCAGTTCAGGTGGTCGATCTTCTTCTGCAGCGGCTCGGTGTCGGGCCCCTTGATGTAGGGCAGCCGGAATCCGACGATCACGTCGGTCACGCCCTTGTCCTCGAGGCGCTTGCATCCGTCGACCGAGTAGGCGTCGACCGAGATCACGTGGATCTCGAAGGGGTCGTTGAGTTTTCCCTCGGCCTTGCGGATGTCGTTGATCTTCTCGATGAGCGCGTCGAGCTCCTCGCCGTCACCGCCGCCGTGCATCCATCCATCGCCGCGTACCACCGCCCGTCGCAGGGCCGGGTCGGCGTGGCCACCGACGAGCATCGGGATCGGCTCGGTGGGTGCCGGCGACATCTTGATCTTGGGGATGTCGTAGAACTCGCCATGGAACTCGAAGTACTCACCGGTGGTGAGGCCCCGGATGATGTCCATGCACTCGTCCATCCGCTTGCCGCGGCGTTTGAAGTCCACACCCATGAAGTCGTAGTCCTCGGGCCACGGGCTGGTGCCGACGCCCATCGCGAAGCGGTTGCCGGTCAGGAACGCGACCGAACTCGCCTGCTTGGCCACCAGCGCGGGTGGGCGGACCGGGAGTTTGACGACGAACGGGGTGAACCGGATGGTCGAGGTGACCGCCCGAGTGCGGCCGCCTGGATGAACGTCTCGATGAACGCCTTGTCCTCGAGGAACTCGCGGTTGCCGTCCTCGGTGTAGGGGTATGTGGCGTCCGATTCCTCGGGATAGGCCAGCGAGTCCGGGATGGTGAAACCCGCATAGCCTGCCTTCTCCGCCGCCTGGGCGAGCGGAGGGTAGAACGTGGGGTCGGTCATTGCCTCGGCAAAGGTGAAGCGCATCGTGCTCCTCAGGACGTGTGGCGGTCTTCACCAAGAGTAGAACACGTTCTAGTTTGGTGGGGAAGGGATCGACGGTACCGGTGCCGGAATTGTCGGGACATGGTCCGTGTTGCCGGATCATGGGCAACGACACCACTTCGCTGACCGCCGACGACCTGGAGTTCCTGCGCCGGCCTCTGCACGGCTTCCTGTCCATGGCCGCAGGCCCGGTCCCGCCGCAACCCAGACCGGTCTGGTTCGAGGCAGGCGACGACGGGACGATCGCACTGTTCACCGGGCCCGAGTCCATCAAGATCCGCCATCTGCGTGGCGACCCGCGGGCGTCGATCGTCATCGCAGCGCCGGTGGGGGAGCGGGAGCGGTGGGTGTCGGTGACCGGCCGGGTCACCGTGGAACCCGATGGAGCACACGACCTGGCCGCCCGGCTCGCCGAACGCTACTGGGACCTCGATGACCCGGTCCGGGCGCGAGATCGCGACGAGCTGCTCGCCGAGCCGCAAGTACGTCTTGTCATCCACCCGGAGGCGGTCCGCCGGTTCAGCTTCTGAGAGTGGGGCGACCCTTCGTGACGCTCGCAAGCTCGCTCCTCAGGGGCCGGGTGACGTCCGCACGCTCGGACCGGGTGGCGTCCGCACGCTCGCCCCTCAGGGGCCGGGTGACGCTCGCACGCTCGCTCCTCAGGGACCGGGTGGCGTTCGCACGCTCGCGGGGAGGATTGATCCCTGAGGGCGGCGCGAGGTACGAGCGGCGCGTCTGGAAGGGCCTACGGCCGCGCGAACCGCTCCTTGCGACCCAGGCGCCGCAGCCGCAGCCATTCCGCAAAACCCTTCGGATCGCGTTGTTGGACAAGGAAATACCAGCCGAACCGGGCGTATTCCTGAGGCAACAGTTTACGCATCCCGGGTTGGCTCATCAGGTACCCGCGGTTGCGGTAGGTGAAGAAGCGCTTCGTCGGATTGTCGGGATACTGGGTGTGCATCCGACCGCCGAGGATCGGGCGGAACTCGTCGGAGCCGTCGGGATGCAGATAACCGGCGGTGAGACAGGTGCCGAACGGGAGGCCCGACCGCTGCAGGCGGCGGTGGATCTCGACCTCGTCGCCTCGGAAGAACAGACGCAGGTCGGGTACGCCGACCTCTTCGATCGCGCGCGCAGAAAAGAGTGCGCCATTGAACAGTGACGCGATGCCCGGGAGCAGATCGTCGTCGTGGGCGGGGTTGTCGGGGGTATCGGCGAACAGCTCGGATCGCTTGCGCCGCCACACGAGTCCGCGACGCAACGGGAAGGCGAGGGCGTCCGGATCGTCGATGTTGGCGACGACGGGCGAGACCTCCTCGAGTCCGTGGCGGGCAGCGCAGTCGAGGAGAGTGCTCAACACCGCCGGTCCGTCGGGGCGGCCGTCATCGTCGGCGCACCAGATCCAGTCGGCGCCCATCGCCAGCGCATGCAGGATGCCGAGCGCAAAGCCGCCCGCGCCACCGAGATTCCGCTGTGAGCCGAGGTAGGTGGTCGGGATGGGCTGTTCGGCAACGAGTTCGGCCACCTGTGGTTCGTCGGCGTTGTCCACCACGATCAGATGATCGACGGGCCGGTCCTGGTTGGCGACCACGGCCAACGATCCGGCGAGGAGCTCGACCCGGCGATGGGTGACCACCACTGCGATCACGCGGTCGGTCATGTGCCCGGTGCCTCCAATTCGGCGAGGACCTTACGGACGTGGGCCGCGGCGGCCGGCCCCTCGTAGGCGCCGACGACGTCTTCGATGCCGCCCTCCATCCGGATCTGACCGTGGTCGACCCAGAGTGCACGGTCGCAGAGCTGCGCGAGGAACTCGTTCGAGTGGCTGGCGAACACGAGGATGCCGGACCGTTCGACCAGTGCCTGCAGCCGCGTGCGGGCCTTCTTCATGAAGTCCGCGTCGACCGCGCCGATGCCCTCGTCGAGGATGAGGATCTCGGGGTCGATGCTGGTCACCACGCCCAGCGCCACACGCACCCGCATGCCGGTGGAGTACGTGCGCAGCGGCATCTGCAAGTAGTCACCGAGTTCGGTGAACTCCGCGATGTCGTCGATCTTCCTCAGCATCGCCTTACGGGTCATGCCGAGGAACATGCCGCGGATGATGATGTTCTCGTAGCCGGAGATCTCGGGGTCCATGCCGACGCCGAGGTCGAAGACCGGGGCGACCCGTCCGCTCACCCGGCACGAGCCGCGGGTGGGCTCGTAGATCCCCGACAGCAGACGCAACAGTGTGGACTTGCCTGCGCCGTTGTGTCCGACGAGTCCCACCCGGTCTCCGTGCTGCAGGTGGAGGTCGATGTTCTTGAGCGCCTCGACCACCACCACATTCGATTCGGTGGCGCCGATGACGCCGCCTGCCGCCCCCATCACCGACTTCTTCAGGGATCGGGTCTTCGCGTCGAAGATCGGGAAGTCGACACATGCTCCCCATGTGTCGACGCGAACTCTGTCGTCAGGTGCCATTTCTCGCCCGTCCTAAACCCAGTACGCCACGCGGGCTCGGTAATTGCGCATCACCAGCATGGCCATCAGCCAGCCGACCACAGTGCAGCCGATCACGATCGCCCAGTGGTAGAACTCCACCGACTGGCCCAGGAGCGGGCCGCGGGAGATCTCGAGGTAGTGGAACATCGGATTGAGTTCGACGAGCTTCAATCGCGACGACTTCTCGCCGGCCGCGGTGTTCCCGAGGCTCTGGGTGCTCCAGATGATCGGGGTCATGAAGAACACCAATTGCACGACGGTGGTGAGCAGCTGACCGATGTCGCGGAACCGGGTGGAGAGGATGCCGAAGACGATGGAGACCCACACCGCGTTCAACACGAACAAGATGATGGCGGGGATCACCAGCAGCACCGACCAGTGCAGAGGCGGCGGAAAGATCAGGAAGATCGCCACGATGATCACGATGTTGTGCGCGAAGATGATCAGCTGCCGCCACACCACGCGATAGACATGCACGCTCACCGGTGCCGGGATCTGCTTGATCAGCCCCTCGTTCTTGGAGAACACCTCGGCGCCCTCGAGGATCGAGCTCTGGATGAAGTTCCAGAAGATGAAGCCGAGCGCCACGTACGGCAGGAAGACCTTGATGTCCATACCGAAGAGCTCGCCGTACAACAGTCCCATGGCGACCGCGGTCACGCCGGTGGCGATGGTGATCCACAGCGGACCGAGCACAGACCGCCGATAGCGCTGCTTGATGTCCTGCCACCCGAGGTGAAGCCACAACTCGGAGGTGGTCAGGCCGTCACGGAGATCCTTGACCGCCCGGCGGAGCGTGCGGGAATCGGACACCGCCGGTGCTGGGGGTACCTCGCTGTTGACTACCGATGACACGGGGACTCAGCATACAAGCGGGGCATCAGAGGTATTGCCCCGTGCTGGGTCCGTGCGGTCCGCCGCCGGTCATGACGCCCGGCGGCAGTGCTCCTTGCCGCATCTGTTCGAGCTGCGCGCGGGCGGCCATCTGCTGTGCGAACAGTGCGGTCTGGATGCCGTGGAACAGCCCTTCCAGCCACCCGACCAGCTGCGCCTGGGCGATCCGCAGCTCCGCGTCCGACGGCGCCCCGTCGTCGGTGAACGGCAATGCCAGCCGCTCGAGCTCCTCGCGCAGCTCGGGCGCGAGACCGTCTTCGAGTTCGCGGATCGACGATTCGTGGATCTCGCGGAGCCGGTTGCGGCTCGCCTCGTCGAGAGGAGCGGCCCGCACCTCCTCGAGCAGTTGCTTGATCATGGTGCCGATCCGCATCACCTTGGCCGGCTGTTCCACCATGTCGGCGACGCTGCTGCTGTCGCCGTCGGCGTCGCCGCCGGACTGGCCTCCCACGACGATCACGTTCTCCGGTTCTTCGCCGGGAACGCCGGTGCGTGGGTCGTTGCCTCCGAACGGTCCAGATGTCATGACACCCATTGTGCCGAAGGACGTGTGTCGGTTGTCGTGATACCCCATGTCTATCGTGTGAGCTATGGCCTTCGACGTCGCACACGTGCGTGGATTGTTTCCCTCGCTCGGTGACGGCTGGATCCATCTCGACCCGCAGGCCGGCCTGCAGATACCGGACTCGGTCGCGTCTGCCGTGTCCAAAGGATTTCGGCAGCTCGGGGCGGCACCCGGCGGCGTTTACCCGGCCGCGCGGGCATCCGCCGAGGTGGTCGACGGTGCACGCCGTGCCGTCGCGGATCTGATGGCCGCCGACTCCGCGGCCGTGGTCCTCGGACCCTCGCGATCGGCACTGGTGAGCGGCCTCGCCGAGGCGATGCCGGTGTCGTCGTGGCTGGGCGGCAACGTGGTGCTGAGCCGCCAGGACGACGAACCCAACATCGTGCCCTGGCTACGCGTGGCCGACCGGCATGGCGCCCGTACCCGGTGGGCGGAGGTGGACGTCGAGACCGGCGCCCTGCCGACCTGGCAATACCGGGATCTGATCGACGAGCGGACTGCCGTCGTGGCGGTGACCCTCGCGTCGTCGACCGTCGGTGCGATCACCGACGTCGGTGCGATCGCCACCAGGGCACGGGCGGCGGGCGCCTTGCTGGTGGTCGATGCGACGAGCGCCGCGCCCTACCTGCCACTCGACATCGCCGAGCTGGGCGCCGACGTCCTGCTCGTCTCCGCTGAACGATGGGGTGGGCCGCGGGTGGCCGCGATGGGTTTCCGAAGCGCGGCTGTCATGGATCGCCTGCGGTCGCTGGCCATGGATCCGCGGGCCGTCGGGCCGGCACGGCTCGAGCCCGAACCGCATCAGGGCGCGCTGCTGGCAGGTCTCGTGGCGTCCGTGGAGCATCTCGCCGCCCTCGACGACGACGCCATCGGCAAACGCAGGCGCAGGGTTGTCACCGCCCTCGACGGCGTCAACGAATATCTGCGGCGTCTCACGTTCTATCTGACCACCACCCTGCAGCATCTCAACCAGGTCAGCCTGGTCGGCACGGTGGAGGATCGTGTCCCTGCGGTGAGTTTCACCTTCGACGGTGTCAGCGCCGACAAGGTGGTCCGACGCCTCGCCGACAACGGCATCTGCGCGCTCGCGGACGTACCCAGCCGCGCGCTGAGCCGGCTGGGAGCGGGGGATTTCGGCGGTGCGGTCACGGTGGGTCTCGGTCCGTATTCCACGCCGTACGAGGTGGATCACCTCGCGCGTGCGTTGGGGTCACTCGGCTGAACGACGCAAGTGGGTCACTTGTCTGAGAAGTGGGTCACCTGACTCGCAATTCGGCATCGCGGCCATTAGGTTTACGACAATGAAGGTTGTCGCGATTTCGTGCGGGCACTGATGCGCCGCGATTCGGGAGGGTCTGACCGGGACCTGAGTTCTACGGAACTGGATGTCTGGCGAACTGTGGTGAAGGGGGGCTGGGGTCTGCTCGCCGAGATCAACGCGGCGATGTCGGCCGAGGGGATGTCCCAGGCCGATCTGCGTGTGCTCGAGGCACTCGGCGACTCCCGCACGCGTGGGATCAGCGAGCTCGCCGCTGACGTCCATATGACTGTGAGCACGGTGTCGCGACAGACTGCGCGGCTGATCGCCGACGGGTTGATCGAGAGGGTCGAATGCGGCACCGACGCCCGCCATCGCTACGTGCGCATCACCGAATGGGGACTGCAGGCGCGGGACAGGCACGTGTCGGTGCGGAACAACCTGATCCGGCGCCTGGTGGTCGACAAGGTGACGGCCGACGAGTACCAGACACTCGGTGAGGTGTTCCGCAAGATCGGCAGTGGATTGGCCGACCACCCGGAGTGAGTCACTCCATCGTGAGCAGTACCTTGCCGATCGCGTCGCCGCTGTCGAGGTGCGCATGGGCGGCCTCCACGTCGGCAAGGGGGAAGGTCGACTCGATGATCGGACGTACCGTCCCGTCGTCGATCAGCGGCCACGTGATCCGGCGGGTCGTCGCGACCACCTCCGCCTTGGAACCGATGCCCTCGACCGGTCGGGAGCGCAGCATGGTGCCGTGGACCGTGGCGCGTTTGGACAGCAGGGTGCCGATCGGCAACTCGCCCTTGATTCCGCCCTGCATGCCGATGATCACGAGCCGGCCGCCCGTCCGCAACGCCTTGACGTTGCGTTCGAGGTAGGCCGCACCCATGATGTCGAGGATCACGTCGGCGCCACCGCTGTCACGGACCACCTCGACGAAGTCGTCGGTCGAGTAGTTGATCAGGATGTCGGCGCCGAGGTCCTGGCAGCGGGCGAGTTTGTCGGCGGTGCGGGCGGTGACCGCGACCCGCATCCCGAGCGCGTGGGCGACCTGCGTCGCGTGGGTGCCGATGCCACTCGACCCGCCGTGCACCAGCAGCATCTCCCCGTTGGCCAGGTGCGCGGTGTCGAACAGATTCGATGCGACGGTGCACGCGACCTCCGGCAAGGCGGCAGCGGACGTGAGGTCGACCCCGAGCGGCTTCGGTAACACCTGCACGGCCGGGACGGCCACCTTCTCCGCGTAGCCGCCACCGGCCAGCAGGGCGCACACCTCCTCACCGATCGACCAGTTCGAGACGTGGCTGCCCACCGCCGAGATCCGTCCCGACACCTCGAGTCCGAGCGTGTCCACCGCGCCAGGCGGTGGCGGATAGTTGCCCGCCCGCTGCAGCAGGTCGGCCCGGTTGACACCCGCCGCGACGACGTCGATGACGACTTCGGTCGGCGCGGGCTCCGGGTCGGGCAAGGTGATCACGGAAAGCTCGTCGGTTCCGGCTATGGCGCGCACATTGCCGATGCTGTCACAATCTGCGAGATCGGGTCGGGGAGACAGGGGAGGGCATGCCCGTACCGGAGGGGTTGTCCGAGGAGCAGTACCGCGTCTGGCTGACCGTGTTGGTCGGGTCGATGCTGCTGATCAATCACCTCGACGAGCGGCTGAGCGCGGAGCACGGGATCAGCCACGCGGAGTACCGGACGATGGTGTCGATCGCCAGGCAGGGCCCGCATCGGATGTCGGAGCTGGCACAGGCAGGCATCGTGTCGCGCAGCGGCATCAGCCGGTTGGTCGGCCGACTGGTGGCATCGGGATACGTCGAACAGTTCGCCGAGGGCTCCGACGGACGCAGTCGGTTGGTCCGACTGACCGACGCAGGCCGCGACCTGGTCGCAGCCGCTTCCGCCGATCACGCCGCACGAATCCGCAGGCACTTCTTCGATCTGATCGACCAGGAAGAGGCGCGTGCGCTCGAGTCGGTCTTCGGAAAGGTCGATGCGAGCCTGACCGGGCCACTCCAGTAACCTCGTCGGCAGGGAAGCGTGGCAGAGCGGCCGAATGCACTCGCCTTGAAAGCGAGCGTGGGTAAAACCACCGGGGGTTCAAATCCCTCCGCTTCCGCACATGGCCCGTCACCTTTCTCCGCAGGTGGCGGGTTATTTTCATGCCTGGCCGCGTTCGCCCTGGACCTCGTCTGGGCACACTTTGGGCACACTCGACGCCGATCGGGCCGCATCGAGCGCGAGCGCGACGGCATCGAGATCCTCGTCGAACAGGTCGGCGTAGGTGTCGAGAGTCATCGCCGCCGAGGCGTGGCCGAGCATCCGCTGTAGCGCCTTGATGTTCACGCCGGCCGACACCGCGAGACTCGCCGCGGTGTGCCGGAGGTCGTGGATCGTCACCCTCGGGACGCCCGAGCGGTCGACAGCACCCGCGAACCATCCCGACCACGAGACCGGCCGTCGGAGATAGCCACCGCGCCCGTTGTCGAACACGAGATCCTCGCGGGCCTTGCCCTGGCAGAGCTGGGCGAGCTCGACGACGAGGAACCCCGGCACCGGCACCGAACGGGCCTCGTGACTCTTCGGTGTCCCGACGATGACGCGCTGGTCAATCTGCACGGCGTTCTCGACGACGCTGATCCGCTTCCGCAATAGGTCGAGGTGCTCGACACGCAGCGCGATCGCCTCACCCCAGCGGAGACCGGTGTAGGCCAGGAGCAGCACGAGCGTCCGGTGGCCCTTCGCCTCGTCGGCGAGCTGGTCGACCTGTTCGTGAGTGAGGTAGGTCCGCGGCTTCGGTCGCTTCCGTGGGAGGTTCTCGGGGGTCCGCGCCGGGTTGCGTGCGATCCGACGGGCCTTGACTGCCGAGTCGAGGATCGCCGCCAGCACGCCGTACGCCCGGATGACGACGGTCGCCCCTGATCCCTTCTTCGAGACTGCTCCGTCCGCATCGGTCACTGTGCGGCCCATGTCGGCTATCCACCGCTCGACCGCGTCGAGGTCGACGTCGGCGATGCGCACCTTGCTCCATCGGGGTTTCACGTGCCGGTTCCACGACACCTCGGTCGTGCGGTATGTCGATGGCTTGAGGTCTGTCCGCTTCCGCTCCAGCCAGTCGGTCGCGAGTTCGCCGACGGTGACCTGTCCCAGCTTCGGCGCGACGTATTCGCCGCGCAGCTTCTCTACCTCGACGGTCGCCGCAAAGGCCTCCGCGTCGCGCTTCGTGGTGAAGCCGCGTTTCTTGGTCTGCCTGTGATCCGGTGTGCGGTAACGGACTTGGTACCGCTTGCCTGAACTCGTCGAGTAGGACTCAATCGTCGCCACGGGGCGCCTCTTCTGCGTTCCTGGCCCGAGATTCGATTTTCTGAAGGTCTCCGACAAACCGGCCGAAAGCGTCAGCGAGGGCGCCCGAGCCGTCAGCGTCCTCCGCGATGGATGTGAGCCATTGAGCAAGCAGCCTGGTCGGTGTTCTCCTGGGGTCAACCCACCACTGTTCGACGGGATCACCGGGTGGCGGATCGAGCTCGAGGTACGCCCACACGTGCGCGGCCGACGTCATGCCGAATGCGCTGTCTACCTGAGACTCTGACGTACCTGCTTCGGGCATCAGCAATAGGTTCGGGGGATGTCGAGTGCGATCGCGAGAGCGAAGAGGTCATCGACATCGACGCGTCGAGCGCCGTTCTCAATCTGGGAGATCGCCGAAGCTGAGATCGGCCATCGGCGCTGCGCGAGATCCTCCGCTAGGTCTCGCATCGTGAATCCCTGACGCTTGCGGTAGCGCGTGACGTTGGCCGCCACCGTGCGCCCAACCGGGCCAATCTCCACTCGTCTCGTCGCCATGATCGAAACAGTAGCGCCAATCTTGTACTAGAGCCAGCGACCGTGTATATGTGGACATGATCGAATTGAAACAATACATAACCGAAACAGGAGGGTCTTCCATGGATCGCGCCATCGACAATCTCGCGACCGCCGAAGAGGTGGCCGAGTACCTGCGCACGAGCAAAGCGCAGCTGGCCCAGGACCGCTACCGCGGAATCGGTCCGAAGTTCGTCAAGCACGGCCGGCGGGTGCTCTACCGCTGGACCGACGTCTACGCGTGGACCGAAGCGAACACCATGCAGCGCACCGACGAGCGTGCGGTGCCGGCGTGATGGTCGCCGACCGTTACGCCGCGCTCGAGGCCCACGCCGATGCGGGCCTGGGCGCCGAGGAGCTCGGCACTCGGCGATTCACTCGCATTTGCGAGCGCCTGGACCTCGCCGCCGATCGAGCGTGGGCACGCTTCGAAGACTCTCCGCGCGACCACCCGAACCGAGACATGCTGCGAGACCTCGCGTTCGCGGCAAAGGACCGAGCCGACGAGTTCGCCAGGTCCGGACAGAAGAAGCCCCCGACCAGCCGGCAAGCCATCGGGGGCAACCGCATCATCACGAATGGAATCGATCAATGACGCACGACAACGATAACCCGCCGACCGACTGGCGCATATACGCCGGCCGGCTGACCGGCGAGCAGATCCGCCGCCTCGCCGCCGACGAGCGGCACGCGCTACCCCCGGACGACCTCGTCGCTGCCGCACAGGACATGGTTCGCCAGAACGATTTCCAGCGCCTGTGTGACAGTGCCTATGAGGGGGCGGTCGATCGCGAGGTGGACACCTCGGACTGGATCGAACCCGAGTTCGACGGTGATGGGAAGCCGTTCGGCCCGCACGACGAAACCTATCGCGAACTCACGCTGAGGCATGGCGAGTGCCGCGACCTCGAGGCAACCGATGCCGTGCGCCTCGCGGTCCGCGCCCACGAGTTCCTGTCGGGCGCGCGACCTCTACCCGCGTGGGTCGAACTCGAGATCCGACCGCGTCACGACCGGGCGGAGCTCAGCCCGACTCACGCCCGAGCGCTGGCGGCCAGGCTGATCGAACTCGCCGACATTGCTCAGCGGACACCGAGGGCCGCGCGGAAAGAGGTCGAGATGGTCGACCTCGACTCGATCATGCTCAACGTCCACGTCGGGTCGAGTCTCGCTGCGGTGATGGAACGGAGCGCCACCGATCCGGCGAGGCTGGCCGAGATGATCGGCCTCACGCCCGACGAGTTCGACGAGCGTGTCCAAGCTCGAACGCCGTTCACCATCGCAGAGATCGTGCAGGCAACCGACGTCATTCGGTGCCGGCCAAGCGAGCTGTTTCCGTCCTGGGGCCAGCGTCTGGCGACCTGAGAGGCGCCACCGTGGCGCAACGGCAAGGGGAGCCGTCGACATGAAGGGAATCCACTCACCACAAGACAGACAGGAGCCGCACAGATGGCCGAGCAACGGCCCACGATTCCCTGCGGACGGTATGACTGGGAGCGGATGATCCGTGAGGAGCGGATGGATCGATCGACCAAGCTCGTGGCCCTCGTGTTCGCCTCGTTCGCGAACGTGAAGGGTGAAGGCATCTTCCCCGGCAATGACCAGTTGGCCTACGCGGCCTGCATGAGCCTGGCGACGCTGAAGCGCAATCGTGACGCCTTGGTGCGGACGGGGTGGCTCACGAAGGTCAAGCACGGCAACCGCCACCGCGGACTCTCCGACGAGTGGCGGTTGTCCATGCCGGATCTGCTTGAGCACCGGGAGGATTGGGCCTCAGCATGAACTTACGGGCAAACCTTCCCCTAACCGTTGGGGTAAATCTACGGGGTAATCCTGGAACAGCGACGATCTCTATAGCTCACCCAGATGAGCCGCAGACTTTGACTCTGTGGCTCATCTGGGTGAGCCGCAGATATTTCCATGGCTCATCCAGGCGAGCCACAGACTTTCAGCATGCGGTGTGTCTGACACAGGGCATCGGTCACATGACTGTCACGCGTGACCGTCGCAGACCATGTCTGTGGCTCATTTCGACCCATGTCTGTGGCTCATTCCAGAATGTCTGTGGCTCATTTCGGCCATGTCTATGGCTCACCCAGATGAGCCACCAAATGCCATATCTACAAATGCCATATCTACAAATGCGCCATCGCCGCCGCGGGCGCAAATGCCACACCGCCACAGACGACGACGAATCGTTGCGAAACGTACGCGCGCGCGACCGCGACGGTCGACGTCCGAAAAACTGCGGAGTATCTGACCTGCGATGAAACAACGGTCCTCCCCCAACCCATCGAAACCGAAGGAGCATGACCATGGCACAGAAGGTTGCAGACCTCTACGCCGACCTGTCGATCCGCGGAGATGACTTCGACGATCGACTCACGGCGTCGAAGCGAAGCCTCGACCAACTCGGCAAGGCCGCCGACAGCTCGTCCGAGCAAGTTCGGCAGTCGGCCGTGAAATCGGCGAATGCCTACGAGCGGGTGCGGACCGAGACCGAGAAGGCGGCCAGCGCGGCGCGCACCGCGGGGCAGAAAGCCGCCGATGCCGCCGAACGCGAGAAGATCGCTGTCGATCGACTTGCCCAGGCCCAGAAGAAGTACGGCGATTCGTCCGCTGAGTCCGTCCGTGCGCAGCAAAGAGTGACCGAGGCACACCGGGACACCGAGAGGGCCACAAAAGCCGCCGAGAAGGCCGCAGACCAGCACACAGTGACCCTCAAGCGCGCGTCCACCGCCGCGACGCAGGCCGCCCAGGACATGCGCCGCGCGAACCAGCAGATCGATACCGCGACACCGGACGGCAGCAAACTCGACGGCTTCATGAGCAAGCTGGGGTCGCTGGGCGAGAAGGGGTCGGAGGTCGGCGGCAACTTCGGTGGGTCGTTCATGGCCGGGTTCGCGCCGAAGATCGCGAGCCTCGGATCGAAGGGCGGCCCGATCGGTGCCGCGGTCGCCGGTGTCGCGGTCGTCGGCCTGGCGGCTGGCGCGTTGCTGGCGAAGTCGATCGCCGACGGCATGGACCGCGAGCAGATGCAGGACACCATCCAGGGTCAGCTCGGTGTCGACGAAGCGACCGCGAGCAAGATGGGCGCCGCAGCGTCCGAGGCGTACATGTCGGCATTCGGGGAATCGGTGCAGGGCAACATGGAATCGCTGCGCGGCCTGTTCGACTTCGGCCTCATCGACACCTCGGCCACCCAGGAGGACATGGAGGCGCTCATCGCGAAGGTCGAGGCGCTCAACACCGCACTCGGCAGCGACACCACCGACACCCTGCGCGGCGTATCCGGGCTGGTGCGTAGCGGTCTGGTCGCCAACATCGACGAGGCTGCAGACCTCATCGTGAAGGCCCGCCAGAACGGACTCAACGCCCAGGGCGACCTGCTCGACTCGCTCTCGGAGTACTCGGCGGGATGGAAGAACACCGGGCTGTCGGCCAAGACCGCGCTCGCGCTGGTCGACCAGTCCCAGACGCTCGGCGTCGACAACACCGACCGGGCCGCAGATGCGCTGCGTGAATTCGGCCGGCGCGTCACCGAGGAGGGCGGCACGATCGTCGACGCGCTCAACGGGATCGGTCTCAACGGACAGCAGATGTACGACGCATTCAAGGAGGGCGGTCCGGCCGCCGAGCAGGCGTTCGACCAAGCCTTCGACAAGATCCGGTCCATCGAGGATCCGGTGAAGCGCAACCAGGCCGCGATGGCCCTGCTCGGTGACACCGCGGGTGACTTCATCGGCGCGTTCACCCAGTGGGACCCGTCCAAGGCGGTCAACGACTTCGGCGAGGTGGCCGGCGCCGCCGACAACGCGTCGAAGGTGATGAACGACAACGCAGCATCGTCGATCGAGAGCCTGCGACGAACCATCGGCGAGTCGACCGGCGAAGTGAAAAAGGCCATGGCCGAGGCCCTCGGCCCGACGGTCCAGGACATGGCGAACGGGCTGATCGCCAACAAGGACGAGATCACCGCGTTCTTCGCTGACGTCGTCTCGGCCGCACTGACCTTCGGTATCGCGATGGGCAACACCGCGGCCGGATTCCTGCACGTGTGGGGATCGACCGCGGGCGAGCTCGGCAAGTTGCTCGGCCAGATGGTGTCGGGGATCGGTAGCGCAACATCGTTCATCGGTGGAATTATCTCGAAGATCCCCAGCCTCGGTAGCGTCGGCAACGCGATCAAGTCAGCGGGTGACGCCGCGAAGTCGATGGGCACCGACATGCAGGGGATGGGCGACGCCGCGCACGGTGCCGCGAACTTCATCGCCGACGAGCTGGTCCCCGGTATGGCCGGTGCCCGCGACCGCGTCAACGAGGCCGGTGACGCGGCCCGCAACTCGGCCGGCGCGATGGACACGCTCCGCAACTCCGTCGTCCAGATCCCGGACGCGAAGACCATCATCATCTCCGACAACAGCCCCGAGACGCGCAAGAAGCTCGAGGACCTCGGGTTCATCGTCACCACGCTGCCCGATGGCACGGTGAAGGTCGTCGCCAACACCGACGAGGCCAAGGCCCGTCTCGCCGACATCACGAAGACCGAGACGAAAACGGTCAAGATCTTCTACGACGACCCCGACGGACCGAACTACCGGACGCCACAGCAGCGCGCGATCAATCGCACCGCGATACAGGCCGACGGCGGCGTCCGCCAATACGCATCAGGCGGCATCGACGGCGCTCTCCCCGACCAGGCTGTCATCCAGCCCGCACGCGGACCTCGGGGGCTCATTCAGTGGGCAGAAACCGCCGCAGGACCATGGGAGGCATACATTCCCGGGGCTGCATCGAAACGACCACGCGCCACATCGATCCTGTCGGAGGTCGCCGGTAGGTTCGGGTTCAAGCTCTACCGCGCCATGGCCGACGGCGGTATCAGCACCCCGGGCCTCACGACCACCGATCAGCAGTCGATGTGGGACGCGATCCACGGCAAGTTCCCTGCCGCACAGATGACCTCAGGGACTCGCACCGAGCAGACCGAGGGCCACGCGGACTATCACAACGCCGGCAAGGCCATCGACATCTCAGGCGGCGATATGGGCGCCATCGCAACCTGGATCGCCCAGAACTACCCCGACAGCCTCGAGCTGATCCACTCACCGTTCGGCCACAACATCAAGGACGGCAAGAACGTCGGCGACGGCATCGCGTTCTACGGCGCCGACCAGATGGCCGCCCACGCCGACCACGTCCACTGGGCCCTCGGCCACACCGCCACGAAGGCCGCCGTCGCCCAGGCCAAACGCTACGACCCCTCGAAACTCACATCGAAGCAACGCAACATCGACGAGATCGTCGCCGAGGGCCAACGCCGCGGCAAGTCCGAGAAGGAAATCCGTTCCGCAGTCATGGCCGCCCTCGCCGAATCCAACGCCGAGGACCTCGACCACGGCGACCGTGACAGCGTCGGAGCCTTCCAGCAACGCCCCTCGCAGGGGTGGGGCAACGCCCAGGAACTCCAAGACACCACGATCGCGGCCGGCAAGTACTACGACGCCCTCGACAAGGTGCAGGGCAAAGACTCAATGACCGAGGCGCAGATGGCCCAAGCGGTGCAGCGCTCAGCGTTCTCCGACGGCTCGAACTACCAGGCCAAGGCCGCCGAGGCCGACAAGGAACTCGCCGCATCGATCGGACGGCTGGCCGCGGGCAGCGACGGCCCGGCCGACGGCACCGCCCCCGCCGGTGTCCAGCAGGTCTACGTCACGAACTGGCCCAGTGGCATGACCGCCACCACCGCCACGCCGACCGCGCCGGCACCGAAGGCCGCGGTGACCCCGAAGGCCGACGGCGAGCAGTTCGTCATCACCACCCCCACGATGAACGGTCGAGCACCGATCGTCCGGACATTCGCCAACGGCGGCCTCGAGGACCACTCGGCGCAGATCGTCCGCCCAGGCGACTACCGCGTGTGGGGCGAACCCGAATCCGGCGGCGAGAGCTACATTCCGCACTCGCCCAGCAAACGCGCTCGCTCGCTGGGGATCTGGGCGAAGACAGGCCGCATCCTCGGCGTGAAGGGATTCGCCCGAGGAGGCTTCGGTGGCTATACGGCAGACACGAGCGATGCCGCGGCACCGAAGAACCTCTACGACCTGCTGTCGCTGGGAGTCGGTAGTGGCCTGATGGTCGCCAACACCGCCGCCCCCTACGTCACCTCCGCACAGTCGGGCAACTGGACCCTCGGCGACCTGGCACCCAACGTGAACACCGGCGCCAACGACATCCCCGGTGTCAGCGCCGCAGTCCGCCAACAGACCGAGGTACTCAACGACATCCTCACCGCGATCAAGCAGGGCAAAAACATCACCGTCAAGATCCAGGGCGACCCGAACGGGTCGGCCGGCTTCAACTTCACGAGAGCAGGTATGTGAGATGTCAGCGTCAGAAGCACAGATCCGCATCAACGTCGAACGCGCAGCGAACATCACCCGCGCACGCCTCGACGACGACATCGACACCATCTACGCGATCCTCGACGAAGCGTGGAGCGACAGCGGAGTGACAGCATTCTCCGGCATCATCGACGCCCTCACGAGCGCGCTCGTCGAGCAGCTCCTGTACCTGTCGAACGGTGACATCGACGCGACGCCGCGCTCGATCGACTTCGCGTTGCTCGACATGGACCTTGAGCGACCGAAGCAGTGAGTGAGCGGTGCTATGTTCGTCGTGGCAGGCGAGATCCGCCAGCTCCGTTCGGAGTCCGCGCCTCGCTGCCACACCTGAAGACCAGGACCAGACCAGCAGTGAAGGGAACCGCCCCCGGCGACTTCGGTCGGCCGGCCACGGCCACGCCCGATGGACTGTCCGTCTCCCCGGCACTGAATCGGCGCACATTCGCGCCATCCATTCATCCTGTAGGAGAGGACTATTCCCATGAGCACACGACTGAAGGCGTTGCGTGAAGCCGCCGAGGGCGCCGCGAAGGCCGCCCGGGACATCGCGGAGAAGGCCGAATCCGAGAGCCGAGAGATGACGGACGCGGAGAAGGTCGCTTTCAACGCCGAGCTCACCAAGGGCAAGGATCTTGTCGAAAAGGTGAAGGCGGCACGCGCAGACGATGATCTGACCCGAGAAGTGTTGGACATGGCGGACGCAATCGGCCCCGCTGGCCCCAGCGACGAGCTCGCTCGCAAGTCCGGCCGACTCCCGCTCACCGGCGACGGCGTGAAGTCGCTCGCGCGCAACCTCACCCGCGCCTCGTACGACACCGAGCGCAAGGCCCTGGTGTCCAGTGGTGCCCGCATCACATCACTCCCGCTGCGGTCCGGGGTCGTCGAGATGGGCAAACTCCCGCAATCGATCCTCGATGTGATCGACTCCGAGGTGACACAGCCGCAGTTCTCGTTCCTGCGTCAGACCGTGCGGACGAACAACGCTGCACCCGTGGCCGAGGGCGCCACCAAGCCGACGTCGATCTACTCGATCGAGACCGTCGACAGCAAGCTGACCGTCATCGCGCACGTGTCTGAGCAGATCCCTGAGTACACGCTCAAGGACAACCGGAACCTCGAGCAGTTCATGGAAGTCGAGATGCTCTACGGACTGCGCAACGCGATCGAGACTCAGGTACTCAGCGGCAACGGGACTGAGCCGAACATGCGCGGCATCCTCAACACGTCGGGCATCCAGGTCCAGGCGTTCGCCACCGACAAGCTGACCACGTTCCGCAAAGCCATCACGAAGATCGAGACCACGGGCTACACCGCCTCGTCGCTCGTCGTCCGGCCCGAAGACTGGGAAGCGATCGAGTTACTCACCGCGACCAGCGGGGCCACCGATGTGCAAGGGCTACCCGTCAACACTGCCGCGCGCCGGCTCTGGGGAGTACAAGCCGTCGTGTCCAACGCGCTGCCCGAGGACACCGCGCTCCTGCTCGACCAGACCGCGCTGGCCCTCACAGGTGATGCGCAGTACGAGCTGAAATGGACCGACGCGATCTCGGACGACTTCTTGAAAAACTACGTCCGCGCGAGGCTCGAGGGCCGCTACGGCCTGGCTGTCTACAAGCCGATGGGGATCGTCCGGGTAGACACCGCCGCCTCCTGACCCCACAGACTCGGATGCGCCCCGTTCCTGGTCCGACTGCGTGCATCCGACGCCGCCAGCGGAATTGGTGACCCGCTGGAACAGCGCCCCGACCCATGTCTCCTGGGTCGGGGCGCTTGGCTGTCCAGGGGGTAGGGGGGGTCGAAATCTCTGGGTGCCGCAGGGGTGGACACCGGCTGGGGAGCTGCGTCTTTACGCGCTCAAATTAGAGAGATCGGGGGGGGCATCGCTCAAATTCGGCGGGAAAATGGTCACGTGACCAGATCCGTCACAGGATGTACACGGCGACTCGCCCCCGGAGTCGCGACCCCCTACGACCAGGGATGTTGACCCCCCTGGGCGTCCCCTCCGTTGCGTGGGCACATTTTGGGCACACTTGGGCACGAAACACCGTGATTTCCGGTGATGCGCAGCGACGAGTAATGGCAGGTGAGAGGCATTATCGACGCCTGACCAGCACCGTCGATTGGGGTTCAAATCCCTCCGCTTCCGCAGTTGGCCAGGCGCGTGCCTGCCGGTGGTGCCGGTTACCGGTGGTCGCGGCGAACCGTTGTCGGGGCGCAGGCGCGCCGGCGATTCTTGTCGGTGGGTGCCGTTAGTGTTTCGGTAGTTGATTCTCATGCACGCGTTCGTGGTGATGTCGGGTAGTTGACGAGGGTGTCCCTGCCGGTTCACACGGAAGTCGCGCGCATGTTCTCGTTCACCGATCCCGTCGCCGATGATGCAGCCGTGTCGTCGGCGCCGTCTGCGAGCCTGGCCGATGCCGCCCGTGACATGCAACGCCAAGGGCGCCAGCGGGAGGCACGGATGGTGTTGCTGGCCTATCGGCTCGGACTGTCGGTGTCCGACGACTTCGTCGTGAACCCGGTGCGCCAGAACGGGATTCGCGACGCCGCCGACAAAGCAGCGGTCGGTGAGGTGTCGCTCCAGCTCGGTGTCTCGAGATCGCAGGCGGGCAAGTGGCTCACACTCGGCGCGCAGTTGCAGCGGATGCCCCAACTGCGGTTGGCGTTTCTCGAGGGTGACTTCGCCCTGCACCGGATCTCGGTGATCTCCGCGATTCTCGGCGTCGTCGACGACGACCTGCGCGGCGTCCTCGAACCACTGGCGTTGGGGTTGGCGCGGCGCGCCACCACCGATCCGATGCTGCGTTCGCAACTCGAGAAACTACTCATCGAACTCGACCCTGATGCCGCGGCTGCCGCTCGCAAGGATTTCGCCGAACGCAACCAGAATGTCATCGTCAGACCTGATGCGTTCGGCCACAACACCGTCGACGCAACAGTTCCGGCCGAACACGGCGTGTTCCTCAGGGAGCGACTCGCCGCGTTGCTCGCTCTCAGGGTGTGTAAGCACGATCCGCGCACGACCGGTCAGCAGCGTGTTGCGGCGTTGGCCGAACTCATGGGATTTCCGGCCGCGCGCTTGACCTGTGCATGTGGTCGTGACGGCTGCGGTCGCGGTGTGGATGAACCTGCGCCGGCATCCGGGCTCGAACCGGAGGCCGCGTCCGGCATCGTTGTGGTCGTCGACCCCGATGACGGCCGAGCACCTCATCTGCGCGGCCACGGTGCCATCGATCCCGGCCATGCGGCCGAGATCGGCGACGCCGCACGGCAGATCGAACTACCGGCTGAGTCGATCGTCGCCGGCGCTGGTGGCGGCGACGGTCCTGCCCCGCCGATCGACCCCACCGGGCATGGCGGGTTCAGCGTCCCGCCTCCTGGAGCTCTGGTCTACCAGCCGTCGAAACAGTTGCGGGCGCAGATCCTCGCGACGGACCTGTGGTGCAGATATCCATACTGCGGCAACCCGTCCCACGCGTGCGAGATCGATCATCTGGTCAAGTTCGACCACGCCGATCCGAACGCGGGAGGCTGGACCGTGGCCTACAACCTGATACCGATGTGCACTCCCGATCACCACCGCAAACATCTCGGCGTGTGGATCCCGACCATGCACACCGATCGCAGCATCACTTGGCGCAATTCCGTGACCGGACAGCAGATTGTCACGTACCCGCGGTGATCGCCCGGCGATCGGCTGCCGACGCAAACCCGAGCCACGTGTGACGGTTACCCGCCCAGCACCAACCGACCTTCGGCGCGCCCTTGCGCTCCCGGCCGTCCCGGCCGGTGCCGCCGGAGATCCAGATCGCCGGGGTACGGGCGTCGAGGCGACCGCTCGCCCTCGTCAGACGCGACCCGATGGTCATGAAGCAGTGGTTCGGCTCGAGCTGGTCGGGTTGTTGCAGCAGCCACGCGATTCCTTCCCCGATGGTGAGTGGGGTGCGGGCGGCACCCGTGATCGCCGGCAGCGCCTCGTCGGGACTCCAGTTGGCCATCTCGTCACCGCGCTCGATGCCGGAGAGCAGGTAGAACGGCCCGTTCGGCAGGTCGACCCCGGTGATCGGCGCGAAGTCATCGAGGTCGGTCATGTCGACGACGACAAATCCGGGCTTGTCGGCGCGGGTGAGCAGTGGCGCGGCCACGGACGGCGCGAGCACGTCCGGGTGTGGGACGAGAAGCGCGTCTGTGGTGTCACCAGCGGACGCGGCGGCATCGACGAGCGCGGCGTCATCGATGCCCGCGAGACTCGCCACTCCGAGGTCGATGAGCCGGCGGGCCTGTGTCGGGAGGTCGGGGAGGTGAACACTCGTCGGGTGCATCCGGTCGATTATAGTCGAATCTCGAAATTGATTCTGGCTCAGCGCAATTCAGTAGCGCCACCGACGGTGGCCGCGAACAGCAGATATTCCCAGGCCATCTGCCCGTTGTCGAGGTATTCGTCGGCGAGGGCCGCCATCGCCGCATCCAGTTCGGCGATCCGTGCGGCATCGTCACCGATCGCCTTGTATGTCATGATCGTCGGCCCGTAAGCCGCCTTGAAGAAGTCCCGGAACTCCGCGCCGTCAGCGAATCGACTGACGGGCAGCGATTCGGCCGTCGCGGTGACGTCGCGGACACGGTCACCGAACAGGGTGCGCACATGATCGGTGTCTCCCCACAGCACGCCGGGGCTCGCGCCGGGCGGAGGCGGCGGTGCGTATGGCTTCATGACGGAGAAGAGCTGGCCGATGAAGCCGCTGGGCGTCCAGTTGATCAAGCCGATCCGGCCACCGGGCCGACAGACCCGGACCAGTTCGTCGGCGCAGCGTTGATGGTGGGGCGCGAACATCACGCCGACGCAGGACACGGCCACGTCGAAGGTGCCGGAGTCGAACGGCAGGTCCTCGGCGTCGGCGGTCCGCCAGACGATCCCGAGGTCGGGTTCGGTGGATTCACCTGTTTGGAGCAGTTCGGGGGTCAGGTCGGTGGCGACCACGTGAGCGCCGGTCCGTGCGGCCGGGATAGCCACATTGCCTGCGCCGGCGGCGACGTCGACCACGCGATCGTCGGGGCCGATCTCGGCGGCGTCGACGAGACGCGGTCCGAGTTGGGTGATCACATCGGCGACGGCTGGATAGTCTCCGGACGCCCACACTGCGCGGTGTTTCGCTTTCAGCGCCTGGTCGGTGGTGATGTTGTCGACGGACATCGTGTCTCCTCGGTCGGATCGAATGACGTAGTCAGCATCTCGCCGAGCCGTCCGACGGTCCAGACCAGGAAATGAACCACCGGTGGTACTGAATCTGTACTGGTCATCGTCGCCGCCCGGGTGTGTACTTGATGCACCGAAGGAAGGGGTTCCGGATGACTTCCTATGGACAGTTCTGTCCGGTCGCCAAGGCGATGGAACTGCTCGACGAGCGGTGGACGATCCTCGTTGTCCGCGAACTCCTGCTGGGCAGTAGGCATTTCAACGAGCTTCGCCGGGGGGTGCCGAAGATGTCGCCTGCCCTGCTCACCAAACGGCTGCGCAGCCTCGAACGCGCCGGGGTGGTGCGGCGCGCCGAGGTGGGTGGGCGTTCGGTCTACGCGCTCACCGAGAAGGGGGAAGAGCTGACCGAAGTGGTGACCGCGCTGAGTTCGTGGGGAACGCGCTGGATCTCCGAACTCGGCGACGCCGACCTCGATCCCCATCTGTTGATGTGGGACATCCATCGGACCATTCCCATCGACCGCTGGCCCCGACGTCGCACGATGGTGGAATTCACCTTCCACGACATCATCGGCAAGGCCGGTTCGTGGTGGCTGGTGGTCAGCGACGGCGAGGCGCAGGTCTGTGATTTCGATCCCGGCTACGATGTCGACGCCACCGTGGTCACCGATCTGCGTACGCTCACCGAGGTGTGGCGAGGCGACATCGACTGGCGAACCGGCCTGCTCGACGACCGGATAACGGTTCTCGCACCGGCGGACGTGCGGCGCGACGTGCCGGAGTGGATCGGTCAGAGTACCGCGTCGGCCATCCCGCGTCCGGCCTGAGGCCTGACCGGAAGTGCTTGTGGCTCAGATCCAGTCACGCCGACGGAAGCTGAAGTAGAGGCCCACGACGATCACCACGATCAGCACTGTGCTGATGATGAACCCGGCGGTCTGATCGTAGCCGGGATACGGCACATTCTGGCCGTAGAAGCCGGTGATGGCGGTGGGCACGGCGATGATAGCCGCCCACCCGGTCAGCTTCTTCATCACCGAGTTGAGTCGCGCGTCGGCCAGCGACAGGTTCGTCTCGAAGACGGTGGTCACCATGTCCCGCAACGATTCTGTCCATTCGGCCGCACGCAGCGCATGGTCGTAGAGATCGGAGAAGTGCGGATCGAGCTCGGATGGGGCATCGTTCTCGAATCTGCGGCGCTGGATGGATCCGATGACCTCGCGCATCGGGAGGATCACCCGGCGTAGCTGGACCAGGTCCTTACGGATGGCGTAGGTCTGCCGTTGCAAGGTGCGGCCGGGTACCTTCTCGTCGAACAACAACCCCTCGATGTCTTCGAGCGCGTCGTCGAGTTGCTGCACCGCGTCGAAATGCCCGTCGACGACGACGTCGAGGAGGCCGTGCAGCAGAGCGCCGATGCCGTACTGCTCGCCACCGATCTCGTCCCATCGGGTAACCACCGACTCGATGTCGAAGTGTGGCGTGCGCCGGACGGTGATGATCGCGTTCTTCTTCACGAACACCGAGATGCGGTGCAGATCAAAGGCGTCGGCTCGTCGAGCCGGACTCTGCGGGTCATCGTCCTCGCGATCGACGTCGTGATCTTCACGCTGGGCGGAGTCCGGCGCATCGGTCGCGGTGACGGCGTAGACCATCAGGAACGTGTGGTGCGCGTAGCCGACGGCCTTGACCCGCTCGGCTGTCGCGACGGTGTCCTCGACCGCGAACGGGTCGAGTTTCAGTTCCTCGGCGAGCGTCGCCATGGTCTCACTCGTGGGACATTCCAGATCTGCCCAGACGAGCAGGGCGGGATCGTCGAGGCAGTCGGAGACCTTGTTCAGCTCGAATCCGTCGACCTTTTCGCCATTGCGCCAGATCTGTCCGCGGATTCGTTCTGACATGGCCCGCATTCTGCCACCGCGACGCCGATGGCAGGATCGCAGCATGGCCGCGCGGATCCCATCGCTCACCGGAATCCGCACCGTGGCGGCACTCTCGGTGTGTCTCACCCACGCCGCCTTCTGGACGGGCCACTACACCGACGACTTCGTCGGCCGACTCACCGCCCGCTTCGAGGTCGGTGTCGCCATCTTCTTCGTGCTCTCCGGATACCTGCTGTTCTCTCCCTGGGTGCGGGCGCTCGTCGAAGGCCGTGCCGTCCCGGCGGTCGGGCGCTACTTCTGGCATCGGGCGCGACGCGTCCTGCCGGCTTACTGGGTCACGGTCATCGCGGTCTATGCGCTCTACCTCGTCTACGAACCTGCCGATGCGTCACCGACGGGCACGGGCTGGTCCGGCTTCGTGCGCAACATGACCCTCACCCAGGTCTATGGGCTGGGCCATCTGCACTCGGGTCTGACGCAGATGTGGAGTCTGGCGGCCGAGGTGGTCTTCTACCTGGTGCTGCCGCCGCTCGCCTGGCTCCTCGTGTCGGTGGTGTGTCGTCGACGATGGCGTCCCGACCTGCTGATCGTCGGATTGCTCGCGCTGATGCTGGTGTCGCCCGTCTGGGCGGTGGTGGTCGCGGGCAGTGCCGGGGTGAATCCGACCGCACGTCTGTGGGCACCGGCGTTCTTCGGATGGTTCGTCGCGGGCATGCTGCTCGCGGTGTGCGTGCATCTGATCCGGCGATGGAACGCGACATTGTCGGTGTCGATCGCGGTCGGCGCGTTGCTGCTCTCGGCGACCTCCATCGCGGGCGAACCGACCATCACCCCGACCACCGCGTCCGCCACCATCGTCAAGCACGTGCTGTACCTCGTGGTCGCCGTCGGTTTGATCGGTCCGCTGACCGTTCGCGATCAGACCGACTGGTGGGCACGCCTGTGCGGAAGCCGCCCGATGGTGTGGCTCGGGGAGATCTCCTACGAGTTCTTCCTGGTCCATGTGCTGGTGCTGGAGGTGGTGATGGATGTCCTCGGATACGGGGTGTTCACCGGCTCGATGGCGGTCGCGTTTGTCGCCGTGACCGCGGTCAGTATCCCCGTCGCCTGGCTGCTGCACCGTGTCACCGCGCCGTTGTGGCGCGCTCGCACACCCGGGCACGTCCACACCCGCGGGTAGCATCGACGATGACGTCCGGCCGCTGACCGGACGGGAAATCGAGGGACATCCGTATGGTCGACAACCGGCGTCGTGGTCTCCCGGCCACGGGCACGACGAGTGACGAGATCCGGTCGTGGTGTGACCAGTCGCGCCTGCCCGGCGATCGTCCCGAACTCTCCGACACCGCAGCCATCCTCATCGCCTCGGGATTCCTGACACCATCCGGACGAGCCATCGTGGTGCGGCGAATCTCCACGGGTCTGCCGGTGCCGGTTCTCCACGGCGGGTTCGGCGATCTGCGGCGGCTGGGACGCGCGATCGCGCAGAGCGAGCATCAGCTGGCCAATCCGATGATGCCGAGCGTGGTGGCAGCGGTCATGCGCAACCGCGTGAACGGACTGCATCGCCGTCGCGACGACGCACGCAAGCTCATCGTGACGGCCAAGGGTGTGTTCGCCGGGGGAACCCGGGCGATCCGGCGTGAGCGTCGCGAGAATGTCTACCTGGAGATCGAGGAGCGGGAGCGTCTGTTCGCCGGACTGATGTGCACGCCCACACCGGACGTGAACACGTCGGGTTACATGAAGCGGGCCGGCACCGCCGCGATGGATCGACTTGCGGGCGTGGTCGGCCAGGTGGCTTCGAAGTCGGGGTATCCGCAGGCCGGTGAGTGGGCCACTCAGATCCTGGCGCCTGAACAAGACGGCGGCACGACGGCACCGGTCGCCACCCCGGGTTCGGTGGCGTTTGTCGACGGCTACGAGACGCTCTTGTTCGTCGCCGGTCATTTCTACGATCGCATCGTGCGGAACCCGGCCTGGCTGTCGGACCATTTCGAGATCCAGCGCACGCAGGTCAATCTCCACGCCGAGCTGGCAGAGATCGCCGCCGACGTGATCGCGCTACGCGCGGTGCGGATCGACCTCGATCGCGCCAAGCGCAACGGCGGCTTCGATCGGTCGTTCGCCGAGCACATCGACCGTCGAGAGGCCGCGCTGCGCCCCGTCTGGACCGAACTGATCGACCGGGTGCAAGCGCTCGGTGAGGTCGCCTCCGTCGTCGAATCGGCCGCCGTCGAATTGCGGGTGCTCGCCGAGTACGACCGGGCCAGCACGATCGACGACCGGATCGACGATCTGATCGCACGTTCGGGCGATCGGGAGATCTCGGTGGACAACGCCAAGCGGCTCACCGAACAGGTTCGCAGCGGCGAAGAGCAACTCCGGATCTATCGGGACGTGTTGCAGGGCAACATCGCCCGGATCTCGCCGGCCGTGCCCCGCGAACTCCCGGCCCGGTACGAGCCGTCCTGAATCGCGACTCGGGCCGGTTCTACCGGCCCGTCACCGCGACCAAGAACGCAGATACTCCTTCTCCGTCGGTGTGAGCCTGCGCAGCGTGTGCGCCTCGACGTCGACGACCGCCATCTGCGTGCTCGCCACGCATGCCGCCTTCGCGGACGGGTCGTCGCCGGCAGCGCGGATCTCGTATCCGATGGTGAAGTCGACCGACCGTGACCCTTTGATCCACATGCCGATCCGCAGCGGCGAGTCGTCGTGCCGTAGCTGACGCTGATAGCGGATCTCGACGTGCACGATCATCGCGCTCTTGATCAGCGGGACGTACTCGTCGCCCGCCGACAGCAGCCATTCGATGCGCGCCTCCTCCATCAGCGTCACCATCCGAGCGTGGTTGATGTGGCCGAATGCGTCCATGTCCGACCAACGGACCCCCACCTCGGCGACAAAGGCGAAGCCGTCCGCGTCGAGACCGGTCCCGGCCACCGCCGGGGTGTCGTCGAGGTCGTCGTGGGCCGGAGTCATAGCAGCCGCCTTTCGGATTTCGTCGAATCGGGGTCACATACCGCACCAAACCCCGGTGTTGGGGTTACGCGAGACGGTTACTCATCAGTACTCTGTCAGCAGGAGGGTGCGGTGTCGGGGGGAAACGGCACTATCGATGTTTGCGATGCCCGCGACGACGAGGTCGGCGGGCGGGTGCAGCCGTGGTGTGTGCAGCGAGGGAGAACATGCGGAAGTCGAGACGCTGGGCGGCGGTGGTCGCCTCACTGATGGTTGCTGTAGTCGGAACGGCCGGAGCAGCCCACGCCGACGACCTCAAGGCAGCGCAGATCTCGAAGACATCCAAGTTGAGCCCGGAGCGTACCGACGTCTGGGTCCGGTCACCGGCCATGGGTGGCAAGGTCAAGGTGTCGGTCCTGACCCCTCGGTACGGGAGTGGACCGCGCTCCACCGTCTATCTGCTCGACGGGGCGGATGCCGGCGAGGACGTCAGTGACTGGATCACCAAGGGTCGGGCAGGCAAGTTCTTCGCCGACAAGAACGTCAACGTGGTGCTGCCGACCGGCGGCGCAGGCAGCTTCTACACCAACTGGGCGCACCGCGATGCCAAGATCGGCAAGCCGCAGTGGGAGACCTTTCTCGCGAAGGAATTGCCGCCGCTGATCGACGCCAAGTTCAACGGCACCGGCCGCAACGCCGTCATCGGCCTGTCGATGGGCGGCCAATCGGCCTTCACCCTGGCGTTCCGGCACCCGAGTCTCTACTCGGGGATCGCGTCACTGAGCGGATGCCCGCCGGTGTCCGGGCCGGTGAACGAGAGTTACGTGCGCACCACTGTCGCGAAGTCCGGTGGCGACGCGACCAACATGTGGGGACCCTTTGGTTCCGCCAACTGGGACGCGCACGATCCGAGCAAGCATCTCGACAAGTTGCGGGGAAAGAACATCTTCATCGCCGCAGGTTCGGGAGCGGTCGGGCCGCTCGATCTGACCGCGCCCTACGACCCCAAGGACGGTCCTCGGTCGGCGGTCACCGCGGCCGGCTCTGCCCTCGAACTCGGTGCGTGGCGTTGCTCGCTCGAGTTCGCGGCGACCCTGCGGGCGCACAACGTCCCGTTCACCGACGGGTTCCGAGTGATCGGGACCCACAACTGGGTCTATTGGGAACGGGATCTGCCTGTCGCCTGGCCGACCATCTCCCAAGGCCTCTAGGGCCGGCTCACGCCGTCCGGCTCCACTGCTCGGCGAAGCGCAGGAAGACGTCGTTCTCGCCCGGATTGGTGACCGTGACGCGGACGCCGTCGAACGGACGCACCACCACTCCGGCCTCGACGGCTGCCCGGGAGAAATCCATCGCCGCCTCGCCGAGTTCGAGCCAGACGAAGTTGGCCTGGGAGTCGGGCACCCGGTAGCCCAGCTCGCGGAGTCGTGTGGTGACCCGCGTCCGCTCAGCCACCACGGCGTCGGTTCGTGTCAGCAGTTCGTCGCCGGCCTCGAGGCATGCCAGTGCGGCGTGCTGGGCGACACTGCTGACCGTGAAGGGGACGTGCACCTTGCCCAGCGCGGTGATCACCTCGGGGTCGCCGACCGCGTAGCCGACCCGTAGTCCGGCCAGGCCGTATGCCTTGGAGAACGTCCGCAGGACCACCAGGTTGCGGAACTCGCGGCAGAGTTCCATGGCGTCGTAGGCCTGGGTGGGGCCGAGCCTCAGATACTCGAAGTAGGCCTCGTCGAGCGCGACGATGATGTCGGAGGGGACGGTCCGTAGGAACTCCCGCAACGCGTCCGCCTCGACGACGGTGCCGGTCGGATTGTTCGGGTTGCAGACGAAGATCAATCGCGTGCGGTCGGTGATCGCCGCGGCCATCGCAGGCAGATCATGGACCAGGTCGGACGTCAGCGGCACCTGCACCGGTGTCGCACCGGCGACCCGCGTGGCGAGGGGATAGGTTTCGAAGGACCGCCAGGCGAACAGCACCTCGTCACCGGGCCCACTGGTGGCGGTGATCAGGTTCTGGCAGAGGATCACCGAGCCACAGCCCACCTGCACCTGGTCTTCGGTCACCCCGAGCTTCTTCGCCAGCGCGGCGGTGAGCTCGACCATGCCGTTGTCGGGGTAGCGGTTCGCGGATCCGGCCGCTGTGACGATCGCCTCGAGAACGCTGGGCAGCGGGCCCTCGGTCACCTCGTTGCTGGCCAGCTTCACGGCGCCCGGAAAGGTCTTGCCGGGCACGTAGACGGGCAGATCGTCGAGGTCTGGACGGATGCGCAGGGTCACCCGTCAAATGTAGGTGTACCGGTCGTGAACGGCCAAAATGGTCGCGGTTTGCTTACCGCCGCGCGAGGTGTGTAATCTTTCGCTTCGGCAGTTCGAAAGGACTCCGCGAGGAGGCGTGCCAGAGCGGCCGAATGGGACTCACTGCTAATGAGTTGTCTCGCTAACACGGGACCGGAGGTTCAAATCCTCTCGCCTCCGCCGAACCGCAGTCGCGCCGACTGTGGAATGCCTCTGCTGTCTCCGACAGCGGGGAACAACTGAAGACCACGCGCCCGTAGCTCAACGGATAGAGCATCTGACTACGGATCAGAAGGTTTGGGGTTCGAATCCCTACGGGCGCACAGAGAATCCCCCGCCACCTACGCCAGGTGGCGGGGGATTCGTTTATCCGGTGTCATCAGGGCGCCGGGGTCGCCGTGGTGGTGATGCGCGTCTCGCCGTTCAGGATCGCGCGGCACTCCTCGACGCTGCGCGTCTTGATGCAGTTCTCCCAGGCTGTTTGGTCGTCGGCCCACGGATGCCGCGCCACCTGGCCTTTGTCGAGGACCCAGACGTAGTCGTCGCAGATGATCGGGGTGCCGTTAGCCTCCGTGGTTCGCCGTCCGATGTCGGCGCCGATGCACGGTGCGCCGATCGCGGGTCCGGTCGGCGGCGGGGGCGGCGTGTCGATCGTGGTCGTCATGGTGGTCGTGGACACCGTTGTGTTCGGGGTGTCGGCCGGCGCCGACGAGACCGATGATGAACGCACCACGGACGGGTACGTCGTCGACGATGAGGTGACAGCTGGGCCCGGCTCGGAGGTGGTGCACCCCGTCGATGCGATCGCGCACGTTGCGGCGACGATCAACGCGATGAGGTATTTCATGGCCGATCGCGCCTGTACTCGGTCTCGTGCACCGAAGGCCCCGTCGTCTTCGTCCGACCGGTTTCCATCCGCCCGATCCTGGTGACCACCACACCGAAGACCACCGCGAGTGGGAACATGACGATCCCGTAGACGGCCGGTGCCACCGACATCTCCGAGCTGTCGAGCACGGTGAGCGTGACGGCGAGCGCGAGGGTGGCATTGTGCAATCCGATCTCGAAGCCGCCCGCGACGCATTGCGCGGCCGACAGGCCGGCCAGTCTCGGGATCACGTATCCGACCGTGAGAGACAGGGCGCAGAAGACCGCGGTCACCGCGCCCGCCTCGGTCGCGTACTCGAGCGCCCGGTCCTCGCCGAGCAGCGCGCCGACGACCACCACCGCGATCAGGACGCCCGATGCGATCCGCACCGGCCGGTCTGCGCGGTCGGCGAACGAGCGCGCACGCGCGCGGACGAGCATGCCCACTGCCACGGGAATCAGGACCAGCGCGAAGACTTGCAGCATCTTGGCCGGCTGCACACCGATGCCGTCGGCGGTGTCGAGAAACCAGGCCGCCGAGAAATTGACCACGATCGGCAACGTGATGAGCGCGAGGATCGAGTTGAGGGCGGTCAGCGTGATGTTCAGCGCGACGTCGCCGTGGAACAGATGACTGTAGAGGTTCGCGACCGTGCCACCCGGCGCAGCGGCGAGCGTCATCAATCCCACGGCGAGCAACGGTTGCAGGCCGAACGCGACCGCGAGTCCGAATCCGAGCAACGGCAGCACCACGATCTGACACCCGAGGATGATCGCGACCGCCCGAGGGTTCTTTGCCACGCCCCGGAAGTCGGCGACCGAGAGCGACAACCCCAGCCCGAACATGATGACCGCCAGGGCGAACGGCAGCCCGACTGTCGCGAACGATGATTCCATCGTGCCCCTCGCGTGCCCGTGACAGTGTGCGACTCTGCCACATCGACGGTCGTGAATTGTGAGTTCCGCGCATGACCTCGTGCTGCGAATCCCGGCGTTCGGCGCAGTAACATCTCCCGGGTGTCGAGCCCCGCACCCATCGTCGTGAGCGGAGTCGTGATCCGCGACCGCGACGGACTTCTGCTGACCGTGCGCAAACGTGGCACTCAGCGATTCATGCTCCCCGGCGGTAAACCCGAACCGGGCGAATCTGCGGTGCGGACGGCGGTCCGGGAATGCGCGGAGGAGGTCGGTCTCGCCGTTGACGAGGCCGACCTGTACGAGTGGGGCCGATTTCGTTCGGCGGCCGCGAATGAGGCCGGATGCGATGTGATCGCAACGGTTTTCGAATGTGCGCTCATCGAAGACGACGTTTCGCCGGCAGCCGAGATCGACGAGGTCAGATGGCTGAACGTGAATGGATGTTCGATGCCCGATGATCTTGCGCCACTCGTGATCGAACATGTGATTCCGGCATTGCGGCTCCGCGGTCACGATTCCTGACCGGATATCACAGTTTTCACAGCATTCACCGAACTTCTGTCCATTTCGGTTACCGTGTCCACGCGGGGGGACCTATGCGCGGACCTAGCGAAAGGATCAGTATGACCTCTCCATCGCCTGTGGCGAAACTTGCAGCGGAGTTATTCGGTACCTTCTGGCTCGTGTTCGGTGGTTGCGGCAGCGCGATTTTCGCCGCCAAGCAAATTGCTCAATCCGACGATGGTCAAGACACATTTCAGGTCGGAATCGGTTTTCTGGGTGTGGCGCTCGCATTCGGTCTCACCGTTGTGACCATGGCGTATGCGGTTGGGCATATCTCTGGCGCCCATTTCAACCCCGCGATCTCACTGGGTGCAGCCGTCGGTGGCCGCATGCCGTGGAAGGAACTTCCCGGCTATTGGGTCTGCCAGGTGATCGGTGGCCTGCTGGCTGGTCTGGTGCTCTACATCATCGCGAAAGGACAGCCGGGATTCGAGGCCGAAGGAAATATGGCGGCCAACGGATATGGTGAGCATTCACCGTCCGACTATTCGCTCACCTCGGTGATAATCGCGGAGATCCTGTTGACCGCCTTCTTCCTCATCGTGGTCCTCGGTGCCACCGACGAGCGGGCGCCCAAGGGTTTCGGTCCCCTCGCAATCGGTCTCAGCCTCACCCTGATCCACCTCGTCTCGATCCCGATCAGCAATACGTCGGTCAATCCGGCCCGGTCGACCGGTGTTGCCTTCTTCAACGGCGATGGCGCGCCGGGGCAGCTCTGGGTCTTCTGGGTGGCGCCTCTCATCGGTGGTCTCATCGGTGGCCTGCTGTACCCATTGCTCTTCGAGAACGCGAAGTTCATCTTCGGTGGGCGCCCTCCCGGCACCCTCGACACCACGGACGTCGTCAACACCGACTAGGGGGCGCTCCCGCCCAGTCGATGAGGTCCGTCCCCACGACCGCGACCTTCTTTCGTGCCCGTGACCTCAGCCGAGGTCGCGGGCACGGGTCGAAGCCGCGAAAGCTCACCGTGGCGGCAGACGTCGCTCGCCGGTCGTCGTAGTGTCGAGGTGTGGGTGTGCGCACCCACTGCCGGCGAACGTCGGTGAGTCGGCGACGTGATGGGACGGGAGGCGAGGATGGGACAGCCCAGCGGGCCGCCGCCTCGTGCGGGTGACCGGCCCCCTCCACCGCCCGACGATCTCTACCGGATTCCGCTCTACCCGCATCTCTACCCGCCGTTGGGTTACGCACCGGATGGCCGGCCCATCTTTGTGCCCGGTGAGCCGGAAAAGCCGTCGACCGCGGTCGACGGCACGGAGGCCCCCGACTCCGGCGTTCTGACCGACGAAGCCCCGACCGCTGTGCGCGTCCGGTCGTCGGAGCGCCGTCTCGTGGGCGTGCTGGCCCTCGTGGCCGTGGCGGCCCTCGGGCTCCTGGCCGTGACGGTGGGCCGGGCGTCGCTGCGCGACGACCCACCGCCCACCGCGGACCGAGAGATGCCGGTGATCATCACGCAGCTTCCGACCCAGACGCCCACCGCGCCGCCCGGTGGCGACACCGACGAGATGCCAGGAGCACCGAACTCTCCCGGGTCCCCGGCCGGCAAGGAGATCGTCTACGAGGTGACCGCATCGAGCCCGACCACGATCCTCTACGTCGATGCCGATGGTCTGCGCACCACGATCGGTGCGCCGACCACGTGGACGGTCAGTTTCACCGGCACGGCCAATCCGTTGCGGGTCCTGGTCCTGGCCGGCGACGGAGACGCGCAATGCCTGATCAAGGTCGACGGCCGGCCGGTGGCGGCCGATCGGATCAGCGCCCAGTCACCACGACGAACGGTTTCCTGCCGCGCGTGAGTGACAGACGTCACCAGCCGAGGTCCCTGTCGCTCGCATCGACTGTGTATCGACGCACTCGGGTCGCTACCGTAGATCCGTGAGTTCTTCCCAGACAGCCCCAGAGGGCACCGCTGCGCACGACGGCACAGCGCCGTCTGCCGATTTCAAGACCATGGTCACGTGGCGTGGCGAGGGCGCTGACCGGCTAGAACAGGTACGCCTGCACGTCACCGGCGCCCGCATCAAGGCCTATGGCCGCATCATTGCGGCGGCCTCGAAGGAGCACGAGGCGTTCTCGGCCTCCTATGAACTCGTCACCAACGACAGCGGCGTCACCAAGCGTCTCTCCGTCAATCTGCTGCGCGCGAGTGGGGAAACACAGCTCGGTATCACGCGTGACGGAGAGAACAACTGGCTCGTGCAGACCTCCGAGGGCACCATCCGCGAGGATTTCAACGGCGCCGAAGATGTCGACCTCGCGTTGTCGCCGATGTTCAACGCCCTGCCGATCCGCCGTCATGGACTGCAGAGCGGCGCCGGCGAGATCGACGTGCCGGTCGCCTACCTCTATCTCCCCGCCGGCATCGTCGAACCGGCGACGCTGCACTACACAGCGAGTGAGGGATCGATCGCGGTGGTCTCACCGGTCGCCACCTCGACGCTGACCGTCGACGACAACGGATTCGTGGTGGATTACCCCGGATTGGCCACCCGCGTCTGATTCATCCCAGCCAGACCCGCGCCTGATGCGCCTGCCGCCGTAGTTCCTGGGCCCAGCCGTCCTGGCCGATCGCGACACCGGTGATCGGCGCGGGGCCGGCGCCGGCGATCGCCTCGTAGGCCGATCGTGCGCGGTGGCCGTCGTCGACGACGATCTCGACGCTGCCCTTCTCCCGTAGTTCGTCGCGCGCCGCGATCAATCGGTCGATGGTCTCGCTGAGCACGTTGAGCAGCGCTATGCCGTTGGCTTCCAACATGGCTCGCTGCAGCGCGGGGGCGGTACCCGCCACCCTCGTGCCGTCGCGGAAGCTGCCGGCCGCGAGGCGCAGCGCCAGATCACTCTCACCGGCCCCGACCGCAGCGGTGGCCGCGGCCGTCAGGTGCGGCAGATGCGAGATCGCGGCGACCGCACGATCATGTGCCCCGGCTGCGGCAGGTACCACGAACGCGCCGGCCGTCCGGGCCAGGGTGGATATCGCCAGCCAGTCGTCGGGGTCGGTGTGATCCTCGGTCGTCACCATCCACATCGCGTCCCGGAACAACTCGGGATCTGTTGCGGCCCAACCGGACCGGCTCGTCCCCGCCATCGGGTGGCCACCGACGTACCGCACGCCGGGTGCCAGCCGGGTCACCGACTCGGCGACCGCCTGTTTGACGCTGATGACGTCGGTGAGTAGACAGTTCGCGGCGTGCTCGGCAATGCTGGGCAGCAGATCGTCGATGGTGGTGACGGGCGTCGCCAACACCACGATCGCCTCGTCTGCGGAGGCCTGACGCAACGTCGCGACGAGGTCCGTCGACGCCCGGTAGCCGTCCGACGTCGCGGCCGACACCGTCTCAGCGGACCGGTTGTACCCGAACGCCGATCGACCCGCGTCGTGCAGCACGCGAAGCAGCGACCCGCCGATCAGTCCGAGTCCGAGTACACAGACCGGAGCGTCGGCGGACGGGGCAGGACGGGCAGCCGCGGCAGTCACCTGTTCAGATTCCCATACCGGTTCCATTCGCCGAACAGCGAGCCGAGGCACCGAGACTTGGGTGGCCCGAGGATTACGGCTACGGTGACCTGCATGGCAGGTGCCGGCGCAGGTGTATCGGGTGGTTCGAACAAGCAGGACGTCAACGACGAGATCGAGGGTTTCGCGGTGGCGGTGGTACGCGACGACGGTGCATGGAAGGTCAGTGCGCTGAAGCCGTCGGCTCTGCTGACCCTCGACGACGCCGAACGTCAGCTGCGTGATCTGCGCGCCGCGGGTGCGGTGTTCGGTCTGCTCGACGTCGATGACGAGTTCTTCATCGTGGTGCGACCCGGACCGTCGGGTGCGCAACTGCTGATCTCGGACGCCACCGCCGGTGTCGACTACGACGTCGCGGCTGACGCGCTCGATGCGATGAACATCGACGTCCCCGATCTCGATCCCGACGAACTCGACGACATCGACCCCTGGGAAGAGGGGGACCTCGGCATCCTGGCCGATCTGGGTCTGCCGGATGCCGTGATGAGCGTGATCGTCGGTGACACCGACCTGTATGCCGACGAGCAGGTCGGCATGATCGCCGCGCGGCTCGGATTCGCAGACGAGCTGTCCAAGGTGCTCGACTCGCTGGGTCATTGACTCCTGACGTGGGACCGCCGCGCGCCGTCTGGGAGACCATGATGCGCTCGGCGCTGGCCGCCGCCGGTGACGCCGGCGTCGACGACGTACCGATCGGAGCCGTCGTCTTCGACCCGGACGGAATCGAGATCGCGCGCGCCGCGAACCGTCGCGAGGCCGACGGTGATCCGACGGCCCATGCCGAGATCCTCGCATTGCG